>NZ_JBXWOB010000001.1:0-1063661 GCF_059610685.1 Ruegeria sp. CDSC052
TGGTAGCCCGTAGGGGAATCGAACCCCTCTTTCCAGGTTGAAAACCTGGCGTCCTAACCGATAGACGAACGGGCCACGCTAGCTTGTGGGGGGCCTTTTACGGTTTCACTCTGACCCCCGCAAGCCGAAAAACGCAGGGTTGTGAAAGTTTTTTGGCGGTGGCGAATGCGGCCTTAGATCGCCTCGGCGGCATCTTCCAATCTGAGTTGTACAGTTTGCCGTCCACCCCATGTGTTCACCTCAAGTCGTCCGGCGAAATGAAAGCGTGCGCCGCCGTGATTGGTCAGCCGTTCCCCCATTGGTCCGTCAAAGGCGCCAAACGCAATGGCATCCAACCCGGCACCCACCCCATCCGACAGCGACAGCTTCAGATGGGAGTCGCCGACCCGCTTGGCAAAGCGCACTTGTAAGTCCGGAAAGGCATACCGCGGAGCCGGAGCACTGGCGCCGAAAGGCCCTGCTTTTTCAATCTGTTCAATCAGATCGACAGTGGCCGCGCCGGGCATAAGTGTGCCTTCCAGTTTCAGGTCAGCAGGGCCGGTTTGACCTGCCCCTTGTTTTGCCAGCAATTCGCTGAGCCGTTCCATCGCCGGTTCCAGCTGATCACGCATGACCGTCAGGCCAGCCGCCATCTTGTGGCCGCCGCCCTTGACCAGCAGACCTTCCGCCGCCAGCCGCTGAATCGAGGCACCCAGATCGACACCGGTCACTGATCGGCCCGATCCTTTGCCCTCATCCCCGTCCAGACCGATGACGATGGCCGGGCGGTTGGCGGTTTCTTTGAGGCGCGACGCGACGATGCCGACAACGCCCGGATGCCAGCCTTCCCCGGCCGCCCAGACCAAGGGCGCATCAAGGCCCCGTTCTTCGGCCTGTTCCATGGCGGCTGCCCGAACCGCATTTTCAATATCGCGCCGCTCGGTGTTCAACTCGTCCAGCCGCTGCGACAGAGCCTCTGCTTCATGGGTTGAATCGGTGCTGAGCAGCCGGGCACCCAGATCGGCCTGGCCGATCCGGCCCCCTGCGTTGACGCGCGGGCCCAGCATGAACCCCAGATGATAGCTGTTGGGCGCGGAATCCATCCGCGCCACATCCGACAGCGCCACCAACCCCGGTCTTTGTCGTTGCGCCATGACCTTCAGCCCCTGACGCACAAGCGCGCGGTTTGCACCGATCAAAGGAGCCACATCCGCCACCGTGGCCAGCGCCACAAGGTCTAGCATTGCAATCAGGTCAGGCCCTTTTGCACCCGCTTCGCGCAGTTGCCGTCCGGCCTCGACCAGCATCAGGAACACGACGGCGGCGGCACAAAAATAGCCAAGATCGCCGCTTTCGTCCTGTCTGTTCGGGTTCACCACGGCCACGCAATCGGGCAAAGTTTCGCCACCAAGGTGGTGGTCCAGGACGATGACATCGGCCCCCTTTGCGGCGGCGATGGGTTCATGGCTGAGGGTTCCGCAATCGACGCAGATAATCAGATCATGCGCGGCGGCCAGTTCCTGCATCGCCGGGACGTTGGGGCCATAGCCCTCATCAATCCGGTCAGGCACATAGAGCGTCGCCTGCAGGCCCATCTGACGCAACCACGTGAGTAGCAGAGCAGCCGAACTGCCTCCGTCGACGTCATAATCGGCAAAGATCGCAATGCGCTGCTTTAGACGGACCGCAGTCAGAAAACGGGTTGCAGCGGTTTCCATGTCTTTCATCGCGCGCGGATCGGGCAACAGCTCTTTCAGTTTGGGTTCTAGAAATCCCGGAGCTTCCATTGCCGGAACACCGCGCCGGGCCAGAACCTGACAGACGGCCCGGGGCAATCCGGCTTGTTGTACCAGCACCTCGGTCGCGCGCTCTACATCCGCCGAGGGGCCGACCCAGCGACGTGCTGACAGTGAATGTTCAACCCCAAGAAAGCTCATGTCCTGCCCCTGATGTGCCAAGGCCGGACCCTCGCGGACCCGGCCTTATCATTTCTATGGATAGCCCTGCACGATGGTCAGGCGCAAGAACTTAGCCGTCGCTATGCGACCACGTCGGCGTGCGGTAGGACATGCGTCGAACCGACCCGGTTTTCGACCGCATCAACAGGGTGGTGGTTTCAACCCAACCCGGCTCGCGCTTGATGCGCGGCAGCAAAGAGCCGCCGGTGACGCCGGTTGCGGCAAAGATCACATCGGCGGTTACCATCTCATCGCGCGAATAGATGCGGTCCAGATCGGTGATGCCCGCTTTGGCGGCGCGGCCGCGTTCGTCATCATTGCGGAACAGCAGGCGGCCAAAGATCTGCCCGCCCATGCATTTCAGCGCTGCAGCGGCCAGAACACCTTCGGGGGCGCCGCCTTGGCCCATATACATGTCGATCCCGGTGACTTCGCTTTCGGCGCAGTGCATGACGCCAGCAACATCACCATCGGTGATCAGGCGGATAGATGCACCGGTTTCGCGAACTTCGGCAATCATTGCCTCATGCCGAGGGCGTTCCAGGATGCAGACGGTAATGTCGGCAGGCTCGCAATCCTTGGCCTTGGCCAGCGCTTCCACACGTTCGCGCGGGCTCATGTCCAGGCTGACAACGCCTTCAGGGAAACCCGGGCCAACGGCCAGTTTGTCCATATAAACGTCCGGTGCATGCAGCATTGATCCGCGCGGGCCCATTGCTATCACAGTTAACGCGTTGGGCATGTCCTTGGCGGTCAGCGTGGTGCCTTCCAGAGGGTCCAACGCGATGTCGACGCCGGGACCATTGCCGGACCCGACCTCCTCACCAATATACAGCATCGGTGCCTCGTCGCGCTCGCCTTCACCGATGACAACGACACCGGCGATATCCAGAAGGTTCAGCTGTTCGCGCATGGCATTCACAGCGGCCTGGTCAGCGGCCTTTTCATCACCCCGTCCAACCAGCGAAGCCGAAGCAAGCGCAGCCTGTTCCGCAACCCGCGCCAGGCCCAGAGACAACAGGCGGTCATTGAAATCAATCTTGGCAGCACTCATTTTCACTATCCTCAGGTCAGTATCGGCGTCTTGTCCGGCATAGCCTGCGTATCGTGCAGGCCGCAAGGGTCAAACCTCTTCAATCCGCAAAGCAACCGGTGTGCCCGAAACAACATCGGTCTCGTGCAGGCCCAGCAAGGCGACATCCAGCGTGGCACGGGTGGTTTTGTGGGTAACTATCAGAACCGGCGCGGTGCTTTCCGCATGGGCGTATTGGCGCATGCGATCAATCGAGACCCCGGCATCGCCCAGGATGGCCGCAACTTTGGCCAAGGCGCCGGGTTTGTCCAGCAGACCCAGACGAAGATAATAGGGGGCAGGGCGACCAGTCAGCGCTGGCACTGCGTCCTGCAAAGAACTGGCAGGGCGGCCGAAGGTCGGAATCTGAAGCCCACGTGCCAGATCGCAGACATCGCCCATCACCGCGCTGGCCGTTGGACCCTCGCCAGCTCCGGGGCCACGCAGAACAACCTGCTCGACCGCGTCGCCTTCGATCACCACCATATTGGTGCCGCCTTCAAGCTGGCCCAGGGGCGAGTCACTGGGCACCAAACACGGCTGCATCCGCTGTTCAAGCCCCCGTGCCGTGCGCTGAGCCACGCCCAACAGTTTGATCCGGTATCCCATGTCATGGGCCTGGTCGATGTCATCCAGACTGATCTGCTGAATGCCTTCGATCTCGATCCCGTCGAAATTCGGTTTGGTGCCGAATGCGATCGAGGCGAGCAGCGCCAGTTTATGCGCGGCGTCTATCCCGCCCACATCCAGATTTGGATCGGCTTCAAGGTAACCCAGCTGTGCGCATTCGTCGAACAGGGCGTTATATCCCTGCCGCTGCGATTGCATCCGGGTCAGGATATAGTTGCATGTGCCATTCATCACCCCCATGACGCGGGTGATTTCGTTGCCCGCAAGTCCTTCGGTCAGGGATTTGATCACTGGAATGCCGCCAGCCACGGCCGCTTCGAAGCGGATCACACGGCCCGCGGCTTCGGCCATTTCGGCCAGTTCCTGACCGTGAATGGCCAACAGGGCCTTGTTGGCGGTGACGACATCCTTACCACTGGCTAGCGCCGCTTCGACCGAGGCTTTGGCAGGCCCGTTTTCCCCGCCCATCAGTTCAACAAAAACATCAATATCGTCGCGCTGTGCCAATGCGACAGGGTCAGTTTCCCAGACATAATCCGACAGGTTCACACCGCGATCCTTGCCAGCATCACGCGCGGAAACCGCTGTGATCTGGATGGGACGACCCGTTCGTGCCTGCAGCAGGTCGGCATGGCGGCGCACGATCCTGACGACACCCACACCAACAGTTCCCAAGCCCGCAATTCCAAGCCGCAGCGCCTGTGTCATCCTGTGGGTTCCTTTCCGCTCGATAATCCTAATCTGGGGTGTTTCCCCGTTCCCGCTGCCTTAGCGGGTTCGGCGCCGAGGCGCAATCCGCGACACCCATGCCGGGCGACAGAAAACCTGAGGATTAATTGGTCTGAGCGTTTTGCAATGCCGTTGCCTTTTTCTTCAACGCCTTGCTGCGGTCGGTCAGTTCACTTTCGACCTCTGCCGCTTCGTACAGCGGGTCAACAGGCACAGCGAAAACATCTGCCAGTGGGGTTAATTTGGGGTAGGGGGCCGATTGCACATTAGGCCCTTCGCGGTCTTTCAGCTCGGGAAAATTGGTGCATCCCAGGCAGAGCAAAACTAGGGGCAGAAGAAGAAGGGGCTTCATGATGAAACCTTATTGTGGCAACTGGCATCGGTGATGCACTTTTTGTCCGGTCGTTTCAAGCGGGCTTCTATCTGAACATCTGTTCAGATATGGTGGATACATGGCACGTACACAAGGCTCACATTCGGACATTACCGGCCCGCGTATCCGGCAGGCGGCGCTTGGGCTTTTCGCGCGCCATGGGTATGCTGCTGTTTCCATGCGGAAAATTGCGGCCGAGGTTGGGGTGCAGGCCGGGGCATTGTACAATTACACCCCGGATAAGCAGAGCCTTCTGTTCCGTTTGATGCGCGACCATATGCAGGATTTGTTGTCCGCCTATGGCGAACAAAAGCAAACTGGCGATCCGCAGGATGCTTTGCGTCGGTTTGTCGGATTTCACATCCGGTTCCACCTGCAGCGCCCTGACGAGGTATTCATCGCCTATATGGAACTTCGGAACCTCACACCCGAAAACTTCGCCGAAATAGAGGATCTGCGCCGCAAGTATGAAGACGGGCTTGAGGCCATTTTGCGCGAAGGTCAGCGGGCGGGTATCTTTGCGGTCGCGGATACGAAGATTGCGACATTGGCGGTCATCGCCATGCTGAACGGCGTCATGACGTGGTATCGCGCCGGTGGGCGGCTTTCGCTGGACGAGGTTGAAGCCGTCTATTGGGACATGGTCCGAAAGGCGATGACTGCTTAAGGGGCAGTCAATGTGCCGGCCGAATAAACGTCCCGTTGCGCAATTCGCGAAAAGCCTGTTCCAGCTCGGTCCGGGTGTTCATGACGATGGGGCCGTGCCACGCGACCGGCTCATTGATCGGTGCGCCGGAAATCAGCAGGAACCGGACACCCTCCGGACCTGCCTGAACGGTCACTTCGTCACCACTCCCAAACCGAACCAGTGTTCGGTCTCCCGACATGTCACGAATGTTCACCTCTTGGCCGCCAACTTCTTTTTCCAAAAGGACCCCCGCAGGCCGCGAGGCATCAGCAAAGGCGCCCGCGCCTTCGAATACATATGCAAATGCGCGACGGTAGGTGTCTATGGGGAAGGTCTTCTTCACACCTGCCGGAATTTGGATGTCCAGATACTGAGGGTCGGCGGCGATGCCGTCGACTGGGCCTGTCTTGCCCCAAAACGTCCCCACGATCACACGGACAACGGTTCCGTCATCGTCCGTGATTTCAGGGATCTCTTTGCGCGGCACGTCCTGATATCGCGGTGTTGTCATCTTTTGGGCCGCGGGTAGATTGCCCCACAGCTGAAACCCGTGCATTTGCCCGGTTTGGCTTCCCTTGGGCATTTCCTGATGCAGGATTCCGGACCCTGCCGTCATCCACTGCACATCACCCGCGCCAAGTGTTCCGTTATTGCCAAGTGAATCCGAATGCTCAACCGAGCCGGACAGGACATAGGTGATTGTCTCGATCCCGCGATGCGGATGCCATGGAAATCCAGCCTGATAGTCCTGCGGGCGTTCATTGCGAAAGTCGTCTAACAGCAGAAAAGGATCCAGGTCCGACGGATCCTGAAAGCCGAAAGCGCGGTGCAGTTTAACGCCTGCCCCCTCCATCGTCGGTATAGCCTTTCGGGTTTCCAAAGTCGGTCTGAGGGACATTGCTGCGCTCCTGTTGCTATGGGGAAGATGTACCGCACTGCCATGGCGGGTCAATTTGCGCTGAAACACGCAACCTGTGCGAAATTCAGCAGGTGCGTTCGCCTCTGTTGTTTGGCTGGGAAAGTGGCTAAACCCAACTGCAAAGTGGGAGAGCAGCAAATGCAACAAGAAGTTCTGGCCGTGGTCAAAGCCTCATCACCCAGGCGGTGGATGGGTGTTGGAATGTTGTCGACCGTGGGCTTTCTGGTTGTTTTCGTCGCGCTTGCCGCGCCGCCGGAGCCATCCTGGCAGGTATTCCTGTTTGTGGTAGGCGCGGCGTCCTTCTGGCTGGCCTATCGCATGTGGCAGGCAACCTCGGATTGGATCGAGCTGACTGAGACCGAGCTGAGAACCGGGGCAGGGCAGCCGATCGCCGCAATAGAAGACATTGAAACCGTCGAAAGAGGCGCGTTTGCCTTCAAGCCGTCGAATGGCTTTCTGGTAACAACCCGGCAATCAGGTGCAAATAGATGGGCGCCGGGGCTGTGGTGGCGCCTGGGACGCCGCGTTGGCATCGGCGGCATGACGTCCGCCGCCGAAACCAAATTCATGTCAGAAATATTGTCTGTGATGGTGGCGGAGCGCGGCTAGGTCAGACCTTCGGCGCCACCTCGTTATTCGAAGGTGGGGTGGAAGGCACTAAGAGGCCAACCTTGTCCTAATTCGTTGCGCTTTCCGCACTCGCACCGGAATCCCCTGTGCCTGGGTCCTCGATTTCACCGATCTCGCCAGACCCGTCGGGATTTTCCTCAATTTCAACAACGCCCGACACATTTGCCGCAACCTCATTGGTAAAGCGTGGGCGTGTAAAGACGAAATTTTCAAAGACGTGGTCGCCTTTGAGGAAATCCACCCCATAAATCGAGTCAAAGACCGGAATGTAAGCATTCGCCGTTTCAACAATGATCAGTGTGTCCTGGTTGGGCATAGGCGGCAGGTTATCACGCATGCGGTCAATATTGTCGTCGGTCCAGATGCTGTCGTACCCGCGCGCGGTTGACCATCTGACGTAATGACGATCATCTTCTTCGTCGAACACAACCAGCGACACGCGCAGATTCATCTGTGATCGGTTGTTGACCATCGCCACCAGCAGCGAATGCAATGAGGTGATATATGTGTCCGTGATCGTGCCGGTCTCGCGAGAGATCAAATCGCCAACCGTATATGCCGCTTTAAGGTTAGATGCGCTTTGGCGGAAGCCGTCGAAATACGTGAAGGCGCCTGTGATCGTCCACACCAGCATCGGAAAGACAAGCAAAGCCTCAACCGTGAGTACCCCACTCTCGTCTTTCGTCTTGGATTTCAGAAGATTCCGGAGCTTTGAAATGAAAAACATAGGCTTACAGAGGCTCCTGTACGAAGGCAGTCGTCGCGGTAAGTTCGATCTGGCCTGATTCATCCGACAAAATACGCCCCATCGCCGATGTAGGGAAAATCGGATCGACCTTTGCGCAGGCCCGAAGGATCATCAACTCGTTCGAAAGGCCATTTTCGAAAGCGCGAACTGGGTTCACTTCTTCAGAATTGTCAGTGCAATCCGGGACAGGCGGAAGGTTCAACCCGACAAACGCGCTTTGTTGCAGCATCTCCAGCTGCAAGTTGGTGGTACAGCGTTTGATCACTACGACGCGATCACAGATCGTACTTTTTATCTGATCATGCGTTGGGTTGGTGCCCGTGCCGAGGCGAATGTCGCGAACTGTCTGGTCCACAGCCCGCTCTAACATCGCCTGCTGCAAGGTGACCACCGAATATTCCATCGCACTCAGGATGAAGAACATGAATGCCGGGAAGATGATCACAAACTCGACGGTGACCGCCCCATCTTCCCTGCGTCTCAGGCTTCGCAGCTTTGAAACAAGGGCTCCGATCATTGGGTCAACCGCAGTTTTCTGATCGACGACGCGATAGAAGCAAATGCGTCTTCCAGGTCCAGACCGTTCACATTGTATACATGGCTGTCCGAGCTGGCACAGTCCTTGATGGTTTTGTACCCGGCTCTGGGTGCTTCGAAGGCGATGCCATAGACAATGACGCCCTCATCTTTGGCTGCGTCACAGATATGCTTGGTGCGCTGGTTCTTGGCCGAAGTTTCAACTTTGGCATACGCTTTCGAGTACCACTCGGCCCATGCACTTGACTGCCAGTAATAGTTATATCTTGCATTCCAGGCCAAAGACACACGGTTGAAGAGTTCTGGATAGGTCAGGCGAACAGCCGTACCCAATTCTTCGTTGGCTGGTGTCTCTGGATCAGGATTGCCGAACGGATGGTCCGCCCATGTGTTCTGCTGTGGCCAGAAAAAGTTAGGCCGACCCTGCGAATGGTAGACTGTGTATTCGGAGGCCTCAGCATTGTACCAGACATCCGACAAGCCCTCCCGAAGGGACGGGTTCAGCATATACTGGTCCGTGTTCTGACCGTCGGTCATTACGATTACAATTTTCAAGATGTCCGAGTTATAGTCTGACGGGCGGGTCCGGAAGTGATTTGGAACGATGTTGTCGTCAGCCAGGTCGCTCACAATGCCACGAACGCTTGGGTCCAGGAAGGCCACGCCCCATTTCATGCCGACATCTATCGAGGTGTTCCCGGTTGCAGTCAACGCCTTGATCTGTTTGGTCAATGCCTCCAGATTATCGGTAACAGGCGTAATCGCACTGCCATCGCGGACCGGGCAAACCGGTGTTCTGATCGAGCCTTCGGAATAGGTGAAGGGGTCAAAATGCGCGGTGCGTTCCAGCCTGTCATCACGCTCTAGGTCCGCGTCGCTATACTGTTCAGGGATAAAGTTCACACAATGGGAGTAGTTGTGCTCTGCTGTAACGTTGGTGAATTTGCTCAGGATGGGTTCACCCGCGTTGACCTGAGTTGCGTAAGGCACGATCGAGATCGAAATGCCCGTGCGGTTAGGATCATCTGAATCCAGCATCAGCGTGACAAATTCTGTGGCCGCATCCTGCAGAAGCGCAATTTTGCTCTTCCCGCCAGAACTCGAATAGTTGTTCATTGAGCCTGAGATGTCGAGAACCAGCGAAATTTCAACAGCTCCAATGCTTTCGACGGCCGTGCTGGCCGCGTTAGCGGTCAAGCTGTTGACGCCAGAGAAATGCATAAAGTGGGTTTTGATGGTCGCCTCGGCGGTGGCTGATACTTTACGTGATCCAAAGCCTTCTTCCACCACGACAGAAGTGATTTTGCCGCCCAGCCCGGCCTTCTCGAAATAGGCATCGACAATTTCGCGTGCGGGCTTTTTCTGATCAAGGTCAGCGGCCGCAAGAACGGCGCGGTCCAATGTTGATTGCAGATTGGCGCGGTCGCGCTCAAAATTCATTAGGTCAACGCCAGCTCCGGTCGAAGCGAAGATCACCAGGAAACCCAACAATACAAAGATTGTGAATGTACCGTCTTCGCTTTTTGCGAACCGGCGCGCGCTTAGCGCGGATTTAGCGCCGCTTTTGCTTTCGCGTAGAAACTTGGGCATTTTCATCTTGCAGACCTCGCTGAGCAGACATCCAAAGCTGCTAAGGAAAAGTTAACGTATGGAAATTAACTGCGAAACGTGGCGGGAATTGGGCGAAAAGGGCCCAGTTTTGGCTGGTTTGAGGGAAATTGAGGGATAATTCCGGACCGTTGCGCGGGGCTGTATTCGATGCGTGAACAATTCGGCGGATAATGTCTGGGTTTGGCGACTCAGCCAGAGTTCGAATATTTCCCCGTAACTTGAGATTTTATTTCTGCTTAAACATTGATCGTTTAGCAAAGGGGTGCGACAAAACGTCAGAA
Organism: Ruegeria sp. CDSC052; assembly: GCF_059610685.1. NCBI lineage: Bacteria > Pseudomonadati > Pseudomonadota > Alphaproteobacteria > Rhodobacterales > Roseobacteraceae > Ruegeria > Ruegeria sp. CDSC052. Next base: position 10,156 of record NZ_JBXWOB010000001.1, read on the forward strand.
CGCAAGTCGTTCGCCGGCACGGAGGTTTAAATGACGGCCACAAAAGAACCCAGCTTTCGAGAGAGTGTAGATCTAATGTTTAACAGGGCAGCGTCCCTGATGGATCTGCCTCCGGGCCTTGAAGAAAAGATAAGGGTCTGCAACGCCACCTACACTGTACGCTTCGGCGTCCGGCTGCGCGGTGACATACACACATTCACCGGATATCGATCGGTGCATTCCGAGCATATGGAGCCGGTGAAAGGCGGTATCCGCTTTGCCTTGGCGGTCAACCAGGACGAAGTCGAAGCGCTTGCGGCGCTGATGACCTATAAATGTGCTCTGGTCGAAACGCCGTTTGGCGGATCAAAGGGTGGGTTGTGTATCGACCCACGCCAATACGAAGAGCATGAGCTTGAACAGATCACCCGCCGGTTCGCCTATGAGTTGGCCAAGCGCGACCTGATCAATCCGTCACAGAACGTGCCAGCCCCGGATATGGGGACGGGTGAGCGTGAAATGGCGTGGATGGCGGACCAATACGCCCGGATGAATACAACTGATATCAACGCGCGCGCCTGCGTGACAGGCAAGCCGCTGAATGCTGGCGGTATTGCCGGACGGGTCGAGGCCACGGGCCGCGGCATTCAATATGCGCTGCGCGAGTTTTTCCGCCATCCTGAGGACATTCAAAAGGCAGGGCTGTCGGGCAAGTTGGACGGCAAGCGCATTATTGTTCAGGGTCTGGGAAATGTGGGCTACCACGCTGCCAAGTTCCTGAGCGAGGAAGACGGCTCTCGTATCGTGGGCATCATTGAATGGGACGGAGCGCTGTATAATCCGGACGGGATTGACGTCGAGTCGGTTCGCCAATGGATTGTCAAGCATGGCGGCGTCAGCGATTATCCCGACGCCACCCATTCCGCCGAGGGAGGGGCCGTGCTAGAAGAAGAGTGCGACATCCTGATCCCGGCGGCGCTGGAAGGTGTGATCAACCTTGATAATGCCGATCGCATCAAGGCCCCGTTGATCATCGAAGCTGCAAACGGCCCAGTGACAGCTGGTGCAGACGAAGTTCTGCGAGATAGGGGCGTCGTGATCATTCCTGATATGTACGCAAATGCTGGCGGTGTGACCGTTTCGTATTTCGAATGGGTTAAGAACCTAAGCCATATCCGGTTTGGCCGCATGCAGCGTCGCCAGGAAGAGTCGCGGCACGAGCTGATCGTCAGTGAGCTGGAACGGCTGGACCGCTATCTGGGCGATGCCTGGTCCATGTCTCCGAACTTCAAGGCGAAATACCTGAAAGGTGCGGATGAGCTTGAGCTGGTTCGTTCGGGGCTCGATGACACCATGCGGATTGCTTACCAGTCGATGCGTGAAGTCTGGCACAGTCGCGACGATGTCGAGGATCTGAGGACCGCGGCCTACATCGTAGCCATTGACCGTGTCTCGAAAAGCTACCGCGCTAAGGGGCTTTGACAATACTCTCTGCGGGCGGTTGGCATCTGATCCCTCGCCCGCAGGACCAAGGCGCAACAGGGCTGCGCAAGATGCAATTCGACGATGGCGCGCATCCGCGCCCGGCAGTAGACTTCAGCGACGAGAACGAATCCCGGAGACCACCATGTTGCGTATTGCCGTCGCGGCTATTTTACTGGCCACACCTCTGGCTGCTCAGGAAACAAAAGAACAAAGCTGTCAGCATCAGGCGGATGTCGTGGCGGCGATCCAGCAGGCGCGACTTGACCGCGTGAAAGAGCGCGACGTGCCGCAAGCCGTGGCCGATACAGGTCCGACCTGGCCCGCGAACTATAATGCCGCGATCCCGCTGATCACCCCTTGGGTCTATGAGCAGAAGATGCGCGATGTGCGCAAAAAGGATCTCGGCGCCACGTGGATGGAGCTGTGCCTGCAGCAGTAATCCAAAACCTTGCGATTTCTTTGCGGACAAACGCGCGCCTTCCCCTTGGCGCGCGTTGCCGTTTCTGTCAGGTTTAACCCATGTCATTACCACCCGGTTTTCTGGATGAGTTGCGCACCCGGCTGAGCTTGTCTCAGGTCGTCGGGCGCAAAGTCATGTGGGACGAGCGCAAGTCCAATCAGGGCAAGGGCGACATGTGGGCTCCGTGCCCGTTCCATCACGAGAAGACAGCATCGTTCCACGTCGATGACCAAAAGGGTTTCTATTACTGCTTTGGCTGCCATGCCAAAGGGGATGCGATCAGCTTCGTGAAAGAGACCGAGAATGTCTCGTTCATCGAAGCGGTCGAAATTCTCGCGCGTGAAGCCGGAATGCCGATGCCAGAACGTGACCCCAAGGCGCAAGAGAAACAGGATCGTCGCACGCAACTGGCCGAGGTGATGGAACAGGCGGTGCAGTTCTTTCGGTTGCAACTGAAAACAGGGGCAGGTGGGGAGGCGCGCGATTATCTGGCGCGGCGCGGCTTGAAAGTGCAGGCGCTGGATCGGTGGGAAATCGGCTTTGCTCCCGACGGTTGGCAGGCGCTTTGGGATCACCTACGCGGCAAGAACGTGGCCGAAGATCTGATCCTTGGTGCGGGTCTGGCGAAACCCTCGAACAAAGGTAAAAAGCCCTATGACACGTTTCGGAACCGGATCATGTATCCGATCCGGGATCCGCGCGGGCGTTGCATTGCGTTCGGTGGCCGGGCGATGGACCCCAATGACAATGCGAAATATCTGAACTCGCCCGAAACTGAACTGTTCGACAAGGGGCGCAGCCTCTATAACCAAGGCCCCGCGCGGCAGGCTGCCGGCAAAGGGCAGCCATTGATCGTGGCCGAAGGATATATGGATGTGATCGCGCTTGCCGAGGCCGGTTTTGGCGCATCGGTGGCCCCATTGGGCACCGCAATCACCGAGCATCAGTTGCAACTGCTGTGGCGTATCTCGGACGAGCCGATCATTGCGCTGGATGGCGACACGGCGGGTTTGCGTGCTGCGATGCGGGCGGTCGATCTGGCCCTGCCGCTGCTTGAGGCAGGAAAGTCCTTGCGCTTTGCGCTGATGCCCGAGGGCAAAGACCCTGACGACCTATTGCGGGCGGAAGGACCGGCAGCCGTGCAGGCGGTGTTGGAAGGGGCAATGCCGATGGTCAGGCTGCTCTGGCAGCGCGAAACCGAAGGCAAGGTGTTCGACAGCCCCGAACGCAAAGCAGCTTTGGACAAGGTCTTGCGCGACAAGATCAAGCTGATCCGTGACGCGTCGATCCGGTCGCATTACGGGCAAGAGATCAAAGACCTGCGCTGGCAGCTGTTTCGCCCTCAAAAGCAGCCACAAAACCGCACCTGGCAAACACGCGGGAAATGGAAGCCCCAGCCGCAACCGGCCACACCGGGCGCGCGGGCGTCATTCCTGGTATCATCCGACAATGCCGATATCCAGATGCGCGAAGCCGCCATTCTGGCCATCGCCGCATTGAACCCCCAAGTCGTGGTGCAGTTTGAACACCAACTGGAAGAAATGGAGTGCCGTGACCAAGATCACGCTGGCCTGCGCGATGCCATTCTGCGGCACGCGATAGATGATCCTGAGAACCTCAAACAACATATTGCGGAAACTTTGGGACATCACGCCCTTGAAAACCTGCTGGCCCTTCGCCATGTCGCAGTGATCCCCTGCGTGAATAAACCGGGCGACGTTGAAAAGGCCGAAATGACATTGGCTGAGGAACTCGCCAAAATCAAAGCTCTCAGGGGTCTGGACGCAGAGATTGCCGAAGCCGCAGAGGAGCTGTCTGATCTGGACGATGAAGCGTTGACCTATCGCTTGGCGCAAGCCGCCGAAGAGCGCAACAGAACAAGCCGAAGCCAGAATGAAGACAGGGCCGTTTTCGACATCGCTGACAATGGTGCGCGAATCAACCGCGACGAGAAGGATGCGTTTAAGGCAATCATGTCAGGTATCAATTTCGAGCGAAAACGCCGGTAATGTGGTGTTTTCGTAAGGCACTGGAAAAGAAAAACAGGTAAACGGGTGGCCGAATCACTTCAACGCGCTAATGATTCGGTTCAATCGAATCACCCATCCCTGCAGGAGCATTGAATGGCCGCCAAGGATACAAACGAAGACAGCAAATCCGACGAGCAGGAACAGGAAATCTCGCTGGACATGAGCCAGACTCAGGTCAAGAAGATGATCGCCGAGGCCCGCGAGAAAGGTTACATCACCTACGACCAGCTCAATCAGGTCCTGCCGCCTGATCAGGTCAGCTCGGAACAGATCGAAGACGTTATGTCGATGCTGTCCGAGATGGGGATCAACATCATCGAAGATGAAGAGGCGGAAGAGGAAGAGAATAAAGGCTCGACCGACCTGATCACAACGGAAAGCAACCGTGAGGTCACGCTGGCCGGTGCCGCCACCGAAAAGCTTGATCGTACCGATGACCCGGTGCGCATGTATCTGCGCGAAATGGGTTCGGTCGAACTGCTCAGCCGTGAGGGCGAGATTGCTATCGCCAAGCGGATCGAGGCTGGTCGCAATACGATGATCCTGGGGCTTTGTGAAAGCCCGCTGACCTTCCAGGCGATTACGATCTGGCATGATGAATTGCTGTCCGAAGACATTCTGCTGCGCGACGTCATTGATCTGGAGGCCACTTTCGGCAATCAGATGGACGAAGACGGCGATGTTGAAGAGCCGGTCGTCGACACTTCGACCGTGCAGGCCGCAAAGCCCGCCAAGGAAGAAGGCCCCGAGCTGGATGCCGATGGCAACCCGATTGCGACCGATGATGACGATGACGAAGACGAGCAGGCGAACATGTCGCTCGCTGCTATGGAAGCTGCTCTGAAAGATCAGGTTCTGACGACGCTCGAGCGTATTTCGACTGATTTTGCGATGCTGAGCGAAATGCAGGACAGCCGGATTTCGGCAACCCTGAACGAAGACGGCACATTCAGCGACACGGACGAAGCGACCTATCAGAAGCTGCGCGCCGAGATTGTCGAACTGGTGAACGGCCTACATCTGCACAACAACCGGATCGATGCTTTGATTGACCAGCTCTATGGCATCAATCGTCGGATCATGTCGCTGGACAGCTCGATGGTGAAGCTGGCGGATCAGGCCCGCATCAACCGTCGCGAATTTGTTGACGCCTATCGTGGGCGTGAACTGGACCCGAACTGGCTGGCTGAGATGGCTGAAAAGCCGGGCCGGGGCTGGCAGATGTTCATCGAACGCTCGACCTCCAAGGTCGAGGAACTGCGCAACGATATGGCTCAGGTCGGGCAATATGTTGGCCTGGACATCAGCGAATTCCGCCGCATCGTACAGCAGGTCCAGAAAGGCGAGAAAGAGGCGCGCCAGGCCAAGAAAGAAATGGTCGAAGCCAACCTGCGTCTGGTGATCTCGATCGCCAAAAAATACACGAACCGTGGTCTGCAATTCCTTGATCTTATTCAGGAAGGTAACATTGGCCTGATGAAGGCCGTAGACAAGTTCGAATACCGCCGCGGGTATAAGTTCTCGACCTACGCCACCTGGTGGATCCGTCAGGCAATCACCCGGTCCATCGCGGATCAGGCACGCACGATCCGTATCCCGGTCCATATGATCGAGACGATCAACAAGTTGGTTCGGACCGGTCGTCAGATGCTGCATGAAATCGGCCGCGAGCCGACGCCGGAAGAACTGGCCGAAAAGCTGCAGATGCCGCTGGAGAAGGTCCGCAAGGTGATGAAGATCGCCAAGGAACCGATCAGCCTGGAAACGCCGATTGGCGACGAAGAAGACAGCCAGCTTGGCGATTTCATTGAGGACAAGAATGCTGTGCTGCCGCTGGACAGTGCTATTCAGGAAAACCTCAAGGAAACGACCACGCGTGTTCTGGCCTCACTTACCCCGCGGGAAGAACGGGTTCTGCGGATGCGGTTTGGCATCGGTATGAACACCGACCACACTCTGGAAGAGGTCGGCCAACAGTTCAGCGTGACGCGCGAACGTATCCGTCAGATCGAGGCGAAGGCGCTGCGAAAACTGAAACACCCCAGCAGGTCGCGAAAGTTGCGGTCGTTCCTGGATCAGTAACCCAGAAAGGCGCCTCGACCGAGGCGCCTTTTTCGTTTGAAACCACTGTTCACGGTGGCTTGTAGAAACATCAATTTGGCGAGAACTCACAAGAAGCCCGCTGCGCGTCTTCCTATATCCGCAATGTCCACTCATGGGACGGGCCGGGGCGAGGCTGCAAGGCTGACGACCCCCGGCTACCTCAAGGTTACGATCACGGGTCCAGGCGGCTGCGGAAAGCGCTGGGCGCGCGACCCGTCCACCGTTTGAAAGCGGTGGAAAAGGCGGGTTGGTCTGCGTAGCCAAGTGAGAATGCAATTTCAGATAGCTGCATACCGTTGGTGATGAAAGTTTGGGCCAGATCACAGCGCAGATCGTCTGCGATCTCTCGATAGCTTGACCCTTCATCCTTTAGCCGACGCGCAAATGTTCGCGGGCTCATGCCGAGATTGGCGGCTATGTCATCGGCTTGCGGAAAATTTCCCGGCATCGAACGTGTAATCAGACCCTCGACCTGCGCCCGCAATTTTTGCTTAGGCGAGGCCCGTTCTGCCAGAACGCGTTCCCCGTACTCAATCAGATGCTCTCGAAGCATCGGGTCATATGTGGGCACGGGAAGATCCAGAGATGAAGGCGACAGAACAATCTCTAGGTTTTCTGCTCCAAACTCTACCGAAAATCCTGCAAGCTTTTGAAATAGATTTCTTTTCTCTCCAACCTCGTGTTGAAAGCGAATTGCTATGGGGTGGAAGTCTGACTGCGTCAGGTTCCGCATTCGCGCCAGTGTCCCAAACATCAAAAACTCTGTGCGTCTGTGATACCGGGCAAAACTTGCGTCTTCCCAGTCCGCCTCGAAGGACACAAAATTCCCGGCATGGCGCAGACTGAAGGTGATTGTGGGATCTATGATGCGAGAGAAGCGGGTTGTGTTTTCAAACACCTGTCGGAGGTCACGAGAGTACTTGCTGATATAGGCCGTAATGCTAGAGGCCGAACTGACTTTTGAACCCGCATAGGCGGCAAAAGTTATGTCGCGCATAGCGTCGCAGGCATATCTGATGAACATCGCCTCAGTTTGCGCACTGTAGACTGTAGTGGGGGGAGCGATTGCCACTCGGCTTAGACCGCTGCGTTCCAAAAGCTGGTCTGCTAACTCTGGGTCGCCCGAACGCTCATCTGCCGTTCGGGTCAAGTGTTGAATTCTGGCAATATCAAGCTCCATATCCAATTCTTAATGCTTTCCCGAAAAATTTGAACCCAGTTTGCACGAGTGCAGGCAAACCCATCTGGCAGGTTTTCACAAGTTTCTGGCACTTTTCAGCAAGGATATAGCAACGCAAAGGCATAGTTACCTCGTGTTGTCGGGTCAGCACCTTATTGGGATGAGGGTAGAGCTCCGGTCGTCTCAGACTAGCGATCGGTAGCTCCCCGGCACGTTTCATCTGAAAACCTACGTGTCGCATTGCGGATTTTACCCTTCAATGGCACGGTCCGGTTGTGGCGAAATTGATCTGGTATCCAATGCAAGACCGGGCGATCTCAGATGTGAGAACCGAGCAGAACCTCATCGTTTTTGATGGAGAATGCGTGCTGTGTTCTCGATTTTTCAGGTTCATGCTGTGGGCCGACACAAAGAAGCGGTTCAAGTTTGTAATTGCCCAGTCCCCAATAGGACAAAGCCTTTACCGGCAACTCGGCCTGCCCACCGACGAGTTTGAAACCAATCTTGTGATCGTTGACGGTGTTGTGCATCAGCGCTTGGATGCTTTTGCTGCTGCAATGCGCAGCTTACCCGCTTTGTGGCCTGTTCTGTCGGCCTGTCGATTTCTTCCGCGGTTTTTGAAGGATCCGCTTTATCATTTCATCGCGCGCCACCGATTTGCATTCTTTGGACGGTTCGAAACGTGCCTGGTTCCGGATTCATCCATGAAAGCGCAGTTCTTCCCCGGAGGGTATGCGTGAGGCCGGACCCATTTCTGCAGGCCCTTCCAGCCAATTCTGAGGTGCCGGATGCGGTCCGAAAATTCCACAGTGAAACGGCAGAGTTTACAGGACTATGCAGCATCCAAAGAGGAACCGGGTGGTTGACCTCTTTGTCATTGTGGTTGGGTGGGTTTCCCCCCGCTGCAGATACTCAGACGGTCCGCATTCGAACCAAACTCACTGGCCAGGAATGGGAGTGGTTCAGGGATTTTGGCGGGCATGAGACGCTGTCTCATCTGGTCTACGACGCAGACAGGCGGTGCGTGAAAGAGAGGATCGGAGGGCTGACCATCTGGATGCGCCCACAGGTTCGAGGTCAAAAGCTGCATTTGAACATCCTGCGCCTCACTCTATTGGGGGTGCCATGCCCAAACTTTCTTTTACCGCGTTCGGCGACGGTGGAATGGGAGGATGATCAAGGCCGGTTTCGGTTCGATGTTTCGGCAGAAATGCCGATGTTGGGTCAACTGATCCGATATCGGGGCTGGCTGATGCCGGTTCACGTAAATAGGAACAATGCCTGAATTGAACGTGAGGTGGCTTTGCCATGGCCTCCTGCAATCTACTTTAATATTTATCAAGAAACATGAGAGAGTAGCATTATGAAAAAAGTGATCACATCTGCGGTTCTGGCCGCCGCCACGTTGTTTGAACCGGGGGCGGTGACAGCAGCACCAAACGGTTTTCAGACTGTTGCAGTAAACGACAAAGTGTTTGAGGTGATCCCGCGCGCGCGCAGGGATGTGGATGGCTATTGGTGCGCTGCTGCAGATTTTGCTCGTCGCAGCTTGGGGGCAGGGTGGCAGCAGAATATCTATGTTGTGCGTGGATATGGCCCAAGCGAAGCTACCGGTCGCCGCACGGCGGTCCAATTTTCGTTGACCCCTCCGGCAAATGTCGAGCAGAGCACAAGCTTTGTTTCCATTGGTTTCCAGCCGGGGCAGAGCAGGTCCGTCCAGAACGCGAATGGCCTGTGTTTCCGGCAGCCAATTTTTGACTGAAGAAGGTAAGACCCGCGTTTTGCAGACCGAGTTTATCATTTCAACGCAGGGGTCGGGGCTGTATGAGTTCACCTCGGGTATACGAGACTGGCTTGCCCCAAGCGGTCGCGACGGATTGTTGACCCTGTTTGTGCGCCATACCTCGTGTTCTCTGGCCATTCAGGAAAATGCGGACCCCGAGGTGCGGACAGATTTGCAGGCCTTTTTCGAACGTCTAGTGCCACCGGCGGATGATCCGTCGATGGCGTATTTAAGGCACACCTATGAGGGGCCAGACGATATGCCAGCACATATCAAAGCTGCGTTGCTGCCTGTGTCCTTGGGCATTCCTGTCGCCGCAGGGGTGCCCATGCTGGGGACATGGCAGGGTGTTTATCTGTTTGAACACCGGACCCAATCACACAACCGACGCGTCGCTGCGCATTTCGCGTGACCCCTTTATTTAGCGGTGAAAATTTCCGACTACCCAAATCCTAGAGGCTGCCCTATAGTTGTGGATAAGTGGGCCACAGCGCTTACTAAAAGAGGCGGAACAAGAGACGAGGAGACGGCGGATGCGCTGCCCGTTTTGCGGAAATATCGACACTCAGGTCAAAGATTCACGCCCGGCAGAGGATCATGTCGCGATCCGCAGGCGCCGTTTCTGCCCGGCTTGCGGCGGACGGTTCACCACCTATGAACGCGTTCAGTTACGCGATCTGGTTGTGATCAAAACCAATGGAAAACGCGAGGATTTCGATCGCGACAAGCTGGAACGCTCGATCCGTATCTCGATGCAGAAACGCCCGATTGATCCGGAACGCATTGATCAGATGATCTCGGGTATTGTGCGACGGCTGGAAAGCATGGGCGATACCGACATTCCGTCCAGCAAGATCGGTGAAATTGTTATGGAAGCTCTGGCGCGGATCGACACCGTTGCCTATGTTCGGTTTGCAAGCGTGTATAAGAATTTCCAGGCGGCCGATGATTTCGAGGAGTTTGTCCACGAACTGCGCCCGCCGCAGCCTTCGACGGACGAGTGAGCGAAACAGATAAGCGATATATGGCGCTGGCCCTTGACTTGGGGCGGCGCGGACAGGGGACATGCTGGCCCAACCCATCCGTTGGCTGCGTACTCGTACAGGACGGGCGGATTGTTGGGCGTGGTTGGACGCAACCTGGCGGTCGGCCACATGCAGAAACCGAAGCGTTAAGACAGGCGGGATCGCAGGCGCGTGGCGCGACTGCTTATGTCTCGCTTGAACCCTGCGCCCATCACGGACAGACCCCGCCTTGCGCTCAGGCCTTGATTGAGGCCGGTGTGACGCGTGTTGTTTCAGCCATCGAAGACAGTGATCCGCGTGTGGCTGGGCAGGGCTTTGCCATGCTGCACGAGGCTGGGATTGACGTGACAACCGGTGTTCTTGCGGATCAGGCGGCCCGCGACCACGCCGGTTTCTTTCTAAAGACCGAACAGGGCCGGCCATTTGTCACGCTTAAACTGGCCAGCAGTTTTGACGGGCGCATTGCGACCGAAAGCGGCCATAGTCAGTGGATTACGGGTCAGACCTCGCGGCGGGCTGTTCATGCCATGCGGGCAACGCATGATGCCGTTATGGTTGGGGCGGGTACGGCGCGTGTAGACGACCCCTCTCTGACAGTTCGGGATCTTGGGATTGAACGTCAGCCTGTGCGCGTTGTCGTTTCGCGCCATCTGGATATCCCGTTGATGGGTCAACTGGCACGCACCGCCTCGAAAATTCCGGTGTGGTTGTGCCATGGTCCGTCACCGGATGCCGAACGTGCAAAAGCGTGGGAAGGACTGGGCGCAAGGCTTATCCCCTGCGCGTTACGCGATCATCACATTGATGCCGCTGACCTGTTGCTGCAGTTGGGGCAGGAGGGTTTGACCCGCGTCTTTTGCGAGGGCGGATCGTCCCTTGCTGCGTCGCTTTTGGTGGATGAACTGGTTGATGAGTTGATCGGCTTCAGTGCCGGGCTTGCGATTGGTGCCGAAGGATTGCCTGCCATCGGGGCGCTTGGTATGGATCGTCTGGATGAGGCCCCACGGTTTGAACTGCTGGAGACCCGCATCATCGGTCAGGACGTGATGCATCGCTGGGCGCGGGCATTGCGCTAACGGCGCCAGAGATGCGCCTGTGTTGCGAAAACGCCCTGTAGTTTCGAGAGCAGTCTAAGGCCATGACCCGATCGGCTCTGGTAGCCGTCTGTCAGCCTTTCCAATACCACTTCCGGAGGGCAGGGCATGCCGGTGACAGGGTCCAGATACCTCGGGTAATCGATCAGTGCGGCATGAATCAATCCCAGCAGGGAGGGCCGTGCACCACGACGGGCGGGGACGGATCCCAAATCCTGCGTCAAACCCCAACCAGCATAAAAGGGTGCGCCGAGCGTTGTGACCGGCAATCCGCGCATCAGCGCCTCGAACCCTAGCAGAGAGGTCATGGTCCAGACCTCCTGAACCTCACCCAACAATGCGGCGGGATCGGTGTTCTTGACGATCAGGTCTGCTAGCCCCTCAGCTTCGGCCTCACCTTCACGCAGGCCAGCTTCGACATCGGGATGCGGTTTATAGATCAGAACGGCGGTCGGGTTCATCTCGCGGGCGGTGCGTAGAAGTTCGGTATTGGTGCGAACGGTGCTGGTTCCAAACAGGATCGAGGCATCGTCCTCGACCTGTCCGGGCACCAGAATGCGGTGACCTTTTGGCAAGTCCGGAACCGGGCCGCCGGTGTTATATTTGCTGACCGCTCCGGCGATAATCTGTGTCACCAACCGCTCGGCCCGCAATTCCTGATCCGGCCGCAGGGTCTCCCGCTTGGCGATCATCTCTTCCAACCTGCTGGGTTTGGTCGGGTCGTAATAGATCCCAAGGTCATCTAGCGACAGCGACAGAGGCGGCACAAGGCTGGCCCCCAACCCACGGGACCGAACGAAGCCATCCTCGACCCGTGTGACGTTTTCCATATCACGGCCGTGCCGCGCCCAAACCATGTGGGGACGATCTGGGTTTTCGGAAACGTCAGGCGTGAATTTTACCTTTTTCTCGCGCCCAAACATGTGCTGCAGGTGCCTGCGTTTCCAAAGCCGCATCCCGGATGCCGTCCAGCCCTTGTGATCTTGTCGCCAGGCGCGGGTCAGACCTTCAAGCGTGTCCAGCACGGATTCGAATTCGCACAGCTGATCCCGATAGGGATCGTACCACTTGGGATAAAGAACCATGGTGGCGGCGAAGAGTTGCGCGCGCGTCAGGTTTCGTTGGCGTCTTGGGAAATGGGCTTCGTCTTGGGTAAGACCCCATCCGGCGTAAAACGGTTGGCCGAAGACGCGGGGTTTGTGACCGGCCAATATGGCCTCGAACCCAAGTTGCGAGGACAGGGTGTAGACGCCCACAGCACCCTCTAACAAGGTCCAGGGGCTGATGGCGCTGTGCTGAAAGGATACGCGGTCGGTCAGATCATCGGCAGAGTAATATCCGGGCCGGTGCCCTGCGATCGTGTCGGGGTGGGTTTTGATCAGAACGGTCGCGCCGGGGTTCTCCTCTTGCGCCATAACCAGCATCTCGCGGAACCGGGCCTCATCGCCGCCGCTTGCCCTTACAGAAGCATCGTCGCGTGCTTGATCGACAACCAGGACATACCCTGGGTCCGGCGCAGGGGTCGCGGGATCATAGGCGGAATACTTACTCAGATGCAGTTCGCGCAGCCGCGCCATCCCGCCACGTGCCCGGTTCAGCAGGGCCGTATTATCCAACGGGTCGGTCGCAAGAAGTGTTTCCAGATCCGAAGGCTGTGTTGGATCAAAATGCACACCGCTGCGATCAAGCAGCAGTCCCAGCGGAGCATCGCCATTGCGTCCTGAGTGCAGAGATCGCAGGAATGCATCCTCTACGCGCAAGATCGGAGTATTGTATTTGGTCGCTATACGCAGTCCACGATGTGCCGTCGGGCTATTGCCCCAGATACCCACCAGATCCGACCCCTTGGGCGTGCCGATGCCGATATCATATCCGGCCAGTGACAGAATTCTCCGCACGCGCGCGGCTGTCAGAAATCCGCCATTATAGACCAAAAGACGACTGCGTTCGGCCTTGGCATGCGTTCCTTGAGGAACGGAGGGCATCATCCGCCTGTCAGTGTCGTGACATTGGCAAGCGGGGTCAGGCCACCGGCGATCAACGAGATGGATTTGCTCCATTGCGCGTAAGGTGCTTCGGTGACGTAAATTGTGTCATCATCGCGGATGACAAAGTCACGGGCGATGAAAAGGCCATTGGGTGCTGTCAGGTTCAGCACGTAGATCATGCGCTGCTCTCCCTGCAGGTCCGGTTTTCCCATGACTGACCGGACAATGTCCTGTCGTTCCTTTCGTAGAACGAAAATGCCGGTCGGGTCCGAAGACAGGGGCTGTAAGCCACCAACCTGTGCCAGCGCTTCCAGCGCGGACAGATCCTGACTGTCGAATGCCACGCGCGACTGACCGCCCGTCGCCCCCAAGGCGACATAGGACCGGTTGTCGGCTTCGACTAGAATGCGGTCGCCACCCCGCAGGGCAACGTCAAATTCCGGGTTGCGGAACAAGTCATTGTACCAGACCGTCCCTTTTTGATTGCCTCGGATCAGTGTCACCAGGGCGATATCGGACCCTTCGATCACGCCGCCAGCCCGTGTCAGCATTCCGGCCAGTGTGCGGGTTGGTCGTTCGATCGGATAGATCCCGGGTGCGGACAGGGTGCCCGACAGCGAAACGGTTGATCCGTCCCCGGCGATACGGCGCACTTCGACCTGAGGATCAGGGGTCTGATCCTGGAGCTTTTCCGTGATCAACATGCGAAGCTGTTCCGGCGTGTTTCCGGCTGCGCGCAGGCGCCCGGCATAGGGAACAAAGATGAAGCCCTCGCTGTCGACCTGTACCTCTTCCAGGGATGTTGAGGCGCCGGTCTCTCCGGATAACAGCCCGTCATCTACGTTTTCCCAGATTGTCAGGCCCAGTACATCACCCGGACGAACCGTGTCGGCGGTCAGGTTCTGAGCGCTACGGAAGGTTTGCGAGAACCCGTATTGAGGCACTGCCGACGTGACCTGCGCCACCCGGTCGTCGACCTCAACAACATAGGCGTTTCCACCTTTTGTGGTCGAACCGGCAAGGATTTCGGATTTGTTTGGGCCGGTTTTAGGTAGTTGGCACGCGGCCAGCAGGCCAAGAGCGGCCACAAGGGTTACACCCCGTCCCCATCGGATTGGAAAGCGCTGCACTGCCGAATATCCTCGAACGTCTTGGTTTTGGTCTTTTGTTTCCAGCAGCGTACTTGTTTCCCACTGCAATCGCCAGCATCAAGAGGGGTGATTTACTCAACGATCCTCAACTGTGGCGTCCGCGCCTCTTTGTCGGTCAGCACGGATTGGTAGGGATCTTTCGCCCTTAGCATCATATCCACGGCGCGCCTAAGCAACTGTCGCCGCCCACGGCGTGAATAAAACCCGCCGGGGACCTGACTGGTTTCAAGCAGAAAACGCCTATAGCTTTGATAGGCTTCGGTATCGGGGATATCTGGATTGGAAAAGAAATCAGTGATCGGTTGGCTGGAAACAAATTCGGGCTTGTCATAGACCGATTTGCCAAAGGCGCGCAGAGGAATGCCGCGCCACAATACCTGCTGACCCGCAGTTGAATTGATCGTCACGGCCGAGCTCGCTTCGTTGAGCAATGTGGCCAGTTTGCCCCCGGGTACATAATGGACCCTATCAGCGATACCCAGTGTTTTGGCCAGCTTGCGTGCCACCTGGCGCAATGGTTCCCGATGGTTTTCCAGCGGGTGTTCTTTGATGACCAGATGATGGTGCGTTGGTGCGCCATTTGCAAAACCGTGCAGTACCTGCTCAAGAAATTCGGACATGCAGTCAAAGTCCGAGTGTGACTGAACCGAACTGTCATGTCCCAGTTGCAGCAATGCCAAGTGATAGGGAAACCCGCCCCGCCGGACTCGCTCCGTCGCCATACGCCGCCGGATTCTGTGGAACGGCATCATTGCCAGCCGTTTGAAATAAAGCCTGAACTCTTTCGAAACCGGTAGGTCACGGTGGGTTCGAAAATTGCGATACTTGGCGTTCAGGAACAGAACAAACCAATGATACAGCGCGCCATAGAAAATATGCTGTCGCATATCACCCCAATGCGTCGGAGGGGGCGGCATCGGCGCATCAGTACGCTCCAGCGCTCGCTGCATCTGGGTAACTTCCAGATTCATCAGATGCGAATTGCCATTCGTACCTGTGCGTTCGTAGGTGACCCACCAGGGCCTCAGATACCCTTCTTCGAAAACATGAACAGTGATCCCGTGGGCGCGGGCGATGCGGATGGCTTGGGCGTGGATTGGACGCGTATCGCCATACAGGACAATGTCTGTCACCTCGCGGCCGACAACCAGGTCAACAAATTTTGCCGGCCAGTTCTCGGGTTTGCCAGCATAGGGAATAAAGCTGGCCTTATCAGACCAGAAAGCCTGATCCCCGGCGTTGAAACCCACGCGCCACACCTCGGAACCCGCTGCGCGCAGGATCTTACCAAGCGCGCCAAAAAACGGCCCGTGCGGTCCTTGCAGGAAAAGAAATACGCGTTTTTGCGCAGCGCCGTTGAGTGGTAACATTTCTGCTGCTCTTGTCGTTAGATGAGGAATTATGCCTGTTTGTCGTATTTGCGGCAACCTGGGGCTTGCCCGTAGGCGCGCTTACGCTTACCTCGACGGTGAGCGCTGGCATCAGGTTAGAAACAGAGGGTTAACGCAATGTTTACGGGGATCGTCACAGATATCGGCACCATCACCGAACTGGAGCAGCAAGGCGATCTGCGGGCGCGGATCAAAACCGCCTACAATACCCCGGGGATTGATATTGGTGCATCCATTGCCAGCGACGGCGTTTGCCTGACAGTCATCGCACTGGGCGAAGACTGGTATGATGTGCAAATCAGCGCGGAAACCGTTTCGAAAACAAACCTGGATCGCTGGACCGTCGGCAAACGCGTCAATCTGGAACGCGCGCTGAAGGTCGGAGATGAGTTGGGCGGTCATATCGTGTCTGGTCATGTTGATGGCGTCGCAGAAGTGGTCGCCGTTCTGGACGAGGGCGACAGCACGCGGGTAACCTTGCGCGTACCCAAAGATCTGGCTCGCTTCATTGCGCCCAAGGGATCAGTTGCGCTGAACGGTACTTCTTTGACCGTAAACGATGTGGACGGGTGCGATTTTGGTATCAACTTCATTCCGCACACCAAAGAGGTGACGACCTGGGGGGATGTCGGCATCGGCGACCGGGTCAATCTTGAGATCGACACGCTGGCTCGCTATGTCGCGCGCCTCGCTGAAATGTCCTAGTCCACAATTCAACGTCGCGTCTGACCGGAACGGTGCCGCATGCGGTCTGGTCTTTGACCGCGCGGTGGTCTATCCACCCGGTCAAACTTGGCATGTGAAAGGCTGCCCCATGAGCTTTGAAACTCCCGGACCGGTCGAGGCCCAGCTGCGCGCGGCAATCAGCCCGATCAAAGAGATCATCGACGAGGCGCGCAGAGGCCGGATGTATATCCTGGTTGATCACGAAGATCGCGAGAATGAGGGCGATCTGGTGATTGCCGCCGAGTTCGCTGATGCTGAGGCAATTAATTTCATGGCCACCCATGGTCGTGGCCTGATCTGCCTGCCGATGACGGCGGAACGGATTGACACGTTGGGTCTGCCGATGATGGCGGTGAACAACTCGTCACGTCATGAGACCGCGTTCACCGTGTCGATTGAAGCGCGCGAGGGAGTGTCGACTGGCATTTCCGCTGGTGACCGGGCGCTGACCGTGGCGACTGCGATCAACGAGCAAAACACGATGGTCCATATCGCCACGCCGGGTCACGTCTTCCCCTTGCGGGCCAAGCGGGGCGGGGTGCTGGTGCGCGCGGGCCATACCGAGGCCGCCGTTGATATCTCACGCCTGGCCGGGTTGAACCCTTCGGGCGTGATCTGCGAGATCATGAACCCTGACGGAACCATGGCGCGGCTGCCTGACCTGGTCGAATTCGCCAAGGAACACGGGTTGAAGATCGGCACGATCAGCGACTTGATCGCCTACCGGTCGCGCAATGACAATCTCGTGGTTGAGACATCTCGGGAAACCGTCAAATCCGAATATGGCGGCGACTGGGAAATGCGGATTTTCACCGATCAGACCCATGGCATCGAACATGTCGTGATGGTCAAGGGTGACATCACCACGCCTGAGCCGGTTTTGACCCGGACCCATGCGCTGCACGAGGCGCCCGACATTCTGGGTCTTGGCCCGAAATCCTCACGTGAGCTGCCGCGCGCGATGGAAAAGATTGCTGATGAAGGGCGCGGTGTGGTCTGTCTGTTCCGCCAACCGCGCAACTCGCTCTATGCGGCTGAAGATGAGGGCCCACGCACCATCAAACAAACCGGTCTGGGGGCGCAGATACTGTCCAAGATGGGGATCCAGGAACTTGTGCTACTGACCGACTCGCCGGAAACCGTTTATCTCGGGCTCGACGCTTTTGGCCTGTCCATTGTCGGGACCCGTTCAATCCTCAGGGAGGACTGATTGTGGCTGAACAAGACAAACACGGCGTGCTGCCAACGCCGACATTCGACAAACCCGTCAAGCTGTTGATCGTTGTGGCCCCGTTCTATCGCGCCATCGCTGACAATCTGGTGGCTGGCGCAAAGGCCGAGATCGAAGGGGCAGGCGGCACCTGTGATGTGGTCGAAGTGCCCGGCGCGTTGGAAATCCCGACGGCAATCGGCATGGCAGACCGTCAGTGCAATTTTGACGGCTATGTCGCGCTGGGCTGTGTCATTCGCGGAGAGACCACGCATTACGAAACCGTCTGCAACGACTCCAGCCGTGCCATCCAACTGATGGGTCTGCAGGGTCTGTGCATCGGCAACGGTATCCTGACAGTCGAGAATGACGATCAGGCCGAAGTGCGCGCCAATCCGGAAAAAATGAATAAAGGGGGCGGAGCTGCCGCTGCGGCCTTGCATCTGATCGCGCTCAGCCGTAAGTGGGGCTCTTCCAAAAAGGGCGTCGGGTTCAAGCCGCCGTCCGAGTCCATCCTTGTGGCGGGCGACAGCAACGGACCCACAACAGCATGACCAAGACAGACGCGCCAAAACCGGCCAACCAGAAACGCCTGATGAAATCCGCCGCTCGGCTCTATGCCGTGCAGGCGCTGTTCCAGATGGAGCAATCGGGTCAGACAACCGATCAGGTTGTGACCGAGTTTCTGGATCACCGCTTTGGCGCCGTCTATGAGGGCGAGGAAATGCTGGACGGCGATATTCGCCTGTTCCGCAAGCTGGTTGAAGATGCGGTCAATTATCAGGCGCCGATCGATCAGATGACCGATCGCGCTTTGGTTGCCAAATGGCCGATTGCCCGGATCGACCCGACCCTGCGCGCGGCCTTCCGGGCCGCCGGAGCAGAGCTGACACAGAACGGCACACCGCCCAAGGTGGTCATCACTGAATTCGTCGATGTGGCGCGGGCCTTCTTCCCCGAAGGTAAAGAGACCAAATTTGTCAACGCAGTGCTGGATCACATGGCGCACGAGGCCAAGCCCGAGGCGTTCTGACGCGTTTACACGGATCAAATATGCGTTAAACTGAATATTATAGCGCAATGAGGTCCGCCATGCCCAAACTGATCCGTTTGTATATCACACAAGTGGCCTGGGGCTTTGCCATCTCGGCAATTTTTGTCGGGGTGCTTCTGGCCCTGAACGTCGCCAACCTGCGTCATCTGATTACTGGTTCTGATATCGGTCTGGTTGCTCTGGCGATGATCTGGTTCATGAACGGGATCGTCTTTGCCGGTGTACAGTTTGCCTATGCGATTATGAGCATGGCCGAAAAACCGGGCGGTCCGCGAGGTGGAACGCCGGTTTCTGTCAGGCTAAAGCCTGCCCTGATCAAACAAGAGGCACGTACAGGGCGTTAAGACACGTGACACGCCGGTTGAGGTGGACGCAGAGCTTGCCCGCCGTAATTGGTAGGTCAGGGCGTCAGTTTTAGTCTGACTGCGTTGTGTCTTTTCTCTGACAGGGTTCGGGTCATTCGGCAGACAAGGCGACACCCTCCACGGTAACCCTGTGCATCAATCGTCGAAATCCATGATAGTCATTGACCGCTTTGTGCCATGTGGCCCGATTGTCCCAGATGGTCATGTCGCCTGTTTGCCAACGAATGCGGCATTGGAACTCGGGTTGCTGGCAATGGTCATATAGCATTGCAAGGATGGCTGCTGATTCATCGGCGCTCAGGCCTTCGATTTGGGTTGTGAACACTGGATTCACATAAATACCGCGCCGCCCGCTGAGGGGGTGTTTTATGATCACAGGATGTCGCGCGTCTTGGGTGGCTGCCTGTGCATTGCTTAGCCGACCACTTTGCGCCGCTTCACTGTCCTGTGAGCTTGTTCCAAAAACGTGCCGAGACGAATGAACCGCCCAGAGCCCATCCAGAAAGCTCCGCATGGTAGGTGACAGCGCCTCATAAGCTGCACCCATCGAGACGAACAGTGTGTCGCCTCCAAAGGGCGGGGTTTCCAAAGCATGCAGGATAGACCCCATCGCCGGGATTTGGTCGTAGGAATGATCGGTATGCCAGCCCTCTCCGATGGCCTCTTTCTGATCCTTTTCCTTCAGCACCATAGCGATTTCTGGATGCCCATCGACCGGCCTGAAGAAGCGGTTGATGTTGATCGCGCCAAAGCGTTGGGCAAACGCCAGATGCTCATCCGGGCCGACATCCTGCGCTCTGAGTACGATGACAGAGTGCTGAGCAAAGGCCGTATGAATGGCGTCGAACTGGCTGCCGTCTCGGATATCGGCGCCGATGATCTCTGCGCCCACACCGCCGGTAAGTGGTCTGATGTCCATCTGCTTTCTCCCTGAGTTTCAAACGCAGGGTAGCGCATTGCTAAAGGTCGAAAAAACTGATTTAAAATTAGTAAAAAGAAGATTTTATTGATGATACGTTTCACTTTGCGCCAGTTGTCGTTCTTCGCCGAGACGGCGCGATGTGGCGGTATCGCGCAGGCAGCCAGGAACCTGAATGTTTCGGCCGCCGCTATTTCATCGGCAATCGACAAACTCGAAGATGTCACTGGTTTGACGTTGTTTGATCGCTTTCCTGCACGCGGGATGAGGTTGACCCGCGTTGGCGCAGCCTTTTTGACGGATTCCGACGCGTTGCTGATGCAAGCAGGCGCGCTCGGCAATCGGGCCGCTGTGATGGCTGAGGGTAAAACAGGGTCTATTGTGATCGGGACGCATTATGCGATTGCGCAGAAGATCATTCTACCAGCTGTTCTGGCTTTTCGCCAAAGCCATCCCGGTATCCGCATCGAGGTTGTTGAGGATGATTTCCCGAACCTCGTTGCTGCGCTGGATGCCGGCGAGTTGGACGCGCTTGTGGTGTTTGATCAAGGGTTTGAACCCCGACGTCATCACGTTGAAGTACTTAAAGAACTGGCGCCTCTGGTTTTACTTCCGGCCTCGCACCCATTGGCGCATGCCGACAGCGTACAGCTTGAGCAGCTGACAGGCATGCCCTACATTGCAGTGTCGCGTTCCGGTCCGGGTCCAAGCTATCTTGACCTGTTGCAGGCTGCCGGGCTTGATCCAGAAGTGCCGCTGACCTCGCAATCACGAGAGTTGGTGCATGCCTATGTTGGCAAAGGGCTTGGGTTCACGCTGGTTGGTTTTCCGCCAGAGGCGAGCCGCACGATAGAAGGCGATGCGGTCGTCGCGCGTCCGCTGGCACAGGATATCGGGTATTTTAATGTTGTGATTGTGCAGCCCCGTGCCATTCGGCAACCCGAACCCGTAAAAGCATTTCTTGATGCCTGTCTGATCCAGGTTTGATTAGCGCGATCTGGCCCGCAGGTCAGAACTCAGAGCTCGTAAATCCGGCTATTTCCTGCCGGAGTTTGGATCGAGTGTAGCGGGACCACCAGTCAACCGTGCGGTTTGATTCCCGAGGACCTGTATGTACAGGTGGGCGCCAGGTAATCAGGCCAGGACCTGAACAGAGCCAGCCCCCTCGGAATTGCTTAAGGCCACCAGAATGCTACCAGTCACAAGAAGGGCAGAACCCGCCACGGGCCTAAGTAGGGCGTCCGGCGGGTTCGCACAAGGGGTCAGGCGTCAACAGTTTCGTGTAAGGCCACGCGCATCTTGCCGAAATGCTCGTCCCAGCCATTGTCCAGCGCCAGGATCAGGCCAAAGGCATCGGCACCTTGCGGCAGACCTTCGTGCAACAGATCAAGGCGTGTACCGCCCGCAACCGGTTCCAGCGTCCATTTCACGATGCTGACTGCGTCGCCCATTGGCTTAACCGTAAACGAATACTCCAGATATGACGGCGGGCGCGCTTCGCGGACTTCTCCCCAGATCAGAAGGTCGCCACTGGTCGTTCCGAACATCTCCAGTTTTTGGCCCTGCGCCAGGGGGCGTTCGGGTTTGTGAAACCATTCCGCCAACCGGTCGGGTTCGGTCAGATAGGCCCAGACGGTCTCGGGCTCGGCCCTCAGGAAGATGGATTTCCTTAGAACGGCATCAGTCATTATGATTTCCTTTCAACAGCTTCTTTAAGAGAGTTAAGGTGTTCATCCCAAAATTGATCAAAGTAGCTGAGCCAATCCAGAACAGGGGCCATACCTTTTGGTTCGAGTCGGTTTATGCGTTCCCGGCCACGGGCTTCGACGGCAATCAGGCCGCCATCCGAGAGCACGGTCAGGTGTTTCTTGACTGCCGCGCGGGTCATGTCGAAGCGATCAGTCAACTGTGCAATCGTCATGTCCTGCAGTGCCAGCATCTGCACAATGTCCCTGCGGGTAGGGTCAGCCAGAGCGCGGAACGCGTTTTGAGTTTGATTTTCCATATGCAACCTAAAGAGATACCATTTGGTTTCACATTAATGCGATACCAAATGGTACTATGTCAAGTCGTATGGGCTCACTTTACATTTGTTCACTAATTGTTCACATTTGGGATATGACATTGGACCTGCAACCCGGACAAAGACTTGCACGTGGCGTCGCCCGTCACCTGACGGCGCATGGCTTTGTATCCGTTGAGGAATTCGTGCCTATACGCGGACTGCGGGTTGATGTGATTGGGCTGGGTCCTAAGGGTGAGCTTTGGGTGATCGAATGTAAATCAAGCCGCGCTGATTTCCAGTCGGATTCCAAATGGCAGGGCTATTTGGAGTGGTGTGATCGATTCTTCTGGGCAGTGGATACGGAGTTTCCGACCGAGCTGTTGCCTGCCGAGACCGGGTTGATCATTGCCGATGCTTATGACGCCGAGATCGTGCGTATGGCACCAGAGGACAAGATAGCTCCGGCCCGGCGGAAGAAGATGATCCAGAAATTTGCCACAGATGCAGCCCGGCGCTTGCAGTCCCTGAGAGATCCCAGAATCTGATAGGTTAGCTTTTTACCGCCCGTGCGGCATGCGCAGCAGCACGGAGTTCATCGGCAATCTCTTCGGCTTCTTCCGGATCGAAATCCATTGGAATTTCAAGGTTTTCCGCTTCGATGAACAGGCGCACCATCCCCTGATCTGTTGGTCCGATCTGCAAATTCGCCTGAATGTCACTTTCGGTATTGATGCTCATGTGTGCCTCCGGGGATGAGAGTTCGTGCTAGCGCGCAAAGGCTTGAGAATCAAGTTACCTTTGCGTTCAAATAGGGGATGCACTCTATTCAGATCAGACCCTTTGACGCTTTGGATGCGCCGTGGTTGGTGGCTGTGCATGATCTTTTGTATTCACGAGACGAGGGTTTCGACGACTCTTTTGCCGTGTTGGTGAAAGAAATCCTCGACGATTTCATCTCGGACCATGATGCCAAGCGCGAGCGTGGCTGGATAGCCGAATGTGACGGTAAACCTTTGGGCAGTATTTTCTGCGTTGCCCTGAGTGAAACGACCGCAAAACTGCGCTTGTTCTTGCTGTTGCCCGAAGCGCGTGGGATGGGCCTGGGAAAGCGGATGCTGGAGAGCTGCATGGGCTTTGCTCGCGGCGCCGGTTACACTGAAATGAGGCTGTGGACGCATGAAAGCCACAAGGCTGCCTGTGCGCTTTATGGGTCCACTGGGTGGCAGTTGATGGATAGCAAACCGGTCCATTCCTTCGGGGTTGATCTGGTCGAACAAAGCTGGAAAATTCAGCTTTAATCCTCTTGCATTCCGTGAACGCGTTCGGTACATCGCCCTTCACAAGTGCCGCCTTAGCTCAGTTGGTTAGAGCGCTGGATTGTGGATCCAGAGGTCCCCTGTTCAAGCCAGGGAGGCGGTACCATCTCACCGATTGCCAGAAAATTCCCAAGCTAGTTCGGCCCCTAAGCCGCCGCGCAAATCGAAGGGCTGCCTTCACTCAAAACGGTACCGATTATTATTTGAGAAATTGTCTTTTCCGGGGATTGCAGCGGCTGCATCCCCGGTAGGTTCTTAGCGTGCCAGATTCAGGCGAAAGCGCATTTTCGTTTTCCGTTCCGCAGGTAAATGACGGTTCAGATGCTTGTTCACCAGGCCGAACCCTCCAACGATCACAAGCGTCAGTAAGATGAAATAGAAGGCAAGGATTGGATAGGCGACAAAGGGGTTGAACGTCTTGTCCGCGAAATAGCTTGCGTAATACAGCGCATCGCCTCGTTGCTGCCAGGCGGGGAAGGCCGAGAAGAACACCAGCGTGGTGGCATGGAACAGAAAGATCGCCTCATTCGTGTAGGCGGGCCAGGCAAGCCGCAGCATGGTGGGCCAGACGATCCGCCGGAAGCGAGACCAGCCGGACATGCCATAAGCATCTGCAGCCTCGGTATCGCCTTTGGGAATGGATCGGAGCGCGCCAAAGAAAATTTCGGCTGAATAGGCGGCTGTGTTCAGAAACAGAACGATCAGCGCCCCAATCCAGGCCGACGTCAGAGAATCGAACATCGGATAGGATTTCTTCAGCGACAGGAAGAAGAAATAGGCAAAGAAAAACTGAATGAACAGCGGCGAACCACGAAAGATGAAAATGAACCATTCCGAAGGTTTGCGCAGCCACAAACTGGGTGATGCTTTGCCAAGCGCCAGTGCTGTGGCCAGGAAAAATCCGGTCGCAAGCGCCATGACTCCGAAATAGATATTCCAGATCATACCAGACCCGATCAGGGTAAAGTGCTCACATAAGGTAAAGTCGGATTTTGGCAGCAGGCGCTCGCCATATCCAAGAGATCGCAGGCCGTAGTCCTGAATGGTCTGCAAGCAGCTCATGCGGTGGTCTCCTTGCGCAGCAATTCTCCGGCGGCGGTGGCCTGTCCGTGCGAGAGCCGGCGCATCAGGCGTTCAAGCCCGATCTCGGACATACGGGTGAAGCCAAGGTAGAAAACCAGCAGGAACAGGAAATACCACATGCGCCAGTCACCGTGTGGGTATTGCGTAAACTTCGGAGTCTTGGTGCTGCCCAGTTCGCGGGCCCAGTACACGATATCTTCGATGCCCAGAAGGAACAGCAACGGCGTGGCCTTGATCAGAACCATCCAGAGATTGCTGAGACCGGGCAGGGCATAAACCCACATCTGAGGCACAAGGATTTTCCAGAATGTCTGGCGACGGGACATCCCATAGGCTTCGGCGGTTTCCAGCTGTGTATAGGGTACGGCCCGCATGCCGCCGAACAGAACATTGGCGGCGAAAGCACCGAAAACAATAGAGAAAGTGATGACAGCCAGAAAGAACCCATAGGTTTCGTGCACCCATTCCGGCGAGGTGCCCAGTGGCAGTTTGGCAGATTGGCAGACGATAAAGTCGTTGCCCTGTCGGATCGAATCCGTCCAGTCCGGGCAGAGAATTTGATGCCGCGTCCATTCGAATGCCTGATCCAAAGCAATCACGAAGAACATGAAAAAGGCGATATCCGGCACGCCGCGCACGATGGCGATATAACCCTTACCCAGCCAACTGACCGGCAGAACGTGCGAACGGGCAGCCATGGCCCCGACGAACCCGAAACCCAGCGCTACGGGCGCCGTCACGGCAAGCAGAGCCAGTACCTTGAGGAAGGACAGGTAAAAGGACCAATGCACACCATTGGTCAGATAGCACGAGAACCAACGGAAGGTTCCCAGCGTGTCGGGATCAGTGCAGAACGAAAAAATGGCGGGCCTCTTCAGGTGGTAAAGGCGCTGGGGCGGCGCGCCCGTAGACTGGGGCACGCCGCCGGATCAGAATTAGAAGGTCGAAGACACTTCCCATTTGGTGATCAGCTCGTTCAGGCTGCCGTCATCCTTCATGGATTGGATGGCTGCGTTGAGCTTTTCTTTCAGCTCACCGTCGGATTCACGGACGCCAATGCCGACGCCACCACCCAGCGGAACCTCATCGGCCACAAAGCGCAGATCTGCGTCTTCGTCGACGATCGGGGCAAGGAAGGATTTGTCGGCCAGAACCGCATCGGCCTCACCGTTGCGTACGGCAGCGATGGTTTCCTCGGGGCTGGCGAACTCGACCAGGGTCGCGCCGGATTCGGCGATATAGCCAGCCTGAATGGTGCCAGTTTGTGCGGCGACCACACCACCTGCAACATCGGCGTCATCCGACATTGCTACATAGGCGGAGGGATCCGGCGGTGTGTAGTTCTGGGTAAAGTCGATGACCTCGTCACGCTCGTCGGTGATCGACATACCAGCGATGATCACATCGTAGTTGCCCGAGACCAGGTTCGGAATGATCGAATCCCAGTCGTTCTTGACCCACTCGCAGGTCAGGTCTGCGCGTTTGCACAGCTCGTCGCCCAGCTCGCGCTCAAAGCCGTCGATCTCACCTGCGTCATTGACGAAGTTCCAAGGTGCATAGGCGCCCTCGGTCCCCATCCGGATGGTGTCTGCCATAGCCATGCCTGCGCTCAGCGCAAGGGCCGCAGTGGTCAGGATCAGTTTTTTCATTGGATACTCCCCAGTTTTGGTTCTGATCTGAAGTTATGCCGCCTGAGTGGCGGAAAGAAAGCCCTGAAGCCGTGGAGATTCAGGGGTAGTAAAGAGATCTTCAGGCAGGCCTTCTTCTTCGATGAGGCCCTGGTGAAGGAAAACGACATGGCTAGAGATATCAGCGGCCATTTTCATGTCGTGGGTCACAATGATCATGGTGCGGCCTTCTGCAGCCAGGTCTTTGATCACCTTGATCACTTCTTGTTCCAATTCGGGGTCCAGCGCCGACGTGGGCTCGTCAAACAAAAGCGCCTCGGGCTCCATGCACAGCCCCCGCGCGATCGCGGCACGCTGTTGCTGGCCACCAGACAACTGTGCGGGGTAGGCGTCGCACTTGTCGCCAATACCAACTTTTTCAAGGTATCTGCGTGCGCTGTCTTCAACTTCTTTTTTGTCACGGCCCAATACCGTTACAGGTGCTTCCATCACGTTCTGCAGGATGGTCAAATGAGCCCACAGGTTGAACTGTTGGAAAACCATCGACAGGTTTGTGCGAATGCGCAGAACCTGTTTCGCATCAGCAGGCCGGCGCGTGTGGCTGTTACCGGACCAACGAACAGGTTCACCCTTGAAAAGGATTTCGCCCTGTTGGCTGTCTTCCAACAGGTTGCAGCACCGCAATAAAGTGGATTTCCCAGACCCCGAGGACCCAATCAAAGATACGACATCGCCCCGTCTGGCAGTGATATCCACACCCTTCAGCACTTCCAGATTGCCGAAACTCTTGTGTAGGTTCTTGATCTCAATGACGGGAGTTGAATCTGTCACGGTTGGTCCAGGTGTTATTGGTGTTGGTGCGGTACTAGGGCTTAAAAATCAGATCAATGCAATGCGCAAATGACAGAGTAAGCGGGTGATTCCGTCAATTTGACGAAGCGTTCTGGTCAATTTGATCATGAATTATCCATCGCAGTTTACAATTTCGACGGATTTGGGACGCGCAGATAATCTTTGGCAGGAATAGAGATCAGGTCATGCAGGTGCAGAAGGTTCCGATCTTGCGGTGATATGGTTTGAATCGCGTTGCGAACAGCGCGTGCGATCTGAGCGGCATCCTGATCTTTCGCTGTGATATAAGGTAGCGCGGGGGTTGGGGTTGTTTCGGCGACCTCACGCAGAGCTTCTGGAAGGTCGGAATGGACCTTCAGAATCTCCCATGTCAGCGCATCCAGCGCGGCATAATCGGCACGGCCCTCGGAAATGGCTTGAGCAGACAGCGCATGACCACCGGCTTGCAGAACCGACGATGGTGTTCGGTGGTATCGTTCAAGGTGAACCATTGGGGCGGCCCATCCGGATTGCGACAGCGGTTCATTATAGGCAAAAACACCATCGGCCAATTCATCAAGGTCGCGGGGGTCGTGGCGGCGGGCTACAAAAACCGACCGGTAATGGCCAGGTGGGCAGCCAGGCAACGCGTAGTCCGGCGTTCCAACCAACTGCACCTTGCCATGCAGCCGGGTGCGATAGGGCATGCCGCAGGTCTGGGCAAAAACCAGATCCGGGTCCAACCAGACATCCCAGACATCCCGGTCTCGGTTTAGGTTTGCGGGGCCATAGCCAAGGTAATCCCGAATCGATGCCCAAAACCGATCATTCGCAGGGCGCAGCGCAGGCATGTCGTACATGCCCAGCATGGCTATCAAGATTTGGCAGCCTTTTGACGGGCCATTGCAGAGTCGACATCACTGATGCCCAGCAGGCTGACGACCAGTCGCAGTAAGGAATCCTCTTCACCCGTGCGGTGCCCATCCGCCAGAGCGACCGACCACAAGGCCTGAACGACTGCCAGGCGGTCGTCATAGGCAACGGCCTCTTTGATTGCGCGAGTGAACCGTACGGTGTCCGGTGCTTCGGCCTCGAGATCTTCGGCGCGGGCGCGCAGGCCGGCGGCTTCGAATGGGGATAGGTCATAGCGTTCAACCGAAATCCGGTCGATCCGCGCCATTTCACTGTCGGCATAGTCGTTGTCAGATCGGGCAACGCGCACCAGCAGGGCCGTCAAGGCCAGTCGAGCATCGTCATCGGTGAAAGGGGCGGGCTGAGGCTGGGTCAGTCGAGACAGAAAATCACTAAACATGAGACAGGTATAGAGAGGCCTTACGCCTCTTCCAAGCGTCTTTGCACACGCTTTCTGGCGGTCTTGCTGTCGTTAAAGCTCAGACCCATGGCGATGCGGGCTTCTTCGACGATTTTCATCTCGCCCTCATCTGTATTCCCGTCGGCCAGAACCACCTCCCAGAGGGCATCCAAAGCGGCCAAGCGCTCGTGCAGGTCCGTGGTTTCCCGGATCAGCTTACCGAACGTGTCCGTTTCCGGTGCAGCTGCGTGCAGTTTCTCGCACGTGGCGCGGACCTTTGCGGCTTCGATCGCATTATGTTGATAAAGTCGGGCGAGGATACGGTCGATCAGGCTGATCTCTTCCAGCTTATAATCCCTGTCCGCTTGTGCAACGCGCACCATAAGCGCCCCGAGTGCAAGTTCAGCGTCTGGGTCGGGCAGATTGTCGTGTTGTGGCGGGCGGAAAGCCTGAAAGAGTTTTTTCAACATGGTCAGAGATTATTCCATATTTGATAACCCGCCAAGCACGGACTATCGCGCAAGGCTCAGAATGATCAAAAGACCGCCTGCTACAGCCGGATAGCGCGCTGGGTCAGAGTACCTTTCGCGCTTCGTCTTGCAGCCAGGCCAGCATTTTCCGATAGGGTACAGGGCCATAGCTTATACGCGCGACTCCCAGCCCAGCCAAAGTGGCGGTGTCCGGTGTGCCGGGTAATGCTATGATATTTAGCGGCAGGTCGATTGACTCTACCAACCGGGCAATCATGGCCTGATCCCGTAGGCCGGGGGCGAAGAATCCGCTGGCCCCTGCATCTGAATAGGCTTGTGCTCGGACCATTGCCTCTTCCAGCATCGCATCATCATGGGTTTCGGGCTGCGCCTTCAGGAAAATGTCGGTCCGCGCGTTGATAAACGCAGGAACGCCCGCCGCATCGCAACCTTCACGCATCGCGCTGACACGGGCGGCCTGAGTTTCAATATCGTACAACTCATTTGATCCGATGATCTGGTCTTCGAAGTTGAAGCCGACAACGCCGGATTCAAGGGCCAGCCTGACATTGGCAGAGATACCCTGAGCATCAGCCGCATACGCACCTTCGAAATCCAGAGTAACCGGAAGATCAACGGATTCGACAATCCGGCGAGCATTGTCCAGCGCGGCCTGCATCGGGATGTTTTGGCCGTCGCTGAACCCTTGTGCCATCGCAACAGGAGCGCTTCCAGTGGCAATGGCTTGGGCACCAGCGTCGCGCACGGCACCGGCACTGCCAGCATCCCAGATATTGTACAGGATAACCGGTTCGCCCTTTTTGTGCAGGGCCGCGAATGTCAGTGCATTGGTGATCTGATCGGTCATGGACGGTCTCCTATCTCTGAGTTGCGGACAGTTAACCGTGCAAAGGGTCAGCGCGTACAGTCTTTTCGCGCTGACCGATACAATCTGCTTTCGTGCCTGGTGTCAGACCAGACGCGAGGTGTCCTTGGCAGCGCGCACAAAGTCGCGGAACAAAGGATGCGGGTCGAACGGCTTTGATTTCAGCTCGGGGTGGTACTGGACCCCAATGAACCACGGATGATCCGACCACTCGACGATTTCTGGCAACCGGCCGTCGGGGGACATGCCTGAGAAATTGAGACCAGCTTTTTCCAGCTTGTCGCGGTATTTGATGTCCACTTCATAGCGGTGGCGGTGGCGCTCCTCGATGGCGGTACCGCCATAGACTTCGGCCACTTTTGACCCTTCGGCCAGAACCGCGTCATAGGCGCCCAGGCGCATGGTGCCGCCCTTGTCATCACCGACTTTGCGTTCGACCTTGTGATTGCCCTGCACCCATTCTTTCAGGTGATAGACCACCGGTTCAAACCGCTTTTTACCGGATTCATGGTCGAATTCCTCGGACCCGGCCTCTTTGATGCCAGCGGCATTTCGCGCGGCCTCAATTACGGCCATCTGCATTCCCAGGCAGATGCCCAGGTAGGGCACTTTATGTTCGCGGGCGTATTGCGCAGCCTTGATTTTGCCTTCGGTACCGCGCTCACCGAATCCGCCGGGCACGAGGATCGCGTGGAAGCCTTCCAGATGCGGGGCGGCCTCTTCGGTATCGAATACCTCGGCATCGACCCATTCGACCTTGACGCGGACACGGTTGGCCATCCCGCCATGGGTCAGCGCCTCGGCTATCGACTTATAGGCGTCTTCCAACTGGGTGTACTTACCGACGATGGCGACCTTCACTTCGCCCTCGGCATTGTGGATGCGATCACTGACGTCTTCCCATTTGGTCAGATCGGGCTTGGGGGCAGGGCTGATCTGGAAGGCATCCAGAACCGCCTGATCCAGTCCCTCGCGGTGATAGGCGAGCGGAGCATCGTAGATGGTGCTGAGGTCCTGCGCAGCAATCACGCTATCGGGGCGGACGTTACAGAACAAAGCCAGCTTTTCACGTTCCTTGGTCGGGATCGGGCCTTCGGACCGGCAGACCAGAATGTCGGGGGCGAGACCGATCGAACGCAGCTCTTTCACCGAGTGCTGGGTTGGTTTGGTCTTCAATTCACCCGAAGCTTTGATGTAGGGCAGCAGCGTCAAGTGCATGAACAGGCATTGGCCGCGTGGTTTGTCCTGGCTGAATTGGCGGATGGCCTCAAAGAAGGGCAGGCCTTCGATATCGCCCACGGTGCCGCCGATTTCGCACAGCATGAAATCAACCTCATCTTCACCAATGGCGATGAAATCCTTGATCTCATTGGTGACATGCGGGATCACCTGAATGGTTTTGCCCAGATAATCGCCGCGACGTTCTTTTTCCAGCACGTTGGAATAGATCCGGCCCGAGCTGACCGAGTCAGTCTTGCGGGCAGCCACGCCGGTAAAACGTTCGTAATGGCCAAGGTCCAGATCGGTTTCGGCCCCGTCATCGGTGACGAAGACTTCGCCATGTTCAAAGGGCGACATCGTGCCCGGATCGACATTCAGATAGGGGTCCAGCTTGCGCAGACGCACCGAATACCCTCGGGCTTGCAACAGCGCGCCCAAAGCCGCCGAAGCCAATCCTTTGCCCAAGGATGAAACCACACCACCAGTGATGAAAATAAAACGCGCCATGTTTTTCGGCTGCTCCCCGTGAGACGTCAATATCAGCTGCCCGGCGGTTCAAGAAAAACCGCTGCATCACGGGACTTCACGTATAAAGGATTCGCGCCAATAGCGCAAGAGAACCGCAAGATGCTGTTGCAGTTCTCTTTTCTGTTTCTAGGTTTTGTGTGTCAGTTGGCCTGCGGGATCAAAGGCGCGTTGTCACCCTGTGCCGGAGGCAACAGGTCATCCGCCGACGGAATTGCCGGTGTGCTTTCTTCGGTCGCGGCCGGTGCCTGTGTCCCAATCCGGTCGAGCACAGAGCTGCCCGAGGATTTTTGTGCCGCCAGAATGGTCAGCGTGATCGAAGTGACGATAAAGCACGCGGCTAAAATCCAGGTCACCTTGCCCAATGCTGTTGCAGCCGACCGGCCAGCCATGGCACCGCCTCCGCCGCCACCCATGCCAAGGCCGCCGCCTTCGGACCGCTGCATCAGGACGACGGCGATCAGGCCCAAAGCCAGAAGAAGATGGATAATGAGAACGACGTTTTCCATGGTGGTCCTGTACAGCGTGGCGTGTATCGCGAGGTACTTATGCAAGTTTGGTTCCGGGGGCAAGTCACGAGTTGCCATCACGCCAAGTGATCTTCGGGATCACAGCAAAGAGACTGGACAGGCAAGGGGGTGGTAAAGCAGGCTGCGGCCTATGCCACATGACAATCCCGACCATCCGCACGCCTTATTGCCGCCTGAACCCGCACTTCGCGTCAAGGCGCTGGAAACGATT
This sequence comes from Ruegeria sp. CDSC052, assembly GCF_059610685.1. Lineage (NCBI taxonomy): Bacteria > Pseudomonadati > Pseudomonadota > Alphaproteobacteria > Rhodobacterales > Roseobacteraceae > Ruegeria > Ruegeria sp. CDSC052. Next base: position 42,117 of record NZ_JBXWOB010000001.1, read on the forward strand.
CTGACCCGCAAGGGGCTGATCGACCCGGCGGCTTTGGATGAGATCATCGACACTTACCAAAACAAGATTGGCCCGCAGAACGGTGCCCGGGTTGTTGCCAAAGCCTGGACTGACCCGGCCTTTAAGGCCGCACTGCTTAAGGATGCAACGCCCGAGGTGACAAAGCTTGGTTTTTACGGTCGGCAAGGTGAACATATCGTTGTTGTCGAAAATTCCCCTGATCTCCACAACATGGTCGTTTGCACGCTGTGCAGTTGCTACCCATGGCCTTTGTTGGGGATTCCACCGGGGTGGTATAAATCGGATGCCTATCGTGCGCGGGCCGTGCGTGAGCCGCGTAAAATTTTGTCAGAGTTCGGAGTTTCTCTGGCGGATAAAACAGCCGTGCGGGTTTGGGATTCAACGGCCGAGATACGCTATCTTGTTCTACCCATGCGCCCCGATGGCACCGATGGGATGACCGAAGACGACCTGACCGCGCTTGTGACCCGTGACAGTATGATCGGAACCGGCCTGCCAAAGGTGCCGTCATGACCCGCGTTCACGATATGGGAGGACGGTTCGGCGACGGTCCGGTGATCCCCGAATCCCAAGATGCAGTGATTTTCCCAGAAGAATGGCACGGGCGCGCATTGGCACTGACATTGGCTGCCGGGTTTCTGGGACAATGGAATATCGACATCTCGCGCCATGCACGCGAACGACTGTCGCCCAAAGACTATGCACGATTCTTTTACTACGAAAAATGGGTGTCAGCACTTGCAGATCTGTTGGTAGAGCAGGGGGTCCTGACTTTGGAAGACCTTCTGGGCCAAGGAACGGATGCTTCACATCCTTTGGCTTCCCGCGCGCTGACAGCCGGGGCGGTTGAGGGCGCACTGTCCAAAGGCGGTCCGGCTGATCGACCCTCGAATATCGCGGTGCAGTTTGATCCCGGCCAAAAGGTGCGTACAGTACGACCGGCTGCCAACCGCCTGAAAAACGGTGGTCATACCAGATTGCCATCTTACGCTTCTGGCGCTTGCGGTCGGATATTACGCCTGCATGGGACGCATGTTTTGCCGGATTCCAATGCTCATGGTCTGGGAGAGGCACCTGAACCATTATATGCGGTTGCATTCCCGGCCTCGGAGCTTTGGGCCGATCCCGAGAACCGAAATGACGAGGTCATATTAGATCTGTGGCAAAGCTATCTGGTGCCCGATGAGTGAGTGTAACGCACAGCCATTACCCGAGCCGGCATTCGCAGAGCCCTGGCATGCACAGGTTTTTGCGGTCACGGTCGCGTTGAACGAAGCGGGACGATTCGAATGGTCGGAATGGGCCAATCGGTTTTCGAAGATGCTAAAACGCAATGGTCTGAGCAAAGAGCTGAATGGTGGCAACGACTATTTCCATGCCTGGCTGGAAACACTCGAGGCCTTTTTAGCCGAAATGGGTGACGCGAACCCAAGTGATGTCTCTGCAGTCTCGTTGGATTGGGAGAAAGCCTATTTGACGACTCCACATGGTGAACCCGTTCATTTGTCGAATGGCTAGAAAAGGGGCGCTGCCCCCGCCGCGGCAAGCCGCGACTCCCCCGAGGTATTTTGAGCCAGATGAAGCAAGGGATCCTCTCTTCATCTGGCCAAAAATACCTCCGCCGGAGGCACCACGCACAGCGTGGTTATGATCTGCGGCGAATTATCGGTTTCCCTGTCGCTGACACATCGCTATACGAGCCGGGTTTGATATCTCAGCGCAAAAGGACCAGATATGGCCAATGTGGTTGTTGTCGGCGCCCAGTGGGGTGACGAAGGAAAAGGCAAGATCGTCGATTGGCTCAGTGAACGGGCCGATGTGATCGCGCGTTTTCAAGGCGGGCATAATGCCGGTCATACGTTGGTAATCGACGGTGCCGTCTATAAGTTGCACGCTCTGCCATCCGGTGTGGTACGTGGCGGCAAGCTGAGTGTCATCGGCAATGGCGTTGTTCTGGACCCCTGGCACCTGCTGAAAGAGATCGCAACGATCCAGGCGCAGGGAGTCGAGATATCGCCCGAAACGCTGATGATCGCAGAGAACACCCCGCTGATCCTGCCCATCCACGGTGAACTGGATCGCGCGCGCGAAGAGGCGGCAAGCAAAGGAACCAAGATCGGCACCACCGGTCGTGGAATCGGCCCCGCATATGAAGATAAGGTTGGGCGGCGTTCTGTGCGGGTCGCTGACCTGGCTGACGAGGCGACCCTTGAGGCCCGCGTAGATCGCGCGTTGCAGCACCATGACCCGCTGCGCAAGGGATTGGGGATCGAACCCGTGGACCGCGATGCACTGATTGCTCAGCTGAGGGAAATTGCGTCCGAGATTCTGCCTTTCGCCGCACCCGTTTGGAAAGTGCTGAACGAAAAGCGCAAGGCTGGTAAGCGTATTCTGTTTGAAGGCGCGCAGGGTGCCCTTCTGGACATCGACTTTGGAACCTATCCGTTTGTGACCTCGTCCAACGTGATCGCCGGTCAGGCGGCGACCGGTGTCGGCATCGGGCCCGGCTCGATTGATTTTGTCCTTGGCATCGTAAAGGCTTACACGACCCGTGTGGGTGAGGGGCCGTTTCCGACCGAATTGGATGATGCGGATGGCCAGCGTCTGGGTGAGCGTGGGCACGAGTTTGGTACGACCACTGGGCGCAAGCGGCGTTGCGGCTGGTTTGATGCCTGTCTAGTGCGCCAAACCTGTGCCACTAGTGGCGTAAACGGTATTTCGCTAACCAAGTTGGACGTGCTGGACGGATTCGAGACGCTGAAAATCTGTGTTGCCTATGACCTTGACGGTAAGCGTCTGGATTATCTTCCCACTGCAGCCGATCAGCAGGCACGATGTACTCCGATCTACGAAGAGGTGCCTGGTTGGAGCGAATCCACGGAAGGCGCGCGCAGTTGGGCGGACTTGCCTGCAAATGCCATCAAATATGTGCGTCGGGTCGAAGAGTTGATCGAATGTCCGGTTGCATTGCTGTCCACTAGCCCAGAGCGGGATGACACCATTTTGGTGACAGACCCGTTTGCTGACTGATGGCCGGCGAACAGAAAAATGGCCTGAGCTATAAAGCGCGTCGTCGCTGGTCGATGGTGCTGCTGCTGATTGGCCTACCGGCTTATATCGTTGCAGTGGTGACGGTTATAAACTGGTTGGGCCGGCCACCAATTTGGTTGGAACTTCTGGTATATGTAGCGCTCGGCATTTTGTGGGCTCTGCCTTTCAAATTCATCTTCAAAGGTGTCGGAAAAGAAGATCCAAACGGATCCTCTGACTGAGCGGCCTATTCAGGGCTCATCCCGCGGCGGGTTCATACGCCTGCCCACAAAAGATCGCCCAATGAAAAAGGGCCGGAGTTAGTCTCCGGCCTTTTTTTATTTTCGGTTTGAATTCAGCCTGCGGCGCGTTCATCTCCGTCAGGGCGGAACCCGATCTCGTCCGAAGCCGCAAACCGACCTCCGCCGGCTTTCTCAATCTTCCCATCGCGCAGCAGTTGCCCGAATGAGCGCAGGCTTTCCTCGCGATTAAAATCGTCCTGCTTGAGAGAACGGATCTTGTTCATCAGTTGCGGGCGCGAGAATTGTTCCTGGCCTTCGATGAACGACAGATAAGATGCCGCAGCTTCCAGCAGGTCCGGCAGAGATTGTGCGCCCTGTTCCTGCGCATAGTGCGCAAAGCCGCTTTCCTCGATCGGAAGACCCAGCGGTTTGGATTTTACACGGCGCGGAGAAATCGGCCCCATTTCATCCTCGTCTTTATTGTCGATGCGCTGTTCAGCAACCAGCTTGAGGGGAGCGGCAGGCTCTGCCTTGGGACGGGCAGTTGTAACATTGCTTTCGGGGCGGCGCGGGCTGATCTGCTGAGCCTGATTACGGTTCAGCGCATCTGCGCGATCAGCATTGGTTGCGGCCACTGCATTGCGCAGACGAGAATATGTCTCGCGCTGAGTGGCAGTCGCGGGATCGTCCATCTGTTCGACCGCCTTTTCCATCAGGCGAGAAACGTCCTCGTCCAGGTTCGGTTCCTCAGGCAGAGGCTCGGACGCACGGGCGGATAACACGGCTTCGACGCTGGCGATTTCGTCAAGCAGAGTTTCCTCGTCTTCTTCGGTCAAATAGCCGGCAACCTCTTCAGGTTCGTCTGCGTCCGCCGAAATGTCTTCTGTCAGGATATTGTCGATTTCGTCGCTCTCGGCTTCGTCCGTCTCGGCACTCAGATCCGAAAACAAAACCTCTTCTGCCTCGACAGTGGTCACATCGTCGGCGATGGGTGCGACATCAATTTCTGGCACGGCGGGGGTCTCTTGGGCCGGGCCTTCGATCTCTGCCTCTTCCGCGACGGGTGAGGGCATGTCCATCTGAGGTTCGGGCTCAAATTCCTGAGCCGCTTCAACCTCAGCATCGGCCGCGGGGGATTCGGCCAGATCTGTGGGGGTCAGAGTTCCGGCCTGAAAGGCAGCCGATACGGCATCAGTTGGGCCGGTTTCGGATTTCATCAGGGGGGAATCTTCATCCTCGGCGTAGATCACCGAGTTTTCTTCGCTATGAGAGACTACCGCCCGGATCCGTTGCAGCTTTGCGGCGATACTATCGGCGGCGGGTTCGGGTCGACCCTCAACCGGCTCGGCCTCTGCGATGGGCGCGGACTGTGAGGGGGCAGCGGTATAGGCCGGAGCACTCGGGGTACTGGGCGGGGTCATGGGCGCGGTAGAAAGGGACGGTGAAGCGGCACGGTCTTGCGCCCGCAGAAGCAATCCGTTTTCGCTCTGGCTGGCTTCGACTTTACGCGTCGCATCTCGCTGAGCGATGCGGGTCAGCATTTCGGCGTCTGGTTGCGGGGGTTCGGACCCAAAATACCTGTCATCCGCTGCAAGGTCGCGGAAGTATTCGGCAATCGACTTCATCGTTTCAAAAGAATCGTCAAATCCTTCCAAAGTGCACGAGAAGGTTCCGTAGGAAACTGTCAAAACCTTGTTATTCTGTACCATCAGACGTACGTCCTCTACAAACTACACGAGCCATCAGCCCGGTCGTGGGCAGAGCTATTGGCTCAGAACTTTGTCCATGAACCTATCATTTTGTGGTCTCAATGTGTCAAAACCCGGAAAAAATGATCAATCTCATGAAAAAGACGCGAATTGTACGTTCGAAAGAGTCAATCACGCTGGTTGGAAGCGGTCAAATTGGCCCTGAAGATTTGGATTTGGCGTTGATTCGCACCAAGTTGGCCGTCGCCGCAGATGGTGGGGCGGCAAGTTTGTTGGAAATTGGGCGCATTCCAGACGCTGTTATCGGTGATTTTGATTCGCTTGATTCGGATCACAAAGATCAGATTCCGCTGGATCGACTGTTTCCAATTAGCGAACAAAATAGCACGGATTTCGACAAAGCCCTGCGCAGTGTCGAGGCGCCGTTGGTGATTGGGGTCGGTTTTCTCGGGGGGCGTCTGGATCACCAGTTAGCAGCACTAAACGTCTTGGTTCGCAGGCAAGATCAGCCCTGTATTCTGATTGGCGAAAGTGAGATTATCTTTCACGCACCCCCCCAAATCTCGGTTTCTATGGCACCTCGAGATGTCGTCTCATTGTTTCCATTACAGCGTGTATCAGGGCAAAGCCGCGGCCTTGAATGGCCAATCGACGGTTTGGTGATGGAGCCGAACGGCGCTGTCGGAACGTCCAACCGCGCATTGGGCTCGGTTGAATTGCGTATGGATGGGCCGGGCCTTTTGGTAATGTTTCCCAGGGCGATGCTGGATCAGGTCATGCAGGCGCTTCTGTCGGGGCCGTCCGGGCGCTGGCCCGCTCACGCAGAATGACATAGAGGCCGGCGGCGATGGTGATGCAGATGCCCAAAGCGGCGACACCGTCGGGCAGGTCGTGAAAGATCAGCCAGCCAAACACCGTGGCGACCGGGATTTCGAGATACTGCATCGGGGCCAATGTTGCAGAGGGTGCATATCGCAGCGACCAGGTCATGAACAGATGAGCGACCGTACCGAGAAGCCCGATTGCAAGCAAAAGCCAGACATCGCCCAAATTCGGAGCAATCAGGGACAGCTCCCAGATTCCGGCGGGTGTTCCCACCAACAGTGCAGGCAGTAGGATGACAGAGGCTATGACGCCCGACACGGCCTGCAGCGCAATGGGATCTGTAGCTTTTGCAATTTGCCGGGTCACGAGCATGAACAGGGCAAACACCACCGCGACGACAAGTGGAAGCAAAGCCGCATATCCGACCTCGGCAAAGCTGGGTTGAATGACAAGCAATGTACCACCAAAGCCCACAAGGCACGCAATCAGGCGTCGCTTGCCGACTTCTTCCTTTAGTACCAGTTTGCCAAGAAGCAACATGATAAACGGCATAACAAAGGCGATGGCCACAGCGTCGGCCAGCGGCAGGTATTGCAGGGCAGAGAACATCGCGGCGATGCCGACGATGTGCAGCAGGGTTCTTATGACAGCCAGGCGAAATATACGCCCCTGCATGCGCCAGGGCCTGCCAGTACAGGCGACCAGCGGAACCAACAACATGGCTTGAATGGCAAACCGGACAAAGACCAGCATTCCAAGCGGCACGGTTTCACCCAGTAATTTGGCGACCGCATCCCCCAAGGGTGCAAGCGCGCAAAAGCCAAGCATCAGCACGATGCCAAAAACGGGACGATCCTGTGTCATGCAGCGACGCTAGCGCTTTGGCTGAACAGGGGAAAGCGAAAGCTAGGTTTCAGGCAAAGGCTGCATCTTGGTGTAGTCCGGGCCGATACAGATCGGTAGCCCGTCATCCATTTGCAACCAGTCCAGCTTTTCCTCATGCGCGACATGCAGTGTTGGCTGCAACTGGTTGGGGTCCTTCAGAAGGGCCACGTAGAGGTGCATTATGCCGGACATGGACGCAGACCGGAATGAGATCGGCGAGCCGCAATCAGGACAAAAGCTGCGTTCTACGCCGGGTGAGGATGCGAATGTCTTTGGTGCCTGGCCCGTCCATTTCAACTGTCCATCGCGGATCCCGAAATAGGCCGTCATCGGGGCCGCGCATTGTCTGCGGCAACTGTGGCAGTGGCAGGTTACACAGGACAGAACAGGCGGGTCCACCTGAAATGAAACTTTACCGCAAAGACAATGGCCATCCATCATGCTTCCCCGCTTTGTTTCAGCAATTCGGCACGTTCACCGCCAAACCGCCCAATGACGTTTCCTTGTATTTTTCATGCATGTCATGCCCTGTCTGACGCATGGTTTCGATGACGGCGTCCAGTGGTACGAAATGGTGACCATCTCCGCGCAGGGCCAAGGAGGCCGCTGATACCGCCTTGATCGCACCCAGCCCGTTGCGTTCGATACAGGGTACTTGAACCAGCCCGGCGACAGGATCACAGGTCATGCCCAGATGATGCTCGAGAGCGATCTCGGCGGCATTTTCCACCTGTTCCGGGGTACCGCCCATAACCGCGCACAGCCCGGCTGCAGCCATGGCTGCGGCGCTGCCGACTTCAGCCTGACACCCGGCCTCGGCGCCCGAGATCGAGGCGTTGTATTTGACCAGCCCGCCAATAGCGGCCGCAGTTAGCATGAAATCTTCGATGTGGTTCTCTGAAGCACCGGGTACATGGTCCAGATAATAGCGCATTACCGCTGGAAGAACCCCGGCAGCACCATTGGTGGGGGCGGTTACCACCTGACCGCCAGCTGCGTTTTCTTCGTTTACGGCCATGGCGTAAACGCTCATCCAGTCGTTGATCGTGTGGGGCGCGTTCAGGTTCATGCCACGCTCGGCCATCAACGCGTCATGGATGCCTTTGGCGCGACGGCGCACGTTCAAACCGCCTGGCAGAATACCGTCAGTGGTCAGACCGCGCTCGATACAGTCATTCATGACCTGCCAGAGGCGCGCAGTGCCTTTGGCAAAACTGTCTGCACAGCCGCGCGCGATCTCGTTGGCGCGCTTCATCTCGGCGATGCTTTTGCCGCTGGTTTTGGCCATGTCCAACATCTCGACCGCCGATTTGAAAGGAAAGGGCACCGGTGCGCCTTCATCTGTTGCCTTGCCTTGGGCCAGTTCTTCCTCGGTCAGAACAAAGCCGCCACCAATCGAGTAATAGACCTGCCGCAGGATCACGTCGCCCTGTGCGTCCGTGGCCATCAGGACCATACCGTTAGCATGGCCCGGCAGATTGTTTTCATAGTCGAAAACCAGATCGGCCTTGGGATCGAACTGCAGCGTGGGCAATCCTTCGGGGGTCACGCTGTGGGTCTCACTTATGCCAGCCAGTGCGGCCTCGGCCCGTTCGTGATCATATGTGTCGGGCACAAATCCGGCCAGGCCCAGGATCGTGGCGCGATCGGTTGCGTGGCCGACACCGGTAAAGGCCAGCGACCCGTGCAACGACCCGCGCAGCCCTGAAAATTCGAACGGAGAGGCGCGCATCATGTCCAAAAACCGCGCGGCAGCAACCATTGGTCCCATCGTATGGGACGAGGACGGGCCAATGCCCACTTTGAACATATCGAAGACAGACAGAAACATATCAGGTAGCAAAGCCTTCCGGTGGGTTAGCATAGGTTGGTGAGGTAAAGGGTGTAACCCCTAAACCCTCGGCCGCGATTGCGGCGCGTGTGGCGGGGCGCGTCTCCAACTGCATCAGCATTCGCTGCAGATGCGGCGTGTCAGCGATCTGAAACCAGCTGCGATCAGCCTTCGCAGGATAGAGCGCCATCCAGCGCAACTGACAGGCCAGATAATAGCTCAGGACCGATGGTATGTCCGGGCTCAGCCAGGGCGGCGCGCTTTTCGCAACTTCGTCAAGCAGGCGCAAGTGCTGGCGCAAACGAGGGCGGATACCGGCGCGCAAAGGATTGACCTGCGCTGCGTCTATATATTTTTCGGCATAAAACAGAATACGCAGATCAGCGTGCAGCGTATTGGAGGCAAAGAACAGCCACTTCAGAAACGCTGCGCGGTTGCTGTCCATGGGAGTAGGGGCCAGCCGACCATGCGTATCCGCCAGCCACAACAAGATAGCAGCGGTTTCGAAGATCGGCCCCTGTGGTGTTTCCAATACCGGGATCAGCCCATTGGGGTTCAGCGCGCGATATTCCGGGCTGTCCTGTGCGCTTTGGCGGCGGTCTACCAGAACCGTTTCATAGGGCAGGCACATCTCTTCCAGCGCCAGCCGGATGACCAGCGAAGCATTGTCCGGGGCATAGTGCAGGCGGTAAGGCGTGTTCATGCGAACTATGTATACCTCACGTATGTTTTCAACAGACCTGATTGCGACGTTTCCCATAGGAAACGCGTAGTTTCGCGACATGTTGGTCTACCGATCCGGACAATTCTCTCTCGCAGTTGTCGTAGGCATTCCGTATAAGTTCCGCAGCAAATTAGGGGGATGCTGAAATGGCCGGTGATCTGTCGCCCATCGACACTGCAAAATACGTCGCAGCACGCCGTGCGGCTGACATGGTGCAGAATGGGATGCGAGTCGGCCTGGGAACCGGATCGACCGCTGCATGGATGGTGCGTCGGTTGGGGGAACGGGTCAGAGAAGAAGGTCTGGCGATCAAGGGTGTTCCGACATCGACCCGGACGGCCCAACTGGCCCGTGAACTGGGCATTGAGGTTGTTTCCCTGGATCAGGCGGGATGGCTGGACATCACTATCGACGGTGCGGACGAATTCGACAGAGAGCTTAATCTGATCAAGGGCGGCGGCGGCGCGCACCTGCAGGAAAAGATCGTAGCCACGGCCAGCGACCAGATGGTGGTCATCGCCGATGCCGGCAAAGAGGTCGAGACTCTGGGTGCCTTCCCATTGCCGGTCGAGGTGATCCCCTTTGGCTGGCAGACCACACGCACCCTGATCGAAGAGGTGCTGGATACCATGGATGTTCTCGGTACCCGCTCGGCGCTTCGCATGAACGGAGAAGCGCCGTTTGTCACGGATGAAGGCAATCACGTGCTGGACCTGCATTTGCAACGGATCGGAAACCCAAGGCAGATGGCGCTGGTGCTGAACCAGGTACCCGGCGTGGTCGAGAACGGGTTGTTCATCGACATTTGCGACAAGGTCGTGATCGGTTATGGAGATGGCCGGGTCGAACTGCGCGACATCAACGAGGGAACGGTGGAACTGGACGAGTTGTTCGATGGCGGCAAAGACAACCTGTTCACGGATTTGGCGGATTAGCGCGTGTCGGCGATAGAATTCTATGAAAGTTCCACAGCTTGGAAGAAGCGGCTGTTTTACAGAGTGGTTTTCGCCGGGTTTTTCTTTGGCGTTTTTATCTTATTGCTTCCTACCGTGCTGCGGTATGAACGGTCGAACTATGTGCTGATGACTTATATGATCTTTTCCATAGGCGCGATCATCAGCATATCTCTTGTCCTGAGATCAGATCGTAAACTGATCACGCTCGACGACAAAGCGATTGGTTTCAGATTGGGATATGTCGTTCACGGGATTTTTCAACAAGAGTCTGCATGGGCCGGTGTTGCGTGGAAGGATATCCGCTATTTCGATTTCCCTTCGGATGGAAAGTTGAACCCCAAAGACGCATTGTACATCAGCTACAATGACGACAAAGGTCGGGTTCGGAACTTTATTCTACCAATTGCTGGTTTGAGGCGGTCCGATCTCGAGGCGTTTGTGAAATCGCTACGTCGTTTCTGGCCGGACATTGACCGCCAATGGCAGGAGAAGCTTGCCGATCGCAAACAAGAGATTGCAACTCTTGACGTAAACCATATTTGAAGGTTGCGGAGATTCATCCCAATCAGAGAGGGTACGGGACCTACTATGAGCTTTGACTATGATCTTTTCGTCATCGGAGGCGGCTCGGGCGGGGTCCGGGCGGCGCGTGTGGCGGCTGGCGAAAACGGGGCCAAAGTGGCGTTGGCGGAAGAGGATCGCTATGGCGGGACCTGCGTGATCCGCGGATGTGTCCCCAAAAAGCTGATGGTTTTTGCCAGCGAATTCTCTGGCATGGTCGAAGATGCGCAGGCCTATGGCTGGGACGTCAAACCCGGTGCATTTGACTGGGATATCTTCCGCGGCAAACTCCATGCCGAGCTGGACCGGCTGGAAGGCATCTATCGCAACATCCTGAAAAACAACGGCGTCGAAAGCTTTGATCAGCGTGCACACGTGGTGGAAGCACATACCGTCGAGCTGGCCGATGGCACCCGCATGACGGCCAAGCATATTCTGGTCGCCACAGGCGGACGCCCTGTTGTGCCCGAGTTTCCGGGTTCGGACCTGGCGATCACCTCGAACGAGATTTTCCATCTGGAAAAACTGCCCGAAAGCATCCTGATCGTTGGTGGCGGTTATATCGCCAGCGAGTTTGCAGGAATCATGAACGGCATGGGCGTGAAAACCACCCAGTTCTACCGCGGTGCGCAAATCCTTCGGGGTTTTGACGAAGAAGCGCGCGGTCTGATCAGCGAAGAGATGTGCCAGAACGGGATTGATCTGCATCTGGGCACCAATGTGCTTGAGATGGCCAAAGACGGTGACAAGATTCGCGTAAAGGCCACCAATGGCACGGAACAGCTGTTTGACGTGGTCATGTATGCCACTGGTCGCGCGCCCAATGCCGACAATCTGGGGCTTGAGGCGATCGGTGTTGAACGCGGCCGCAAGGGTGAGATCATCGTGGATGATTACAGCCAGACCGGCGTGCCCTCGATCTATGCGGTTGGCGACGTGACGGATCGGGTAAACCTGACTCCGGTAGCGATCCGCGAGGGGATGGCTTTTGTCGAAACCGTATTCAAAGGCAACCCGACACCTGTGGATCACGACCTGATTCCAACTGCGATTTTCACGCAGCCGGAATTCGGCACGGTGGGGTTGAGCGAAGAAGACGCTGCAGCCCAAGAGCCGGTCGAGATCTATGCAACCTCGTTCAAGCCGATGCAAAAGGCATTCGCAGGTGGCACGCAGCGGGTTTTGATGAAACTGATCGTCTCTCAGGCCACGCGTAAGGTACTGGGCTGTCACATTGTGGCACCGGGCGCCGGAGAGATGATTCAACTGGCTGGCATTGCCGTCAAAATGGGCGCAACCAAGGAAGATTTCGACCGCACCGTTGCAGTTCATCCGGTCATGGCGGAAGAACTGGTAACAATGCGTCATCCTGTGCGTACGGCTTGATTTGCAACCGCGCGCACACAAGTTACAAGGGAACCCGTGATCACACGGTTCAACACAAGGGAATAGATAAAAATGGCGGGCAACAGCGGCGGCCCCTGGGGGGGCGGAGGCTCTTCTGGCGGCGGAGGAAATCGGGGTGATAACGGGGACGGGCGCAAGCCCCCTGAAAACGAGGGCCCGCAGATCCCCGAGATCGACGAGCTGATGAAAAAAGGCCAGGAACAGCTGCGCGTCTTGATGGGCGGCGGCGGCGGTCGTGGCACCAATGGTTCTGGTGGCGGCGGCGGTGGTCCTATCTTTACTAAAGGGACCGTTGCGATTGGTCTGTTGGTTGCACTAGGTCTGTGGATCTTCGCGAGTGCGTATCGTGTTCAGAACTTTGAAAAGTCGGTGGAACTATTCTTTGGAGAATTCTACGCTGTTCGATCAGATGGTCTGAATTTTGCACCTTGGCCGTTTGTAACGGCGGAAGTCGTGGCCGTTACCAGCGAGCGGACCGAGGATATGGGCGGCGCGCGCAGCAGCGACGATGGTCTGATGCTGACTGGCGACGAGAACGTGGTCGATATCGACTACCAGGTTGTCTGGAACATCAACGATCCGGCCAAATATCTGTTCAACCTGCGCGACCCGGGTCAAACAATCCGTGCGGTATCGGAATCGGCAATGCGCGAGATTATTGCACAAAGCGAACTTGCCCCGATCCTGAACCGAGATCGCGGTGTGATTGCCGACCGTCTGCAGGAACTGATCCAGTCGACGATGGACAGCTATGATTCCGGCGTGAACATCGTACGTGTGAACTTTGACAAGGCTGACCCGCCGCAGGACGTGATCGCGTCCTTCCGCGATGTTCAGGCGGCTGCGCAGGAACGTGACCGCTTGCAGAACGTTGCTGATGCATATGCAAACCGTGTCCTCGCCGAAGCTCGTGGTGAAGCTGCGCAAGTTGTCGAACAGGCCGAAGGATATCGCGCCCAACAGATCAACAGCGCCCAAGGTGAGGCCAGCCGCTTTAGCGCGGTTCTCGAGGAATACTCGAAAGCGCCGGATGTAACGCGCAAGCGTCTGTATCTGGAGCGGATGGAGCAGATTCTGGGTGACGTTGACAAGATCATTCTGGATGAAAACTCGACCGGTCAGGGACAGGGCATCGTGCCATATCTGCCGCTGAACGAACTGCGCCGCAATCAATCAGGGGAGAGCAACTAATGCGTAAATCACCCATTATCCTCATCCTTGTGGTGATCCTTGGCGTCGCTGGGCTGTCTTCGATCTTTATCGTTGATGAACGCGAGCGTGCGCTGGTTCTGCAATTCGGCCGTGTGGTCGCGGTGAAAGAAGATCCTGGTCTGGCCTTCAAGATCCCTGTTTTTCAGGAAGTTGTCCGGTATGACGACCGTATCCTGTCCATCGACGTGCAGCCACTTGAAGTCACTCCCTTGGATGATCGCCGTCTGGTGGTCGATGCTTTCGCCCGCTACCGGATTTCGGATCTTGAGCAGTTTCGTCAGGCAGTTGGCGGTGGTGGTATTCCGGTAGCTGAGAATCGGCTGGACAGCATTCTACGTGCTGAAACCCGCGAAGTTCTGGGCTCAGTTTCATCCCGTGACATCCTGAGCTCGGACCGGGCTGCGCTGATGCTGCGTATTCGCAATAGTGCGATTGCCGAGGCACGTGCGCTGGGTGTGACCGTCATTGACGTGCGTCTGAAAGCGACCGATCTGCCGCAGGCCAACCTCGAAGCGACGTTCGACCGGATGAAGGCCGAGCGGGAGCGCGAAGCAACGGACGAACGTGCCCGTGGTAATGAGGCGGCACAGCGCGTACGTGCCCAGGCCGACAGGACCGTTGTCGAACTGGTGTCGGATGCGCGGCGCGAGGCTGAGATCATTCGCGGTGAGGCTGACGCCGAACGCAATGCGATCTTTGCCGAAGCTTACGGAGCGGACCCTGAATTCTTTGAATTCTATCGTTCGCTGACCGCCTATCAGAATGCTTTGCAGGGCGGTAACAGCTCGATGGTATTGAGCCCGGATTCCGAGTTCTTCAACTATCTCAAATCACCCACCGGCCGGGGCCAATCGGCGGGGCAGGCGTCTGAATAATGGGTATGATCCTTCTGGCCTTTGGGCTGGTGTTGATTGTTGAGGGGCTGGCCTATGCGCTGGCCCCTTCGCTTATTGAACGTATGCTAGAGGCGTTGCGGTCTATGCCAGAGCAGGCACGTCGGCTTGCAGGATTGTTATGTATGGTGGGAGGTCTCGTGTTGCTATGGGGTGCATATCAGGTCGGGTTTTGAACAACGGCTACACTTCATGGTGATTTCCCCGCGATCCTCAGTTGCGGGCAAGGACAAACCAGCTACATTGGATATCAAGAAGGGCCGCCTGCGGGCGATCCAGATAGTGTTGACGACAAGGAGTTCCCACGTGCAGTCACAAGCGCGCAGTATATCCGTCCGGCGGGGCGACGTTGTTGGTTTCATGCGGTTGATGTGGCTGGCCTTTGCCGGGATGCTGCTTGTATTGGCGCAGTCAGTGGCCGCCCAGGCGCGGGGCGAAAGCCTGGCTCCGCTGGCCGATAAGATCAGCCCAGCGGTGGTCAACATCACCACTTCGACACTGATCGAGGGCCAGACCGGCCCACAGGGGATCGTTCCCGAAGGCTCTCCGTTCGAAGATTTCTTTCGCGAGTTTCAAGACCGTAACGGGGATGAAGATAACCGCCCCCGCCGCAGCAATTCGCTGGGCTCGGGGTTTGTGATATCCGAGGATGGTTTCATCGTTACTAACAACCACGTTATTGCCGAGGCTGATGAGATACTGGTCGAATTCTTCCCGGGCGACGGTCAACCGAAGAAAGAACTGCCTGCGAAAGTGATCGGAACAGATGAAAAAACCGATATCGCGCTTTTGAAGGTCGAAGCCACCGGGCCGCTGAAATACGTCAAGTTTGGTGATAGTGACATTGCGCGCGTTGGCGACTGGGTGATTGCGATGGGCAATCCCCTGGGGCAAGGGTTTTCGGTTTCGGCGGGGATCGTCTCGGCGCGGAACCGCGCGCTCAGCGGATCTTATGACGACTATATCCAGACCGATGCTGCGATTAACCGGGGGAACTCGGGCGGGCCGCTGTTCAATATGGATGGCGAGGTGATTGGCGTGAATACGGCGATCCTGTCGCCGAATGGTGGTTCGATCGGGATTGGCTTCTCGATGGCCTCGAATGTGGTGGTCAAGGTTGTCGACCAACTGCGCGAGTTCGGAGAGACCCGCCGCGGTTGGCTGGGTGTCCGCATTCAGGATGTGACCGAGGATATGGCCGATGCGATGGGCCTGGACAAGCCGGGTGGCGCGCTGATCAGCGATGTACCCGAGGGCCCGGCCAAAGAGGCAGGCCTGTTGGCGGGCGATGTGATCCTCAGCTTTGATGGTGTCGAGGTCGATGACACCCGTGGATTGGTACGTCAGGTTGGTGAGACAACGGTTGGCAAGTCGGTCCGTGTGGTGGTGCATCGGGATGGCAGCACGCAGACAGTGCTTGTGACTCTGGGCCGCCGCGAAGATGCCGAGCGGGCCGAAAGCGAAGAGGGTGAGGCCGAAGAAGCCCCGGTTGAGGAAAATGCCGATATTCTGGGGCTGACGATATCGCCCGTGACTGAAGCCCTGCGTGCTGATCTGGGGCTGGAGCCGGATACCGAGGGGCTGGTTGTGACCGAAGTGGACGAGGCGTCAGAAGCCTATGCCAAGGGTTTGCGCGCCGGTGATCTGATCACCGAGGCTGGCCAGCAGAAGGTCACTGCGATTTCTGATCTCGAGGACCGAATGGAAGAAGCCCGCACTGCCGGGCGGAAGTCACTGCTGCTTTTGGTGCGGCGCGGTGGAGATCCACGCTTTGTCGCGCTGAGCCTTGAAGAGTGATCTCTTAGGTTGAACAAACAGAAAGGCCAGGGCACCTGCTCTGGCCTTTTTTCTGTGCTGAAAAAAGATGAGCCACACGCCGGGGAAGGCGTATGGCTCTGGTACAGGGAGAGGTCAGTGGACAGATATCGGGGATGATTCTCTGACCTCCTACGGTAACAGTTCCTAACGTAATCTTAATGCGATCCGTCGTATGTGAAGCAGGTCACAACAGGTCAAATGAGGTCGGAATCCGCCAGTTCCCGCAGCGCCTCAAAATCATGGATCATCAGGCCGCCCCGCGAAGCTTCGACAACCTTGTCGCGTTTCCAGGTTGAAATTGTCTTTGAGACAGCTTCGCGCGTGGCACCAACGAATTCGGCCAGCTCGCTTTGGGACAGGGTAATGCGAGTGGTTGGATCGTCTTGAAGGTTGGACAGATGCAGCAGTTTGCGCGCAAGCCGGATAGGCATCGGCAAAAAGACCTGTTCATTCAGTTGCGACCCCATCCACCGCATGCGCAAACCGGCCAGTCGGATCATATCCACCGCAAGGTCAGGATGTTGGCGGATCTGGTTCATGACATCGGACCTACGCACACGCAGCACCCGAGAGGCCTCGGCCGCGGCCACGGTTGCGGTGCGGGGGCCATTGTCGAACAAGCCGATTTCACCAAAGACCTCGCCAGGCTTCATCAATGTCAACGAGAGTTTTCGACCGCTCATCGCCAAGAAGGACACCTCTAGCGTGCCGGCAAGAATGGCATAGAGGGCATCCCCTTCATCCCCTTGTTCGAAAAGGATATCACCAGGTTCGAGAGAAATCTCTGTCGCCTGTGCCGAGAGCATTGATCTCAGCCGGTCTGAAGCTTCGGATAGAAAGCCACTATTTGGGAAAGCCGTCATTTGGTGTGGTGCTCCGGCGGGAAAAGGTGAGTGGTGACACAACTTTTCATAGCCCAAGCGTTTAGCCAAGGATTTTGTTAGGTTTTATGGCCTCCCGCGCTTCACGGAAAAGTCATCCGAAGGGCGGTTGAGGATTTAGCCGTCATTGATGATCGGGATCATCCATATAGCTTTGCAACAGGCTGAACTGCAGCATCAGGAACGCCATCAGGGCAATGGGAAATCCGAAGGTTTCAATCTTGACCCACAGGTCAGTCGACATCGTGCGCCACACGAATTCATTTGCGACGGCCAGAACAGCAAAACACGCACACAGACGACGGGTCAGGATCATCCAGCCTTCGTGTTTCATGGGCAGCATCTCGTCCAGAACATAGGCAAGATAGGATTTCTTTTGCAGCAGCCCGATCCCCAGGATCAGAGCAAACAGGCCATAAACAAGCGTGGTTTTCATCTTGAAGAACCGCTCGTCATTGAACCAGGCGGTCAGGCCGCCGAAGAAAATGACCATGAAAGCTGTAAATATCTGCATCCGGCTTAGCTTGCCGGTCAGGTACCACAAGATGCCCATTGCCCCCAGCATCAGCGGCACAAAAATGATCGTGGCAATGATAAAGCCGGAATACTCGATGCCGCCGATCATAAAGCTGTCATCGCGCAAGCGCAGGTAGATGAAGAAAAAGGCCAGCGGAGGACCCAGTTCCAGCACCTGTTTCAGAAATGGATTTATGTCGGTCTTGCCTGTCATGTCTTTTGTCCTGCTGCTTACCCGCCCATTTCAACTATTACGGCGCCGAGTGCAATCAATGCCATCAGCGCGATCCGCCTTGGGCCGACGGTTTCTTTCAGAACCAGCCAGCCGATCAGGGCGGCAAAGACGGTGGAGGTTTCCCGCAGAACGGCGGCTTCGCCGACCTTGTCCAACCGCGTGGCCAGCATGATGGCTCCGAAAGATAGAGGGGCGATGATCCCGCCGGCGATGCCGCGCAGCGCCAAGGGTCCCAAGGCCGGGCGATGGGCCATCGCGCGCCAGCGAAAGAACGCATAGATCGGCATCGTCGCCCCGTCGATCATGAAGAACCAGGCCAGAAAGGTGAACGGATCGGCCGTCGCACGAATGCCATAGGCGTCATAGGTGGTATATAACGCCACAAACAGGCCGGTTGCGAGGGCCAAGGCTAGGGCGATCCCAAGCGTTTCGCGGTTGGTTTCAAGAAACCGCAAATTATAGGCCGCCAGCCCGAATATCCCCGCTAGCAAGACCGCGACGCCAAACCATTGGGTGGCAGAGAAGGTCTCGCCAAACAAAAGATAGGCGCCGAAAACGGTGAACAGCGGCCCGGTGCCGCGCACAACAGGATAGACCACTGTATAAGAGCCTTTGGTATAGGCCATTGCCTGCAGTATCTTGTAAGCGATGTGGATCAGCCAGACGGTGGCGAAGATTGGCCACATATAGGGTTCGGGCCAGGGCACTAAAAAAAACGCGAAAGGTGCAGCCAGAAGACAGTAGCTGGCGTCTATGGCCCCGCGAGACAGCCACGGGTCGTGACGGCCCTTTTGTAATGCTCCGAACACCGCGTGCAAGAAGGCGGCCATCAGCGCGAGCCCAAGGGCAAGGTCATGGCCCTTGGGCGTGCCTTCCAGAGAGATGAGCCAGTCGCTCAAGACATCGACCTTTCGCGGGTGGAGAGGGTGGGGAGCTGTCTGCCCCCCACACCCCCGAAGATATTTTTAGCCAGTTGAAGTTCGGATCAGCGTTGATCGAGGCCGGTTAGAGCAGCGGCGAATTCATCGGGATCGAAAGGGGCGAGATCGTCGATCTGTTCTCCGACGCCTATTGCGTGAATGGGCAGGCCGAACTTGTCGGCCAGTGCCACCAGCACGCCGCCTTTTGCGGTGCCGTCCAGCTTGGTCATCACCAGGCCGGAGACATCGGCCAGTTTCTGAAAGGTATCGACCTGATTGAGTGCATTCTGACCGGTGGTGGCGTCCAAAACCAAAAGGGTATTGTGCGGTGCGGTTTCGTCGACTTTGCGGATCACCCGGACGATCTTGGCCAATTCCTCCATCAGGTCGGCACGATTTTGCAGACGACCGGCGGTGTCGATCATCAACAGATCGGCGCCATCCTCTTGTGCGCGGGTCAACGCATCGAAGGCCAGGGAGGCGGGGTCCGAGCCTTCGGGGGCTGTCAGGACCGGAACGCCTGCGCGGTCGCCCCAGACCTGCAGCTGTTCTACGGCGGCTGCGCGGAAGGTGTCTCCAGCTGCGATCACTACGTTCTTGCCGGCCGCCCTGAACTGGCTTGCTAGTTTGCCGATCGTGGTGGTCTTGCCCGATCCGTTGACGCCAACGACCAGTACCACCTGTGGGCGTTTGGAATAGAGCGGCATGGGCTTTGCAACGGGTTCCATAACCCGGGCGACTTCCTGCGCCAGAAGCTGCTTGATCTCTTGTGTCGAAAGTTTGCGGCCATAACGGCCCTCGGCCATATTGGCGGTGACGCGCAGCGCTGTGTCCACACCCATGTCGGATGCAATCAACAGCTCTTCAAGCTGTTCCAGCATGTCGTCATCCAGCGTGCGGCGAACTGTTGTCTCGGTCTCGGCGCGCCCGAAAAGCCGCCCGAGCATGGATTTCGACGGCGCAGACTCGGCTGTAGTGGACACCGGTTTGGCAATTGCCTGTTCCGGTGCCATGTCCGGTTGCGCGACTTCGGGTCCCGGTTCGGAATGCGGCGCTGGCGCTGGCGGGATTGAATCAGGTGCAGTTGTTTCCTCGCCCCCATCTTCAACGATGGCATCCAACCCTTGTTCAAGGCGGGATGAGGATTTGAACAGCTTGTCCTTGAGCTTTGAGAATAGCGCCATTTTTGGTCTCCGCAGGTGTTCCTCTCACCTAATGCGGAATTGCAGCAGTTGCAAAGGTTCAGAGGAAGGCGATCAGAAGACCGGCTTGCGCCCCCCAATACAATACCCAAACCAGATAGGAGGTGAAACGGCGGCTGGGATGGTCCACTGGCAAAAGAAACTTCTCAGTCGCCAGGATCAGGTCGGACGAGATAAAGGACAAAGCCGCAGGTAAAGCCCAACGCAGCGCGCCTGTTTCGGGCAGGGCCAGGACCGTGATGCCCATGCCCAGAATGATCGGAATATACCCGAAAACGGGCCATTTCAGATCTCCGGCACGCGGCGGTAATAGGGTGACAACGACAATACCGAGGAGGATCAAAGACCAGAAGTATCCGGGCTTCTCCAGAATAAGCGCGGCGTCGCTGGCCGGATGGGACAAGAACAGCCCGATATAGGCCAGATGACCAGTTGCAAAGGCACCGATCCCGGCCATGAAGGTGGCATCACTTTCCCGGGACAGAAGGGCGTCCCCCAGCGCACAGAATGCCAGCGCAAGGATCAATAGAAATGGAGCGCCACTTTGGGCGGCAATGACCGCCAGAACTGCGACGGATAGGGTCTTTAGGATTGACCGAACAGCGCCAGCGCCACGCGAGGTCAATGGCAGGTAAGCCAGAGCGCAAGCTGTCGCAATCAGAAAGAGAGCATTGTTCATAGAGTTATCTCCGCAGCATGTACTGAACACTTTCGCAGCGCATAACCGCAAAACTCAATCGGTGACGTGAAGGCACCCGGTTGGAATGAAAAGGGAATTGGCCTAGCGGCCTGCCATCTGACAGAATGAACCCATGCTGAAACGAATTGCGATTCTGTTGTCAATGGCTGCCCCGGCGGTTTGTGCTGACACATCTCTATCCGGCGCCGAATTTGACCGCTATACGCTGGGAAAAACCCTGTTCTATGGCTTTGAAGGCAGGATCTATGGGGTCGAGCGTTATCTGCCGGATCGCCGCGTGATTTGGTCTTTTCTGGATGGGAACTGCAAAGAAGGGCTCTGGTACGAGCAAGAAGGACAGATCTGTTTCGTCTATGAAGACCGGCATGACCCGCAATGTTGGGTATTCACCGAATCTGGCGGCGGTCTGATCGCTCAGTTCGAGGGAAATCCTGAGATGACCGAACTATATGAGAAAGAAGACACAGACGCCGAGATGGTCTGTTACGGTCCCGAAGTCGGTGTCTAGCCTGTGCAGGGGTCAGAACAACGACCCCTGATCCGGCGCATCCTTCTTCGGCGGTTTTTTCGAAGTTGACGGTGACGTGGTAGACGGGCCGGTCTTCAATTCGCCATCTGCAAATTCAATGTCAAAGGATTGGTGTTTTGCCGCCTGTTTTCGGGTTGTCAGTACCTGTCCTTCGGCGCGTACGACCGCATATCCACGTTGCAGCGTTGCCTTGTAGCTGAGCGTTTCACGCAGCCGGTCTGCGGTTTCCAGGGATTGACGCATCCGGTCCAGACGCGCGGCTTGCGCTGTACTCAAGCGTTCGGCTAGGCGGTTGATGTTTTGCCGTTGGCTGTCGATTTCGCGCTGGATCGGCCGGACAGACAGGCGCGACGAAAGGCTGCGCAGCGTTTCCTGTCGGGTTCCGACCAGTGAGCGTAATGTCGACGGGCGCAGATGGGCGGACAACTCCACTACTTGCAAACGGCGGTTTTGCACGCCGCGCTCAAGTGCTGGTGTCAGTCGGTCCGCAATTAAATCAAGGCGTTGTCGCGGGTTGTTCAACAAGCTATCCGGGCGTGGTAATGCGCGGGATAAATCCCGCAACCGTTGCGACCGTCTTTGCACAGCGTCCGTGGCTGCACGGGACAGGCGGGCGCCTTGCTCTCCGGTCCAGGCCAGAAGTTCCATGCGGACAGGCACCGCAAGTTCGGCTGCGGCTGTGGGGGTTGGGGCCCTGCGGTCCGACACAAAATCAATCAGGGTCGTGTCGGTCTCGTGCCCAACGGCCGAGATCACCGGGATCTCTGATGCCGCCGTAGCGCGGGCCACGATCTCTTCGTTGAACCCCCAGAGGTCCTCGATTGACCCGCCACCACGGGCGACGATGATCAGGTCCGGTCGTGGCAGCGCACCGCCAGGAGTCAGTTGGTTGAAACCAGTAATCGCGTTCGCCACCTCAGGCGCGCAATTCGAACCTTGCACGGCGACAGGCCAGATCAACACTTTGCGCGGAAACCGGTCACGCAACCGGTGCAGGATATCGCGGATCACCGCGCCCGAGGGTGAAGTCACTACGCCGATGATCTGAGGAAGATAGGGCAGAGGCTTTTTACGCTCGGGTGCGAACAGGCCCTCGGATTCCAACTGTTTCTTTCGCTTTTCAAGCAGGGCCATCAGGGCACCCTGTCCGGCCACCGAAACCTCATCCACGTTCAGATTGTATTTGGACTGCGCTCCAAAAGCGGTCAGACGGCCTGTGACGACCACTTCCAGACCTTCCTCGGGAACCACGGACAGGGCAGCAACCTGGCCTTTCCAAGTGGTGCAGGCCAGTACGTTCTTGTCGTCCTTGATGTCATAGTACAGATGACCAGATCTGGCTTTGAACACGCGACCGACTTCACCCCGAACACGGATTCGGCCGAAACTGCCTTCCAGCGTCCGCTTCACCTCGCCCGAGATGTCGGAAACAGTGTATTCTGGGGTATTTTGGCCGGGAATGGGGTCGTCAAGTAGGTCGGACATTTCAGCGCCTTGTGTCAAATGCTCGGCCAGCTTAGAACGCGCGGAAGGCGAGGCCAAGCAGATCGGAGAGCAGTCATGAACATCCTCATTCTCGGTAGTGGTGGGCGCGAACACAGCCTGGCCTGGGCGGTGATGCAAAACCCGAAATGCGACCGCCTGATTGTGGCGCCGGGCAATGCCGGGATCGCCCAGATTGCCGAATGTGCAGCGCTGGATATCGAAAACGGCGGTGAGGTGGTCAGGTTTGCGGATGAGAACGCGATCGACTTTGTGATCGTCGGCCCCGAGGCGCCATTGGCTGCGGGGGTTGCGGATCGTTTGCGCGAGGCCGGTGTGCTGGTTTTTGGCCCCTCGGCCGCGGCTGCACGTCTCGAGGCGTCCAAGAGCTTTACTAAAGAGATCTGCGACGCCGCCAATGCTCCAACCGCAGGATACGCCCGGTTTACCGAGGCCGAGCCAGCCAAAGCCTATATCAAAAAGCAGGGCGCACCTATCGTCGTCAAGGCTGATGGCTTGGCCGCGGGCAAGGGTGTGATCGTTGCGATGGACGAAGCGACGGCCTTGGATGCGATCGATGACATGTTTGGCGGAGCCTTTGGTGGTGCCGGTGCCGAAGTTGTGGTCGAAGAGTTCATGGAAGGTGAAGAGGCATCTCTGTTCGTGCTATGCGACGGGGAAAGCATCCTGTCCATTGGCACGGCGCAAGACCATAAACGGGTAGGCGAGGGCGATACCGGTCTGAACACCGGCGGCATGGGCGCGTATTCTCCGGCTCCTGTGTTAAGCGCTGTAATCGAAGAGCGCGCGATGAACGAGATTGTGCGCCCCACCATGGCAGAGATGAAGCGGCGCGGAACGCCGTTTCAGGGCGTTCTTTATGTTGGTTTGATGATCAAGGACGGCCAGCCACGGTTGGTTGAATATAACGTGCGTTTCGGCGACCCGGAATGTCAGGTGCTGATGATGCGCCTGGGCGCGCAGGCGATGGACTTGATGCACGCCGCAGCAGAAGGCCGGTTGGCCGAGGCGCGTGTAAACTGGGCGGATGATCACGCCTTGACGGTAGTCATGGCCGCAAATGGTTATCCGGGCGCCTACCAAAAAGGCAGCGTGATTAAAGGGCTGGATGACGTATCTGAAGATAGCGGTAATATGGTGTTTCACGCAGGAACCAAAGAAGCCGACGGTCAGATCGTCTCTAGTGGTGGCCGGGTATTGAATGTCACCGCACGCGGACGGAACCTGCAGGAAGCGCGTGACCGCGCCTATGAGCTGATCGACGGGATCAACTGGCCAGAGGGGTTCTTTCGCCGGGATATCGGATGGCGGGCGCTGTAATCGCGACGGCTCCCGCGCTCAGCCACTGCATCAGAGATGCAGCGTCAATGGACTTGGGCCGGGCAGCCCTCTGACGCGGGCTGCAGTCAGGGCGAGGGTACGCAGTTAAGCGCAGAGGTCATTGCTTTCGGGCTAAAGGGGGCGACCAGATGCTGCACCCAGCCATTGTCAAAGCGGATGCTGACAATTTCGCGCCAGTCCGCAGACGCGACTACCAGTTCCGGGCCATTGCCACAGTCGCGCAGGCCCCCTGTGATGAAACCTTCGCCGATCCGATGATTTGTCAGCCCTGGTAGAGCGGCAATCTGGATTAATTCGCCGTCGACAAAGCGCCAAATGCGCAATGTCTTGGCCAGATGAGGGCGGTCGACATAGGCGATTTCGATATTGCCATCCCCATCCAGATCCGCCGCCCCGACCGGAGCAAGCCATCGAAAGCGGGTACCGATATGCGGAGTTGCGGCGATTTTATCGCCTCTGGCATCATAGATGGCCAACTGAGCGCCCGTTTGATCCTGAGATTCAATGACAATGACCTCGGGGGTCCCGTCCTGATCCACGTCCACAAGCCGTGGAGCGAGATCTTCAAATACGCGATCAGATGGAAGACGGATGGTCACGTTTCCGCTTTGGATAGTCAGCTCCAACGCGCCATATTCGATGTTATCACCCAGAACTCCGTGGGCGTAACGTGTAGTCGGCTCGGTGAAACGAGCGGCTGGGACGGTCTCTGCCAGTGCCAGCGGGACATGGCCCGTCAGCCAGAAGCACAACGTCAGCGCTGCGCCGCGGGCCTGACCCTGCCAAGTTCGGTAGGGTAGGCGCGGCGCTTTGCAGGGCATCAGATCTGTTTTTCCGGCATCTGAACGATCAGGCCATCCATCTCGTCTGTGACTTTGATCTGGCAGGTCAGGCGCGAACGGGCAGGGTCGGGCTCATAGGCAAAGTCCAGCATGTCTTCTTCCATGTCATCCTTGCCGGGAATTTTCTCAACCCAGTCGGGGTGGATATAGACATGGCAGGTCGAACAGGCACAGGCGCCGCCGCAATCCGCTTCGATGCCGGGAATGTTGTTGTCACGGGCTCCTTCCATGACGGTTAGTCCGTTGGCGACCTCGACAGTGTGCTCAGTACCGCCATG
Source organism: Ruegeria sp. CDSC052 (assembly GCF_059610685.1). NCBI lineage: Bacteria > Pseudomonadati > Pseudomonadota > Alphaproteobacteria > Rhodobacterales > Roseobacteraceae > Ruegeria > Ruegeria sp. CDSC052. The sequence goes on from NZ_JBXWOB010000001.1 coordinate 67,178, forward strand.
CTCGACATAGGTGATCTTTGCCATTGCGTGCGTCTTCCTTTTTCGATTGTCGATTTCTTCCTTAGTGAAGGGCGTTGCCTGTTTCCAGTGGGAATTGCGACATGAACGGTCGCGGCTGAATATTCTTATCGACAATATTGCAATCGAGCCTGCACCGATGTCAGTCGCTTTGACCGATCTCTAGAACCATGTGCAGGTGCATTCCTATTCCATGCTCGTCGTCCAAAACGGGCACGCGCGATTCAATTTCGACGCTAAATCCAATATGTTCATAAAAACTAACGGCTTCATTGTTGGTAGCTACATCAAGGCATATTTGATTGCACCCACCCGCCAAAGCCCGTTTCGTTGCTATTGCAAAGAGTTGGCTGGCAATGCCTGTACCCTGCATGTCTGGGTTCACAGCGAATTCGAGAATGTAGTAAGAGTTTTGACGCGGGGCGGGAAACAACCGATCCATCCAATGCAAGGCAGATTTTAGATGACGGGCTTCATCTTCGCCAAGAGCATTAGCTTGATGATCGACGGAAAAATCGAAATTCGCAGCATATTCTTCTTCTGTTTGCCCAATAAGGAGGCCGGCGACTTTGCCACGGTGCATGGCCGTGAAGGCATGTTTGAACGAATACAAACCTAGTTGCGCGGGCCATTCTGTTCCGATGATCTTAAGCAAGACATCCATTTTTCCAAATATGTAACCGTTTAGTTTTGGATCTGTGCTCCATAGAAGATCGGCGAGAGCCTCGGGTGGAACAGATTTGGAGGCCGGTTGTACTAGGACGGTCAAAATTCACTCCTGATTCTGGCATCCAGAAAATGCGACATACCGTGTAAACAATACCCTCGCTTATCGTTTAAACAAAACGCCCTGCGATTGCCTGTCACGGTGATCTCCGCGCAACTCGGCATGCAAGGCGCGGCCCGCATGCACACCGCGGCGAGAGCTTACGGTTTCCAACCAGCGGGTAAAGTGAGGCTTGTTTTCCAACACCTGTTGTTGCCCTTCCCACAAGCTCGCCCAGCCCCAGATCGACATGTCGGCGATGGAATAGAAATTGCCGGCCACATATTCGTTCTCGGCCAGCCTGCGATCCAGAACGCCGTAAAGACGTCCGACTTCGGCACGGTAGCGATCCTTGGGGTAGGGCAGGTCTTGCGGCGGGTCCAGCTGAGGTGCGTATTTCAGGAAATGGTGTGCTTGTCCCGCCATCGGGCCGATGCCGCCCATCTGCCACATCAGCCATTCTTCGACAGCGATCCGGTCACGTTCAGTTTCACCATAGAAGCGTCCGGTTTTTCGGGCGAGATACATCAGGATCGCGCCGCTTTCGAATACAGATACCGGCGTCCCTCCGGGTCCGTTCGGATCGACGATCGCGGGCATCCGGTTATTGGGGGCGATCTTAAGGAACTCGGGGTCGAACTGGTCGCCTTGGCCGATGTTGATCAGGTGGGTTTTATAGGGCAGCTCCATCTCTTCCAAAGCGATGGACACTTTCCAGCCGTTGGGCGTGGGCCAGAAATATAGATCGATCATGTCATCTCCTCAAACTGGACGCGATCATGGAGGTTTCAGCGCGTTCGGCAAGAGGGCGCGCAGGTGTGTTACGAAAGCGTGACCTTGGTGCAGCCGGTCTTGACGTGATCTGGGACGGGGCGTAAATGCATCCTCACCACGTGGCGATTTGTTACCGGATTGCGGGCCACGCTAAACAACACCGCTAAAAGGTCAGGATGAAAGACCCCTTTCGCTTGGCCGCGTCTGGGGTTTTTTGTTTACGTCCCTCAAGGGGCTGAAAGGAATGACATGAGCGAGAGCTGGAACAAGCGCACACAAGCTGTCCATGGCGGCACCCGCCGCAGCCAATACAACGAAGTGAGTGAGGCGATCTTTCTGACCCAGGGATTTGTCTATGATACGGCCGAGCAGGCCGAGGCGCGGTTCATCGAAACCGGCCCTGATGAGTTCATTTACGCTCGGTATGGCAACCCGACAGTTTCGATGTTTGAACAGCGTATCGCGGCTCTGGAAGGGGGCGAAGACGCTTTTGCCACCGCCTCTGGAATGGCTGCGGTGAATGCGGCACTGACTTCGATGTTGCAAGCCGGTGACCACGTTGTTTCTGCCAAGGCTCTGTTCGGGTCGTGCCTGTATATTCTGGAAAACGTGCTGACCCGGTTCGGGGTTGAAGTGACCTTTGTGGACGGTACCGATCTTGACGCATGGGAGGCTGCGATCCGCCCGGACACCAAAGCGGTTTTCTTCGAATCCATGTCCAACCCGACGCTTGAGGTCATCGACATCTCAGCCGTTTCCCTTCTGGCCCATGCGGTTGGTGCAACGGTCATCGTGGACAATGTGTTTTCGACCCCAGTTTTCTCGCGCGCGATCGCTCAGGGGGCTGACGTGGTTGTCTACTCGGCAACCAAGCATATTGACGGGCAGGGCCGCGCCCTGGGTGGTGTCATCATCGGCACCAAAGAGTTCATCCGTGGTACGGTCGAGCCCTATATGAAACACACCGGAGGCGCGCTTAGCCCCTTCAACGCGTGGATCATGCTGAAAGGGCTTGAGACCATGGCCTTGCGGGTCAACGCACAGGCCGAAACCGCCCAGAGGATTGCCGAGGCGCTAGAGGGCCATCCGGCGTTGGAGCGGACGCTTTACCCCGGTCTGAAGTCTCATGCGCAGAATGATCTGATACAAACGCAGCTTGGCGGCAAAGGCGGGACAGTGCTGTCGTTGGATATCAAGGGCGGAAAAGAGGCGGCATTTTTCTTCCTTAACGCCCTGACGATTCCGGTGATTTCGAACAATCTGGGCGATGCCAAGTCGATTGCGACCCACCCGGCAACCACCACACATCAAAGATTGAGTGACGACCAAAAAGTTGAGCTGGGCATTGCTCCGGGCCTCATCCGGTTCTCGGTAGGTTTGGAAGACGCCGATGATCTTCTTGCCGATATCAAGCGCGCATTGGACGTTTCTCAGCAATAGGGGTGTCTGCTGGACTGTTAGGCATAGTTCGAAAACGGTTTGTGACTTGTGCGCATGATGCGCCCATCACGAAGTTTCGATCCGGGCTGTGTTTCGGCGCGTATACCATTAGACTGGAAATCGCGTCGAACATATATATAGTCCGGCGACCAACCCGAGGAGCCCTGATCGATGAACGTGTATCCCCGTGACATTGATGACGCCCCCAACAATGATGAGGCCGCGGCAGCGTTGAAAACCCTGCGGAAATGGGCCGAGAACGCGACCGAGGCAGATATCGGTCAGCTTGATCCTGCTGTCGCGCGGCTTGTGCCGGGGCTCCTGCCGGTCAACTACCCATCCCTGTCGCGGCATTACCCCGAGGGGTTTGCTGTGGATGAGGCCTACCGCGCCTCGTTGCCTGACCTTCAGAATGGACCTTCCAGCCTGATCCGTGGGGCAAAGCAACAGATTCAACATGTTGGCATATCGAATTTCCGCCTGCCGATCCGGTTTCACCGCAAGCAGGGCGACGACCTGACGCTGGAGACCTCAGTGACTGGCACTGTCAGCCTTGATGCGGAAAAGAAGGGCATCAACATGTCCCGTATCATGCGTTCGTTCTACAAACATGCTGAGCGCACGTTCAGCTTTGAGGTGATCGAGGCTGCGCTGAACGACTATATGACCGATCTGGACAGCTTTGACGCACGTATCCAGATGCGGTTCTCTTACCCGGACAGGACTCAAAGCCTGCGTTCGGGTCTGGAAGGCTATCAATATTACGATATCGCGCTGGAACTGGTTGAACAGAATGGCGTGCGCCAAAAGATCATGCATCTGGATTATGTGTATTCCTCGACGTGCCCATGTTCTCTGGAGCTCAGCGAGCATGCGCGGTCTACACGAGGGCAACTGGCGACGCCGCATTCGCAGCGCTCGGTTGCGCGGATATCGGTTGCGGTCGATTGCGATGCCGATTGCCTCTGGTTCGAAGATCTGATTGCGCTGTGTCGCAGGGCGGTGCCGACCGAGACGCAGGTCATGGTCAAACGTGAAGATGAGCAGGCATTTGCCGAGCTGAACGCCGCAAACCCGATTTTTGTCGAAGACGCGGCACGCCTGTTTTGTGCCGAACTTTTGGCCGACCATCATATCGGCGATTTCCGCGTGATCGCCAGCCATCAAGAAAGCCTGCACAGCCATGATGCCGTTTCTGTTCTGACTGAGGGCCCGACCTTTGTGTCCTCTAGCCTGGATCCGAGACTGTTTACGACATTGTTTCACGTCGGATAGGCGCTAAACTTTTGTAAAACCTTGATTAAGTGTCGATGCGGTGAAATTTCGCCGCATTGCAGCGATAAATGCTGCAAGCGCGAAGTTCTTGCTGTAAACTATCCTTGAATGCAGCCATCTCGTGGTCACTGTTCTGGTGATCATTTCACTCAATCAGGAAGCCGGCACGTGCGACGCCAAGGACTGCAAGGCAACGTAATCCGCCCGTTTAGTCAGGGCGGGCAGGGTTCTTTACTCATTCGCGGGTTGCATCACTTTCACAGGAGAACAACCTCATGAACCCGTTTACCCAGCCATTTGAATTTCAGGCAGCAGCAATTCGATTTGCCGGTGAGGCAATGACCAACCATTTGAAAATCATGCAAATTCTGACTAACTCTGCGATTGAACTGCCCTTCGCCCAGGTTCAGGCCCTGCGTGTCGCCTCCGAAAAGACTGTTGCTGACGTGAAGGCACCTGAGTTCAAATCTCAGGCGATGCCTGTGGTCAATGCTGATCCGCAACCTGCGGCAAAGGTCAAAGTGGCCGTCCAGAAGAAGGCAGAAGTCAAGGTAAAGGCCGAATCGCCCAAGCCCGCCCTGGCGAAACCTGTGACAAAAGCCAGAGCGTCGGGGGGTGCGAAAAAGGCACAGACCAAATCCGCGGCAAAACCTGCAGTGGCAAAAGCCGCAGCCCCAAAAGTCGCAGCTAGGTCCGCTGCCCCCAAAGCCGCTACGGCAAAGCCTGCTGTTACCAAAACCGTAACTGCCAAATCTGAAACGCCCAAAGTAGAAGCCGCTAAACCTGCTGCAGTTAGGTCTGCAGTGGTAAAATCTGCTGCTCCCGCCGCTGCGATCGACGCTGCTGTTGCAAAAACCGCAGCTGTTAAACCCGTAGCGTCCAAGGTGAAGGCAGATCGGGTCGCAACAGCCAAACCTGCACCCGCAAATCCGGCCGCGTCGAAGACTCAGGCGGGACAGGCGGCAGCTGCACGCCGGTCACGCGCGCCTTCGAAACCGCCCGTGATGCCCGTCTCGAGCGGCAAAACCGAAAAGTAATCGGGACATCCGCTTGACACAGTCGTGCAGGCGCGCCAACGCTGCGCCTCATGACGGACATGCGCCCGGTAGGATATGTGATTGGCCTGTTGGTCGCCATTCTTGGGGCGACCATGATGTTGCCCATGCTTGCGGACCTTATCGAGGGCCGCGGCGAATGGCATGTTTTCCTTGAAAGCAGCGTTATCACCATTCTGACCGGCGCTGTCCTTTCTATGAGCTGCTCAAATGGCGTTGGCGAAGGGTTGACGATCCGTCAGACCTTTCTGCTCACGACCGGCGTTTGGGTGGCTTTGCCTTTATTTGGGGCAATTCCTTTCCTGTTTGGGGAAACCGAGTTGCGCTTTGTAGATGCCTATTTCGAGGCCATGTCTGGCCTTACGACCACGGGCTCGACCGTGATTTCGGGGCTCGACGGGCTGCCGCAGGGGTTGCTTTTGTGGCGCGGTGTGCTGCAGTGGCTGGGCGGTATCGGGATCATCGTTGTTGCAATGGTTTTTCTGCCCGAGCTTCGGGTCGGAGGAATGCAGATCTTCCGTTCGGAAGGTTTCGAAACCATGGGTAAGATCCTGCCGCGGGCGCAAGAAATCGCAGGCCAGATTTCCCTGATCTACGTGTTCCTGACCGTGGTCTGCGCGCTTGTTTACACCGGTCTTGGCATGAGCTTTTTTGACGCCGTGGTTCATTCTATGACCACAATCTCGACCGGTGGGTTTTCAAACTATGATGCATCGTTCGGTACCTTCTCGGGTCCGGCGGAATATGCGGCGTCGATTTTCATGATCCTCGCTGCCCTGCCATTTGTGCGTTATGTTCAGTTTGCCAATGGCAGCACCGGCTCCCTGTTCCGCGACAGTCAGATTCGGGCGTTTTTGGCCACGATCGTGGTTCTTGTAGCCGTCATGGCGGTGTTTTTGACCTCTGTCTTTCCGCATCACTGGGAACAGGCGGTGCGGGAATCGCTGTTCAACATCACGTCGATCATTTCAGGTACCGGTTATGCCAGCGTCGATTATATGGGTTGGGGCAGTTTTCCGATCATGGTGTTCTTCCTGATTGGCCTGATCGGAGGGTGTGCGGGATCAACTGCCTGTTCGATCAAGATTTTCCGCTATCAACTGCTGTTTGCATCCATCAAAACTCAAATCCGGCGTATCCGTTCACCGCATGGGGTGTTCATGCCTCTCTATGATGGGCGTCCCATCGGAACGGATGTCCTGACTTCGGTCATGAGCTTTTTCATGTTCTTCGTATTGTCTTTGGGTTTTCTGGCATGGGCGCTGGCGTTGACCGGGCTGGATTTCATTACCTCTGTCTCGGGTGCAGCAACAGCGTTGGCCAATGTTGGTCCGGGCCTTGGGGATCAGATCGGACCAGCGGGTAATTTCAGCGGGCTCAGCGATACAGCCAAATGGTTACTATCTGCGGGGATGCTGGTCGGTCGGCTTGAACTGCTCGCGGTCTATGCGCTGTTCACAGTCCATTTCTGGAGAAGTTGATGAAAAGACCACTTGGCGCTCAAATCTCGCACATGCTCCGGGATCGGGGTGTTGATGTGATTTTTGGTATCCCCGGCGTCCATAATCAAGAGATGTATCGCGGGATCGAAGAAGCCGGCATCACCCATGTTCTTGCGCGTCACGAGCAGGGGGCCGGTTTCATGGCGGACGGATATGCGCGCGCAAGCGGCAATCCTGGCGTGGCCTATGTGATCACAGGGCCTGGGCTGTGCAACATCATGACACCCATGGGGCAGGGGTATTCGGATTCGGTGCCAATGCTGGTGCTGTCCTCCTGCCTTGATGATGATCAGGCGCTGCAGGGACAGCTTCATCAGATGAAGGATCAACGTGCCGCCGGAGAAACGGTCGCGGATTGGTCGTTGCAGGCTAATACAGCTTCGGCCGCCTATGGCCTGGTTGAACGTGCTTTCGAAGAGTTCGCGTTGAGCCGCCCCAGACCCAAGCACATACAGGTGCCGATTTCGCAACTTAAGGCACAGGCTGACCCAGCCCCATTCCCGAACCAGCCGGGTTTGCGGACAAAGGCTCTGCCGCCGGACGTCGCGCCGGTCTTGTCGATGCTGAACATTGCGCGCAGGCCGCTGTTCGTTCTGGGAGGTGGTGCAAGATCAAACTTGTGGCGGCAGATTCTGACACAGATCGGAGCCGCCTGTTTCACCACCTATGCGGGGCGTGGAATGGTGGGGTTGGATTATGCGTTGGATTTTGGCGCTGCCTTGTCTCGTCCCGAAAGCGCCCGGATCATCGCCTCCGCCGATCTTGTGGTGGTCGTCGGAGCCGAGCTGGGTGAGGTCGATCTGTGGCGCGATGCGCTGGGGCATACGGCCAATATGATCCGCATTGATCTGGACCCTCAGGTCCTGTCGGACCATCATCGGGCCTCTGTCAAGTTGCAGGCGGATGGCGGAAGCTTTGCCCACGCGATGTGGGCGTCTATTGACCATGTCAAACCGGCAAATGGCTGGTCCTCGGATGAGGTCTCCGAAGCCCGCAGTAAATGGCGCGCCGAGATTGATGCGGAACGGCCCGGTATTGTCCCGGTGTTGGATGCCTTGCGTAAGGCAATGCCAGCGGATGTGATGGTGTATTCGGACATGACCCAGTTCGCCTATGTTGCCAAGGGGGTGTGGGAAATGCCTTTCCCCTATCATTGGCACCACCCGAACGGCTTTGGCACGCTGGGCTATGCGTTGCCGGCTGGAATAGGTGGCGCTATCGCGCGGCCGGGCAGGCCGACTGCTGTGATTGCTGGGGATTATGGCTTTCACTACACGATGATGGAATTGGGCGTGGCGGTAGAGCTGGGTTTGCCCCTGCCGATCATTCTTTGGGACAATGGCAAGCTGAAAGAGATCGAAGACAGCATGGTGGGCAGTCAGATCGCGCCGAATGCTGTCGTTGCGCGAAACCCTGACTTTTGCAAACTGGCCGAGGCATTCGGCGCCTTGTCTGCTGCGCCCTCAACACTGGATGACATGCAGTCTGCGGTGCGAAAAGCGTTTTCCGCTAAGGGGCCGACATTGATCCGGATCACTCCGGACATATGGCGCGCAGAATAAAAAACGCCGCCCGGATGGGCGGCGTTAATGCGCGATTTTACGAACTCAATCCCAGCATTGTACCAGAACAGTCATCCCATTTGCCCGGCGGCTAAGCTCATTGGGTGAGACCTGCGTGGCGGCGGTGGCGCTGGATTGACCTGCCAGCCCAGCCTTGCTCAGCGCCTTGTTCAGGCTCTCTGTATTGGCAGACAGGCTGACCGAGGCGGGCAGGGTCCGCCCATTCGTCGGGGTCGGCAAAAGCATCCCGACCACCTGACCGTTGCCGTCAAACACGGGGCCTCCTGCATCGCCGGGTTGGGTGGCCAGCGCCAGACGCTTCACGCCATCCTCACCGTTCAGGCCGCGCAGGTCGGCGATCTGCCCATATGACAGCGTCGGACCGCCCAAAACGCCCTGATACGAGAATCCGGAGACCGCAACCTCGGACTGAATCCGCGGCTTGGTGCTGCTGAACTCGGCCACGCTGATCGGGGAAAGGTCGCGGCTTGGCCGCAGAACGGCGATGCCGATATTGGGATCGGTCGAGGCGACCTCAAGCTCGTGCGCGCCGTCCAGCGTGATCCGCGAGCAGCTATCTGCCGCCTCGGTCACGGTCAGGACGGTGCCTTTGGCATCCGCAAAGAACCCCGAGCGTGACAGGCGCGGTTTGCGAACCTGCAGGCCGGATACAAGATCAATGCTTTGCGCAGCGTCCCATCCGGCGGCGGCGTCAAGAACCGCATCAGTGGTGCTAAAGTCCGCTTTCATGGCGGCAAGAACGCGGGTACGGCGCGCCTCGTCCCCTTCGGGCCAGACCAGAGTAAAACCTTTGATCTGACCATCTTTCAGCTTGGCCTCGGTATAGGATACAATGTCATTGCCGCGACCTTCCAGCGTAAAGCTGTCACCGCGCAGCTGGCGAGGGCCTTCAAGCGGAACGATTTCCAGCGACTGCATGACTTCAAAAAGGGCCCGCAGGGTTGCTTTGGTGCCATCCTGACTGATCAGCAGGGCCTGAGCATTCAGGTCGGTCGAGCCGTTGAAATGCACGAAGGGGGCCTCGTAACGGTCGAATGCAACAACACCCAGCGGCATGGCCATCTCGATACCTGCCTGTGGGTCTGTGTAGCGCTGCATTCCGGCGCTGATTAATGGCGCGTTATAGTCATCCATCAAGGCGTTGCGCTGTGCCGTCGTCAAAACCCCGGTCGCCTCGTATCCGTTGAAACTTTGCCAGTCGCCCATCGAGCGACGCGTTCCCTGTCCAAAGGCACCGTCAATCGTCGAGTTGTAGAAACCGGCTGCTTGAAGTGCGGTTTGAAGGCCCATACGCTCCTGCGCGCTCAGCAATCGTTCGCTTTGCAGCGCCTGTGATCTGGTTTCATCGGCAATTTGCGGGGTTGCCTCGGCCACTGGCTGTTCCGGTTCAGGTGCGACCGGCGCTGTCACAGCGGCCTGGTCCTGAGTATTCGCACTGACCGGCCAGAACTGCTGCCGCAGTGTGTTCGAGAAGGCGATAAAGCTGTCGGCTGGAATTTGCCCCTCTGCGCGGTACACCCGCAGAACTTGCTCGGCATCGCCGCGCAGATACGGGCCGATCACAATGGCATACCAGCCCGAATTCAGGCGAAATCCATTCACGTCTGGCAACGCGCCAGAATAGGCTTGTGCGCGTTCCTGGGCTTCACGCAGCGAAGGCTGCGCCTCGACCTGGACCCAAACACCTCCGTCTTGCTGAGCAAATGATGCCCGCACGCCGAAAAGGAAAAGAACTGAAATTACCGTTAATATGCGTCTCATTGTGTGCCTGTGTCCGCGGTGTTTTTCTGCGATGAAGAGTACGCGATATGCGGGTTGAAACACCATGCCTGGAATACGGGGAATTTCCAGTTCGGCCGCTCAGTGGCTTCCCGGGCACACTGTCCCGTTGACGCCCCTTGGCCCCTTGCATAGGAAGGGCAAAACCCACCGGAACAGGGCGCAATGGCGTCCAAAGGGAATGTGATGACCGTTAAGTCCAACGCACCTCGCTCTTTTCAGGAGATCATCCTGCGCCTTCAGACCTATTGGGCGTCAAAAGGCTGCGCCATTCTGCAGCCCTATGACATGGAAGTGGGGGCAGGGACATTCCATCCCGCGACTACTTTGCGCGCGTTGGGGTCCAAGTCCTGGGCCGCAGCTTATGTACAGCCCTCGCGCCGCCCAACAGATGGGCGCTATGGCGAGAACCCCAATCGCTTGCAGCACTATTATCAGTATCAGGTGTTGATCAAGCCTAGCCCGCCGGACCTGCAGGCGTTGTATCTGGGCAGCCTTGAGGCAATCGGCATCGACATGGACCTGCATGACATCCGGTTTGTCGAGGATGACTGGGAAAGCCCAACCCTGGGCGCCTGGGGCCTGGGCTGGGAGGTCTGGTGCGACGGCATGGAAGTCAGCCAGTTCACCTATTTTCAACAGGTCGGAGGCCATGACTGCGCGCCGGTTTCAGGTGAATTGACCTATGGGTTGGAGCGGCTGGCGATGTATGTGCTGGGTGTTGATCACGTGATGGACATGCCCTTCAACGATCCGCAGTCACCCAGCCCGCTGACCTATGGTGACATATTCAAACAGACCGAAGAAGAATATGCCCGCTGGAACTTTGACGTGGCCAATACCGACGTGCTGCTCGACCATTTCAAAGAGGCCGAGGCTGAATGTGCCACCATTCTGGCGCAGGATCATGACGATCCCAAGACCGGCAAACGCATCATCATGGCGCATCCGGCCTATGATCAGTGCATCAAGGCGTCGCACATCTTTAACCTGCTGGATGCGCGTGGCGTGATCTCGGTGACGGAACGGCAGGCCTATATCGGACGCGTGCGCGCCTTGGCCAAGCAATGCGCCGACGCCTTCGTCCAGACCGAAGCCGCCGGGTACGAGGTCTGATGCGGCAGTTACGCCAAACCGGGAAGCAGAACTTTAAGTCCGTCCGCGATCATGCTGATTGCGATGGCAGACAGGATCATACCCATAAAGCGGCTCATGATCACCCGAGCGTTGTCCGAAAGCCGCTTGGACAGCGCCGCGGCGTTCCAGAATGTGACGAACAGCAAAAACAGCACTGCCAGAAAAACGCCCGCATAGAGTATGACGTCCATAGGTTTGGACATTTGATGTGCATAGAGGATCAACGTTGTGATTGTGCCAGGCCCAACGAGGATGGGAAAGGCCAACGGATAAAAGGCGACGGTGTCGGCCTCGGGATAAGATTTCTTTTCGCCTTCGGTTCCGTGATGCGCCGTGCTCTCGGTGCCGCTCAGCATGTTCAGGCCGATCATCAGGACAACAAGACCGCCCGCAACGCGCAGATCATTGACGCTGATGCCGAACAGTCCCAATGTCTTGCTGCCAATGGCTGCAAAAGCACCGCCCAGGATCAGACAGTAGGTGACGGTTTTCACCGCAACCTTGCGTTGATCTGCGGGGGTCAGACCATCAGTCACGCTCAGAAAAACGGGCAAGTTGGTGATCGGGTTCATGATCGCAAAAAGCGCGCCGAAAAAACCTGCGGCGAGAGTCGTGTCCATTTTCATTACCCTAAAGTCAGCCTGTATCAGGTTGGAAACTGGCCCATTTTCGACCTCAATGAAAGAGGCCACGTGAATAGGATGCTCGAACGATGACCGGAAAACTACTTGCTATTCTCCTTCTTGGGTCGGCTGTTCTGGCTGGTGGGGCCATGTACTATCTGCAAGTTTACGGCTTTTATTATGAAGTGGTCTCAAAGCCGGGACAGGATGTCCGTTTGCTAGCAATCGGCGCAGATGAGCCCGAGACCATCGCCTATACGGACTTTCAGGCGATTGATGCGGACAGCTCTCCGATTCGATACCGCGCCTGCTTTGAAACTGACCTGACGCCAGCAGATCTGGCTGGTTATCAGACCGCCAATGACCCCGAACCGTTGACGGCGCCCGGATGGTTTGAGTGCTACGATGCCATAATGATTGCCAACGCGTTGCAGACCGGTCAGGCGCAGGCCTTTATCGGGGCTAAGAATATACACTTTGGCGTGGACCGGATCGTCGCTGTAACCCAGGATGGAAAAGGCTATGTTTGGCACGCGCTGAACAACTGCGGGGAAAAGGCCTATGACGGCACGGTCGTCGGAGAGGAATGCCCGCAGCAACCGGAAACGGGGCAATGACTTATCTCATCCCGGATATGATCGCCGCCACGTTGGGGCTGGCTGTCTATCTTTTGGGGGCGGAGTTGAACCAGCAGGTGAAGCTGCTTCAGCGCTTCAATATACCCGAACCGGTCAGCGGCGGGTTGGTCGCAGCGCTGGTGATGTTGGGATTATACATGGCCACAGGCATCTCTTTCGATTTTGAGATGGCCACGCGGGATTACATGCTGGTGCTGTTTTTTGCGGCAATCGGCCTGAATGCCCGGTTCCTGGATCTGCTTACCGGCGGCAAACCTCTGTTCTTGCTGTTGGTTCTGACACTGATCACCATCATCATGCAAAACGGCATTGGTGCGGTCGGGGCGGTTGCATTTGGTTTTCCTGCCCAATCCGGAGTGTTATTCGGATCAGCTGCACTGATCGGCGGGCATGGAACCGCCATCGCATGGGCGCCGGACGTTGGTGCCGTAACTGGGTTGGAAGGCGCGACCGAGTTGGGGGTCGCAGTGGCGACATTGGGCCTGGTGTTGGCCGCGGTGGTTGGTGGTCCTGTGGCCAAGTATCTTGTCGAACGCTATACTCTGACCCCCGACCGCCCCAATGAAGAACTGACAGTTGGTGTCGCAACCGAAGAACAGCGTTATCCTGATATTACGCCGCTTGGTCTGATGCGGGTCATGCTGTACCTCCATCTTGCCATTATCATTGGCTATGGCGTGAATGTCCTGATCGCAGAGGCCGGCCTGAAACTTCCCCTGTTTGTACCTTGTCTGATCATTGCCATTTTGATCGGCAACCTGCGCAGCTGGTTGCGGCCAAATGCAGTTCCCGTCAGCCGCACATCCGCGCTTGGGCTGGTTTCAGAGCTTGCGTTGGGTACCTTTCTGGCCATGTCGCTGATGAGCCTGCAGTTGTGGACGATTGCGGAACTTGGTGTGACCATTTTGGTCGTACTGGCGGCACAAACCGCCTTTACGGTAATCTTCGTTATCTACGTGTTGTTTCCGGTGATGGGGTCAGGATATCGCGCTGCAGTTCTGGCCGCAGGCTTCGGTGGGTTTGCGCTGGGCGCGACCCCCACCGCCATCGCCAATATGACCGCTGTAACCAAGCGATATGGCCCGTCCCCTATTGCCTTTATCGTACTGCCCCTTGTATCCGCCTTTTTTGTGGATATCGCTAATGCCATCGTCATCCAGACGATCGTCAATTTCTAAGGACCGACTATGCCCGACCTGCTGATCGAACTGTTTTCCGAGGAAATCCCTGCACGCATGCAAACCCGTGCCGGTGAAGACCTGAAAAAGCGGATCACCGATGGTCTGGTCGAGGCCGGTCTGACCTATGCCGCAGCCGTCTCACTGACCACGCCCCGTCGTCTGACGTTGGCAGTCGAAGGCTTGCTGGCCGAAAGCCCGTCCATCCGCGAAGAACGCAAGGGTCCGAAAGTGGGCGCGCCGGATCAGGCCATCGAAGGCTTCCTGCGCGGCGCCGGTGTAACCCGTGATCAGCTTGAAGAGCGCGAAACGCCCAAAGGCGCGGTGTATTTCGCGATGATCGAAAAGCCCGGTCGCCCGGCGGCTGATATTGTGGCCGAAGTGCTTGAGGCGACCATCCGTAACTTCCCCTGGCCCAAGTCGATGCGTTGGGGACGTGGGTCGATGCGCTGGGTGCGTCCGCTGCATTCGATCCTGTGCATCCTCAATGATGAGACCGGAGCGCAGGTCGTGCCTCTGGAAGTTGAAGGGATCAAATCCGGCGACACAACCGAGGGTCACCGCTTTATGGCCCCGAACCGGTTTTCTGTAACGTCGTTTGAGGATTATGCCGCCAAGCTGAAACGCGCCTTTGTTGTGCTGTCACCTGAGGAACGCGCCGAACACATCTGGAACGACGCGCAGAACATGGCTTTTGCCGCCGGTCTGGAAGTGGTCGACGACAAGGGTCTGCTAGCCGAGGTTGCGGGGCTGGTCGAATGGCCTGTGGTGCTGATGGGGCAGATTGACGAGGAGTTTCTGGAACTGCCGCCCGAGGTGCTGCAGACCTCGATGAAGGAACACCAGAAATTCTTTTCTGTGAAGAACCCCAAAACCGGCCGGATTGAACGCTTTATCACCGTCGCCAACCGCGAGACCGCCGACAATGGCGCGACAATTCTGGCGGGGAACCAGAAGGTTTGTGCAGCTCGGTTGGCAGATGCAAAGTTCTTCTGGGACAATGATCTGCGGATTGCAGTATCCGATATTGAGCAATGGGTGCAAACGTTGAGCAACGTTACATTTCATTTGAAACTTGGCAGTCAAGCTGAACGGATCAATCGTATTGCCGCACTGGCCCGCGAGCTGGCACCGATTGTTGGAGCGGACGCAGATCAGGCCGAGAAAGCCGCGCGTCTGGCCAAAGCCGATCTGAGTTCCGAGATGGTCTATGAATTCCCTGAACTTCAGGGGCTTATGGGGCGGTACTATATTGCGGAGGCGGGCAAAGACGCTGCCGTAGCCGCCGTGGCGCAAGAGCACTACTCGCCGCTGGGCCCGTCAGATTACGTTCCGACAGCGCCGCTGTCGGTGACCGTGGCGCTGGCCGACAAGTTGGACACGCTGACCGGATTCTGGGCGATTGATGAGAAGCCGACCGGGTCGAAAGACCCGTTTGCCCTACGCCGTGCCGCGTTGGGGGTAATTCGGTTGGTTTTGGAGAATCAATTATACGTTCCGCTGCTTGGTTTTTGTGCCAGTGCTTTACAATACAACGTTGCGGACCCAAGCGCGATTCAAAGGCGCCTAGAGTTGGAGACAAGGATTTCCAAGTTGCAGCGAAAGATCACCGAGTACCAAGCCGAGGCATCAAACATAGCTAAAGGCCCATCGCAAGAAGCGCTTCGTCAACAGGTTATCTTATTCGGTGAAGAAGTCGAGTTTGCCGCCGAAGAGCTTGTTTCGATTGATAACGAGTTGCGACACGGCGAGCTATTGCTTGAAAACGTTCCTCACAACCTCCTCTCCTTCTTCCACGACCGCCTCAAGACCTTCCTCCGGGATGAGGGCATCCGCCACGACATCATCGACGCCTGTATCGCTATGGACGGCAATGACGATCTCAATCTGCTGGTCAAACGTGCCCGGGCGCTGAATGCGGTGATTGCGACCGAGGATGGCGAGAACCTCGTGCAGGGGTTCAAGCGGGCCAACAACATCCTGACTCAGGCCGAGGAAAAGGATGGGGTCGAGTACTCTTATGGGGCGGATGTGAAGTTTGCCGAAACAGACAGCGAGAAAGCACTGTTTGCAGCATTGGATCAGGCTCAGGCACAGATCGACACAGCGCTGGCGTCCGAGGATTTCCCGGCCGCGATGACGGCCATGGCCGCGCTGCGCGGGCCGGTGGATGCGTTCTTTGAGGATGTGCAGGTCAATACCGACAATGACATCCTGCGCCGCAACCGTCTGAACCTGCTCAGCCAGATCAGGAAGGTCTGTTCCAGCGTGGCCGATCTGGCCCGAATCGAAGGTTAACGCTCTTGCGCCACGGGCGCAGGGGCCTATGCTGCGGTGAAACCAAAAGGTGCCGCAGTGCAGAATAACCCGCATACCACTCTGATCACAGCCGATGCGCCCGTAGCGGCGAATACTCATGGCGGGCGCGCGAAATGCCTGCAGCGTCTGGTTCGGCTGGATTTTCCCGTACCACGAACGGTTGCATTGTCCTTTGATGCAGTGCAGCGGATCGCCGGCGGGCAGGTGCCCGACATTGCGGCTATTCTCGAACAGTTCGACGAGGCGGCGCTGCTATGTGTTCGTCCAAGTTCCGAAGACCCCGATTGGGGCGGGCCTGGGGCAATCCTCAACATCGGTATGAATGATGCGCGCTATGTGGATCTGTCAGACGAGATGGGGAACGAGGCCGCGGCTGCACTGTCGCTGCGCTTTGTTCAAAGCTATGCCATTCATGTGGCGCGTCTGGATGCGGATGTGTTTGACGACATCGAGGCCGATGGGCTGGAAGGTCTGCGCCAGTCGTTGCGGGCCTATGAGGATGAGACCGACGAGCCCTTTCCACAGGATCGTGGTGAGCAGCTGGTTGCGGTTCTGCGTTCGATGGCGCGGGCCTGGGATGGAACCTCAGCCCGGCTGTTACGCCAGGCAAAAGGTGCGCCAGCGGATGCAGGTCTGGGCCTAGTCATTCAGGAGATGGTCCCGGGTGTGGGGCAGGGCGAATGCGGGTCCGGCGTTCTGCAACTGATTGATCCGACAACAGGGCTGCAGCAGATAACCGGTCGTTACCTCAGCCAAAGCCAGGGTCGCGATGCGTTGGGCGAGGGGGTCGCGGCGCTGTATCTGGAAAAGGATCCGCGTGGTAAGTCGCTTGAGGAAGTTGCGCCCAAGGCATTCGCGGAACTCAAGGCACATGCTGCAATCATGCGCGAAAAGCTGCGTGAGGAAATGCAGGTCGAATTCGTCATCGAAAATGGGCACGTTCACATTCTGGACGGTGTGCGCGTGCAGCGCAGTGCCCGTGCCGCCATGCGGATTGCTGTTCGGTTGGCCGAGGATGGCATCATTCCTCAGCAAGAGGCGGTGATGCGGGTCGATCCGCATTCTCTGAACGAGTTGCTGCACCGGCAGGTTCACCCCGACGCGCGCCGCGATGTGCTGACCACAGGCATTGCAGCCAGTCCAGGGGCGGCAACCGGAAAGCTTGTGTTTACTGCGGCCGAGGCGCAGGCCAGTGCCGCGCGGGGCGAGCCCTGTATTCTGGTGCGCCGAGAGACGTCCCCGGAAGATGTCCGGGGAATGCACGCCGCAGTGGCTGTTCTGACCGAAAAGGGTGGGATGACCAGCCATGCGGCCGTGATCGGTCGCGGCTTGGGCCTGCCTTGCATCGTTGGCGCCTCTGAAATGCGGTTTCAGACCAAAGAGAAGATGTTGACAGCCCAGGATGGCCGTGTTTTCAAAACGGGCGACAAGCTGACGATAGACGGAACTTCGGGGCAGGTTCTGGCGGGGCAACCCGCGATGCTTGAGGCGGCGCTAGACGATTGTTTTCAGACGCTTATGAGCTGGGCAGACGCCGAACGTGATATTGAGATCCGCGCCAATGCCGATACGCCTGCGGATGCGCAGACCGCTCGGAACTTTTCGGCACAAGGGATCGGCCTGTGCCGGACGGAACATATGTTCTTTGATCCCGGCCGCCTGATCGTGATGCGCGAAATGATCTTTGCCCAAACCTCTTCCGGTCGTGCGGCGGTTCTGGAACGTCTGCTTCCGATGCAACGCGCAGATTTCGTGCAACTCTTTCGAATTATGGAAGGTCAACCGGTCTGTATCCGCCTGTTCGACCCGCCGTTGCATGAGTTCCTGCCCACGACTCGCAGTGGCCAGCGTGAATTAGCAGAGGCACTTGATCTGCCGGTTTCGGATGTGGAACGCCGTGTCGCCGAGATGACCGAATACAATCCGATGTTGGGATTGCGCGGCGTCAGGCTGGGCATCACGGTGCCGGAAATCTATGATATGCAGGCCCGGGCAATCTTTGAGGCGACGCTTGAGGCCAGCGAAGAGGGCGCTCTGGTGGTCCCCGAGGTGATGATACCGCTGGTTTCGGCCAAGCGCGAGGTTGAGCTTGTCAAATCTCGGATAGACACGGTTGCGGCGTCGGTAGCTGCTGAACGAGGGCAAGAGTTCGAATATCGGCTGGGGGTCATGGTGGAAACGCCGCGTGCCTGCCTGCGGGCGGACGAAATCGCTCCACAAACTGCGTTCCTTAGCTTCGGCACCAATGATTTGACCCAAATGACCTATGGATTGTCTCGTGATGACGCTGGTCGTTTCATGTCTGCTTATGTGCGTCAGGGTGTTTTCGCCGAGGATCCGTTCCACGTGCTAGATCCCGATGGTGTAGGGGAATTGCTGAAGCTGGGGTCTGAACGCGGACGCCGGGTTCAGCCGGACGTGACCCTGTCGGTCTGTGGCGAACATGGCGGAAACCCCGAATCAATCGCAATTTGTCGGGATTTGGGGTTCGACTATGTGTCATGTTCACCCTTCCGGGTACCTGTCGCTCGGCTGGCTGCCGCTCAACTGGCGATTTCGTCCAGACTTGGGGGTTGACAGTAACTGCCGACCCAAGGATTAGTGGGAAAAGAAGGTAGCCGTCGTCAACATATTTTGACGTTACGGCGATTTTCCACTTGCATCTTCTTCTGATCTGGACGTTTCCGATTCAATTCGGTATGAGCCTCATCGCGCCCGCCGGGGGAGGGTATGGCGCAGAATGTGCCTGTGCGAGGTTATCTGATGCTAAGATATATTCTGGCTGTTGCCGTTATGGCGACAACCATGCTGCCTAGTGTGTCCTTCGCTGAGAGGGAAGCAACCGATACTGCGAAACGTGAGCTGGTCGCCCGTAGCGAACTGCCCGGTCAGAATTTTCGCGATTATCTGAATTTGTTCAAGCCCCGACAGGAGCCTGAGCCGAAAGAAGTGTCCTACTCCAAGAGCTGGTTGGACGAGCAACCCACCGCCACCGGAGGCGAACAATTCAAGTGCCTGGCCGAGGCGTTGTACTTTGAAGCGCGCGGCGAAGGTGTGCGCGGTCAGTTTGCTGTGGCGGAGGTTATCCTCAACCGTGTTGCCAGCAGCCGCTTTCCCGACACGCTGTGTGGTGTGATCAATCAGGGCACAGGTAAGAAATACCAGTGCCAGTTCACCTATACCTGTGACGGTCAAGAGGAAGTGATCCGTGAAAAGAAGGCCTATGAGCGTGTGGCAAAAGTTGCGCGTACAGCCATCGACGGGGCTGCCAAAAAGCTGACCGAAGGGGCTACGCATTATCACACGACCGCAGTGCGCCCGTCTTGGGCCAAGGTCTACAAGGAAACCGCGCGTATCGGTGTCCATATTTTCTACCGTCACAACTATCAGACGGCGAGTAACTGATTGACGCACCCGCGCTGGAACCCTACTGGCGCGGGACGAAAATCGCTTTAGATTGCGGGCCAAGGAGGCCCGTATTGTTGTTATCACGCAGACAGATTTTGCAATCCGGTACAGCAATGTTGCTGTTGCCCAAGGCAGTGCATGCCGCAATAGATGATTTGGTTGCCCAGATCGTCTCCCGACAGCTGGCCCCTGACGGGTACCCCGAGACCTCGGTTTGGTCCTTTGGTGGAAATGTGCCCGGTTCAGAAATTCGCCTGCGCAAAGGGCAAAGCGTCCGGCGCAGATTGGTAAACGATTTGCCCCAACCCGCTACGATCCACTGGCATGGCATTCGGATTGTCAATGCAATGGACGGAGTTCCGGGTCTGACGCAGGACGCTGTTCAGCCAGGCCACAGTTTTACCTATGACTTTGTGGTCCCGGATGCGGGGACATATTGGTATCATGCCCATAACCGATCCATGGAGCAGGTTGCGCGTGGCCTCTACGGCCCATTGATTGTCGAAGAAGATAATCTGCCTGATGTGGATCAGGATTTGACCCTTGTCCTGGACGACTG
Source organism: Ruegeria sp. CDSC052 (assembly GCF_059610685.1). Lineage (NCBI taxonomy): Bacteria > Pseudomonadati > Pseudomonadota > Alphaproteobacteria > Rhodobacterales > Roseobacteraceae > Ruegeria > Ruegeria sp. CDSC052. Next base: position 87,232 of record NZ_JBXWOB010000001.1, read on the forward strand.
GAGGTTAGCCCCGGAAACCGGGCAGATCGTAGAAGATTTTGATAACCAGCACGACCTCAGCCACGCCGGGCGTTTGGGCAATCTCGTCACAGTTAATGGCCAGTTTGATCCAGAATATGCAGTGGCGCGCGGCGCGCGCCTGAGGCTGCGGCTGATCAATGCGGCAAATGCCAGGATATTCGATCTGGGGCTGGATGGTCTGACAGGTTGGATCGTCGCTTTGGATGGAATGCCTCTGGTTGACCCTTTGCCGGTTTCCGGGAACGTCCCGCTTGCACCTGCTCAGCGGATGGATCTGATTGTGGATGTGCAAAGTGATGAGGGTCAGATTGCCGGGCTTGTAAGTCAAGAACGCGGTGACAGCTTCGGTCTGGTTCGGCTTGCGGTGGCCGGTCAGGCGGCGGCAAACAGGACTGGAATCCGCCCTTTGCCAGCAAATGAGATGCCTAAGGTTCGGCTGGACGACGCACCGATCCATCGCATGACGCTGCAAGGCGGGGCCATGCGATGGCTGGATTCCGCCAATATGGGCGAGACCGAACTATCAGGCCGTGAATTGGCCCAACTCGGGAGGTTTTGGGCATTGAATGGCTATTCTGATCGACCGGATGAGCCGTTTCTGGATGCGCGATTGGGAAGTGCTCATCAGATTGAGTTTGTCAATGAAACGGCGTTTCCCCACGCTATGCACCTGCATGGGCACCATTTCCGCATCATCCTGGATGACGGCACGCTGGGCCCCTGGCGCGACACGATACTGATAGGGCGGGGTCAGACCCGTAAAATCGCGCTGATTGCTGACAATCCAGGCGACTGGTTGTTACACTGCCATATGCTGGGTCATTCCGCATCCGGAATGATGAGCTGGTTTCGCGTCAGCTGACGCCGCATTCGAAGACTGGAATGGCGCTTGTTGCAGTGTTATAGGGCCTGCAATATGTAAATAGGTCCGAAAAGTCCACCAAGCCCAAAGGGTCAACCGCATGAGTTCTGAAATCCGTCTTGCCTTTGCGCACCCCTCCGAGCGGTCCGAAGCGACAGCCACGCGGGGACCTCTGGATCGCATCTCTCTGCGTGACCATATTGTCGAGGTCGAGATCGGCGCCTTTCAGGCCGAGCGTGGAACGACGCAACGCATCTGCTTCAATATCGTTGTCGAGGTGCGCCCGCTGACCGATCCTATTGACGATGATGTTGATCGCATCCTGTCCTATGATCGTGTGACCGAGGCCATCGCCTTTGAGCTGTCGGCCGAGCGGTTGAACCTGCTGGAAACTCTGGCGGACCGGATTGCTGAGAGAATTCTGCTTGAACCTCAGGCCGTAAGAGCTTTTGTCAGAATAGAAAAACTGGATCGAGGACCCGGCGCTTTGGGCGTCGAGATCGTGCGCGGTAAAGATGCAACTCACCACGATCTGGTCGAGGAAGAGCGTCCGCACCCGCGTTTGGCCTTCCTGTCAAACGAAGCAATCGCGTCGGACAATCTGACCGGCTGGATTGACCAGTTGGAAAACCGGAAACGCCCCCTGATCCTCTGCGTCGGGGCGGCGGATATGGCCGTTTCGCAAACCGGTCACGCGATGACTCAGCGCCGGATCGACCTGCTGGCCATTGAACAGAACGCCTGGGTACTGGCCGCGCGTGACCTGCGCTGTGTCGTCGTTTCCACCCGGACCGAGTTGGATTGGGCCATGAAGAACGGGCAGATTTGCGTCTGGGCGCCGTCCAAGATCGTGCTTGATGCAGTGGACGGCCCGTCGGCTGCGCCCTCGGATGCGGTCGCTCTGGCGGCGTGGTTTGCCGCGACATTCGAAGCGAGCGAGCTGATGGTATTCGGAGGCGCCTTGCCGGACTCACCCCAGACTCCGCTGCGCGCTGTGCCGGTGGATCAGGCGACCCTGTGACCACTTACTATCGCCCTTTGGTTCAACATGGTGAGGCGTGCCCCGAGGGGGCGGTCGCCTTGGCCGGTCAGACGCTGTGGTTCACCCATGTCGAACGCCTCAGCCGGACCGAAGCCGCGCGCATCCTCCCGGCTGCGCAGGTTCCCGGCGATGTGCTGGATCGGCTGACACGTCCACGGGCCGCTATTTCTGGCGTTGCGATGGATCGGCCCCAGATCATGGGCATCCTCAATGCCACGCCGGACAGTTTCTCGGATGGCGGGGTGCATAACTCGGTCGAGGCGGCACAGGCTGCGGCTCGGGACATGGTATCGCGGGACGCCAGTATTCTCGATATCGGAGGCGAGTCGACACGCCCGGGTGCAACCTTTGTCCCTGAAGATGAGGAAATCGCCCGTACGGAACCTTTGGTTCGGGCGATCAGATCGACGACCGATGCGTTGATTTCCATAGATACCCGCAAAGCCGCCGTTGCCAAAGCCGCTTGGAAAGCCGGGGCAGGGCTGATCAACGACGTCTCGGGCTTTACCTTCGATCCGGACCTTGCGCCGTTCTGTGCCCAGGTTGGTGCGTCCGTTTGTGTGATGCACATGCAGGGCGATCCCGGTTCGATGCAGGACGACCCGACTTACGACAGTGTTTTGCTGGATGTTTATGACTTCCTACATGGGCAGGTCGGGTTTCTTGAAGACCTCGGCATGAGCCGGGACCAGATCGTTATCGACCCGGGCATAGGATTTGGCAAAACCGAAAAGCACAATCTTATCCTTCTGCAGAATCTCAGCCTGTTTCACGGTTTGGGGTGTCCGATCCTGCTGGGCGTGTCCCGAAAGGGGTTTATTGGTCAGATAGGCAAAGAACCCGGCAAAGATGCCCGTGCGCCGGGATCCATCGCCGTGGGGCTGGCCGGATTGGCACAGGGTGTACAGATCCTTCGTGTTCATGACGTCGCTGAAACCGCTCAGGCCTTGCGTCTATGGGCCGCCGTCCGGTAATCCGGTCGCAACAAGCAAGAATTTACGGAGAGATACCAATGCGCAAGCTGTTCGGAACCGATGGGGTGCGTGGCACCGCCAATACGCATCCGATCACGGCTGAGATGGCCCTGCGCATGGGGGCCGCGGTTGGGCGGTACTTCCGACGTGACCAATCCGGCGTGCACCGTGTTGTTATTGGCAAGGATACGCGCCTGTCTGGGTATATGCTGGAAAACGCGCTGACGGCGGGGCTGACCTCGACCGGGATGAATGTTTTGCTGCTGGGACCAGTTCCAACGCCGGCTGTCGGCCTGATGACGCGGTCAATGCGCGCCGATCTGGGCGTGATGATCTCGGCCAGTCACAACCCCGCCGAAGACAACGGGATCAAGTTTTTCGGGCCTGATGGCTTCAAACTGTCGGATCAGGCGGAAATTGAAATCGAACGGCTGATCGAAGAAGGGGTTAAGCCTGCGCAGGCCCAAAATATCGGTCGGGCCCGCCGGGTAGACGATGCGCGGTTTCGCTATGGCGAGCGGGTGAAATCTTCGCTATCCCGCGATCTTAGGCTGGACGGTTTGAAAGTGGTGGTGGATTGCGCCAATGGCGCCGCGCACCGTACTGCGCCCGAAGTTTTGTGGGAACTTGGGGCCGAGGTCATTCCTGTAGGCACCTCTCCTAACGGTAAGAATATCAATCTGAATTGCGGTTCGACCAAACCTCAGCTAGCAGCTGAAACGGTGGTGGCGCACGGGGCCGATGTGGGGATCTGCCTGGATGGTGATGCCGATCGGGTTGTGATCGTGGATGAGCACGGACACGTGGCCGACGGCGATCAGTTGATGGCGTTGTTGGCGACCTCTTGGGCCAAGGCCGACCGCTTGCGCGGCGGCGCTTTGGTCGCGACAGTCATGTCCAACCTTGGTCTCGAACGCCATCTCGGTTCGCAGGGGCTCAAGCTTGAACGAACGGCCGTAGGCGACCGCTATGTAGTCGAGCGGATGCGTGAAGGAGATTTCAACCTGGGTGGTGAACAATCTGGCCACATCGTCATGAGCGATTATGCCACCACAGGCGATGGCCTCATGGCGGGCCTGCATTTCCTGGCTGAAATGGTACATTCCGGGCGCAACGCATCCGAACTGTCGGTTCAGTTCGAAACAGTACCGCAACTGTTGAAGAACGTGCGCTATGGCGAGGGGCAGGCCCCGCTGGAAACAGTTGGTGTGAAAGCCGCAATCTCGGATGCCGAAGAGCGTCTGAAAGGAAAAGGCCGATTACTGATCCGTAAATCCGGCACTGAACCTCTGATCCGCGTCATGGCGGAGTGTGAAGATGATCAGCTGTTGGCCAAAGTCGTTGACAGTATCGTTGCTGAGGTCGCGGCGGTTGCAGGCTAGCGACCGGCCAGCATTCTGCGCAGGCTGAACCACTGGCTGATCGCTAGCCCGGTCAGGATCATCGCTAGAGCAACGTAAAACCGTATCGGCAATGCCTCGGACAGAACCCACGCGCCAAACACCATCGACCATATCGGAACTTGGTAGTTGACCAGCGTCAGAAAAACAGACCCGGCGCTGCGAATAATCGAGACGCGCAGCAACGTGGCAAAGGCGGTTGGAACAAGGCCCAATGCGATTATGGCGAGGCTAGGCCGTGCGCCATGCCAATTTGGCACCCCTTCGGTTACCAGCATGATGGGCAACAAGATCGCCGCGCCGACCAGCAAAGTGAACGCAGCCAGAACAACCGGATCGACCGGAGGGCATCTGCGCGTGAATATAGAAGCGCAGGAATAGCACAGTGCAGCACCAATACAGGCCAGCTGTGCCAGTGGTTCCGCACCTTGACCAAGCTGTGCAAGGCCAGGGCCAATCAGAACCAGCGCGCCTGCAAATCCAAGTGATACGCCAACAAAACGCCGCGCGTTGAGGGGCTCATCCGAAAAGAAATGTGCCAGTGGCAACACCATCAACGGGATGGCCGCCATCGACAGGCCCGCAAAGGCGGACGGAACATATTGCTGGCCCCAGCTGAGCAGCAAAAAAGGTAGGGCCGTCGACAGAATCCCGATCACGATGATTGAGGGCCAAAGGCCCCGCGTGGTTGTTGGCAATTTGCGACCCGTCGCCCCCATCAGCAGTATAAGGGTGAGCGCGCCCAGAGTCGTGCGCGCTGTTGCTACTGTGACGGGCCCGTACCCTTCGAGCGCGATGGCCACGACCATAAATGTGCCGCCCCAGATGAAGCCAAGTACAGCGACCATAAGCCAGTTTTTGTTGGTGATTTCAGAGGGTTCTCTCATGGTATTGCCTGCTTCGTCACAATTAGCTGCGAGTGTGGTATTGTAGGGGTATTGGAAAAAGAATTTGGAGACAAATTATGGACTACAAAGAAGTGAATGCTGTTTGCCAGCCCGGAGACGATGTGGCTTCACGAGATTGGTATGCTTGGAACAACAAGATGCCTCCGGGGCCCGCTAGGTTGATTGTGACGGGCATTGTCACGGTTGGTAATCCAGGGGTCGAGCCCATGTTGGTTATCGCCAATCCGCAGGGGATCAATCCCAGCCATTTGCTGCTCAACATCTTCCTCTGTCAGAAGCCCGGGAAATGGCCCTCGGTGGTTGTCGACAAGCCGGTGCGGTTCGAGCAGCATTCGAACCCGATGTATACCCATGTGGATATTGTTGGCGGGCCGTCGATAGAAATTTTTGACGCCCATTAAATGAATGACGCCGCCCCGGGGGGCGGCGTCACGATAGGATCAGTTCTTTTCCTGATCGACCAGTTTACCGGCCGAAATCCAGGGCATCATGTCCCGCAGCTTTTTGCCGACCACTTCGATCTGGTGCTCGTCATTGGAACGGCGCGAGGCTTTGATGGTGGGTTGACCCACAGCATTTTCCAGCATGAAGTCGCGTACGAATTTGCCGCTCTGGATGTCCGACAGGGTCTCTTTCATTGCCTTCTTGGTCTGCTCATAAGGCAGGATGCGCGGACCAGTGACGTACTGACCGTATTCAGCAGTGTTCGAGATCGAGTAATCCATGTTGGCGATTCCGCCTTCATAGATCAGGTCCACGATCAGCTTGGTTTCGTGCAGACACTCGAAATAGGCCATTTCGGGTGCATAACCTGCCTCGACCAGAGTTTCAAAGCCGCAGCGGATCAGCTCGACGATACCGCCACACAGAACCGCCTGTTCACCGAATAGGTCGGTTTCGCATTCTTCGCGGAAGTTGGTCTCGATGATGCCCGAACGGCCGCCACCGATGGCCGAGCAATAGGACAGACCGATTTCCAGCGCTTTGCCGGTTGCGTCAGTGTCAACAGCCACAAGGCAGGGAACGCCGCCACCTTTGGTGTATTCACCACGGACGGTGTGGCCGGGGCCTTTGGGGGCCATCATGATGACGTCTACGCCTGCTTTCGGTTCGATCAGGCCAAAGTGAACATTCAGGCCGTGGGCGAACGCAATCGCAGCACCCGGCTTGATGTTGTCATGCACGTATTTCTTGTAAGTTTCGGCCTGCAATTCATCGGGCATGGTGAACATGATGACATCACACCAGGCTGCCGCTTCTGCAATGCCCATGACCGCCAGGCCTTCGGCTTCGGCTTTCCTAGCCGAAGGCGAGCCTTCGCGCAGGGCAACGACCAGATTCTTCGCGCCCGAGTCGCGCAGGTTCAGCGCGTGTGCATGACCCTGGCTGCCATAACCCAGGATGGCCACTTTTTTATCTTTGATCAGGTTGATGTCGCAATCGCGATCGTAATAGACGCGCATGATGCTGGTCCTTTCTGTTTCGATTGCTGTGGGTTTTAAGGCGATTTTCCAAGGATAGCGATACTGTTATCCTTGAATTATCAAGGATAACTCGAGTATCTATTCTTGAAGTATAGTAAAAAAGAAAAAATCATGCTTGATGATGTTGACCGCAGGCTTCTGCGTCATTTCCAGGCCGACCCGACACTGACAACCGCTGAGTTGGCCGAGCTTTGTCGCATCAGCACAAGTGTCTGCTGGCGACGTATCGAAAAAATGCAAGAGGCCGGGATTATTCAAGCCCAAGAGGCGATCATTGACTGGGCCGCATTGGGATATGCAGTCGAGGTTTCATTGCGGGTGACGCTGGATAAGACCCAACCGCGTGCATTCGACGAGTTCATGGGTGTCGCGCGCGAGGTTCCCGAGGTGATCGAGATTCAGACCTTTTTGGGCCGCGTGGATGTGCGCTTATCTGTGCTTGCCAAGGATATGGCACATTACCAGCAGCTGTATCGTGACCGTATCCTGACTTTGCCGCATATCGCAGATATCGAGGCATTGATGCATATCGCGCGGGTCAAAAGCGATGAGGTGCTGCCGCTATGACCGAATTGGATGAGCTCGACCGCAAAATTCTGCGCGCTCTGATCCAGGATGCAACGCAAAGCGCGGGTGCCTTGGGGCGTAGATTTGGCCTGTCTCAGCCCGCGATGTGGCGCCGTATCCGGAGGCTTGAAACGACGGGGATCATAAAGGGGCGCCACCTGCGTTTGAATGCAGAAGCGTTGGGGTTTGGGGTGACAGTTTTTCTGGGGGTCAAGTTAGCGCGGAAAGGTCAGGTCAGCCTTGAAGATTTCGAACGTGCCGTCAGTGCGATCCCCGAGGTTCAAACCGTTGAACATGTGTTGGGCCTCTATGATTACCGTTTGCGCGTCGTGGCACGGGATCTCTCGGACTTTGAACGTGTTCTGCGCCGCCGGATAATGACTTTGCCCGGGGCCGGAGATGTCGAAGCCAATGTATTGCTGAGCGAAGAGAGGCTACCCGGGCCTATCGGCTAGGCCCGTTTTAGTACCTGGTACGGATGTAATATCCGGGATGATGTGTCATGCGCGCAAAGGTAATTGGCTGCCCGTCTTTCCATGTCGTGCGCTCTAATTGGATCATGGACGTCCCCGAGGTTGTCCCCATGAATTCAGCCAGCCGTCCATCTGCCGAAATCGCGCAAAAGGCGACTTCAGCATCGGTGAAGGGGGCGGCGTGCAACAGCCACTCATGCGGGCCTTTGGTGTCGAGGTCAGCATGTTCCACTTCTGGAACTGCATCGATATTGATCCAGCGCTCTTCCAGTTGAAACGGCCGGTTGTCTGCATAGTGCATGCAGACAATATGCAAAACACGCGCTTCTTGCGAGACGCTTAACTGAGAGGCAAGCCATCCGGGGCTGGAGACGATATTACGCTCGACCAGCGCATAACGATAGGTGGAGTTCTGCCCCTCGACATCCAGTCGGGTCAGGGAAAACTCCAGTTTTGCGTGTTTGCTGGGTTCTTTTTTGACCCGCGTTCCGCTTTTACGTTTTCTTTCAACGAAGCCCTGATCTGCCAGTTCCCGCAAAGCACGATTCACCGTGGCACGGGCACAATTAAATTCTTCTGCCAACTGAGTTTCTGTCGGCAGCACCGACCCCTGTGGCCAAACTCTGGTTTCTATTCGTCGTTTTACTTCGTCACGTACAAACTGAAAACTGATCCGCTTATGCGCAGTCACGAGTGAAAATACCTTTCTTCTCCAAAGTGTATGTATCTGGTCAGAAACACGTAGGGGTGTAAAGGGTTGCTGACACTGTTTGGCGTCATTAGTTGTCGATAGGGCCTTTGAGGCGTTAAAATTTTCTTAGGAAACCGGGTTCCGTTGGGTCAATTTTCAGTAATAACTGAGAGGCAGTGAGCGAAGTTGCGAACACCCGCTCGTTTCGTGGAATTTGAAAGGAATACCAATGCCCCCGCTTTTGGACAAAATTGACCCCAATGGGTTAGAGGAGTTTTCGGTCGTCTTCACCGATCGCTCGCTTAATCACATGTCGGTTCAGTTTCAGCATGTGATGCGCGACATCTCTGAGATGCTGAAAGGCGTTTACAACGCTGACGGTGTGGCCGTTATCCCGGGTGGTGGTACCTATGCAATGGAAGCAGTCGCGCGCCAGTTTGCCCGCAATGCCAATGTTCTGGTGGTCAGGAATGGCTGGTTTTCCTATCGGTGGAGCCAGATCATCGAGTCCGGTGGGTTGACAGCGTCGGCAACAGTTCTGAAGGCGCGCCAGACCGGCAACTCGGCAACGTCCCCATTTGCGCCTGCTCCGATCGAGGAAGTCATCGAAACGATCCGCGATGGGCGCCCGGATGTGGTCTTTGCGCCGCATGTCGAAACAGCGGCCGGGGTCATTCTGCCCGACGACTATATTTCGGCGATGGCAGCCGCAGCCCACGAGGTTGGGGCGCTGATGGTTCTGGATTGCATCGCTTCGGGCTGCGCATGGGTGGACATGAAGGCGACGGGTGTGGATGTCCTGATCTCGGCCCCTCAGAAAGGGTGGAGCGCATCGCCTTGCGCGGGTCTTGTCATGCTGTCCGAACAGGCTGAGGCAAGGCTGGAGGAGACGACTTCGGACAGTTTTGCCGTCGACCTGAAGAAATGGCGTCAGATCATGCAAGCCTATGAAAATGGCGGTCACGCCTATCACGCCACGATGCCAACAGATGCGCTGAAAGCCTTCCGCGACACGATGGCCGAGACTCGAGACTATGGCTTTGACAAACTGCGTGACGCCCAGTGGGCATTGGGGGACGGTGTACGGGCAATGCTGAAGGATAAGGGCATTGTTTCTGTCGCCGCCGATGGGTTTGGTGCGCCGGGTGTGGTGGTCAGCTATACCTCGGATCCCAATATCCAGAACGGCAGCAAATTCGCCGCCCTGGGCATGCAGATCGCTGCTGGTGTACCCTTGCAATGTGATGAGCCAGACGGGTTCAGCACCTTCCGTCTGGGCCTGTTCGGTCTGGACAAGCTGTACGATGTTGACGGCACAATCGCGCGTCTAAAGCGCGTGCTGGACCAGGTTTTGTGACCATCGGGCTTTAGCGGACGCCGAGGCCCATCTGCATCAGCGTCTTGCGCACGGTCGGCAGCGAATACAGCGCGTTCAACCCCATTGCACGTATGTCCCGTAAAGGCCGCGCTTCGATCATCGAGGCGCGGTTCAGCAGGTCGATACCCTTGACCCGGGCCTCGATCTCGGTATGACGCGCTTTGTGATAGGCATCCAACATCTGCGCGTCACCCAGGCCCTCGGGACGGGCCTGTGCCAAATCCAGCAGGCATCGCAGATCACCCAAGGACATGTTCAGCCCCTGCGCACCGATGGGGGGCACGACATGGGCGGCTTCGGCCATCAGGGCCACGCGTTCGCCCGACAGACGCTCTGCCGATTGGCTGATGATCGGCCAGATGGTCCGACGAGAGGCCAGTTTCAACGGACCGAACAACCCGCAGGACCGTTCGGTCATCAGCGCTTCAAAGCTTTCCGGATCGGTGTTCAACAGCTCTACCGCGCGCGGGCCACGCTCCATCCATACAATCGCGGACGAGGGCTGACCCTGCCAGTCGGGCAGGGGAACGAGCGTGAACGGGCCGCCGGACCTGTGAATCTCGGTCGAGACGTTCTGATGCGGGATCGAGTGTGTAACCGCGAAGGCCAACGCCTTTTGCCCATAGCGCGTGGTGTGCACGTTGATCCCGGCGGCCTCTCGCATGGGCGAGTTGCGACCATCTGCGGCGATCACCAGTTTACAGCGGATGCGCGTCCCGTCGCTCAGGCCAACGCGGGCTTCGGCTGTACGGGTGAACAAGCTGACCGTGCCCGTTCCGGGGCGAAAATCGACATTGGGCAGTTCAGCGAGACGGGCCACCATTTCGCGCCGCAAGAGCCAGTTTGGCAGGTTCCAACCAAAGGGCTGGTCCGAGATATCCGCGGCATTGAAGTCGCGCACCACGCGCGGCTCGGGCACATCGCCGCCTGCATCCACAATCCGCATGATCTGAAGAGGGGCGGCATGCGCGTCGAGTTTTTCCCACAGCCCGCATTGTTCCAAAAGACCGTGGGCTGGTTGCAAAAACGCGGTGGTCCGTAAATCCGATCCGTCCACGTCCCGCTGGGTCACAGGTGGGGTAGGATCAACACAGACCACATTGAATCCAGCCGCGCCAAGGGCCGCCGCTGCGGTCAAACCGGCAATTCCGCCGCCGGAAATCAGGATGTCACACTGGTCGTTCATGGCGCCCTCTTTGGTTCTAACCCGACCCTAGAGCGGTTCGACTTCCCGCGCCAAGTGACATCCTGTCTCGCAGGTCAGCCGCGCGAGATCAGGATGAGGATCAGGAATATCACGGGCACCATCACGACGGCGGGGATATACAAGCCCGGCAAGCCAAACAGCATCACTGAACAGCCCCACATGCTGAAGATGGCGGCAGCGGTGTAATACCAGTCGTCCCCATCTGCATCGGCCGCATCGCGCGCCATCCAGCCAAACAGAGGAACAGCAAATAGCAGGCGCTGCCAGATGGGTGAGCGCGGGGGCATTTCGATTGCGGACATCTGGGTCTCCGTTCTGTTCGTCGCAGTTGGGATATAGGGGCGGCGCCCGGGTCGCAGTACGTGCAGATCGTCGCAGTGTGACAGCCTATCGCAGGCGGGCCAGAAAGGCGGTCAGGTCGTCTGTATGGTGGTGGATGTGATCGGCCATGTGCGGTTCGGGCGCGACATGAACCGTGCGCATCCCCATCTCATGCGGGGCCGCCAGATTGCGCGGATCGTCTTCGAACATGGCCGCTTTTTCTGCCTTGATTCCGTCTTGCGCAAAGATGGCCTGGAATGCGGCCTTCTCGGGTTTAGGACGGTATCCCGCATGCTCGACCCCATAGATGGCATCGAACAAACCGCTGAGGCCACGCGCCGCAAGGACGCGTTCGGCATAGGGCGCGCTGCCATTGGTATAGACAATGCGGCGACCGGGCAGAGCACGAATATGTGCCGCCAGATCCACGTCCGGGTCCATATGGCTCATATCCACCTGATGCACGGCATGCAGGTAAGGGTCGGGATCCAGATCATGTTCGGCCATCAGCCCGGCCAGCGTGGTGCCATATTCGCGCCAGTAATGGGATCGCAGTCGGTCGGCCTCGGCCCGGTCGACGCCGATGGCCTGAACCACATAATCCGTCATCAGCACCTCGATCTGATCGAACAGGCGCATATGCGGCGGGTACAGGGTGTTGTCCAGATCGAACACCCATTGGGAGACATGGCTGAAGGCAGGTTTGACCATACCTGCCGTTTAAGCGGCGCAGCGCAGGTTTTCAATGCAGTACTTGATTGTGCGCACTGCAGACGGATAGACATGTCCGAACGAGGAGAAAAACAAAAGATGCCCCAATCCAAGCAGTCCAACAGCGACGCCTACAGCCTTATTCTCGAAGCGATTGATGTGGGCATCTACAAGCCCGGTGACAGGCTGGTCGAAAGCGAGCTGGCCGAAAGGTTCGGTGTTTCGCGCACGCCAATCCGCGAGGCGTTGCAGCGGTTAGAGACCCAATCCTTGCTTGAACGCGACGGGCGTTCGCTGATTGTGGCCTCATTGGACCACAATCAGATGGCAGAGCTATATGTCGTTCGCCGTGAACTTGAAGGTCTCGCTGCAAGTTTGGCCGCCAAGCACGCGACCGAGGAAGAGATCAAGGTGCTGCAGGAAATGGTTGCCGAAGATGATGCGCTGGTGGACAATCCAAACGCCCTGTCTCGGGCGAACCGGCGGTTTCACGAACAGATCCATCTGGCCTCGCACAACCGCTATTTGGTGCAACAGCTGAACCTTGTGCACCGCACAATGGCCTTGATGGCAACGACATCGCTTGCGGTTTCCGGGCGCGGTGAGATCGCGCAAAGTGAACACAAAGGCATCGTCGAGGCGATAGCCGCCCGTGACGAGCAAGCCGCGGAACGTGCGTTGAAAGAGCATATCTCGGTCGCTTTCATGACGCGTCTCAAGCAGGATGCGGTTCGTCGCGAAAGCTGACGGTCACATGTCGAAGGCTTCTTCACTGGCTTGACCGTGTTGGGTTTTGTCCCAGAAGAACGGGTTGATAGCCAATTCCCAAAGGGCTTTGTAAGCTGCCAGCACACCCAAGGGGAAATACAACGGCATTGTCGGCACCCACGGCATCAGAAACCGTCTTTCACGGGCAGAGACAGCCAGTATCCCGATGGTCACATTCGTGATCTCTGCAAATACGAACAGAGCTATCAGTATGGTCATGACCTTGCCCGGAATGACGGGATCCAGCGGGCTGGCCAATCCGAATGTGGTAAGCCAGAACAGCCACAAAACCGGGGCCAGCAGGAATTGTCCGACGGTGCCCAGAAAAAACGCCTGAAGCCCAAGGAAGCGCAGCACACCCAGCTCTTTCAGCAGATGGATCGGCGCGCGCATGTGGACAAGATATGTGACCATAAAGCCCTTGAGCCATCGTGAACGCTGTTTGACCCAAGGCCAGGCCCGAAAGTTTGCTTCTTCGAAAGTGGCGGTATCAACCATCTCGGTCCGATAACCCGCGCGGCTGAGGCGGACGCCCAGATCTGCGTCTTCGGTCACATTATGGGCATCCCAACCGCCCAGTTCCAACAGCTTTTCGCGACGAAAGAAAAAGGTTGTACCACCAAGTGGAACCACCAGTCCCAACCGGGCAATGCCAGGCAGGATGACCCGAAACCAACTGTTATACTCGATGGTAAAGCAGCGAGACCGCCAGTTGGTGCGCGGGTTGTAATAGTCCAGAACGCCTTGCAAGCAGACGACGTCTTCACTGGCTTGGGTGAAATGTCCGACGACGCGTTCGATTTGATCGGGAAGAGGGGCGTCCTCGGCATCCCAAACGCCCAGAATATCACCACGACAGAAATCCAGCGCATAGTTCATCGCGCGCGGTTTTGTCGTCAGCCCGCTTAATGCCGGTACTTCGATCGTGCGGATCCAACAGGGCAGCTCGATTTTGGCCAGGGTTGCACGGGTTACCATATCCGTTTCTTCCAAAACCAGAATGACGTCCAAAAGAGCTTTGGGATATGTCAGACGTCGCAATCGACGGATCAGAGCGCCAGCAATCTCTCGCTCTTTGTACAAAGGGACCATGATGGAAACGCGAGGCAGTCGAAGAGGAAGCGTGGTGGCGGTCTGACTGTGGCGTTTTCCTTTGTAACATAGAAACGAGAGCAATCCCGCCAGTCGCAATGTCAGGAATAATACAAGCGACGTAACGGCCAATACGACCAGAGCCAGCAGCCCCGGAATGGGTTGCGCCAGGAACAGTGTGGCGAGGCCAAGCACTATGGCAATCGGCCCAATACGCGAGTGCCGAGTCCAGGACCGGCAACTCTGAGCTATTGCCACACGGGTTTCAGCCTTTTCAGCAAGGCTTTCCGAGAAAATGCTGGCGATTGCATCGTCGATCCGGTCCGCATCGGCAAGCACGGGTATGATCGTTTGCTTTTCCTTTGCCAACTGCTTGCGAACTGCGTCGAACTGATCGGGATTGGCGGTAGCGACCAGCAGAATGGGACCGATGCGCATCCAGGGAATGATGTTGTGATCCAGCCAAAAGCTGGCGGGGCGGGTTTTGCAAAGGTCCGGATTTGGTGGATGCAGATCCAGGTCCGCGATCTGCAATCCTGTTTGTTCAGACAGCGCCGTCAGAACCTCGGACCGATCTACCCAGCCTTCGCCGACCAGGATTTCGCCCAGTGCAACATTTTGTCTGGATTGCAGGTGCAGGGCTTTTTGCAACTGATGGTTCGAAAGTAGCCCGCGGTCGATCAGGCAAGCCCCCAAAGGCTTGCGCACCGTTGTAGAAATCGGCGCGGCCGATGCGAAATGCTGCAGGTTCAGTTCAACCATTCAATCAACCCAGACGTGGTAATCTGCGTCAGGGTGGAGCGATTAAGGTTAATAGGCCGTTAAGACTGTATGATTATGCCTGTGCTTTCCGGGCGGCCATCGCATGCGAGAACCGCTCGAACAGGTAGAAGCTGTCTTGTGGACCTGGAGATGCCTCTGGGTGGTACTGTACCGAATAGACCGGTCGACCCGTCATGCGAATTCCGCAGTTTGAACCATCAAACAACGAACGATGAGTCTCAACGACACCGTCGGGAAGGGTTTGAGCGTCTACCGCAAACCCATGGTTCATAGACGTTATTTCCACCTTCCCAGTCTCGAGATCTTTTACCGGGTGGTTCGCCCCGTGGTGGCCGTGATTCATCTTGACAGTCTGACCGCCAAGGGCCAGCGCAAGCATCTGATGACCAAGGCAAATCCCGAATACGGGTAGGTCGGTGGTGTCCAATACCTCTTTGATCATCGGTACTGCGTATTCACCCGTAGCCGCTGGATCACCGGGGCCATTGGACAGGAATACGCCGTCGGGACTATGGGCCAAAACCTCAGCCGCGGTGGCCGTTGCGGGCAGCACAGTGACATCGCACCCGGTCGAGGCAAGGCATCTCAGGATATTGCGCTTTGCCCCGAAATCCAGTGCCACAACCTTATGTACTGGGGCCTCTTGCCGTTTATAGCCATCTGGCCAAGCCCAACGCATCTCATCCCAGCGATAGCTTTGCGCACAAGTCACTTCCTTCGCCAAATCCATACCTTCAAGCCCGGCAAAGCCACGCGCAGCCGATACCAGAGCTTCGATGTCGAAATTGCCCTCAGGATCATGGGCCAATGCCACATGAGGTGCGCCTTGCTGGCGAATTGCGCGGGTTAACCGGCGGGTATCGACACCGCCAATGGCAATACGCCCACGCTGGGCAAGCCATGATTTCAGCTCTTCAGCAGACCGCCAGCTGGACGGTTCGGTTGGGTCCCATTTGACGACCATTCCGGCCGCGACAGGATCACCGGTTTCGTCATCCTCGGGGTTCACGCCAACATTTCCGATATGAGGGAAAGTGAAGGTCACGATCTGCCCGGCATAAGAAGGATCGGTCATGATCTCTTGATAGCCGGTCATTGCGGTGTTGAAACACAGCTCGGCCACGGTCTGGCCTGTGGCGCCGAAACCGACCCCGTAGAACAGTGTTCCATCGGCCAAAGCCAGACATGCGGTGGGCTTGGACGGGGCGTTCTGGGCCATAGCGCGACTCTCCTGCAGGGTAAATCGGCGCATACCTAAGGGGGTTATGCGCTTGGGTCAAGTGTGTTCAATTTTTGGGCTATTGAGCAATATCAATGACTTAGATGTTGAGACCCCCGGTTGTATCACGCTTTTTGTTTCGATATGGTCGGGGTTCCTTTTGTCATGGGGATGGACAAACTAAATGGATATGCGATCACGGGTGAATTCCGCCCTGAAGCAAGCAATGAAAGACAAGAACGCCGAGCGTCTGTCGACCCTACGTCTGATCAATGCAGCAATCAAGGACCGGGATATCGCGTCTCGTGCTGCGGTCAACGAGGAAGCCAAGGGTTGCGGTGATGCCGAAGTTCTTGAAATTCTAGGGAAAATGTCCAAGCAGCGTAAGGAAAGTGCGCGTGCTTACGAAGAGGGTGGACGCCTCGATCTGGCGGAGCGTGAACTGCGCGAGATAGAAGTCATAGAAGAATTCCTGCCCGAGCAACTGGACGACGATGAGGTGACGAAAGCCATCCAATCAGCGATTACGGCCACTGGTGCCGGGTCGATCCGGGATATGGGCAAGGTCATGGGCGAGCTCAAGACACGCTATACTGGCCAGATGGACTTTGGGAAAGTTGGGCCCATGGTCAAAGATCAGCTTTGTGCGGCTGCCAGCGGCTGACTGCCGTGACATGCTGAAAGTTTACTGCGCGACTGGTTCGCGCAGTTTTTCTTTGAGGTCATCGTAAAGCGCAATCCGCTCTTCCTCGGACAGGAATGCGCCGATTTCGACTTCGCGACCTTCACCCTTGAGGGTGACGTAGTTCGGAACCGGGCCGCCGCTCTGATGGATCTCGGGGCGGGCCCAATAGCGATTACAGGCCCATTCCTGCTGCCCCCGTCGCGGGTCATGATGTATCAGATGCGCCTGTGTTCCGGTCAGCGTCAGGACTTCGAATATGCTACGGGCCCGATAGTTTGACCGGAGCGCCAGCCAAAGGCCAATTACTGTTAGCAGCAGGAAGGGCAGCAACCCCCAAAGCAAGGCCGAGCCAAGAACGGCCAAAAGTGGGATCAGCCCGAATAGAAAGACCCCAAACACAACTCGCACCGCCCAAGGACGCGGCAGTGAGTTATGCGGCCACAAGCGCAGCTCAAGTTCTGATGTGGTGGTTTGATTCCATCTGTAGGGCATGGCCGGAAGATAGCCCAAAGCGCGTCCGAGTCGACGCTGAAAATTCAGATGACGTGCCCGACGCGGGCCCACGATAGGGCATCGTCCAGCCGATCATCCCCCCAAAAGACTTCGTTCCCCACAACCAGGCTTGGGGCGCCAAAAATGCCCAGCTTGATTGCGCGTAGTGTTTCAGCCTCAAGTGCGGCGACAATGTCGGGGCTGCGCGCGCGGGACAGGATCAGTCGGGGATCCTGCTGACTGCGGTGTAGCGCTTCGGACAGGGCGGTTTCGCTACCGGCCTCTACACCTTCTTCGAACCAGATCCGATATAGAATTTGCGTAAAGTTCTTGCCCCAGCCTTCTTCCATTCCCAACAGCGCTACTTGATTTGCCAAGGCAAGGTCAGAAATGGGGTAGGGCGCAGGAAGCTGGGCGTGCATATGGTACTTAGCCGCCCGACGCTCAATGTCGCGCCACATATAGGCGGATTTGACGGGTTTCCCTGCAAAGGGGATGTTCTTCTGCTGCGACATCACTGTGCGTACATTGAACGGCCGCCATGTGACGGACGCATCGTGTTCAGAACACCAATCGTCCAGGCGCATGATCGTCAGAAAGCTGTAGGTGCTTCCGATAGAGTACCAGAAATCAAGATCGGGCATATGAACCCTCGGGGTTGCCGATTGTTTTGCCTTTACCAGAGTACCCTATTTTGACCGATCTGGCGAATTTCCGGTGGCACGCCACTTAGAAATGAAAAACCCCGCCAAGTTGGCGGGGTTTTCTGTTGGTTCAGAGGGATCAGTGCGCGTGGCCCTTGTCCCAGTCTTCTTGCTTGGGCAGCTGCTCGAACGTGTGTTCGGGCGGCGGCGAGGGCAGGGTCCATTCCAGCGTATCCGCGTATTCGTTCCACGGGTTGTTCCGGGTCTCACGTGCGCCACGGAACAAGGCGTAGAACACGATACCAAAGAACAGCAGGAACGAGGCGAAGGATACAAAGGCGCCAATCGACGAGACATAGTTCCACTGCGCGAACGCTTCAGGATAATCGATGTAGCGACGTGGCATGCCCTGACGACCCAGGAAGTGCTGCGGGAAGAAGGTCAAGTTGGCGCCGATGAAGAACAGCCAGAAGTGAACCTTGCCCCAGAACTCTGAATACTGACGGCCTGTCATCTTGGAGAAGTAGAAATAGATCCCAGCAAAGATCGCAAACACAGCGCCCAGCGACATCACATAGTGGAAGTGTGCAACCACATAATATGTGTCGTGATAGGCGCGGTCGATACCAGCCTGCGACAGAACCACACCGGTCACACCGCCAACGGTGAACAGGAAGAGGAAGCCGAAGGCAAACAGCATCGGTGTCTTGAACTCGATCGAGCCGCCCCACATGGTGGCGATCCACGAGAAGACCTTAACGCCGGTGGGAACCGCGATGACCATCGTTGCCAGCATGAAGTAGGCTTGCTGCTGGACCGACATGCCAACTGTGTACATGTGGTGTGCCCACACGACAAAGCCCAGTACACCGATCGCAATAAGTGCCCAAACCATCGGCAGGTAACCGAAGACTGGCTTGCGCGAGAAGGTCGCGATGATGTGGCTGATAAGGCCAAATCCAGGTAGGATTACGATGTACACTTCTGGGTGGCCAAAGAACCACAGGATGTGCTGATACAGGATTGGATCACCACCACCGGCCGGATCAAAGAAGGTGAAACCAAAGTTGCGGTCCATTAGCAACATGGTGATCGCACCTGCCAAAACCGGCAGCGACAGAAGAATCAGCCACGAGGTGATGAAGATCGACCAGCTGAACAGCGGCACCTTGAACAGGGTCATGCCCGGAGCACGCATGTTCAGGAAGGTGGTGATCATGTTGATCGCGCCGAGGATCGAGGAGGCGCCCGATACGTGCACGGCAAAGATCGCAAGGTCCATGGACATGCCGCCCTCGCTCGTCGACAGCGGCGGGTATAGAACCCAGCCGACGCCCGAACCAAGCTGGTCGTTACCACCGGGGCTCAGCAGCGAGGCCACGCCCAGCGAAGTACCGGCGACATAGAGCCAGAAGGACAAGTTGTTCATCCGCGGGAACGCCATGTCCGGCGCGCCAATCTGCAACGGCATGAAATAGTTGCCAAATCCGCCGAATAGGGCAGGGATGACCACGAAGAACATCATCAGAACACCGTGGTAGGTGATCATCACGTTCCACAGATGCCCGTTCGGAGTACAGAGCTCGGCACCGCTGCCGAACAAGCGGAACCCTTCCATGCACATGTGCTGTACCCCGGGCTCCATCAATTCGATCCGCATGATAACAGTCATCAGAACCGAGATTAGACCGGCCAGGGCCGAGACGATCAGGTACAGAATCCCGATGTCCTTGTGGTTGGTCGACATGAACCAGCGGGTAAAGAACCCGCGCTGGTCTTCATGGTCGTGACCATGAATGGCTGCGTCTGCCATTAGGTGCCTCCTGTTGCAACTACACCGCGCTGTCGGACCTCTCCAACGCGCGGGATTCCTGCTGGTTTTAGATTGCGTGGGGGCGACCTTCAATGGTCGAGTTTGATCTGGATCAAGATTAATTGTCGCGGGTGCCGGTTGCAGGGCTTCGAAAAAGAGCACAACTTTCGGCAAATGGAGGAGACCGGATGGTTCTGAACTACGTGACGACCGAAAAGGCTCAGGCGGCCACCGGGCTACGCATGATCGTTGTCGGAGGTGTGCCAAGCCCCTGGAGCGAAGCCGCAAAGAGTATTTTTCACGTAAAACGTCTGCCTTGGCTGCCAGTTTATCTGGACCATCAGGACCGGGCGCAGACCATCTGGGCGCAAACGGACAGCGCACCGGTTGTGTTCTGGAAAGATGAGGCACCGCTTTCCGAAACGGCCGATATTGTCGCCTTGGCACAACGAATCGCGCCTGAACCAGATTTGTTGCCAGCATCAATGGCGCCCGACATTCTCGCCTTCATTGACTTACTGGCGGCCCCCAATGGATTGGGCTGGCAAAGGCGGCTTCAGAAAATCCATGCTGGTATGCGAGGCCAAGAAGGTGGGTTCCATCCCAAGATTGCCGACTATCTTGGCAAGAAATACGGTTATGATACAGAAGCAGGTGAAATGGCTGCCGGTCGCGCTGATGGAATATTGAAACGCGTCAGTAGCAAGCTCGCAGAAAGTGGTGATTTTCTGTTTGGCAACACGCTCACTGCAGCAGATATCTATTGCGCTGCCTTCATGGCTTTGTTCGCACCGTTGCCGGAAGAGTTGTGTGCTATGCGGCTGAGTACCCGAAGGGTTTTCGAGCATATATCCGATCCTGTACGGGATACTCTTTCGGCAGGTTTGCTGTTGCATCGGGACAGGGTATACCGCGATTTTCTGGAAACACCTTTGTCGCTCTGATCGCATGTGCATTGCGTCTTGACCGCCAAGGTGCGGCACCGCACAAACACCTCATGAAAAACGTCCAAACGGAGGCCGAGTATGTCTGCCTATGATCCCGATAACATTTTCGCCAAGATCCTGCGTGGTGAAATCCCTGCAAACCGGGTCTATGAAGACGACGACACACTGGCCTTCATGGACATCATGCCGCGCACGGACGGGCATCTGCTGGTGATCCCGAAAACGCCTTGTCGCAACGTGCTGGATGCCAGCCCAGAACAGCTTGCTTCTGTGATCTCAACGGTTCAGAAGATGGCGCAGGCGGTGAAAGCGGCGTTTGGTGCGGATGGTGTCACCATCCAACAGTTCAACGAGGCTGCAGGTGGGCAAGAAGTGTTTCATCTGCATTTCCACGTTTTGCCGCGGCACGAAGGCGTTTCGATGCGACCGCCGGGCAATATGGGTGATTTTGACCTGATCGCTAAAAACGCCGGTAAAATCAAAGACGCGCTGGCCTGATCACCCGCTACAGGATCAGTGCGATCCAAGGCATTTGCTATGGTCGCCAAACGCGTTCAGCACTTCACATACATGGTCGTGGGTGCCGTCACAGGCGGCTGTGATGCGTTCCAGTTCGGCCTCAAGGCTGCGCAGCAATGTTATCCGGTTGCGCAGTTCAGTCAGCTGACGATCCGCGATTTCATGAACATGGTCCAGATCCGCCCCCTGCGCCCCTTCCAAAGAAAGCAACGCCTCGACATCCGGCAAAGGCAGGCCCAGATCACGCGAGTGGCGGATAAATTGGAGGCGTTTCAGAGCAGTCTCGTCATATCTGCGCTGATTGCCCGCCGTCCGATACGGTTTGGCCAACAAGCCTTTTTCCTCATAGAAACGGATCGTGGGCACCTTGACCCCGGTTTGCCGCGACAAATCTCCGATTGAGTACATTTTGTGCTTTTTGCCTCTTGAACCTCTAGTGACTAGAGGAATTACATAAGATGGCAGTTCAAAACAAGGATCTGATCTGCCATGTCACATAACCACACCCACTCTCACATTGATCCGAATGCCGGTGACCGGAGGGTGGTCGGAGCGATCGGCGTCAATATGGTATTGACGCTTGCACAAATAGTGGGGGGCATTTTGTCTGGCTCACTGGCCTTGATCGCAGATGCCTTGCATAATTTTTCAGATGCCATCGCGCTGATCATCGCGTTTTTCGCTCGTAAGATTGCGCGACGCCCGGCAGATCCACGGATGAGCTTTGGTTATGGTCGGGCAGAGGTTGTGGCCGCTCTTGTTAACTACACCACTCTTGTCGTTCTTGCCGTTTATCTGATGTACGAAGGTGTCATGCGGTTTATCGAGCCCGAACCGGTGAATGGCTGGATCGTCGTCTGGATCGCAGCGCTGGCCCTGATCGTCGATCTGATCACGGCTGCACTGACCTATTCGATGGCAAAGGACAGTATGAATATCAGGGCGGCCTTTCTGCACAATGTGGCAGATGCATTGGGCTCGTTGGCAGTGATCGTCGCCGGGACCATGGTCATCGTGTTCAACTGGACATGGGTGGATCCCGCCGTAACCATTCTGATCTCGGTCTACATCCTTTGGCATGTGAAATCTGAAATTGGCGAAACCATTCACGTCTTGATGTTGGGTGCACCATCCGACCTTGACCCAGAAGAGGTCGCTTCGATGATCGAGGCCACCGAGGGCGTTGTTTCGGTCCATCACGTTCATCTGTGGAGTATGCAGGAGCATGAACCTGCCCTGACTGCACATGTGGTTGCGACCAGCCACGCAGACGAAGTTGCCAGGTGGCTTTCCACAACCATCAAGAATGCGCTGCAGGATCAGTTCGGGATCGGCCATGCAACGCTTGAAATTGAAAGTGGGGAAGAGGTTTGTGGCCATCTGGCCCGGTTTGGACATGACAAACACGAGCACTAAAAAAGAAATTGCCGTTCCGATTTGGGGTCGGAACGGCAGACTCGTAACCAAAACACTTACCTGTTTTCCCAGGGTATACCTGCGATCACCGGCTTAACACACCACTCACTCTAGAACGGTAAATCCATACTAGGCGTTAATGGGACCCAAGTATTCATATTTGTGAAATTTATCTAGATTCCGTCGGAAACCAGACGGACCAATCGGGAATTGTTTCCAAATTTTGAAACAGAGCGGATCTGACGGCTGGATTGTAGTCGGTGCCGGGCTGTTTTTCGATTCGTGATCCGAGTTAATCCGCCCCCGCGGGTCCAAAAACCTCAGCGAAGGTTTTTCTAAGCGCGTTGTCCACATCATCCATCGCGACCGGAAGACCCAGATCGACCAGAGAAGTCACGCCATGGTTCGAGATGCCGCAGGGTACGATCCCAGAGAAATGGCTCAAATCCGGTTCGACATTGATCGAGATGCCGTGAAAGCTGACCCATTTACGCAATCGCAGGCCGATCGCCGCGACTTTGTCCTCGGCTTTTTCGCCTGCTGGCGTCAGCGGCTTGTCATCCCGTTGCACCCAGACACCAACACGGCCGTCGCGGATTTGCCCGGTCACGTTGAACTCGGCCAAAGCTGCGATCACCCAATTCTCAAGCTGCTTTACAAACTTGCGCAGATCCCTGCCGCGTTTGTTCAGGTCCAGCATGACATAAGCAACGCGCTGCCCCGGACCATGATAGGTGTATTCACCACCGCGTTTTGACGTATGGACTGGAAATCTGTCCGGGTCTTTCAGGTCTTCGACCTTGGCTGAAGTGCCCGCTGTGTACAGGGCAGGGTGCTCAAGTAGCCAGATACACTCATCCGCCTCACCCGCCGCGATATCGGCCACGCGCGCCTCCATAAAGGCGATGGCCTCATCATAGTCGGTCAATCCGTCAGTAATCTTCCATTCCATGTCGGCTCCTTAGCGGCTGGATGCATGGATGGAAAGACCTAGGCTGCTTCGGTCAAACAGCGCTGCAGGACCTGCGCATAGGTGTCCGCCCCCTGCGCCCCAGTCAGCAGATACTTTCCGCCAAACACCATTGCGGGAACGCCGGAAATACCGCGACCGGTCCAGTATTGCTGCTTCTCTCGAACCGGCGCGGCATGAGCACCTGATTCAAGCACCCTGCGCGCAGCATTCCGATCCAGACCGGCAGTTTCCGCGGCCTCAAGCAGAACTTCAATATTCGAAACGTCCATTTGCTTGGTGAAATAGGCCTCGAACAAAGCCAGTTTCAGTGGATGCTGGCGACCCTGAGCCTCAGCCCAGTCAAGAAGCTGATGTGCAGCAAATGTGTTTACGATGCGACTTTCTTCATCAAAGGCGAAGGTAAAGCCCAAGTCAGCCCCGATTTGCGTCAATCGATCCCGCATCGCTTGGCTTTGTTCCGTCGAGGAGCCGTATTTCTCGGCAATGTGCTCACGCAGGTTCTGACCCTCGGACGCCATGTTTGGGTTCAATTCGAACGGATGCCAGCGCAGCTTTGCCAGAATATTTTGCTGTTTGAGCGCCAGATCCAACTGCCGGAATCCAACAATGCACCAGGGGCAAACCACATCCGAGACTATGTCGATCTGAACGATGGGGCGAGGGTCGGGCGAGGTCATGGCGGGGCTCCTGACGGGGTCATTTGGACGACAACCTGTTAAAGATAAGAGCGCCGAATGGGAATTCAAACCAACGTGATTTTTGCCTCTTCACATCTTGATCATCAAGGTCTATACGCCCCACTACCAAGTCACTAACAGTGCGGTCGTGGCGGAATTGGTAGACGCGCAGCGTTGAGGTCGCTGTGGGGTAACACCCGTGGAAGTTCGAGTCTTCTCGACCGCACCAAGTGATTGGATTTCAACAGGTTTCTTCGCCGAATGTAACGGTAAATGGAGCCTTTTGAGATGGATGTACGGGTGCCAAAGGGCCTCTTTAAGAGAGGCAAAGTATACGCGGTCAGAGTCGCAGTTCCCAACGAGTACCAAGCTATCATCGGTAAGAAAGAGATCGTGCGTGGTCTCGGAACGCAGGACTTAGCTGAGGCTTTGATCAGGCGAAAAGAAGTCGTGTCGGAAATTCTTGCGTCGATTGGTGAAGGTTCTATGCCCGAGCCTATTGTTAAGCAGATCGCACGACATAACCCGCAAGAAGGGAATACCGTAAGAGACACGGCACATCGCTGGATAACCGAAGCGGACGGTATCAAAGAATCCACAAAGGTGAGGTACAGACAACACCTTGAAGGCTTTGAAGCGTTCGCGGGGAACATTGAAGTTACAGAGATCAACAGGACGTTGGCTCTGGATTTCATGGAGTACCTCAAGAGGACACCTTCTGAACGTACAGGCGAACTTCTCTCTGCCGGTCTTTGCAGTCCTATCAGTGTTGCCTAAAGCACTAATCTGAGCGATAGTAGTCCACGTGCAAAAATTGTTCTTGGAAGAGTGGACTAAACGAACACCTCAGGGACTACTGCTATAGGTAGAACACGCCCGACCTCTTTCATTGACGCCTCTGTAGCTATTCGAACATTCTCGTCAGCAACTGTGATATCTCGGATGAGATCTGGTTCTATTGGTTCCAGAACTTGAACCTCAGCGTCGTTTCTGGTTGGTAAGTTGTTGGGTGTGTTGTGATATTGCCTGGCGGAACGAGAATCCCTCGCGCTGACTGCGCAGTCTGCGAACATTTGATTGAATGCCCACGGGCCGCCTATGTAGCCCGAGTGTTTCGTTATTGCTGATGATGCGGCGTTAGTCCAGCAAAACCGGCAAGCGTGCGTCCAGAGTACGGATGCGTCGACTTCAAGAACTACGAATGGGCAGTCCAATTCGCTTAGCTTGCGAGAGAACATTGATTGGTTGATGCTATGGATTGAAAACGAAACCGCGTCGAGTTGCCCATCCAAGCGTAAATCATCGGTGTAGGTGTAGATAACTTGGTTTGCATCAAGGATGCTCCTTGAAACTAAGCCATTCACCAGAATACTGGAAAGGTTTGAAATCGGAGTAAAGTGGTACAAATTTGAGATGCCGCGTCGGCGACACTCGCTACGGATCTTTGCGGAGTTCATGAAAAATCCTGATTGTGTAAGGCGGATCTCTTCGTGATTGCAGCAACCATGGCATGATTTTATTTTCTGTTAGGGATATTTGATGATCAAAGCAAAGATCTCTGGAGAGGGTTGTTTCTTTCTCTTCGTTCGTAGAAACCTGACAACAGATCTTTAAATGAGCTTTCCGATTCCAGTGCTTGGTCAAGAACACCACAACGAAGCAAGGAAACGTATAGTGCGGCAGAGAATGCTTGGCAGTTAACGGATTTTTCGGGGTTGAATTCGATATCCGAGAAGCCGGAAAAATGGCAAATATCCGTTGAAAGCTCTACATCCATGTGAAGAGTGTTGATGTATAGCCAGTCGTAGAAGAACGTTCGCGGTCGAAGCGGAAAATGTTTGCCAAAAAAACGAAACTCTTTGAGATCGCCACTTTGTCGAATACGAATTTCTTTCTTAGCCTCTCTTGCGGTCATCTCGTAAATGTCAGGGAATGGGCCTGCGAACGAAAAGACCTTGCTTCCCTGAAAAGCTGACTCCACCGATACCTTGCGATTAGTTGACTTGGTGAAGAACGACAAGTTGAACGCGCTTGCGCGCACCCCGACGTCGTTTTCAGACTTGCTCGAAATTTCGAGGATCGGGTGGAAGCCCGCTTCATCTGCCGCCTTGTGCAGAGAAAGAATGGATTTTTGCTTCTGGCTTACGGCAAAACCTGGATACCAATCGAACACAAGCGCTATTTCCTTGACGCCAGGTTTCGCAAGATCTGGAGCATAAATGTATCTCTTTGCCACTACTCTTTCCACTGCTCGTAGTCTGTACGGCCCCTATAGAACTTCGATATCCACTTTACGCTGTCGGCAAGGATAATTGATTGATAGTTTCGGACCGAGAAGTTGCGGGACCAAATCCCATTTCTATGGCTATCAAACTTGAGTGGAAACCTGTCAGATACAGCGATCAACTTTTGTTTGCGGTTCTGCGAGCTGCACGCAGCATCGCAGACGTTAGTACGGACCAGAACAAGCCAACAAGGGCCGACAAAAGTCCCACAAGACCCAAAAGCAACGACGCGGCTTCATCGGACCATTTCATTGTGGTGCGAATGAACTTGTTTTTTCCCATTACTTCCATCGCACCAACCGTCTTTCCTTTTAAAGCTTCTGAAGCACGGGATATTGGTGCGAGATCCTCTATTCCATCCACCCGTTTAACTACGTAAATCGCGTCGATGGTACTCATACTGCCACTGATCTTGCCGATGTGCGAAACCATCTCAACCGTTTCATTCAACACAGCCGGTTTTATCAGTGCACGAAGGTCTTCAGTACTTCGGGCACTTTTCACCTGGTTCCACTCGACCCCTTCCTCAACGGAGCGGACGAGCTGTTTTCTGATACTGGTAGGCAAAGCACCGACTGAGTTCATAAGTTTTGCCATCCCGGCGCCCGCCTTAATCGACAGCGACGTGCCCGCGGAAGGGTAAGCAGCTGCGACCGCTGTAAGCCCAACCACCGACAGAATGACGTCAACTTCATCCACGTCTTGACCCGTGTAGTAAGCGTGCCCTCCCTTCACAACACCGCCTACATCCCCGATTGGAGTAAGAGCTATAGGTACTTGGCAAAACAAAACTGCGGATAGTTCGCACTGCGCAGCATCCCAAGCACATTTCAAGCACTTCCCAGATGTCTTGAAAAACCCAAAGTCTTCGGATTCCGCTGCTTGGATTTGCTCTTGTGTAACTTCCTTCAACTGGATGTTTTTATCTTCTGCCACTCCTCGCAGAGCTTCAATTGCTATCCAGTCTCTTGGTGCTTCACTCAATCTGGCCCTTAGCCTTTGCTCGATTAGTTTAGGTGAAGCCGCTTTGGACAACGATACTTCATATTGTATTTGCAACTCTTCCAACCCGCGCTCTACCAAAAGGGTAGAGGCTGGATTACTCACGATTTGCCAAAGGTTCAGTCCCGTAACGGCAATAGAACCTACAAGCAAAATGGAAAGTAATAGTTTTAGTAGCCTCTTCGATCTCAACTATCAGCCTGCCTCAATTGCGTTTCTAAAGGTTCAATCAGGGTTGTATGTATGAATACCTCGCCACG
The DNA here is from genome assembly GCF_059610685.1 of Ruegeria sp. CDSC052. Lineage (NCBI taxonomy): Bacteria > Pseudomonadati > Pseudomonadota > Alphaproteobacteria > Rhodobacterales > Roseobacteraceae > Ruegeria > Ruegeria sp. CDSC052. The sequence continues at coordinate 114,846 of NZ_JBXWOB010000001.1, forward strand.
ATGACTGCGAAGAGGTGCCCTCTTCTTGTTATTTTCCGCCAAAGATGCCGCGAACGGGAAATCGACGCAGAGCCAAAAGCACATGGGCACACACGGTAGCCCAAATTCCACTTAGGCTGAATTACTCCAAGGGGTGCGATTATAGTCTCAGACCTGAGAGCAGCCTCGGCTAGTATGTGGCCTGACTGCAACCGCTGATGTTCCTCGTTGTCAAAATTGAGTGGACCCTTAGGCAACAGGCCGAGCAATCAAAAAAAACGGAGCAAAGTGTCCAGCTAGGGTTACGTTCAATCCAATTTAACAATTTCCAGCTAAGTTCTAGATGAAAAACGAACAAAGGAATTATTATGAGCAGAAAGATCGGCTATCCAAGGACAAGTAGGATATCTGGGCGATGACTTGGATACTCTCGGCTGCTTGGCGAGGAACGGAAGTCATGTCGTGGTCTGCTTTGACCAATTTGATGTATGCAGATTGGTCTTCATCTCCAACAAAGCCAGACTTTTCGTATGAGCCTGCAATCTGAGAGATATCGGTTGTATCAAACCCTAAAGCGCAACGCGCCAGCAAAAACTTTAAGGAAAATAGCAAAGGATAACGAAGCGCAGCGGTACTGTCCCACCCCTGTAGAGCGGGGGAGGGATCCGTTGTCGCTTCCGCCAGGAAATGAAAGTACTCATCAGTTGTGATTGAGCCATCAGAAGCAAGAAGTTTTGCAATTGGGGTCGCTTCTGAACCGGATCCTTTCTGAGCACAAATCATGGAAAGACGGAAGACGCGGCTGTAATTTCGCCAAGGATGGTAATGCTCGGGTAGAAACGGTAATCCAGTCGCGGGTACAAGTTTGTCACGCCCGGCTTGCCGCAGATCGTTTTTGAGTGCAAAACGGGCAATTTTTTTCAAATTGTCGAATTGGAAATAGTCGAGCCGCCCTTGATCCCAGTTCCACATATTGTTGCCTGATTTGCCTTGCACACTTCTGATTGTGTGCACCTTAGCAACATTCTACGAACAGAATCCATCAGTTTGTGTGTCCGCTGCGAATGATAGCGATGCCCGGTTGCATCGAAGCGGCTATACAAATCGGAAAAGTTGGGCCGTGTGCCGAAAGCTACACTTCGACAAGCCCGCCATCAGCACATTTCCGCTCTGCCAGAAGAACTGAACAAGCATTTCAATGGCATTTTCGAAAGACCGTTACCCTCTAGCCTCCACGTATGTGTGGAGTTGGCTGCGCTTTCGAATTGCCCATAACGTTGTGTTCAGCTAGCAGATCTTGAATCAGGAATTGACGGGCGATTAGCCCCACATTTGACTTGCGTTTCTCTGCATCAGCATGCGGCGACTGGCAACGGTGCCTCTGGTAAGTTGTTGAATATAAATTGTTCGTGCCTCAGCCTGCAACGCTCTGCTGCACACAGTGTGTCTTCTCGACCGCACCAAGTGATTGGATTTCATTCTTTTTAGGCCGAAATTCGCGACGCTCTGGGCGCCTTCAATCAACGATGCGAAAGCCGCCCACAAGTAGACAGCTGACAAGGACAGGTAGCTGGATAACTGTCCGATCTTAGAATTCAGGTTGTGGAACTATTCGGCGTCGACTTACCGGGCAGGGACCTGCAATTCAATTCGCCGGAATATCAGCGTGATGATGCCTGCAATGATCAGATAGATCAGCGCCAACAGCAACAATGGCTCATAGACAACAAAGGTGTCCGCCCGAATTCTGGACGACACAGCGTAGATCTCGACCACTGTTATCGTCGCCACCAGCGGGGTTGCTTTCAGCTGTAGGATCGTCTCACCGCCTAGTGTCGGCAGCACGCTGCGAATGGCCTGAGGCAGCCAGATCCTGCGGAACATGGTAAACCGAGGCATGCCAAAGGATTGCGCCGCTTCGAGTTGACCCTTCTTAACGCTGGCAAAGGCACCGCGCATGATTTCGCCCTCGTAGCCCGCGTAAGACAGGGTCAGGGCCAGAACCGCATAGGGCCAAGCCTGTCGCAGATAGGGCCACAGCTCGCTGCCGCGTATCCATGGAATCTGAGGGAAAAGCGATCCAAGCCCATAGTACAACAGCCAGATTTGCAGAAGAATTGGGGTGCCGCGAATGACGGTGCAGAACACTTTTGCCGGTGCCGAAAGGTACCAGGGACCAATCGCCTGAGCGAGACCCAGTGGAACGGCGAGCAAGAACCCAAGCACACAGGTGACGGCCAACAGCCAAATGGTCCTCCACAGACCTTCAAGCGCCAGCGGGGCATAGGTTGGAATCCAATCCCAGCGCAGTGAGACGGCGCACCAGATAACGAAAGCAGCAAAAAGTGCCATCAGCACGATCCGATGCGGCTGCATGAGTGCTCGCCAGTCCATTATCGGCTTCCTCCCTTCAGCGAAGGCTGCCCACGACGGGCCCATTTCTCGATACGCGCGAACACGACACCGGAACAAAGCGTGACGATCAAGTACAAGGCACCTGCAGCAAGGAAGAAGGTGAAATAGGCGCGGGTGCTGGCCGCAGCCTGACGGGTCTCCAGCGTCAATTCGCTAAAGCCGACAATGGCCAGCAGGGCCGTATCTTTGGTTGCAATGAGCCACAGATTGGCCAATCCAGGCGTGGCAAAAGACATCATCGCCGGTATCGTCACCCGTCGCATCAGCAAAAGAGAGGGCATGCCATAGGCACGGGCGGCTTCGATCTGACCAGTAGGAACCGCTTGAATCGCCCCCCTGAGGACCTCGGTCGCATAGGCGCCCTGAACAATGCCCAAAACCCATATACCGGCGACAACGCCGCTGATTTCGACCCGGGCGTATCCCATTGCCTGCGCGGCCTGATTGATCAGGTCGGTCCCGACGTAATACAGGATCAGGATCAGCACCAGTTCAGGCACGGCGCGCATTACAGTCGTATATATGCCGAGCAGGTCACGTGTGACCGGCCCGCCATATAGTTTTCCATAGGCCCCGAAAAGCCCGATGATCAACCCGAACCCGAACGCTCCAAAAGCGATCTGCAACGAGTTAGCGAGGCCACGCAGAAGGTTGCCGCCCCATCCCGGAGGACTAAGGGCAAGCAACTCCATGCTTTGGGCCAAACCCAGGCTTTCGAGGATAGCTTCCACGACGGATCTTACTCGCTGTAGATGCTGGCTGTGAAATAGCGCGAGGTGATTTCGTCATGCGTGCCGTCGGCAAGAATTGCCGCGATACCCGCATTCAGCTTTTCACGCAGCGCGTCATCGCCCTTGCGGACACCCGCGCCGACGCCGCGACCCAGGATCGAGACGTCATTTTCGACCGCGCCTTTGATTTCACAGCAGGCACCAGTGTCAGAAGAGACAAAATCTGCCATGGCGATGCTGTCGGCCTGGGTCGCGTCGATACGGCCGGCGAACAGATCCTGGTTGGCTTCGTCCTGAGTCTGATACACCCGGATTTCTGCCGCATCTTTGAAATGCTCGTTGGCATAGGCCTGATGGATCGTGGACGCCTGAATGCCGATGATCTTACCGGCCAGAGATTCTGGTGTCGGTTCAATGTCCATCGACTTGTCGGCGACGATAACGGCCGGAGTGTTGTAGTAAGGGTCGCTGAAATCGATCGTTTTCATGCGCTCTTCGGTGATCGACATCGACGCCATCAGGGCATCAATCTGCTGACCGGTCAGTGATGGGATGATCCCGTCCCACGCAACCGGAGTGATCACACACTCAAGCTCGGCGGCGGCACAGACCGCATCAATAACCTCGATCTCCCAACCGACCCATTCGCCAGAGGCATCCAGCGATGCGAAAGGCGGATAAGGCTCGGCTGCGATCCCGATCTTGACTTCATCTGCGCCAGCCGTTCCAGCCGAAAGCACAGCAGCAGCCAAAGCGGCCACGATTAGCTTTTTGTTTTTCATTGATATTCTCCCTGTTTGATATTTTGTTTGTTCAGCCGACTGATTTTAGGAATTGTTGCAGCCTTGCGGATTTCGGATTGTCGAAAAGTTCGTCGGGTGGCCCCTGTTCCTCGATCTTTCCTTCGAAAAGATACACAACATGGGTCGCAACCTCGCGCGCAAACTTCATCTCATGCGTGACCAGCAACATGGTTCGGCCCTCGGCCGCCAGATCGCGAATTACGGTCAGTACTTCACCAACAAGTTCTGGATCTAACGCGCTGGTTGGCTCGTCAAACAACATTACGCTGGGATCAACGGCAAGAGCACGCGCAATCGCAGCGCGCTGTTGCTGACCGCCTGACAGAAAGGAAGGGAAGGTATCCGCCTTGTCGCCAAGCCCAACGCGCTCCAGCAGCTGGTGCGCGCGCTTGATCGCCTCGTCCCGCGGTACTTTCAGCACGTGAACGGGCACCTCGATGACATTTTCCAGCAACGTGCGGTGGGTCCAAAGGTTGAAGGCCTGAAACACCATTGCCAGTCGGGTGCGGATGCGTTCCAGCTGACGCCGGTCCTTAGGCGTGCCATCCGGGCGCATCTCAATCGGCTCGCCGTTTACGACGATTTCTCCGGAACTGGGCGTTTCAAGGAAATTGATACAGCGAAGGAACGTGGATTTCCCCGAACCACTGCCTCCGATGATGGCGACGACATCACCCTGATGGGCAGTAAGTGAAACGCCTTTGAGAACTTCGAGCGAGCCAAAAGACTTGTGCAAGTCAGTGACCCGAATGGCTTCATCCGGCGTGGTTTCTGGGTCAGCGTTCATTTTGCAGTTTCATCCCTCTCAACCGTTTTTTTACTTGCAGCTTTAGCAAATCCCTACAATTATGCAACTGTATAATTATAATTTCTGGAAAGATAGATGTCGGATCACGCAACAAAATTCAAGCGAGAACCCGCGGAGCAGCGCAAAGAGGCGTTGATCCAGGCCACGCTGTCTTTGATCGCCGAGCAAGGTTTGCAAGGTGCGACCGTTCGGGCGATTGCCGAGCGGGCCAGTGTAACTCAGGGTCTGATCCGGCACTATTTTTCTTCGAAAGAAGATTTAATTACAGCAGCTTATGACTTTCATATGCGGCGACTGACGGATATGACGTCGGCCCCTGCAGACGGAGATTATAGCACAGCCAGATTGCGGCTGGCGACGTTTGTAACGACCGGGCTGACCCATCCAGTGGTCGATCCGGGGTCAGTGTCCCTATGGGCGGGCTTTTTGAACAAAGTTCTGGCGGACGACAAAATGCAAGCGATCCACGAACAGACATATCGGGATTTTCGTGACCGCTTGGAATCACTCATTGCAGATGCGCTGAACGAGGTAGGCATACCAGCCAGCCCGGCGGAACTGCGCAGGTTGGCTATCGCATGCAACGCCGTGGTCGACGGCTTGTGGATGGAAGGCGGCGCCCTGCCATACGCCTTTGAGCCGGATGAGCTGCCCAAGATTGGGCTGGCTTCGGTTGGGGCAATTATCGGTGTTGAATTGACGGATCTTGAGCAGAGGCAGACATGAAGAAAACAGCGATTACCGAACGCCTTGCCGGCCTGGGTGGCGCCAAATGGGAAGTTTATCTCAGGGCCAAAGAACTTGTCGAGCAGGGGCAGGATATCATCGAATTGACCATTGGCGAGCCGGATGTGCCAACGCCCACCGAACTGGTGGAAAGCGCTGTGGACGCTTTGCGCGCCGGGCGAACCACCTACTCCAATGGGCGTGGTGAGGCTGGACTGCGCTCTGCACTGGCCGATCGTTATTCGGCCAGATCCGGGCGCACGATCACGGATAATCAAGTGCTGTGTTTTCCAGGCACCCAGACCTCGCTTTTTACCGTCCTGATGGGCGTGGCCGAGGCGGGTTGTGAGGTGCTGGTGGGCGATCCGATGTATGCAACCTATCAAGGTGTGGTACGCGCAAGCGGTGCGGATATTGTGCCGGTACCATTGCGGCCGGAAAACGGTTTTCGTATTTCTGCGGATGATATCGCGGACAGGATTACCGCGAAGACCACTGCGCTTTTGTTGACCACACCGCATAATCCTACCGGGTCGATCCTGACAGGCGAAGACATCGACGCAATCGGCAAGCTGGCCATCGAGCATGATCTATGGATCATTTCTGATGAGGTTTATGAAGAACTGATCTTTGACGGATCTGTGTTTTCCTCACCCCTGTCGCTGTCCGAGTTGGCGGATCGGGTAATCGTCGTCTCTTCGATATCAAAATCCCATGCCGCCCCCGGATTCCGCAGCGGTTGGTGCATTGGTCCCGAGGAATTTACCGCGCGCCTTTTGTCGCTGTCGGAAACCATGCTGTTTGGAAATCAGCCCTTCATCGCCGACATGACCGAGACGGCCATTCGCAACGGTTCAACCGTGGCTGAAGGCATGGCGCAACGGTACGCCCGCCGCGCCCGGATGCTGAACGACAGGCTGCCGAACGAGACACATCTGCGTGTGCATCTTCCACAGGCAGGTATGTTTGCGATGATTGATGTCTCGGCCACAGGGATGAATGGAAACGAGTACGCCTTTCATCTGCTCGAACATGGCAAAGTCGCGGTGATGCCGGGGCCGTCTTTCGGTGACACGGTTGATGACTGGGTCCGTATCGCGCTGACGGTGGACGACGCGATCTTTACCGAAGCCTGTGACCGGATCGTTGCCCACGCGACCCAACTGCAACTGGAAAACGCATGACGAGCATTGGTGAGGCGCTGGTTGATCAACTGGTCAGGCGCGATGTGGATACCGTGTTTGGCATCCCCGGCGTGCATACGGTCGAACTGTACCGCGGGCTGGCCGCATCGGGCATTCGCCATGTCACCCCACGACACGAGCAGGGGGCAGGGTTCATGGCTGATGGCTATGCCAGGATATCCGGCAAGCCCGGCGTTGCCTTTGTGATTACCGGCCCCGGTCTGACCAATACACTCACGGCGATGGGGCAGGCTCGGGCAGACAGCGTTCCGATGCTGGTGGTGTCGGGGGTCAACACGTTGTCCAGTCTTGGCAAAGGGCTTGGTCACTTGCATGAGTTACCGGATCAACGAGCGATGGCGCGCACAGTCGCTCTGTCATCGGACCGAGTTGAAAAGTCAGTTGAACTAGCCGCCGCGTTGGACCGCGCCTTCGCCCTGTTTCAATCCGGTCGCCCAGGGCCAACACATATCGAAATCCCGCTAGACGTTGCGGGGGACGAGTTTGCTGGTCCGACCGATGCTGCGAAAGGTCCCGTCGATAAGTCTCTTGATCCGACGCTTCTTGACCGTGCTGCCAAGCTACTGGGGTCGGCAAAAGCACCGGTCATTCTGGTCGGCGGCGGTGCGCGCAGCGCGGGCAGGTCGATCCGGCAGCTTGCCGAAGCGCTGGATGCGCCGGTTGTTCAAACCGTGAATGCGCGCGGGTTGATGTACGATCACCCGTTGAGCGTGCCAGCAAGCCCAAGCCTGAATTCAGTGCGTGCTTTGATCGAACAGGCCGACGTGGTTTTGGCTTTGGGGACTGAGCTGGGCCAGACGGACTACGATATGTACGCCACCGGCACGATGGTTGAAATGCCATCCCTGATCCGTGTGGACCTATGCCCCGATCAGCTGAAGCGACACGCGGCGGACATCGCCATTGTTGGTGATGCGGCGATGGCAGCGGCCGAGCTTGTGGATCGGTTTGCCGCATCGCCCAAGTCGGCAAACGGTGCCGCGCGCGCGGCTACTTCGCGGCAGAACGCGGCCGAAGAAATCGGGCCAGAAATGCAGGCGTTACTCGATGTGCTGAACGCCATGCGCGATGCAGTCCCTAACGCGATCATGGTGGGCGATTCTGCTTATCCGATCTATGCAGGAAACCTGTACTACGATCATGATCGGCCCGGCGGGTGGTTCAACGCCGCGACCGGGTTCGGAGCGCTTGGATATGGCATACCCGCCGCGATCGGCGCTGCATTGGCGGACCCTGACGCTCCGGTCATTTGTATCGCAGGCGACGGCGGGGCGCAGTTCAGCCTTCCTGAACTGATGTGCGCCGTTGATGAAAAACTGCCGATCACCTTCGTGATCTGGAACAATCACGGTTATCAGGAAATCGCAACATCAATGCAGGCGGTCGGCGTGACCGTGCTGGGATGTGATCCGACCCCGCCGGATTTTGAAAACGTCGCCCGATCTTGCGGCATGCCGTTCTGGCGCACAGGCCCTGACCCGTTGGACGTGGCCCAAGCTTTGTCGTCTGCACAATCCCAAGATGGCCCGCGGCTTGTTGAAATCCGCGCGCCCAACCAATCACACTCTTGATGAAAAGTGAGACCGAAAATGACTGACCCGACCTATGAGTTCTCGCGCGCGATCACCCGTCGCCCAGCAGCGTCCATCATCGATGGTCTGCGTGCAGAAGATATCGGTACGCCGGACCTAGACCGAATGCTTGCATCTCATGCGCATTATGTTGAAACCCTCAAGAAAACCGGAGCAGAGGTTATCGAACTGGCTCCCCTTGAGACGTATCCGGATGCCGTCTTTGTTGAAGATACCACACTGTGTCTTCCTCAGGGTGCGGTGATGATGCGCCCCGGTGCACCCAGCCGCATGGGTGAGGTGGCCGAGATGGAGCCGACAATCCGCGGCGTTTATGACGAGGTTCGGCAGATCGCTGGGCCCGGCCATATTGAAGGCGGGGACATTCTGGTAACGGGTCGCGAAATTCTGGTTGGCCGGTCAGATCGGACCGATGCGGCCGGTGTCACAGAGCTGACCGAAATCGTTTCCGACTGGGGCCACACTGTACGCGAGGTTTTTACACCACCGGGCGTGTTGCACTTCAAAACGGATTGTTCGTTGCTGGATGGGGAAACCATCCTGTCCACGAAGCGGCTGGACGCATCCGGCTGCTTCGAAGGGTATCGGGTTCTGCATGTGGCAGAAGGCGAAGAAGCCGCTGCAAACTCGATCCGGTTCAACCAATTTGTCCTGGCTCCGGCCGGCTTCCCGCGTACCACCGAGATGTTGCGCCAGAACGGCTATGATGTGGTCGAAATCGACAATGTGGAATGCGCCAAACTGGATGGCGGAATGTCATGTCTGTCGCTGAGATTCTGACCTGATTCACGACGATTCAGAACCGACTAACCTTGAACCAGCCAAATGCGTCCTGCTGCAACCAAAGAAAGAGTGGGCGCATTTTGGCGTGATTAAGGTTAGCGGCTTCAACCGCTTGGATATTCATTCGAAATAGTATGATCCCTATCCAGTGGGTGTAGCTTTGCACCAGTTTCGCGCAGTATTTCTTTTGCACCCAAATCCCATCTCGCTCGTGCTTGCCGGGTTGTGTATGACTTGGGCAAAGAAGTTATGGCAGGAAATACATGTCTCAGGCGCTCACCGTATTCACAACGATGAAGAACGAAGGCCCCTATATGCTGGAATGGGTAGCATTCCACAAAACACTGGGAGTCGATCACTTTGCGATCTTCACCAATAGCTGTGAAGACGGCACGGATGCCATTGCCCGCAGGCTGCAGGAATTGGGTCTTGCCACACATGTCCCGAACGAGGTCAAAGAAGGGGGAAACCCGCAGCATCAGATGCTACGGCGCGCGCGGCGTCAGCCCAAAGTGAAAGAGGCCGACTGGCTGATGTGTCTGGATGTTGATGAATTCTGGAACATCCGCTGCGGTGACAACAGCTTTGCGGCGCTGATCGCAGAAACCGAACAGCGGGCCGGAAAGCCGGTGGATGCGATCTCATTCGCGTGGAAATTGTTTGGTAGTTCGGGGAATATCAGCTTTGAAGACAAACCTGTGACCGAGTCCTTTTCGATGGGGGATCAGGAATTCCCGTATCATTCCGGCCGGGCCTATGGTCTGAAAACCCTGTTTCGTAACAACGGAAAATTTACGCGGTTCGGCCCGCATCGCCCGAAAGGGGTCGAAGAAGGGAAAGAAAGCGAAATCGCTTGGTCCGATGCAGGTGGCAGGCTGTTTCCGTCCGAGAAGGTCGGGTGGCGCGCATGGAGGAAATTTGATCATTCGCTGGGGCGGATTCATCACTATTCCGTCCGGTCTTTGGATGGGTTTCTGGTCAAAAGGGATCGGGGCCGGACCAATCATATCCGCGTAGACCAAGGGCAAGCCTATTGGCAGGACATGAATGCCAACAAAGAAACAGATCACTCGATACTGCCAGCAGCACATCGCGCGGCCCCACTGCTGGCCGAACTGAAAGCCGATGAAGAACTCGGCCGCCTGCACGCGCAGGCATGTGACTGGCATCGCACCAAGATATCAGAGATCAAGTTGCGGCCTGACTGGGTGGATTTCCGCCTCTGGCTTGCGGAAAATCTGGTCTGATCACCATGGCAGAAGACCTTTCAAAAGAGCAGCTCAAGCCTGATCACCCCGATCGTAAGACGGGGTATGAACGGATTCTGACAGACCCTGCGCCCCCTTGGTTTGTCGAGCTGTATCCAGGTGGGGACGGGACCGGGTTTCTGCAAAAGCTGAACAGACACTCGGTTTTGTTTCACCAAAGGTCTGCGTCCCGGCTTGTGGTCAGCTTTGACAACATTGCCAATGCCAACGACCTGTCTTTTTCCCGCGAACCCTGGGGCTGGAAGTTCTTCCGTGACGAAGGCTGGTCCCATATGGGGATATTTGCGCGGACCAAAGCTTGGTACCGCGATCCCGAGATCATCTCGTATTTTCAGACCCAAGCGGATCAGGGTTTTTTTGCACAGTTTGATCAGGTTGTGTTTGCGGGCGCTTCGATGGGCGGATTTGGAGCGCTGACATTCTCGGCCCTTGTTCCCGGCGCCAATGTCATCGCTTTCAATCCGCAGACAACGCTGGATGAACGGCTGGTCCCGTGGGAGACCCGGTATCGGTTCGGGCAGGTGCAAGACTGGGATCTTCCCTTTAGCGATGCCGCGCAAACCGTAGAAAATGTGGGGAAAGCCTACGTTTTCTATGATCCCTTTTTTGATCTTGATCGCCAGCAGGTGACGCGGTTGAAAGGCGATAATGTCGTGCTGCTGAAGACATGGTTTTCAAACCATTTCGCGGCCCCGATGCTGCGCAAATTGGATATACTGAAGCCGGTTATGCTCGAGGCGATGGACGGCACACTGGAACCCCAGGCCTATTACCGGATGATGCGGGCGCGGCGGCGACTGCCTTTGTATATGCGTGGGATCGAGGCGATTGGCGGCGAACGTCACCCACAGCTTGTTGCGCAAGCAAGGCAGAGGTTCCGACGGCTGCGGCGCGCAGCCTTGGCCGAAGCAGCCTCATGATGCCCGAAAAGGGGGTCTTTATCGGCCAGCGCAAAGACCGGATGGGTGCCCGGTTGCTGATGATGCTGACCTGCATCCGGTTGGCCAAGGATTTTGACACCAGCTATCGGGTCAACTGGTTTCCCAAAGGTGCGGATGCGCCAGAGCTGGACCAGCCGCAAGAATTGTTCTCACTAGAGTGGATGGATGAGCATTTCCTGAGCACCGAATCCTTTGATACTCTAGGCGAGAACTCCCTGCCGATATGGTCGTTTCAGGGCGATGCGACACCGGATCGGCTGATATCCCATCTGAATTCCGGCCGCTCTGTTGTCGTCGAGGAAGGCTTTGAGGTTCTGGCCTTTCAATGGGAAGATGTCGAGCAGATCCGTCCCCGGTACCGAGAGTTCATCCATAAGATCGGGTTCACGGATGAAATCCGGAACATTATGGAAAAGGCAGATGCCAAACTAAGTGGCAAGGGGGTGTCGGCCTATCACATTCGCCGTGGCGACATCCTGAATGGTCTGCCGTGGAAGCATACGACCTGGCCGGCAAAGATCGAACCGGAAGAACTGTATGCGGCACATCTTGAAAAAAACGCAGGGTGTGCCGCGATCATGTTTTCAGATCAGCCCGAGCTTGTGGCCCGATTCCAAGTGCAGTTTCCGCACCTTATGCAAATGTCAGATATCGCGGATCTTTCCAGGCTGACCCGCGCACAACGAGACTTTCTGGAACTCTATACCATGTCGCGCGCGGATCAGGTGATAGCGCCATACGTTTCCGCCTTTTCCATGGCAGCGGCGCGAATTTCAGGGCAGCAGGGAAAAGTTTTTCGCGATGTTTTGAACGAAGATGAAGTCAAACGCGCCAACGAACAAGTGATCGCACGCCTGCACCGCGGTCCAGAAGAATTTCTGAATCTCTCAGAAGCCGCTCATATCTATGCCAAGGCTTCGTTTTATCTTCATGGTTTGGGCGCGGGAGATCGGGCCGAAGAGGCATTGGAACTGGTGCAGCCGTTGATGGATGCAGGTTCGGATAATGCATTCCTTCCACTTCTTCAGGCGTTGAATTACTTTTATCTGAATCGTTGGGCCGAAGCGTTAGAGATGACTGAAGCAGCCTTCGAAAACCCGCATATCTGGCCCGAAGATTTTGCTGTGGTAACTGCACTTCAAGCCGCGATATTTGGAGGGCAGAAGAAACGCTGGAAGGCTGCGCAGGTGTTCAGCAGGGCGTTTTGGACAAAACCAATGCGCCCGGATGTCATCATATTTGGCTCTCGGCTTTTGTATCGTGAACAGATTGCGCAGCGCGCAATGCCGCCAATGGATTGGGTGATGCAGAAGGCTGTTCGGAGGCCTTGGTTCAACTACAATGCGCACGTTGCGCAGAGGAAGGTACTGGGTCGCCCGCCCTGTAATTTCGACCTGATCCTATTGGATTGGGCTAGTCTGTCCGTAGATCAAAGGGCGCGCCGTCTAACCTCCAACCGATCCCGCTTGCAGACTTTGGCTGACGGGCTAGAAAGCTCAACTCAGTTGCCCGAGGACGTTCGCATTTCCCGCGAAGACCCGCGCTTTGAAGGGGTCCAATCTTTGCTGCGTTTGCATTTGGGAGATACTTCTTTGGCGCAGTCTTTGGATATTGCGCGGAAAGTGGCCAAGCGCCTTCCGGATAACCCGTTATACTTAAAGCGACTGGCCGAACTGTATGAGAAAGATGGAGATTTTGCAAACGGAAGGCTGGCCATGGCAGATGCGTTGGCCTGTGATCCGGGAAACCCATTTCTGGTCTTTGCGATGGGGCAATACCTTGAAAGGAACGGGGCCGAAGAACAGGGGCAAAACCAAATTATTCAGGCTGCGGAACTGGATGACAATACAGCGGCGATTCAAGGCGAGGCCGGCAGGATATATCTGCAACGAGGTGAAAAGCAGAATGCGCGTGTTCATCTTTCCAAGGCCCACGCGCTGTGCCCAACCCTTAAACGATATTCCAATCAGCTGAAACGTGCAGGTGGAAAATAGACGGATTTCTCTTGGTGACCAGCTTGAATACCGGTAGTTTGCGGTCAAAATCTTAAACAAATCTCCGATACCACCGGGGCAATGAAAACAAGCAGGGCAGTCAGGTATGGCCGAACAGGATCCTCGATATATCAGCGTTACCCCTATGAAGAACGAAGGACCATTCGTTCTTGAATGGATCGCCCATAATCGTGCCATTGGTGTGGACCAGATTGTGGTCATGACCAATGACTGTACCGATGGTACAGATGCCTTGCTGCAGCGATTGCATGACCTTGGCATTGTCACACATGTCGACAACAACTCGAGACGTCAGACCAGCCCGCAAAAACGCGCCTATAACGCCTTTCTGAAAATGGAAGTGGCCCGTCCACAGGATTGGGTGATCGTTATCGACGCGGATGAACATATTAACGTCAGAACCGGCGACCATACATTGCGTGCGCTGACAGGTGCCATGCCGGATGCAAAAACGATTTCAATGACTTGGCGTCTATTCGGAAACGCCGGCATTGTTCGGTACGAGGACCGTTTCCTGTCGGATCAGTTTCGCCAAGCTGCACCTGAGCGTATTTTTCGACCGCCGCAAGCTTGGGGCTTTAAGACCATGTTCCAACGCGGCCTGTGGGATGCGCTCGGTGTCCATCGACCGAAAAGGCCGACCGTTGAAACGATGGAAGAATGCCATTGGTACAACGGATCCGGTCAACCGATGCCCGAAAGGTATTTTACTGCCAGTTGGCGATCGGCGCGGGACTCCGTTGGGTACGAGCATGTTCAGATCAATCACTATGCTCTGAAATCCTGCGAAAGCTATCTGGTCAAGAAAATGCGTGGTCGGGCCCATCATCTGGGGGAAAGCCTTGGCATGGAATATTGGAACATGATGAACCAAAACGCCGAAACTGAGACCTCGATTGACACAATCCTCGATCGGAAACGGGCTTTGTATTACGAAATGCTGTCAGACGCTGAGACGGCCCGCCTGCACCATATGACCTGCGATCTGCATCGCCAACAGGTTGCCCAGTTGCGCGAACAACCCGAGATGCAAGACCTCATGCGTCAGATGACCGCCGGGTTCTCAGCCAAGGCCGAGACCTGAGGTCGCTTGGCGAATAGGAACGTTTCATGCTTTGGCTACACATAGGAATGCCCAAGACCGGGTCGACCGCGTTACAGGGGTTTGTTCGCAAAAACGGTCAAGTGATGGCTGGGGCCGGATTACACTATATGGAAACGGGCCGCAGGCGAACCGAGGGGCATGGGCGTCTGGCCAGCAGTCATAACCTGATTGCCTTTCACATGAACCAAACCGATCAGCCGGTCACCGCCCTGCGCGAAGCGATGGCAAGGGAATATGCTGAGCATGAGGATAAGGCATGCTTGGTATCGTCTGAGATGTTGTATTCAGTCGATCTGCACAAACTGGCCGAGATTTTCGCTGAGATCCCCGCGCGTGAGATGAGGATTGCTTTCTACTGTCGTAGATATTCTGACTTTTTCGAAGCCGACTATAAACAAAGGGCAAAGAACGGCAGGCTTGCCGGGGGCGGCTCTGAATATATTCGTACCCAGCTGGACGAGATACGTGCGCATCCTGAGCGTTTCAGCTTTGCCAGCGCTGCGGCTCGGATAAGGTCAGCTTTTCCGGGCGTCTCATTGGTGCCTATGCTGTATGAGCGCTCTGAAATGGCCAATGGCAATATTGTTGATGATTTTCTGGATCGCATCGGCGTCCAACTGCCCTTGGGCAGCAAGACCGAAACATCGTCCAATCCTTCGCATTCAAGGGCCGCGTGTGAGGCGTTTGGTGTGGTCACTAGGGCTATGGGACGCAAGAAAAGTCGCCAGTTGCGACGTCGGGCTGTCGATGATCCCGTGATGATGCGTAAAAATGATGTGCTTGAACCGGATGAACGCACCTGGCTGGACTCGTTTATGGCAAATGAAGATGTGAGTTTTCATCAAGAGTTCTTTCCCGACCGGACGCAGCTTTTTGCCCCTGTCAGGTTGAGCATGCATGATCAGTCGTTTCGCCGGGACACAGCCGCGGAATATCAGGCGCTGCGCCAAGCATCCGAGGTCGTGTTTCGCATGGCGCTAGAGGGTTGACCTTATTCGACGGTAATTTCCTGGCGCTGCCGGCCAGTGGTTTTGTCAAAGATCAGGATGCGATTGTCATCAGTCACAACCGCAAACCAGTTGTTTCCAATGGTGACCGCCTGCGCTTTTGCGCCATCGGGCAACTCAACCTGATCGGGCAGGGTAGGGGTCCGGTCCGATAGCCGGATGACAATCAGTGCGAATGTCACTAGAACCCCGCCAATCATCACCGCGGTCAGCAGCATGACCATTCTCCGCAGCAGGCGAAGCTGCGGCGTTTCCTGCGGTTCTTGGGGTTCGGAAGGGACAGTCATGGGCACTCGCCAGATTGAGTTTCAAATCGCGGCCGATCCGCCGCCCCGCCTTGATAAGGCGCTTTCCCGCGATGTGCCAGCGGGGGAAAGCCTGTCGCGGACCCGATTGGGGAAGCTGATCGAAGAGGGGGCCGTGATGATCAACGGAACCGCCGCCCGCGACCCCAAGGCCAAGGTGGCCGAAGGCGCAGTGGTGGCGATCACTGTGGCCGAGGCCGAAGACAGCCATATCGGCCCGGAAGACATCCCGCTGGAGGTCGTATTCGAGGATACCGACCTGATCGTGGTCAATAAACCTGCGGGTATGGTCGTGCATCCTGCTCCCGGCTCTCCGAACGGGACATTGGTCAATGCGTTGCTGCATCACTGCGGTGATGACCTGTCTGGCGTAGGCGGCGTAAAGCGCCCCGGCATCGTGCATCGTATCGACAAGGAAACCAGCGGGTTGCTGGTGGTGGCCAAATCCGACGCGGCCCATCACGGGCTTGCCGCGCAGTTCGAGGCGCATAGTGTCGAACGCTATTATCGCGCCATCTGTTACGGTGTCCCGGATGCCAATGATCCCCGGTTGCGCGGCGTCAAAGGTGTCAGCTTTGAGCCCGGAAACATCATGCGGATCACCACTCAGCTGGCCCGTCACAAGACAGACCGGCAACGACAGGCTGTGCTGTTTCACGGTGGTCGCCACGCGGTCACGCGCGCCCGCCTGGTCGAAACGTTTGGGGCGCCGCAGGGGCTGGCTCTGATCGAATGCTGGCTGGAAACGGGCCGCACACATCAGATTCGGGTTCACATGACCCATGCCGGTCATGGTCTGGTCGGTGATCCGGTTTATGGGGGCAAGCGGAAACTCGCAGCCAAAGCCTTTAGCGCGGCTGCCGCAGAGGCCGTACGAGACTTTCCTCGTCAGGCGCTTCATGCTGCGGTTTTGGGTTTTGAGCACCCGATATCGGGTGAAAACCTTCGCTTCGAGGCTGTGTTGCCGGATGATATGGAAAATCTGATTGAACAGCTGCGCACACCGCTGACATAATAAGCAAAGTTGCGTGAATAACGTTTTCTTAGGTTTCCTTTATCAAACGTTAATTTCAAACTGTTAACGGTACCTCTTGAACGGATCGGGACGACCTCCCATATCCATGTTAACGACTTAAACATTTGTCGGAGGGACAAGAAACATGGCCAATTACGCAAATCTCCCCGCGCCGACGCCGGAAGGCGGGCTGAACCGCTATATGCAGGAAATTCGGAAGTTTCCCCTGCTGGAGCCAGAAGAAGAATACATGCTGGCCAAAAGCTGGGTTGAGAAGCAAGATACTGAAGCTGCACATAAAATGGTGACTTCCCACCTACGGTTGGCGGCCAAGATCGCTATGGGTTATCGCGGTTATGGGCTGCCACAGGCCGAAGTGATCTCCGAGGCCAATGTCGGTCTTATGCAGGCCGTGAAACGGTTTGACCCGGAAAAAGGATTCCGGCTGGCGACCTATGCCATGTGGTGGATTCGCGCCTCAATTCAGGAATACATTCTGCGGTCATGGTCTTTGGTCAAACTGGGTACAACCTCGGCGCAGAAAAAGCTGTTTTTCAACTTGCGCAAAGCTAAGGCACGCATCGGTGCGCTTGAAGAGGGCGACCTGCGTCCGGAAAACGTGGCCCGGATCGCAAATGACCTTGGTGTGACCGAAGCAGAAGTGATCAGCATGAACCGCCGGATGTCCGGTGGCGACGCCTCTCTGAATGCGACCGTCGGGTCCGAGGGCGAAGGCACCATGCAATGGCAGGACTGGCTTGAGGACGAGGATGCCGATCAGGCGGGCGACTATGAGGCCCGCGATGAGCTCGACGCCCGCCGCGAGCTGTTGGCGGCTGCTCTTGAAGTTTTGAATGACCGGGAAAAAGACATTCTGACCCAACGCCGCCTGATGGATCAGGCCGTCACACTGGAAGAGCTGAGTACGCAGTACAATGTCAGTCGCGAACGCATTCGCCAGATTGAAGTCCGCGCTTTTGAGAAACTTCAGAAGAAGATGCGAGAGCTTGCCCGAGAAAAGGGGATGCTGGCCACAGCCTGACCTCTTCGTTAATTGAACGGGCCCGGTGCGACATTGGTCGTGCCGGGTTTTCTATTTGTGTTAGCGCTAATGACACTCGGACTGAGGGCGATTACAACAGACCGGATCAAAGCCATAAGGGGTGTCCATGATGCAGAATCCGGTGAATTGGGGCGTATTGGGAGCTGCGAAATTCGCGCGGCAATATATGGCCCCAGCAATCCACGCAGCTGAGGGCGCGCGTCTGGCAGGCCTTGCGACGTCCGATCCCACCAAAGCCGAACCGTTTCAGGCCTTTTGCCCGGATTTGACGGTTTATGACAGCTATGATGCGTTGCTGAACGACCCACAGATTGAGGCCGTTTACATCCCGCTGCCCAACCATTTGCATGTCGAATGGAGCCTTAAGGCACTGGACGCCGGTAAACATGTGCTGTGTGAAAAGCCGATGGCTATGACCGTGTCCGAATTTGCCCCATTGATCAACAAACGGGATGAGACCGGATTGTTGGCGGCCGAGGCTTATATGATCGTCCAACACCCTCAATGGAAGTTTGTACGCAAGCTGATCGCCGACAAGGCGATCGGGAATTTGGCCCATGTGACGGGTGCGTTCAGCTTTGACAGCCGGGCGGATACGGCAAACATTCGCAACCGGGCTGAGACCGGCGGAGGTGGGCTGCGTGATATTGGCGTCTATGTGATTGGCAGCGCGCGCTTTGTCACCGGGCAGGAGCCTGTTCAGGTCGAATCCGCCATCCGGTGGGAGGATGGGGTCGACGCTTTTACCGAGATTCGCGCTCAGTTCCCGAATTTCACCTATTCCAGCTATGTCTCGATCCGAATGCATCCGCATCAAGAGATGGTGTTTCATGGCGACCGCGGCATGATCCGGCTGACTGCGCCGTTCAATCCGCGTGTGTTCGGAGAGGCGCGTGTCGAATTGCACCGCCCCGGCCTGGAAATACAGGTCACACGTTTCCCCGCGGACGATCACTATAAGCTGCAGGTCGAAGCTTTTTGTCGGTCGGTCCGTGAGGGTGCCGAATATCCGTGCCCGCTTGAGTTTTCACGCGGCACGCAGGAAGTGATTGACCTTGTGCTGGAGAATGCAGTGGCGCTGCCATGACTTGCCACGCTTCTTGAATCGCCGCAAAATCGGCTAACACCTTAACAGGAGGCATCCCGATGGCAGGTGGCTGGGCGCGCGACGGCGCAGTAAGCGAACAGATCGAGGCATCCATTTCGGATGAGTTGGCCCGAATGCAGGCCCAGAAACGGCCCGTAGGCGAAAGCCTGACCCATTGTGCCGAATGCGAAGAACCAATCCCAGAAAACCGCCGCACAGCACTGCCGGGCGTGAAACTGTGCCTCGAGTGCCAGCAAGAACGTGACGGGGCGCACAAAATGCGCGGCGGTATCAACCGGCGCGGGTCGAAGGACAGTCAGTTGAGGTGAGTTTATTATGTTTGCTTTGAGCCCAAAGCTTCACTAGTCGGTACGCAGTTTTGAGAGCATGGGGCAAGAGACATTCCCGCTGTCGCAGTTGGCTGTGAGTTCGTTCAGCGCTGCTTCCAATCGCTTCAGCTCGTTTATCTTTTCACGCACATTGAAGATATGAAGCTCAGCCAGTTCTTTTACGGATCGGCAATCTTCTCCGTCGCCTTCGGACAGGCTTAGAAGCGTCTTTGTATCGGCTAGTGGAAAGCCCAAATTACGGCATTTTTTCAGGAAACGAAGCCTTCCAACATCGTGCGCGGAGTACATCCGCCGGTTATTAGGTGCTCGTTCTGGTTTGGGCACGATCCCTTCGCGTTCATAGTAGCGGATCGTTTCAATGCCGACACCGCTTTGCCGGGATGCTTCCCCAATCGCAAACATGTGAGTTTTCCCGTCTTGATCCTGTAGCGACTACAGAAGTTATACGAGAAGCAGTCACTTTGACAACTCCAACTAATCAAGGGAATGAGATGCAGAAGTACCTCAGCGTTAGTTATCTGGGATCACTGACAGCACTTGGCGTCGCGACTTGCTGTGTATTGCCCATGACAATGATGTTGCTGGGACTGGGGGGCAGTTGGCTAGCCATTTTCGGAAAGATCGCGGCGGCAAGCTACTACGTATTGGCGATATCGACGGCGCTTGTCGCTATATCGTGGCTTGTATCTTATCAGCGCGGTTCCCTAACAAAGTTGAAATGGTGGCTTTCGGGGACTACCGCAATCACCGCGTCAGCTTGGGTCGTCGTCTATAACGAGGCCCGTATCAACGATTACCTGATAATGCAGATGTGAAACAATGACAGAGCAAACTGTAGTGCTTGAAAGCACCCTGACGTGCCCGAAATGCGGTCACAGCGAAAGCGAAATAATGCCGACGGATGCTTGCCAGTGGTTCTATGAATGCAAGTCTTGCGCAGCGGTCTTGAAGCCATTGGAAGGGGACTGTTGTGTCTACTGCTCCTATGCCACGGTGCCTTGCCCACCGATCCAGAATGGCGATAGTTGTTGCGGATGACAAAGTCCGCTTTGTCCGCAAAGCAGACATCACCGTCTCCGCTTCATGCGACTTCAGCCCTCCATCGCTTCCAATTCATCAATAAAGCCCGAGATCATCGACAGGCCTTTGTCCCAGAACTTGGGATCGCTGGCGTCCAGACCGAACGGGGCCAGCAGCTCTTTGTGGTGTTTTGATCCACCGGCGCGCAGCATATCGAAGTATTTGTCCTCGAACCCGTCGGCGCCGCTTTCGTAGACGGAATAGAGCGCGTTCACGAGGCCGTCGCCAAAGGCATAGGCGTAGACGTAGAAGGGCGAGTGCACGAAATGTGGGATATAGGCCCAGAACGTCTCATACCCTTCCATGAATTCAAATGCGGGGCCGAGGCTTTCGGCCTGAACGCTCATCCACAGGGCGTTGATGTCGTCCGGGGTCAACTCGCCCTCGCGGCGTGCGGCGTGCAATTTGCATTCGAAGTCATAGAAGGCGATTTGGCGCACGACCGTGTTGATCATGTCCTCGACCTTGCCAGCCAGCAGAATCTTGCGCTGCTCAGGGGTTTCGGCCTTGTCCAGCATTTTGCGGAAGGTCAGCATTTCACCAAAAACCGAAGCGGTTTCGGCAAGCGTCAGCGGGGTGGATGACAGCATCTCGCCCTGATCGGCGGCCAGCACCTGATGGACGCCGTGGCCCAGCTCATGCGCCAGGGTCATCACGTCGCGCGGCTTGCCCAGATAGTTCAGCATCACGTAAGGATGCACGTCGGTAACAGTGGGATGCGCAAATGCGCCTGGCGCCTTGCCCGGCTTCACCGCCGCATCAATCCAACCCTTCGAGAAGAACGGCGCGGCGATTTCACCCATACGCGGATCAAAGGCCTCATAGGCATCCATCACGGTTTTCTCAGCGTCATCCCAGCCGACAATCTGCGTGTCTTCCATCGGCAGGGGTGCGTTGCGATCCCAGACCTGCATCACGTCCAGACCCAGCCATTTGCGTTTCAGCTCGTAGTACCGGTGGCTCAGCTTGGGGTAGGCAGCCACGACCGCCTCGCGCAGGGCCTCGACGACCTCGGGTTCGACGTCATTCGACAGATGGCGACCAGTCTGCGCAGTCGGCATATTGCGCCAGCGGTCGACGATTTCCTTTTCCTTGGCCTGCGTGTTGTGAACGCGCGCAAAGGTCTTGACGTTGTCCTGAAACACACGGGCCAATTCGCGAGAAGCCGCTTCGCGTTTGCTGCGGTCCTGCTCGGTCAGTAGGTTGAGTGTGCCTTCGATGTTCAACTCTTCTCCGTCAACATCAAAGGTCAAGCCCGCGATGGTCTCGTCGAACAGGCGTTCCCAGGCATCGCCAACAACACCCAGATCGTGCAGGAATTTTTCAAGCTCGTCAGATAGCTGATAGGGTTTCATCGCGCGGATGCGGCGGAATACGGGCTCGTAACGGGCCAGATCGGTGTTGGCGTCGAAATGCGCTTTTAGCGCGTCGTCGTCGAGGCGATTGATTTCCAGCGTGAAGAACACCAGCGGCGTGGTAAAGACAGTGATCTTTTCCTGCATGTCCGAGAGGAACTTGGCGCGCTCGGCGTCGGTCGTCAGCTGATAATAGCGCAGTCCGGCAAAGGACATGATACGCCCGGCGATCGAATTGATCTTTTCGTTCCGCAACACGCAGGTCAGCAAGCCCAGGGCATCAAGATCCGCCAAATTGCCTTCGTAATCTGCGGCAAAGGCGGCGCATTCGGTTTCCAACCAGTCCAGGTCACGCGCAAGCTCGGCCGCGTCTTCCGAAGCATAGAGATCCGTCAGATCCCATTCCGGCAGGTTGCCAAGATTATCGGCCCCGCCGACCGCGTTTGCGTCACGTACTGGAAAAGGAAGGTCGCGCATGGATCACCTCGAAAATCTGCTTTGGCAAACATCTAGGCGCGACCGACGAGGATCACAAGCGGACAGTCAAAGGGAAAGCGCCGGTTCCAGGGGGTGTTCCGTCTATGCAGCTTTGAAATGCGCGGCGATTTGGTCAAATGCAGGGTCGCGCACCTCTGGTGGTTCCATCAGGACTTCGTGTTCACCGTCTGGAATTTCGATCAACGTGCTGTTGGGCCAGTTTGCCATGCGTGCGCGGATGGCCTTGCGGTCCACAATCTGCTCGTGGGAGCCAAGATATGTCAGGCATGGAATGGCTGGGGCAGTCTGCACCATCAACCAGTCGCATTCATCCAATGCCTCGCGCAGCCAGATCGTCGACGGTGCACCAAGGGACAGTTCGGGATACTTGGCCAGATGATCCTGCATCATTTTGTACATGGCAGGATCGCGCGTCAGGCTATTGCCTTCGAAAGGCTGTGTCAGAACATAGCTGTCCAGTGATGTGGTCGGGGGCGTCTTTTCGCCAAACCCCAGTCGTGGGGCCCAATTTGCGGTCAACCGGCTGATGGGTTTCATAAGGGGCGTAAAGAAAATCCCCCACATCGGACCGGTAAAAACACAGGTAGAAAAACAATCGTTTTCCAAAACTGCCCGCAATCCAATGGCACCGCCCATAGAGTGGCCAATAACATGCCAGGGCCTGGGCAGATCAAGCTTTGTGGCCAGCTCTAGCGACACATCTACGTCTTGCTGATAGTCAGTGAATTTATCGACATGGCCAACCCGCGGATCGTCAAGCAACCGGTCTGCCAATCCCTGACCCCGCCAGTCGATCACCAACACGGCAAAGCCACGCTTGACGAATTCACTCGCCGCATCACCGTATTTTTCGATGTATTCAGTGCGACCGGGAAACAGCATGACAGTCCCGTTCGCTGTACCTTCGGGGCGCCAATGCGCCACGCGAATTCGGGTACCGTCGGCGGTGTTCAACCAATGAGCAACACCGCCAGCGGGGCCGCCAGCCACGTCTTCGAACAAAGGGGCCGACGGGTATTCCATCAGGCCAGGGCCGAGGCGAGTTTCATTGCCGCGCCCATGTCGCCGTCAATGCTCAGTTTTCCGGCCATGAAGGCGCTTGTCGGGTCCAGATCACCATTGAGAATTTGCTCGAACGTGTCCGCATCAGCGTTCAAAGTCACGTCCGTTTCTTCATCGCTGATGCGCGCGCCGCTTGCATCAACTACGATCGCGCCCAAATCCGCGATGGCAAATTTAGCCGATGCGTCGAAATCGCCGCCCGACAGTTTCTCATTCAGCACTGCTGCGGCTTTTTCCAATGAATCGCTCATGATCTTCCTCATTTTGTTAGTACGCCGTGAATGGACATCCTCGGTCGCAACGCTACACTGACACTTGTTATGAGCAATGCAATCAACAATCTCAAAGGTACCGTTGCGGCACTTTTTGTCCTAGTCATGTTTTCCTCCACTTGCCTTGCACAGCAGGAGGATTCCCGCGACGAGGCCGAGTTGTTGCAGAACCTTGCGCAGGCCACACCGGACCAGGCGACTGGAATCGACCGCCAGTTACGGGCGCTCTGGTCGCAATCTGGTTCGGCCTCCGCCGACCTGCTGCTGGAGCGTGGGCGCGAAGCACTGGATGATGGTGACACCTATGCCGCGATCGAGCATTTGACGGCCCTGACAGACCACGCGCCTGATTTCGCCGAAGGCTGGCACGCGCGGGCCTCTGCGTTTTTTGGGATCGAAAGGTTCGGGATGGCTGCCGCAGATCTGGAACATGCCCTGACGCTGAACCCGAACAACTATGAGGCCATCTACGGGCTTGGATTGATATTTGAGATTCTGGGTCAGCCCGAAAAGGCATTTGCGGCCTATTCCCATGCCTTGGCTATACATCCCCATTACGAAGAAGTAACCAATGCAGTGAATCGACTGAAAGCCCAGGTCGAGGGCTCGGCCCTCTGAGAACCGGGGGCAGGGGGCAAAGGTGAGCGGGTCATCCCGAATCGTGGCCGTACTTGGTCCGACCAATACAGGCAAAACCCATTACGCAATCGAACGTATGCTGGGGTACCGCACGGGGGTGATCGGCCTGCCGCTACGCCTGCTTGCGCGCGAGGTATACGACAAAATCGTCGCCATTCGCGGACCGTCGGTGGTGGCGCTGATCACCGGGGAAGAACGTATCGTACCGCCGCGTGCGAAATATTGGGTCTGTACGGTCGAGGCGATGCCCGAAGGCATGGGTGCCGATTTTGTGGCTATCGACGAAATCCAACTCTGCGCCGACCCGGAACGCGGCCACGTCTTCACCGACAGGTTGCTGCGCGCGCGCGGCACCAATGAAACCCTGTTTCTGGGATCCGATACTATGCGCGGTCCCATCGCGGCACTTGTGCCCGAAGCACAATTCGTCCGGCGGGAGCGGATGTCGCAACTGGTCTATGCCGGCTCCAAGAAAATCAGCCGCATGCCACCACGCAGCGCCATCGTCGGGTTTTCGGTCGACAACGTCTATGCCATCGCCGAGCTGCTACGCCGTCAAAAGGGTGGGGCGGCTGTGGTCATGGGGGCGCTCAGTCCGCGTACACGGAATGCGCAGGTTGAGCTCTATCAGAATGGTGAGGTCGACTATTTGGTTGCCACCGATGCCATCGGGATGGGGTTGAACCTGGATGTGAACCATGTTGCGTTCTCGTCCCTGACCAAATTCGATGGCCGGCGCATGCGGCCCCTGGCCCCGAATGAGCTTGCCCAAATTGCTGGCCGCGCTGGGCGCGGTATGTCCGATGGAACCTTCGGCGTGACCGGCGAGGCGCCGCCTCTGGACGACGGTGTCGCGCAGGCCATTATGGACAGCCGCTTTGCGCCGATGAAAAAACTGAACTGGCGGAATGCCGCCTTGCAGTTTGGTTCGATTGACGCTCTGATCCACACGCTCGAGATTAGCCCGGATAGCGAACACCTGATCAAAGCCCGTCCGGCAGATGATCTGAATGTGCTTAAATCCTTGTCGCAAGTTGCCGAAATTGCGGCCCGTGCCAGTGATCCGCAATCCGTTCGTTTGTTATGGAATGTGTGCCGAATCCCCGATTTTCGCGGCATCAGCCATGCCGAACATGCCAGCCTGCTCGAAGTGATTTTTGGCCACCTGCATGAAGGTGGTTCGATCCCGGATGACTTTATGGCGCGGCAAATCCGCCGGATCGACCGAACGGATGGCGATATAGATGCACTGTCAAAAAGGTTGGCATATATTCGCACCTGGACTTACGTTGCGCAACGAAATGGTTGGGTGCGTGACGAATCCCATTGGCGTGATGAGACGCGCATTGTAGAAGACAGGCTGTCAGACGCTCTGCATGACCGTTTGACTCAGAGATTTGTGGACCGGCGCACATCCGTTTTGTTGCGCCGGCTCAAACAGAAGGAGGCCCTTTTGGCCGAAGTAAATGACAAGGGTGAAGTGACCGTCGAAGGTGAATTCGTCGGTCGTCTGGAAGGGTTCCGGTTCAGTCCGGACAAAAGCGCGCAAGGAGCCGAGGCGAAAGCCTTGAAATCGGCGTCCTTGCAAGCCCTCGCGCCGCAATTCCATCTGCGTGCCGATCGCTTCTATAATGCACCCGATACCGAAATTGATTTTACCGATCAGGGTGGCCTGATGTGGGGTGAATATGCCGTTGGCAAGCTGGTTGCCGGGGCAGAGCCTCTCAAGCCGCTGGTCGAGGTTTTTGTGGACGAGGCCGCGGGCCCCGATGTTGAACAGAAAGTTCAGCGTCGCCTGCAACATTTCATCGACCGCAAAGTGGCCGCACTGTTCGAGCCGCTGCTGAACCTGTCGCGCGATGAAGAACTCAATGGGCTGGCCAGGGGCTTTGCCTTCCGCATGGTTGAGGCGCTGGGCGTATTGCCGCGCGCAGGTGTCGCGCAAGACGTCAAGGATCTGGATCAGGACGCCCGTGGCGCGCTGCGCAAACACGGTATCCGCTTTGGTCAGTTCACCATTTTCATGCCGCTGCTGCTGAAACCGGCCCCAACGCGTCTGCGTCTTGTTCTGTGGGCATTGGCAAATGGCCTGCAGGAATTTCCCGACGCGCCGCCTCCGGGTCTTGTTACTGTGCCCATCGCCAAGGGCGCACCTGACGGTTATGACACTATGTGTGGTTATCGCGATGCGGGCGAACGCTCGATCCGGATCGATATGCTGGAACGTCTGGCCGACATGCTGCGCGCTGAAGACAGCCGTGGTGGGTTCGAGGCCAAGCCTGACATGCTGTCGATCACCGGTATGACGCTGGAACAATTCGCCGACCTGATGCAGGGGCTGGGCTACAAGGCCGAACGCGCCGAGCGTGAAAAGGTTAAGCCCGCACCAGCAGAGCTACCTGCCGCAGAGGCCACGGAAGTAGCTGCCTCCGAGGAAGTACCCGCACCAGAGGGAACCCCCGAAGAGGTCGCCGCACCAACCGAGGCGTCAGCCGAGGCCACCGAAAGCACCGAGGCAGCAGCCGAGGCCACCGCGCCGACAGCAGCAACAGATGAACCCGAGGTTGAGGTCTTCTATACCTTCACCTGGGGCCGTCAGCGTCAGGCCAACCAAGGCCCACGCCGTGAACAGCGGCAGGGGCAGGGCAAAGGTAAGCCGCGCGGTAAGCCTCAGGATGGCCGGGGCAAGCCGCAGGGCAAGAAAGGTGGCAAGCCGCAGGGTGCCAAGACCTTCTCGTCTCGTCCGCCGAAAAAGGAAAAGCCCATTGATCCCGATAACCCGTTCGCGGCCGCGCTTATGGGTTTGAAGGAAGGCAATTAACGCCTTATGACCGAGGCCCGGCTTCGGATCGATAAATGGCTGTGGCAGGCTCGGTTCTTCAAGACCCGCAGCCTGTCCGCCAAACAGGTCAGTGGCGGCCATGTCCGCGTCAACGGAAACCGGATCCTGAAACCGGCGCAGCCTGTGGCCCCCGGTGATGTTCTGACCTTCCCTCAGGGGCGGATTGTGCGCGTTGTGCGTATCGAAAAACTGGGTGATCGGCGCGGACCGGCAACCGAGGCGCAGACACTGTATACCGATTTGACCGAAAAGCAGGACACGCAGCCGCGAAATCCAGGGTTTGAGGGAAAAGGTCGTCCCACCAAGAAGGATCGGCGTCTACTTGATCTTTCTCGCAATCAAGATAGCTGAACATATCTTGAAGCTGACGCCATACTGATTTAGCTAGACGCCCAAACCGCAAACGGGAAATTCACCATGACCTATGTTGTCACTGAAAACTGCATCGCCTGCAAATACACCGACTGTGTCGAAGTGTGTCCGGTGGATTGTTTCTATGAAGGTGAGAATACACTGGTCATCCATCCCGATGAATGCATCGATTGCGGAGTATGTGAACCTGAATGTCCCGCTGATGCGATCCGTCCGGATACTGAGCCGGGCATGGATCAATGGGTCGAGTTTAATCGCAAGTTCTCCGAGCAGTGGCCGGTGATCGTGACCAAGAAAGACCCGCTGCCTGATGCAGAAGAGCGTGATGGCGAAGAGGGTAAGATGGAGAAATACTTCTCTGAGGCCCCCGGCGAAGGCGGCTAAGCGATTCGCGCTCTGAACTTGTCAGTTCAGCAGTGGGATGGCGCCTTATCTATCTGTTTCTTAACACCTTTCTTTCAAGTGGAAAGGGGCAGCCTTTCGAGTGTCTCAATTTTGTGATATACTCGGAAATTGAACGTTGATTGAGATGGGGATGACTCCGTAAGTATGCTCGCTTTGGAGTTCTGATTAGTTGAAAACACAGCAACCTGACCGGGCCGTACTGGCACGGGGTGGGTCGTTTTGTTGTCTGTCCCGCGCTCTCGTAACCAAGGAAGAACCTGTATGTCTAAGTCGAAGAAGCTTGAGTTTCGCCCCAACGACTATGTTGTTTACCCGGCCCATGGTGTCGGTCAGATCATTTCGATCGAAGAACAGGAAGTTGCGGGATACTCGCTCGAGCTGTTCGTCATTTCCTTTGAGAAAGACAAAATGACCCTGCGCGTGCCGACCAACAAGGCGACCGAGTCCGGTCTGCGCTCGCTCAGCTCGCCGGATGTCATCAGCCAGGCGATGAAGACGCTGAAGGGCAAGGCCAAGGTCAAGCGCGCCATGTGGTCCCGCCGGGCACAGGAATATGAACAGAAGATCAACTCGGGCGATCTGATCTCGATTGCCGAAGTGGTCCGCGATTTGCACCGCACCGATGATCAGCGCGAACAGAGCTATTCCGAACGTCAGCTTTATGAAGCCGCGCTTGAGCGTCTGACCCGCGAAGTCGCGGCAGTATCCGGCGCAGGCGAAGTGTCTGCGGCCAGGCAGGTGGATGAGGTTCTGACCTCGCGCGCGGCAGCGGCGGCCTGAACCTGCTGAAATCAAAATTTTAGGGCCATCCCCGCAAGGAGGTGGCCTTTTTATATTGCAGTCACCAGATGAAATCGGGGCCACTAAACCTGCGTAGCTACGGCCATAAGAAACCCTATCTCGGCCAGTTGTTGAGTGGCGCCCAGTATATCACCGGTCTGACCCTCGATCTTGGCCTTGGCTAGCATCGCCATTGCCACCGCAGACAAAGCGGCAATCAGCGTAGGGAAAACCACCTGCAACCCGATCATTGGCAGAGTGAGCAGCAGCGCCATGGCCCCGCCGAGTATCACCGCGGTCGATCCGGGTGCGCCCACTGAATGGCTAAGGCCTGATTGGCGGGCATTTGGAAGGAAGGACATAACAACAGGCATCATAGCCCGCGAAACGATGCATGCGGCCAATATGGTGGTAAAACCCGCATTCGAAAGGATCGCAGTAATCAACGACACGCGCAGCAGTTGCGAAGAAGTCAGGGCAAGGACGCCATAGGTGCCGATGTGGCTGTCCTTCATGATCTCTAGCCGCCGTTCAGGCGTGAAACCGCCCCACAGCCCGTCGGCGGTATCTGCAAGCCCATCCTCGTGCATCGCGCCGGTGGTGATGGTCAGGACAAGAACGACAAGTATGGCACACGCTATCGACGGCAGCCCCATGGCCGTCGCCATCCATCCCACGGCACAGGCCAATAGGCCGACAACAAGCCCCGCCAATGGAAAGGCCCAAACGGCACTGGCCTGACGCGAGAACACTCTGTCAGGCAGCCGCGGCACGGGCAAACGCGTCAACAGGACCAAAGCCAGCGGAATATCCCAGGCAGAAATGAGCTTGGTGTCGTTTTTTAGCACTCCTGCGCCTTTCAGGGTCTTGTCGGTTTGATCGCTTCGGTTAAACACGCAGGACCACTCTGATGCAACGAGGCTTTGGATGCTGCCCGAAATTAACAATCTGAATTCTTTCCGCGAAGCTGTCCGGCAAGCCTCCGGGCCCGATGATGCCGCTGCGCAAGGGGCGACTGACCGTAATGGGCAGCTGACCAAACCTCCGGGCGCGCTTGGTCGGTTGGAAGACCTGGCAATCTGGTATGCAGGCTGGCGCGGGGATGCCCGCCCGCAGATCACCTCGCCGCAGGTTATCGTGTTTGCCGGAAACCACGGTGTCACAGCACAGGGTGTTTCGGCCTTTCCGCCGGAAGTGACCGTGCAGATGGTGTTGAACTTTGAACATGGCGGGGCGGCCATCAACCAGCTGGCCAAGGCGGCTGGTGCTACGATGGATGTCCACGCGCTGGAGCTTGAACGACCGACCGCGGATTTCACATCAGGTCCAGCTATGTCAGAGGACGACCTGTTGCAGGCGCTGCGCACCGGGTGGGCTGCGGTCAGACCAGACGCCGATCTTCTTGTTGTTGGTGAAATGGGTATCGGCAACACGACCCCCGCAGCGGCGATTGCTTGCGCCTTGTTCGGAGGTGAGGCGGGTGATTGGACTGGTCGCGGAACAGGTGTCGATGATGCGGGACTAGCAAACAAAACCCGTGTGGTGGCCGAAGGTGTTATGCTACATGGCGGTTCGGGCGATGGGCTAGAGATTCTGCGCCGTCTGGGCGGACGCGAGATCGCCGCTATGGCCGGAGCCATTGCCGCCGCACGCGCGCTGCACATTCCGGTTATTCTGGATGGCTTTATCTGCTCAGCGGCCGCCGCGTGTCTGTCTGACATTTCAGAGAGCGCGCTGGATCACACGATCGCCGGGCACCAGAGCGCGGAAGGTGCGCATGGCGCTGTGTTGGCCAAGCTCGGTAAAGAGCCTTTGCTGAAGCTGGGGCTGCGACTGGGTGAGGGCTCTGGCGGGGCGCTGGCGATCAATATCCTCAAAAGCGCTGTTGCCTGTCATTCCGGCATGGCGACCTTTGCCGAAGCTGGCGTCTCGGACAGTTGATCCGCGCGGCCTGACCGTCAGTTGAAGGTCAGGCCGATTTTTTGTCGTTTTCTTCCGCCAATTCCAGCAGTTCGGTCTCAAGGTCTTTTTCCAGCTGCTGCGCCCGCTCGATGTATTTTTTGTTCTCGGCGGTGGGCAGCCCGGGAATCCAGAGCTCTGCCAGTTCACGAACCGACATGCGATCATGGTGGTAGAAAGTCTGTTCGGCCTGCGCTGCCTCGTATTCGCTGAGACCCACATTCTCGAGCACATATCGCCCGGCCCGCAATGAGCCATCGAATGTCTCGCGCACAATGTCGTTCGCGCCGGCTTGATACAGCTCGTACACATGGGTCCGATCCCGTGCCCGCGCGACGATGTGTAGGTCTGGGCGCTGGCGGCGCGCATAGCCGACAAGACGCGTCACCTTCTTGCGATCATCCATCGCAGCCACCAGAACAGATGCTTTTTCAAGGCCGGCCGCGCGCAACAATTCCGGACGGGTCGGATCCCCCAGGAACCCTTTTACGCCAAAGCGACGCATCAGCTGGATGGTTTCGATGTTATGGTCAAGAACGATGGTTTTGAACCCGCTTGCCTGCACCAGACGATTGACGATCTGACCAAATCGCCCGATCCCGGCGATGATGACCGGGCCTTTCTCGTCGATCTCATCCGGTTCGGGTGCCGGTGTGCCATCCCCCATCCGGCGCGAGAGAAGATCATAAATGATGAACAAAAGCGGCGTGATCAGCATGGTCAGCGCAATGATCATCAAAAGTTTTTGTGACAGATCCCCTGGAATCACATTCTGCTGGGTCGAAAACGCCAGCAGGACAAAGCCGAACTCACCTGCTTGCGCCAGCCCCAGTGTAAACAGCCAGTGATCGCGTCCGCGCAGTTTAAAGGCGCGGCCAACCAGGAACAGAATGATCCCTTTGACCAAGATTACCAACAGGGCCAGTCCGATCAGGTCGAAGGGATCGTCAAAGAAATAGGCGACATCGATGCCCGCGCCAACGGTGATGAAAAACAGACCAAGGAAAAGGCCTTTGAACGGCTCTAGGTCGCTCTCCATTTCATGCCGGAACTCGGAACTGGCCAGCACCACACCTGCAAGAAACGCGCCCAGAGCGGGTGACAGGCCAACCAGCGTCATCAGGAAGGAAATGCCAACCACAATCATCAACGCCAGCGCCGTATACATCTCGCGGAGGCGGGTCGCATGAATAAAGCGGAACAAGGGCCTGGTCAGGTACACTCCGGCGAGAATGACGAAACCGATCGCGGCAATGGTGACAAGCGTTACCGCCCACCCTGGCAACCCCTCGACCAATGACAAGCTATGATGCGCCGCGCCGTGGTGCCCCGTGGATATGCGGTTGATAGATCCGTCATTTGCAATCTGGGGAATGGCAGGCAGAGCCAGCAGTGGAAGCAGTGCCAGGATTGGTATGACCGCGATGTCCTGAGTCAGCAGTACTGAAAAGGTCGCCCGTCCTCCATTCGTTTTCATCAAGCCCTTTTCCGACAGGGTCTGCAAAACAATCGCAGTTGATGACAGGGAAAGCGTCAACCCCACTGCCAGGGCTACGGACCATGGATGATTTGCATACATGGCGACGCTGGCGATCACTGCGGTCGATAAAAGCACCTGGAGGCCGCCAAGCCCCAAAAGCCTGTCCCGCATATCCCAAAGAGCGCGCGGTTCCAGTTCAAGTCCGATCAGGAACAGCATCATGACTACGCCGAATTCAGCCACATGCTGCAGGTTTTCCGTTTCCGCACCCACCAATCCGAACAACGGCCCTATGACAAGGCCCGCGGCCAGATATCCCAGTACAGAGCCCAGTCCCAGACGCGCCGAAAGCGGCACGGCGATCACAGCCGCAGCCAGATAGATCGTCGCCTGGTAAAGGAAGTTGTCCATGATCGTCCTTTCAATGCGCTCAGGTGGGCAGGGGGGCGTCGCGTTTGAGCTGATCCATAACGATTTGGCTTTGTATCCGAGCCACTGCAGGATGTGGAAGGATTACCTGATGAAGCAAGCGATTAAGCGCGGATAGATCGTCGCAATAGACATGTAGTAAATAATCGGCCTCACCTGTCATTGTCCATGCGCTGGTGATTTCGGCGCGTGTTTCGACCATACGGGCAAAGCCTTCAGATTGCTCGGGGCCGTGCGTACTCAGATGAACCTGAACAAAACCCTGCACCTGCAACCCTAACTTTAGAGGATCGAGGCGAGCGACATAGCTGGTGATATACCCTTCAGCCTCCAGCCGTTGGCGCCGGCGACCAGCCTGACTGGGCGACAGGTTCAACATCTCTCCAAGTTGGTGTGCTGTTAGGTGGGCGTTTTTCTGCAGCGCTGACAGCAGGCGCGTATCAGTGGAATCAAGCATGTGCGGAAAAACTCCGTGATTGGCCAATCTTATGCGCAATTTACGCGCGCCCCTTTAAGTTATTGGAAAACTATGCGCGAAAAAAGTGCCGATTAAGACGTATTTTGAAATCAGCAAATAAATTCCTGTATTAACGGAGACGCGCCATGGGTCCTTTCCCTCACAACGCCCCGAAATCAATCATATCGGATGAAAACCCCGCCGGAACCGATGGGTTCGAGTTTGTCGAGTTCGCACATCCCGAGCCGCAAGAGCTGCGCGATCTGTTCGCAAAGATGGGATTCGCGCTGGTAGGTCACCACAAGGACAAGCCTGCGATTGAGTTGTGGCAACAGGGTGATGTGACTTACATCCTGAATGCAGATCCCGACAGCTATTCTGCCCGGTTCGTGGACGAGCATGGCCCTTGTGCTCCGGCGATGGGATGGCGCGTAGTGGATGCGCAGAAAGCCTATGAGCACGCTGTAGCGAAAGGGGCTGAACCTTATGACGCGGCAGACAAGACACTGAATGTGCCTGCAATCAAGGGGATTGGCGGATCGTTGATCTATTTCATTGATCAATATTACGAAACATCGCCCTATAATCAGGAATTCACATGGACCGAACAGCCCAAGCCCCGGGGGGATGGGTTCTATTATCTCGATCACCTGACCCACAATGTTTACAAGGGCAATATGGACAAGTGGTTCAAGTTCTATGGTGATTTGTTCAACTTCCGTGAAATCCGTTTTTTTGACATTCAGGGCAAATTCACCGGTC
Source organism: Ruegeria sp. CDSC052 (assembly GCF_059610685.1). NCBI lineage: Bacteria > Pseudomonadati > Pseudomonadota > Alphaproteobacteria > Rhodobacterales > Roseobacteraceae > Ruegeria > Ruegeria sp. CDSC052. Next base: position 148,436 of record NZ_JBXWOB010000001.1, read on the forward strand.
TTTTTAGTCGCGCGCTGACGTCTCCATGCGGGCGTATCCGCATTCCGATCAACGAAGATCGCGGTGAAACCGGGCAGATCGTTTCCTACCTGAAGAAATACAAGGGCGAGGGCATCCAGCATATCGCTGTGGGCAGCGAGGATATCTATGCCTCGACCGATGCGATTGCCGAAAAGGGGCTGAAGTTCATGCCCGGCCCGAACGAAGCCTATTATGAGTTGTCTAAAACCCGCGTGGTCGATCATGAAGAGCCGTTGGACCGGATGATGAAGCACGGCATTCTGATTGATGGAGAGGGCGTTCTGGACGGTGGTGAGACCCGGATTCTGCTGCAAATCTTCTCGAAAACGGTCATCGGACCGATTTTCTTCGAGTTCATTCAGCGCAAAGGCGACGATGGGTTTGGCGAGGGAAACTTTAAGGCGCTGTTCGAATCCATCGAGCGAGAGCAGATTGAAAGTGGAGAAATTTCAGCAGCTTGATGCAAGAAGGTAATCCTGCGTGGTCACTCGCGCAGGCCGCCCCTTAACCACGTGGCATCTTGAGAACCACGTTTCGCCCGCGTTTCTGATAGCGCAATTCATTGTCGCTGATAGCAATGACATTGCCGCCGTCAAGCCTGTCCCCGATCTTGAGCTTTTTGTACCTGCCACTGGGCAGCCGAACCAATGCGCGGCGATTGGATGGGCTGCCGTAAACCCCGATCAGGTTCAGTTTCCGCAGGTTGATTGCATTGTCGATTGTGGCCTGCCGTGCAACCGAAGCCGAGGATGGGATTTTGGGCGCTGTGGTTTTGGGCTGGAACGTTCCGACCTCATTGTTGAGCTGTTCAATTCCAGCTGCCGAACCCAAAGTCGCAGTACCTGCACTGGCCTGCCGGGTCAGTCCGGCCGGTCGGAGTTTGGGGCGCGGCACCCTCATTTCCGCAAGGGGCTCAGTCGATTCCGGGGGCGGCGGAGCACGCAACAGGGATTCCGGGCGCGGTTTCGGGCGAATTCCGGACAATTCCTTCAATGTACGCCCTTGAAGCCGTTGCCGTTCAAAATTTTCGGTCAGGTTCTCGGGCCTTGGTTTTGGTCGCAATGTCGCCAGCCTGTTGTCGACCACTTCCTCAACAGGTGCCTTTTCCAGCCGGACCAAAGCCGATGGAGGGGGAGTTTTCGAAGGTGTTCCCAAATAGACAACCACTCCGTCCGGGTTCAAGACGCCTTCTTTGGTTGGTATTACCAGCCCGCGCTCGTCAAGGCTGAACCTTGCCCCGGCAGCGGTTGAAAGTGGTTCGAAATCAAATGGTAGGTCGGTGTCGTATGTGTGTACTGGCGGCAATGCGATTGCATCACGCGACAGATTCGAGTCGTCTTTGGAGGCCAGATACAGCTCAATTTGCGGATCCTGCGCTGGCGCTATCAAAAGGCCCGGTGACGTGATTTCGATCTCCGGCTGTGTCGGAACTAACTGAGGTTCAGGCTCAAGCTCGATTTCGTCTACCAACGCGGGCGCAACGTTCAGCGCCTCAAGAATGGCCTGGTCGGTTGCAGACAGCTCGGACTCTGATTCAGAGGTCGGTGCCATTTCTGGCTCTGCAGTCTCGGGCTCTGTGACTTCTGCCTGTTCTGCGGGTGTCTCTGCGGGCTCGACAGGTCCAGAACTCGGTTCGGGTTGGGATATTGTTTCGTCCAGCAGGGCGAGTTCTGAATCAGCAGGGGCAGGGCTGTCGTCTCTGAAAAGACTCCATATGCCACCGGCCACCAACATCAAAGCCACCGCCGCTGCAATTCGCACTGATGGCAGAGAGGTCCAGTTAGGTGCGGCCACTTTTTGGACAGGCCAAAAGCTGGTCGGAGCGGTAGAATCGGCGATCGCATGAACAACCGTAATATCCTGCGCGGGGTCTGTGGGGATCACTTTGGGCGCGTTTGTGGTCGCAGGCGCGTCCCCAAGCGGGAAAAACGGTTCGGTCGGAAAGTCATCTGTTTCATATGCAGCGCTGAACGCGACCGGAACGAATCCGTATCCCAGCACAAACCCCCGAGCTTCCTCCAGTGTATCGCGTGGAACGACGGCGACGCATGTGGTCGCCCCGTCATCTGCCGTGACATATACCAGCTCTGTCAGGTCATAAGGGGTGGCATCGGATACAGCATTTTGCACAGCCTGTTCGGTGTCTTCGAAGGATGATCCGGCCGTATCGACTTTGATGAATTTGACCTGATCCCTTGGGATAACGACCTTGCAACTCAGGTCATTTTCAAGCGCAAACCCCTTGTCCCGAAGCACTTTCAACTGCTCTTCCAAGTTGGAGGCATCCAACGACACCTCACCTATGGCGAACCAGTCGCCATCGGAATTGTGGTGCAAAGAAATTCCGGTTGTAGAAATGGACAGCGCAAAAGCGGGTTTCATAATCCGGAGGAACCATAATTGTCAGTTGCAATGCAAACGATGCCTCGTCCGCAGACCGACATTAAAGCAGGATCTCGCCGAGGGAAAGAAAAAGCCTGCGTCTCCTCTTGCCCCGTGACCCGGTGCAGCCCCATGTTGAAATCAGGATAATTGGAGGGAAGATATTGAAGAAAATCGCTTTTCTGGCCGCTGTGCTGGCCATGACGTCGGTAGGGATGGCAACTGCGGAAGAACGTCGCATCATTGTTGATGCGGTAGGCATGGTGCATGCGGCCCCGGATATGGCCACCATTACCCTGGGTGTAACAAACGAAGATGCACAGGCATCAAATGCGATGCAGGCGACTTCGGACGCGGTTGCCAAAATTCTGACTCGACTGGATGAGATGGGGATCGAAACCCGTGATGTGCAAACACGTGATCTGTCTTTGTCGCCGGTATGGTCTGGGCGGAACAGTTCTAGCGGAGAGCGGCCCGAGATTTCCGGCTTTGTCGCATCCAACAGCGTCGTGGTGCGTGTTCGCGATCTGTCGCAGTTGGGTACCATCATGGATGCGGTCATTGACGACGGGGCCAACAATTTCGGCGGGCTGAGTTTCGGAATTCAGGACCCTGCACCGCTCGAGGCACAGGCGCGGGCCAAAGCTGTCGGTGAGGCGCGGGCAAAGGCCAACCAACTGGCACAGGCGGCCGAAGTCACGCTGGGACCGGTTCAGATGATCCGCGAACAGGCCGGAGGGTTCAATCCCATGCCTCAAATGCGTGCAATGAACATGGCGGCTGAGGGCGGCGTTCCGGTTTCCGGGGGCGAAATTTCGGTCTCGGTCAACGTGTCGATGGAATTTCTGATTTCCGACTAGGATGTGTCGCTGGTTCGGGCCATCAGGGATTGCCGCTGCTGGCCCGACTGATCAAAATTTTCTGGTGAAAGCCAGGCCTCGAAAGCAGAGCGGATGCGCGGCCATTCTGTATCGAGGATCGAGTACCAGGCCGTATCGCGGTTGCGCCCCTTATAATGGGTGGCCTGCCGAAAGATGCCCTCGAAGGTAAAGCCCAGCCTTTGGGCTGCGCTGCGGGACGGGGCATTCAGAGCGTCACATTTCCATTCATAACGGCGATACCCCAGCTCGTCGAACACGCGGCGCATCATCAGGTACATCGTCTCGGTGGATTTCGGGCTGCGTTGCAATAGCGGTGAGAAATGGATGTGCCCAACCTCGACCACACCGGCCGCAGGTTCTATCCGCAGGAACGAGGCCATGCCAATCGGGGTGCCATCACCGTCTAGCACTGTGTGGAACATGGGATCGGCATCAATACAGGACGCGCGGGTCCAGGCGGCGAAATCTTCTTCGCTGTCGAATGGGCCATAGGGCAGATAAGTCCAGTTCCGCCCATCAGTGTCATTGGCAAACGCCCGGTACAGACCGGGCGCATGCCTGTTCACATCAAGGGGCACGACCGAGCAATAGTGGCCTTCCATCGGCGTATATGGCGGCGTCGGGCGCGGAAAACTGCCCGAAACCGGCCGGCCGACGGGTTGGCCAAGATCGTTGGTATCGTGCCCGGCCATTTGTCAGGCCGTCGCCTTGGCCAGCGCCTGATCCAGATCGGCAATCAGATCGTTGGCGTCTTCGATGCCGATGGAAACCCGAACAACGCCGGGACCGGCGCCTGCGGCCTCTTGCTGTTCCGGGGTCAGCTGACGGTGGGTGGTCGAGGCCGAATGAATGATCAGCGACCGCGCATCGCCCAGGTTGGCCACATGGCTGAAGATCTCCAGCGCGTTCACCAGTTTGACACAGGCGTCATAGCCGCCTTTGACCGCAAAAGTGAATAGCGCACCGGCCCCTTTGGGGTAATGCGTCTTGACCCGGTCGTGATAGGGCGAGGACGGCAAGCCCGCATAGGTCACATATTCCACGCGGTCATCGGCCTCTAGCCAGGCTGCGATCTTTTGCGCGTTCTCTACATGACGCTCCATTCGCAAAGACAGGGTCTCGATTCCCATCAGCGTGTAATGCGCCGCCTGTGGGTTCATCGTCATGCCCAGATCACGCAGGCCGATGGCGATGCCGTGGAATGTGAAGGCCAGCGGACCGAATGTCTCGTGGAATTTCAGCCCGTGATAGGCCGGTTCCGGCTGGCTGAGCGAGGAAAATTTGTCATTCGCGGACCAGTCGAACTTGCCCGAATCCACGATACAGCCGCCGGTGACAGTGCCGTTGCCGGTCAGGTATTTGGTGGTTGAATGCACAACCAGCGTCGCGCCGTGCTCAATCGGGCGGCACAGATAGGGTGTGGCCGAGGTGTTGTCGACGATCAGCGGAATGCCGGCGCCATCTGTCACATCCGCCAGTGCGCGTATATCGGTGACATAGCCGCCAGGGTTGGCGATGGATTCGCAGAACACCGCTCGTGTATTTTCGTCGATCGCGTCCTTCACAGCATCCAGATCGTCAGTATCCACAAACTTGGCAGACCAGCCGAACCGTTTGATCGTCTGGCTAAACTGAGTGATCGTGCCGCCATACAGCCGGGTCGAGGCCACCACGTTGCAGCCAGGTCCCATCAGCGGGAACAGTGCCATGATTTGGGCGGCATGACCGGACGAGCAGCAAACTGCTCCAACGCCACCCTCAAGCGTTGCCACGCGTTCCTGCAGAACCGCCACGGTGGGATTGGTCAGGCGGGAATAGATAAAGCCGACTTCCTGCAGGTTGAACAGAGCCGCCGCGTGGTCTGCATCGCGAAACACATATGCCGTTGTTTGATAAATCGGCGTCTGACGGGCACCTGTTGCCGGATCAGGGCGCGCGCCTGCGTGAATTTGAAGCGTGTCGAAACCGTAGGTGGGGCCGTCAGACATGGTGGAAATCTCCTGTTGGACTATGTGTTGCAGAATCTCTAGGCGATTGGACGCGTGCGCACAACATTGCTGTCAGCGCATCCATAGACCTTTGCTTTTGATCTTGTTGCGAATGACCTGCTCGCGCTGAGGCAGGTTTTCGCGATCGAACATCTCGCGTATTTTGTGCCCTTTGCGCTGGAGCACCAGTTTCTTTATTGGGTCATAGCCCTTGAGCACTTTCTTGAACTTGTTGGGCGCAACCACAGTTTCCAGAACCTCGATCACATGGTCGCTTTCGCGTGCATACAGCAGAGGAAACAGACGGTAGTGGCACGTGACCGACCCGTCCAGCAGGCCAGTGGGCAGTGCGTCGCGGCCGCCGCCAAGGGCATGGATAACCAGCGGCAATGCGACCTGATCCAGCCATGGGTCCAGTGTTTGGCCCGCGAGTTCCGGGATATCCTCATCCCGGATGGTGCAGGCATATTCCAGGAACCGTTCGCCGAACTGGCGTGGGCATCTGTAAAAGAAATAACCCGCATTGAAATACAGGTAGCGCCGCCAGTATTCGGCTGGTTGGGCCTTGTCCAAGGAGCTGTCGAAATCCAGTTCGAACCGCTCATACAGGGCGCGCCAGATACCGTCATACCCCGGACCATACAGGGTCGGGCGCGGCCATGTCCCCTCAACTTTCAGCGAGGCACCGGGGCGGTCAAAATCGAAGGGCACACTATTCAGGTCTCCGGTGACAAGCGTATCGCTGTCGAAAAAGACAAACGGTTCCCCCTCGGGCAGGGCCAAGAGCGCCTCGATCTTGTTTCCATAGGGATAGCTTCCACCGAAGGCCCGGTTTTCAAACGGTAGAATTTCGGCCCCAAGCTGGTGTAACGCTTTCAGGACATCCTCATCCTGAATGCTGGGGTCCTGTGACCATCGGGCCCCCGGTTGAGGAACGGCTACAAACAGGCGGCCAGCGAAATCGGGACAGCTGTGTCGTAACGAGGCTGCAAACAGCAGTGCCTCGTATTGCAGCCGGTTGTTTTGGCCGATGACCACGATATTGAATTTATTGTTTGCGGTCTGCATCGGGCGTCTCTCGGGTTCGTGGCGTTGGGCCAGCACTGCTCGAATTTTGGTTGGGCGTACACTAGGTAGAGACGTGGCACAAAACCAGATGTGATCATAGATCATGCATCTGAATTTTGAATTCAGGACTTGCGCAACCATCTAGAGACCAGACCCAACAGGAGAAGCCGCATGAGAGTTAACGCAGATTTCACAAAACGTGTTGCTGTGCATTTCGACCGGAATGACTGGATTGCGTCACCTGCCGCAGGGGTCGAGCGCAAGATGTTGGACCGGATCGGGGAAGAGGTCGCCCGCGCCACCACGATTGTCCGCTTTGCCCCAGGAAGCGCCTTTGCCGCCCATACGCATGATGGAGGAGAGGAGTATCTGGTGCTGGACGGTGTGTTTCAGGACGAGACCGGTGATTTTCCTGCAGGTAGTTATGTGCGCAATCCTCCGACATCTTCCCATACGCCTTCGGCAAAAGAAGGCGCGACGATACTAGTCAAACTGCACCAGTTTGACCCTGAGGACAGGACCGAAATTCGTCGGTCGATTACTGGGGATTCGAATCTTCAGCTTTTCAAGGACTCACGCGAAGATGTTCGCGTATTGAACTTGTCACCTGGCGAAAAGCTGGATCTGGATGCAGTCGATGGGTTGGAGTTGTTTGTCATCGCAGGTTCGGTGCAGGAATCCGACGAAGAATTTTCGGTCTGGGACTGGTTGAGATTACCGCCAGGTGCGCGTTCCACTGCTTTGGCAGGAGCAGAGGGCGCGCGAATTTGGATCAAATCTGGGCACCTGTCACAGATGATCTGAGCGGTTCCGGCCCAAAAAACCAGCAATGTACAGTAAAAAACCGGGTGTTTCGGCCTGGTTATTCATTTTTTGACCATTTGGCAAAATTTACCATTTGATAAAAAATCAGATTGTGCCAAGCTGAGGCCATAACAACATATCTACAGGGAGTAGAGCGATGGCACAGGGCCAGATGGTCCCCGGCATAGTCTCCGGGAGGCTTTCCAGCGATGAACTGACCTCGAATTTCACGGATCTGCATCCACCACTTGCCCCGCATGAGGCCGCAGTGGCCGCGGATCGGTGCTATTTCTGCTATGACGCGCCGTGTGTGACGGCCTGTCCGACAGACATTGATATTCCATTGTTCATGCGCCAGATTCAGGCCGGTCAGCCTGAAGCTGCGGGTGAAACCATCCTTGGTCAGAATATCTTGGGTGGCATGTGCGCCCGTGTTTGTCCGACCGAAACTCTGTGTGAGGAAGTCTGCGTACGCGAAACCGCCGAAGGATCGCCAGTCGAGATCGGGCGTTTGCAGCGGTTTGCTACTGACAGCGTTATGGCATCGGGCGACCATCCGTTCCAGCGCGCCGCATTCACCGGCAAAACGGTGGCCGTGATCGGGGCAGGGCCCGCAGGGCTGGCCTGTGCGCATCGGCTGGCGATGCTGGGGCATGATGTGGTCATTCACGAAAGCCGCCCAAAACCCGGCGGTCTGAATGAATATGGAATTGCCGCCTATAAATCGACCAATGATTTCGCTCAGGCTGAGATCGATTGGTTGCTGAGGATCGGCGGCATCACCATCGAGACCGGATCGGTGCTGGGCGAGGGCCTGTCGCTGGATGGCCTTGTTGACAACTATGATGCGGTTTTCCTGTCCATCGGTCTGACAGGTGTGAATGCATTGCGGGCGGGCGGCGAGGATCTGACCGGCGTGCGCGACGCGGTCGACTTTATCTCGGATGTGCGTCAGGCGGCCGATCTGGCTGAGCTGCCCGTTGGGCGGAATGTCGTCGTCATCGGAGGCGGCATGACCGCGGTTGACGCAGCTGTAAAGTCGAAATTGCTGGGCGCGGAAAACGTCACCATCGCCTACCGGCGCGGACGCGAGGCGATGGGTGCCAGCCGCTATGAGCAGGATCTGGCCGCATCGCACGGCGTCAGGATCATGACCAATGTTCAGCCCATAGCCGTACACGGCAACGGGGCAGCCGCCGAGATCGAATTGGAGTATACTGCCAGCCATGACGGTCAGTTGAAGGGCACCGGCGAGAAAACCCGCCTGCCTGCCGATCAGGTGCTGAAGGCAATAGGTCAGACGCTGGAAGGAGCGCCCGAAGGGCTGACGTTGGACGGGAACAAGATCGCCGTCACGGGCGCCGGGCGCACATCGGTACAAGCGGTCTGGGCCGGAGGCGACTGCGCCGCAGGCGGGGATGACCTGACCGTGACCGCAGTGGCCGAGGGGCGCGATGCCGCGATGGATATCCACGCAAGTCTGATTGCGTGAAACTCAATGATCAAGATGCCTGCAAGCATCAGGGAGGCCGGATAAATGGCTGATTTGAAATCGAACTTTCTGGGAATTGAAAGCCCCAACCCATATTGGCTGGCATCTGCGCCGCCGACGGACAAGGAATATAACGTCCGCCGTGCCTTTGAGGCCGGATGGGGGGGGGTCGTGTGGAAAACACTCGGGTCCGAAGGTCCACCGGTCGTCAATGTTAATGGCCCGCGGTATGGGGCGATCTACGGCGCAGACCGTCGGTTGTTGGGTCTGAACAATATCGAGCTGATTACAGACCGCCCATTAGAGGTAAACCTTGAAGAAATGGCGCGGGTTAAGGCTGATTATCCAGATCGCGCCCTGATCGCCTCGATCATGGTGCCGTGCGAAGAAGAAGCCTGGAAGGCTATCCTGCCGCGTGTTGCCGAAACCGGTGCCGACGGGATCGAACTGAACTTTGGCTGTCCACACGGGATGAGCGAGCGCGGGATGGGGGCGGCCGTAGGGCAGGTTCCGGAATATATCGAGATGGTGACGCGCTGGTGCAAGAAATACTATGACCGTCCGGTCATCGTGAAACTGACGCCGAATATCACTGATATCCGCAAGCCGGCAGAAGCCGCAAAGAATGGTGGTGCGGATGCGGTATCGCTGATCAACACGATTAACTCGATTACCAGTGTCAATCTGGATAGCTTCAGCCCTGAACCCTCGATTGACGGCAAAGGCAGCCACGGCGGCTATTGTGGCCCTGCGGTGAAACCGATTGCCCTGTCGATGGTGTCCGAGATTTCGCGTGGACAGGCAACGAACGGAATGCCGATCTCGGGTATTGGCGGTGTGACCACCTGGCGCGATGCAGCAGAGTTTATGGCATTGGGTTGCGGCAATGTTCAGGTCTGCACGGCGGCGATGACCTATGGGTTCAAGATCATTGACGAACTGACGGCGGGCCTGTCGAAATGGATGGATGAAAAAGGGTATCAGGACGTCTCGGAAATTGTCGGTCTTGCGGTTCCGAACGTGACCGACTGGCAATATCTGAACCTGAATTATGTCGCCAAGGCCAAGATTGATCAGGATCAGTGCATCAAGTGTGGTCGTTGCTATGCCGCCTGCGAAGACACCAGCCACCAGGCCATTTCAATGTCCGAAGAGCGCGTATTCGAGGTTATGGATGACGAATGTGTGGCCTGTAACCTGTGCGTGGATGTGTGCCCGGTCGAGGGATGTATTTCCATGGTGCCGATGGACGCTGGCGAAATCGACCCGCGCACGGGACAGGAAGTGCAGCCCGAATATGGCAACTGGACAACCCATCCCAACAATCCAATGGCGAAAGCCGCCGAGTAGTCCAAGAAAATTCGTCGAATTTTCTTAGAGCAGGATGTCGTTGGGGGGCGTTGTGGCAGTTTGCGACATTTTGGGTGGCGGTGCGGATCAGATGATATCCGCGCCTCCTCACTTCGTCTTGGAACGCCTTATGTCCCACTTCTCGCTCTACCCACCCAACGAAAGCCTTACCACGGCACCTGTGTGTGGACAGGGAAGAAAAGAGTAGCGTCATCCTAGGCTCAGGGTGAGCGGGTTCCGGCTAACGAAAACCTAAGGCGCCAGCAATTTGCGGTAGAGCGTGTCGATAAACGGTTCAGCACCTTCATACGGGTCTTCGTCGCCAAGAATGGCCCGAACCTGGACATCGAAATCCGCATAATGCTGTGTCAAAGCCCAGATGGAGAAAATAAGGTGGTAGGGGTGGAGGCGCGCGATTTTACCCTGTTCCATCCAGGCCGTAAGGATTGCGGTCTTCTCATCCATCAAAGTTTTGAGATCATTGGACAATGCATCGTGTATGCGTGGCGCACCCTGGACCAGTTCATTGGCAAACAGACGGCTTTCGCGCGGAAGTTCCCGGCTCATTTGCAGTTTGCGATGGATATAAGCGCGTATCTCTTCCAATGGGTCCCCGTCGGCGTCGAGATCATGGAGAGGGGCCAGCCAAATCTCGAGAAGGCCAGATAGAAGGGCCGTGTGAATCGCTTCTTTTGAGGGGAAATAATATAGAAGATTCGGCTTGCTCAACCCGGCCTCGGCAGCAATCTGGTCGACGGTGGCACCGCGGAAACCGTAGGCAGAAAACACGTTCAAAGCGGCTTCTAGAATTGCAGCGCGGTTTTTTTTCTGAATTCGTGTTGGTGCGCGGTCTTTGGACATGTCTTTGCCTGTCTGATTTTTGGGCTCGCAAGTGCGGAATATGCCAAAAATTCCCACCGAGCTCTGCTATTTCTTGACTGATGTCGAACCCGTGATAGCGTGAGTTTGACCAGATGGTCAAATCAAGACACCAAAAGCGAGCAAATCGCAAGCAACAGGGAAGACTAGGATGGCAGCTCCGGCGCAGAACCTCAGGATCAATGGCGACAGGTTGTGGGACAGCCTGATGGAGATGGCCAAGATTGGCCCGGGTGTTGCGGGGGGCAATAATCGTCAGACCCTGACGGATGAAGATGCGGCAGGCCGCGCGCTGTTTCAGAAATGGTGCAAAGAGGCCGGGTGCACCATGGGGCTGGACCAAATGGGCAATATGTTTGCGCATCGAGAGGGCACGGACCCCGAGGCATTGCCGGTCTATGTGGGTTCACATCTGGATACGCAGCCGACAGGCGGCAAATATGACGGTGTTCTGGGTGTATTGGGCGGGTTGGAAATCATCCGCACGCTCAATGATTTGGGGATCAAGACCAAACATCCAATCGTCGCGACCAACTGGACGAATGAAGAAGGCACGCGCTATGCACCTGCGATGCTGTCCTCGGGGGTTTTTGCCGGGATGCATACGCAGGATTGGGCTTATGACCGTGAGGATGCCGAAGCTAAGAAGTTCGGAGATGAGCTGAGCCGCATTGGCTGGCGCGGTGACGAAGAGGTTGGCGCCCGAAAGATGCACGCCTTTTTTGAGCTGCATATCGAACAGGGCCCCATTCTTGAGGCCGAGGGGAAGGATATCGGCGTTGTCACCCATGGTCAGGGTCTCAGCTGGACCCAGATTACAGTTACCGGAAAGGACGCCCATACCGGGTCTACGCCGATGCCGATGCGCAAGAATGCCGGATTGGCGATGGCGCGTATCCTTGAAAAGGTTGACGAGATTGCTTGGTCCCATGCGCCCCACGCGGTGGGTGCGGCGGGGCATATTGATGTGTTTCCGAATTCGCGTAACGTGATCCCGGGGAAAGTTGTGTTTACTGTCGATCTCCGTTCGCCCGATCTGGACGTGATCACCGATATGGAAAATCGTCTGCGCGTAGCGGCCGAAGATATCGTGGATGAGATGGGCCTACAGATCGAATTCGAGAAGGTCGGCGGATTTGATCCGGTGCAATTTGATGAAGGCTGCGTGGCAGCCGTGCGCGATGCGGCTGAACGGTTGGGTTATTCTCATACAGATATCATTTCGGGCGCCGGTCATGATGCCTGCTGGATCAACCGGGTTGCACCAACAGCGATGGTGATGTGCCCTTGTGTGGATGGGCTAAGCCATAACGAAGCTGAAGAAATCAGCAAGGATTGGGCTGCCGCCGGGGCGGATGTTCTGTTTCATGCGGTCGTAGAGACGGCTGGGATTGTGGAATAGGGGGCTCTACCCCCGTCGCCCGTTGGGCGACTCCCCCGAGGTTTTTGTAGCCAGATGAAGCAAGCGGCGCAGACCGCATCAGGGAGATTGATATGAGCACTGTTATCAAGAACGGGACCGTCGTAACCGCGGATTTGTCTTACCAGGCGGATGTGAGGGTCGAGCATGGGGTGATCACCGAGATTGGGCCGGACCTAAAAGGTGATACGGAACTGGATGCGACAGGCTGCTATGTGATGCCTGGCGGGATCGACCCGCATACGCATTTGGAAATGCCGTTCATGGGCACCTATTCCAGCGATGATTTCGAGAGCGGAACCCGGGCGGCATTGGCCGGAGGAACCACGATGGTGGTTGATTTCGCTCTGCCCAACCCAGGTGAAAGCCTGTTGGATGCGCTCAAGCGCTGGGATAACAAGTCGACACGTGCAAATTGCGACTATTCTTTCCACATGGCGGTGACCTGGTGGGGCGAGCAGGTGTTTGATGACCTCAAGACGGTGATCGAGACACGCGGCATCAACACGTTCAAGCATTTCATGGCCTATAAGGGCGCGTTGATGGTCAATGACGATGAAATGTATGCTTCGTTCAAGCGTCTTGCCGAGCTGGGTGGAACGGCCATGGTGCATGCCGAGAATGGCGATGTTGTTGCCGAGCTCAGCGCCAAGCTGTTGGCCGAAGGCAATACAGGTCCCGAGGCACATGCCTATTCCCGTCCGCCGCAGGTCGAGGGCGAAGCGACCAACCGCGCGATCATGATCGCGGATATGGCCGGAGTGCCGCTGTATGTGGTGCACACTTCGTGCGAAGAGGCGCATGAGGCCATTCGGCGTGCCAAGATGCAGGGCAAGCGGGTGTGGGGGGAACCTTTGATCCAGCATCTGACCTTGGATGAGAGCGAGTATTTCAACCAGGATTGGGACCACGCGGCGCGGCGGGTCATGAGCCCTCCGTTCCGAAACAAGCAGCATCAGGATAGCCTGTGGAACGGATTACAATCTGGTTCGTTGAGTGTCGTGGCCACCGACCATTGCGCCTTTACGACGGATCAGAAACGCTTTGGCGTGGGGGATTTCACCAAGATCCCGAACGGTACCGGAGGGTTGGAAGACCGGATGCCGATGCTGTGGACTCATGGGGTGAACACTGGTCGGCTGACGCCAAATGAATTTGTGGCAGTCACTTCAACAAACATCGCCAAGATATTGAATTGTTATCCAAAAAAGGGCGCAGTTCTTGTAGGTGCCGATGCCGATTTGGTGGTGTGGGATCCTGAGAAAGGCAAGACGATCAGCGCGAAATCGCAGCAATCTTCGATCGACTACAACGTGTTTGAGGGCAAAGAGGTCAAAGGCTTGCCGCGCTTTACTCTGACCCGTGGGCAGGTTGCAGTGCATGACGGAGAGATCAGGACTCAGGAAGGCCATGGCCAATTTGTTGAACGCGAGGCCAATACAACCGTCAACAAGGCGCTTAGTACTTGGAAAGAGCTGACAGCGCCGCGACCGGTGGTACGCACGGGTATTCCAGCAACCGGTGTATGACAGAATATGTGGCAGATATCACGTCTTATTACGGTTTAAGTTCAAGGGGATGGAATGAATATTGAAACCGCTGCACCGCCTGTAATCGAGGCGCGGCAACTGGATCTGACCTTTCAGACCAATGACGGGCCGGTCCACGCTCTGAAGGATGTGAACCTGACCATCGAAAAGGGAGAATTCGTCAGCTTCATCGGACCTTCCGGCTGTGGTAAGACCACCTTTTTGCGGTGCATCGCTGCGTTGGAAACACCGACTGGCGGGACATTGACCGTCAACAGTATGACCCCGGATGAAGCGCGGCGGAAACGGGCCTATGGTTATGTATTTCAGGCCGCGGGTCTGTACCCTTGGCGCACCATTTCCAAGAACATCAAGCTCCCGCTTGAAATCATGGGGTTTACAGCTGCCGAGCAGGAAGAACGCGTAAACAAGGTTTTGGAACTTGTTGATCTTGAAGGGTTTGGTGGAAAGTTTCCCTGGCAGTTGTCGGGGGGAATGCAGCAACGGGCCAGCATCGCACGGGCGCTGGCCTTTGATGCGGATATCCTGCTTATGGACGAACCTTTTGGCGCGTTGGATGAGATTGTCCGCGATCACCTGAACGAGCAGCTTCTGGCGCTTTGGGCGCGGACTGAAAAGACCATTGGGTTTGTCACCCATTCCATCCCTGAGGCCGTCTATCTGAGCACCAAGATCGTTGTAATGAGCCCTCGGCCCGGACGGATCACTGACGTGATCGACAGTCCGTTGCCGAAAGAGCGGCCGCTCGATATTCGCGACACGCCGGAATTCATCGAAGTTGCCCATAGGGTGCGAGAAGGGTTGCGCGCGGGGCATTCGGATGAATAGCAGCGGGTTCAAGGCATTCTGGGCTGTATTGACGGTACTGGCCGTCATAGTAGCCTTTTGGTACGCCGCTTGTATTCCGATGAATATCAAAGGCGTTCTGACCGAACAAGAACGGGCCGGGGCCACAGTTCAGCCACCCTCGGCAAAAGATCGTCGCGATCTGTCCGAATTCAGCTTGGTTCTGGACAATAGCTTTGCCATTCCAGCCACGTGGGAACAGGATCGTCCGCGGTTGCCCGCTCCGCATCAGGTGGCCGTTGAGATATGGAAGACAACAGTTCAGAAGAAAATCACCTCAAAGCGCTCGCTGGTTTATCACGGCTGGGTGACGCTGAGTGCGACGATACTGGGTTTTGCCATTGGCACCGGCCTGGGAATTCTGCTGGCTGTTGGGATCGTACATAGCCGGGTCATGGACCTGTCGGTCATGCCCTGGGCGATAGTCAGCCAGACCATCCCGATCATCGCTCTGGCCCCGATGATCATTGTGGTCCTATATTCCGTTGGTGTGCAGGGGATCATCCCCAAGGCGGTCATATCGGCCTATCTCAGCTTTTTTCCTGTCGTGGTGGGCATGGTCAAAGGTTTGCGCAGCCCGGATGCGATGCAACTGGATTTGCTGCGTACCTATAGCGCGAGCCACGCGCAGGGGTTCTGGAAGCTGCGTTTGCCGGCCTCGATGCCGTATCTGTTCACATCGCTGAAGATAGGCATTGCGGCTTCATTGGTAGGGGCCATCGTGGGGGAATTGCCCACCGGGGCAGTTGCGGGACTGGGCGCGCGCCTGCTGGCAGGCAGCTATTATGGTCAGACCGTGCAAATCTGGTCGGCCCTGTTTGCGGCGGCGATTCTGGCGGCCTGTCTTGTGGGGCTTCTGGGGCTGATTGAAAAGTCGGTCCTGAAACGGATGGGGATTGCGCAATGATACCAATTCTGGGCGCACTCGGTGTGTGGCTGTTGGGATGGTGGTTGAACAGCCGCTTGGCCAGCGGGCCCTATGCTGATACGCGGATGGTCCGGTTTCTGGCTCCGCTGATCTTTGGTCTGACTATCATCATCATCTGGGAGCTTTTGGTGCGCGGCCTTGAGGTGTCTTTGGTCATTCTGCCCGCTCCATCGGTTATCTGGATTCGGTTCTGGGACAGCTTGCCAACGCTTTGGATGGATTTCGTGCAAACCATCATCAAGGGCGCGCTGAGAGGTTACATCATCGGCTGTGGAGCGGCCTTCCTGATGGCGATTGCAGTAGACCGGTGGGATTTTCTGCGCCTTGGGCTTTTGCCCGTGGGCAACTTCGTGGCCGCTCTGCCGATTGTTGGCACCGCGCCGATTCTGGTCATGTGGTTCGGGTTCGACTGGCACTCCAAAGCGGCGGTGGTTGTCGTGATGGTCTTTTTCCCAATGCTGGTGAACACCGTCGCCGGGCTGCGCGAGGCGACAGCAATGCAGCGTGACCTGATGGAGACTTATGCCGCCACGTATTGGCAGAGCTTTCTGAAGCTGCGCTTGCCTGCCGCGATGCCATTTGTTTTCAATGGTCTCAAGATATCCACCACCCTTGCATTGATCGGCGCTATCGTGGCCGAGTTCTTTGGCTCACCGACGCTTGGCATGGGGTTTCGGATATCAACCAGCGTGGGGCAGCTCTCACTGGATATGGTCTGGGCCGAGATCGTAGTGGCGGCTCTGGCTGGGACATCATTCTATGGTCTGGTGGCCATGATCGAAAAGGCGGTGACCTTCTGGCACCCATCGCAGCGCGGATAAAAATTCAACAGACCCCAAAAATGAAAAATGGGGCGCCAACTGAAACTAGGAGATGTGAAGATGAAAAAGATACTCAGCGGGGCGATTGCCGCCTTTAGCCTGGCCGCCAGTGCAGCCTGGTCGGCGGATGAGGTGACATTGCAGTTGAAATGGGTCACGCAAGCTCAGTTCGCAGGTTATTACGTGGCCAAAGACAAAGGGTTCTACGAAGAAGAAGGTCTTGATGTCACCATTCTGCCAGGCGGCCCGGACATAGCGCCGACACAGGTCATTGCCGGTGGCGGCGCTGACGTGACGGTCGAGTGGATGCCAGCTGCGTTGGCCGCGCGCGAAAAGGGCCTGCCGCTGGTGAATATTGCCCAGCCTTTCAAAAGCTCGGGTATGATGCTGACCTGCTGGAAAGATGCCGGTATTTCCGCACCAGAAGACCTTAAGAACCGGACACTGGGCGTCTGGTTCTTTGGCAACGAATTCCCCTTCATGAGCTGGATGAGCCAGCTGGGCATTGATACCGGTGGCAAGAGCGAAAATGGCGTCGAGGTTTTGAAGCAGGGCTTTAATGTCGACCCGCTGCTGCAGCGTCAGGCTGATTGCATCAGCACCATGACCTATAACGAATACTGGCAGGTCATAGATTCCGGCGTCAGCCCCGACGAACTGGTCACATTCAAATACGAAGATCAGGGCGTCGCGACGCTGGAAGACGGCCTGTACGTTCTTGAAGAGAACCTGAGCGACGCGGCATTTGTCGACAAGATGGAACGTTTCGTGCGGGCGTCGATGAAGGGGTGGAAATATGCCGAAGAGAACCCAGATGAAGCGGCCGATATCGTGCTTGAAAATGACGCGACTGGCGCCCAGACCGAAGCGCATCAGAAACGTATGATGGGTGAGATTGCCAAGCTGACTGCGGGCTCAAACGGATCGCTTGATCCGGCGGATTTTGAGCGCACTGTAGGGACGCTGCTTGCCGGTGGTTCTGATCCCGTTATCACCAAACAACCCGAAGGTGCCTGGACGCATCAGATTTCGGATGCAGCACTGAACTGAGTCAGGTTCACGATGGAATATGGCGCGGTCCCAAACGGGGCCGCGTTTTTTGTTGGAAGCGTCGAAAATGTAACTGCACTTGTAGGGCGTTTGTCATAGTAATTACCTGTAAATTATAGCAAACTGTTCAACATGGGGGATATTAGGTAGGTAATGCAGGATTTTACAACAGAATTCAGGTCTGCGCTTGCTTTGATCCTTCATTGGGATCCGGAGCTGTGGGCGATTGTTCTGTTGTCCCTGAAAGTCTCTGTTTTTGCCGTTCTGATTTCTGCCGTTATCGGGATGCCCATGGGCGCGGCTTTGGCCGTTGCGCGTTTTCCAGGGCGGCGGATTCTGATCGTCTTGATGAATGCTTTGATGGGCTTGCCCCCGGTTGTGGTAGGTTTGCTGGTCTATCTGATGCTGTCGCGTTCCGGCCCGTTGGGGGTCCTTGAATTGCTCTACACACCGACGGCTATGATTATTGCTCAGGTCGTTCTGGTGACCCCGATCGTTGCCGCACTGACACGTCAAGTGGTCGAAATGCTGGCCGAGGAATATTCCGAGCAACTCCGCTCACTCGGCCTGTCGCGGATGGCATCGATTCCGGTGCTATTGTGGGATGCGCGGCTGTCTCTTGTTACGGCATTGCTGGCGGGGTTTGGCCGTGCGATTGCCGAAGTTGGAGCGGTTATTATCGTTGGCGGCAATATCAACCACGTCACGCGGGTGATGACGACGACGATCGCCCTTGAAACGTCCAAGGGAAATTTGGCGTTGGCGCTTGCGCTTGGGGCCATCCTGATTGCCATAGCCATCGCAGTAAACGCCATGGTCAGCACGCTTAGCCTGCGGGCCGAGAAGGAAGGGTTGCGCCATGCGTGATCTGGTGCCCGAGATGGTGAAATGTCTTTCTGTTCACAGTTTACAGATTTCCCGCAAGGGAAAGACACTGCTTCAAGTACCAGAGCTACCCCTGAAGGGGCTGGGACCAACTTTGATCCTTGGGCCGAACGGAGCGGGCAAGAGCCTGCTTTTGCGCTGTTTGCACGGGCTTATCGTCCCGGATAGCGGCAGGGTTCAGCAGGACGGGATTGCCCTGAATGTGTATCACAAATCACGACAGGCGATGGTGTTTCAAAGACCGGTTCTGTTGCGCCGGTCCGTGTCAGCCAATCTTGATTTTGTGCTAAAGCGTCAGGGCATGTCCCGTGCAACTCGCAAATCCCGGATCGACGAATTGCTGGCCGAAGGTGGGCTAGAGGGTAAGGCGCGCCAGTCCGCCAGATCGCTGTCCGGGGGCGAGGCGCAACGGCTGGCCATCCTGCGCGCGCTGGCGCTGGACCCGGAGACTTTGTTCCTGGACGAACCAACCAGTTCGCTTGATCCCGGTGCTACGCAGATGATCGAACGGATGATCTTGCGCGCTTCGAACCGAGGGGTGCGCATTGTCATGGTATCCCACGATATCGGTCAGGCACGCCGTCTGGCGGCGGATATCGTCATGATGCAGGCCGGGCACGTGGTCGAACACGGTGCTGCCAAACAAGTTCTGGATGCCCCGACAAGTGACGCCGCGCGCCGGTTTGTTGCCGGTGGTCTGGTAACCTAATCAGAATATGGAGTTCAAATGATCCGCAAATTCGTCGGGGCTGCAGTAATCGCGCTTGGCCTGAACACTACAGCCGCATTGACCGAAACACCATTTATTGTAGTCCAATCAACCACGTCGACTCAGAATTCGGGCTTGTTCGACCATATCCTGCCAGGCTTTGAAGCCGAAAGCGGGATTGATGTCCGCGTGGTGGCTGTTGGTACAGGGCAGGCGATCCGCAATGCGATCAACGGTGACGGGGACGTCTTGCTGGTTCACGCCAAACCTGCCGAAGAGAAGTTTGTGGCAGATGGTTGGGGTGTTGAGCGGTCGGGCGTGATGTACAATGATTTTGTCCTTGTAGGGCCAAAATCCGATCCCGCCAAAGTGAAAGGTGGGACTGACATTATCGCGGCGCTGACTGCGGTCGCTGAGGCCGAGGCGCCCTTCGCCTCTCGCGGGGATGACAGCGGGACGCATAAGGCGGAACTGGGCCATTGGGCCACCTCCGGTATTGACCCGACCGGCGCCTCGGGCACCTGGTACCGGGAAACCGGATCCGGGATGGGGGCGACACTGAATGTGGCCAGCGGGATGGGGGCTTATGCGCTGACGGATCGCGCGACTTGGCAGAGCTTTGGCAATAAGGGAAACCTAGAGGTTATGGTTGAGGGCGATCCGCGCCTGTTTAATCAATATGGGATTATTCTTGTGAACCCTGACAAGCATCCCAAAGTGCGGGCGGCCTCGGGGCAGCGCTTTATTGACTGGTTGACCGGACCCGAAGGGCAGGCGGCCATCGCATCTTACACGCTGGACGGCCAGCAGCTGTTCTTTCCCAACGCCCAATAGGGTCAGCCGCTGGCTCCATTGTGATGGATGGTTCCCAGATCCGACAAGTCATACCCGCCGAATTCTTCTGCCCGGGTGGCAAAGCGGTCTGATTGCACAAAGCCGAGCAACCGAAGCATCGGGCCATCGAAATAGGCGCGCCTCCAGATAGCAAGGTCCAGGCGTTCGGTATGGGTCGGGGCAAAGCCCAGATTGTACAGCCCTGCAAGCGCACCCAGGCCGAATCCGGCATCGGCTTTATTGTCATGCAGGGCTATGGCCAGCTCTTCTTCGGTACGTGCGCAGGTCGGCAGGGTATCCAGATCGTCTCGGTTCAGGCCGTGCGCCTGCAGTTGCGTGTCGAACAACCGTTGACTGGCGGCACTGTCCTGACGAAGAAGAACGCGACGGCCCCTGAGGTCAGAAAAGTCCGATATCCCAGTCACACCGGGGGCCATCAGTAGCCCACGCTGGCGTTTTGCTAGTTCGAACAGAATGACGGGCGCCTCTCCCAGATGGTCCTGCAGAGATTGCGTGTTGAATCCGTCTGTCTCGTGGATATGCAGCGCCGCAGCCTGCGCTGATCGTTCTTTCAGGCGATTCAAGCCGTCAAATGAGCCGTCATAATAAGTTGCCAGGCCCGACCCGCTTTCCCGCAGAGCCCAATCCAACAGCGGATCATGACTGCCCGCCACGATCGGCGGCAGCGACGGTTCTGCGACCTGCGGTCCGCTGCGCGATGCGTTCAGCCAGGCAATGACTTCGGCCCTTGGAAACAAGAGTTTGCCCATGGCACGGACACAGGGGACCTCGCCGGATGAGGCAAGGTCATAGGCTTTACGCTCGCCAATGCGCAGCAGGTCCGCCAGTTCTTTGGTGGTCAGGTATTCTGACATTCAGTCGAGGCGCACGGCCGAACCCGCGCTGGCATTCGCTGCGCTGAATCCGAATTGGCCTAAGGCAAACGGCGCAGCGACGGCAATTACAGCCATCGTGGCAACTGCGGCTAGAAAGGCTTTCATATTTACCTCCGGTTCAGTTTTCCGGTGCCGTGACGCGGCGCAGAAAGGCGATCAAATCTTTGCGGTCATCCGCTTGCGTAATCCGTTGCATGGGCATCTTCGATCCCGGAATGTAATGGTCTGGTCCTTGGTCGAAAAGGGCATTTATCGTCTCGCCATTCCAAATGATATCAGAGTCTTGCAGCGTGTCCGAGTAGAAATATTCCGGTAAGCTGCCCGCCCGGCGACCAAATACACCAGAGAGCGTAGGTCCAGCACGTCTGTGCCCGTCCGCCGTCAGGCTGTGGCAGATCGAGCATTTGCGCACGAATTGGCGCTCGCCATTGTCCATCTGGTCAGGGTTCTTCAGAAAACTAGGTTCAATCGCGGCCATCTGTTGTTGGTCGCCAAGGTCAGATACCGGCCAGCTATACATCGCCTCATCTATACCACCTGCATAGATGTTTTTACCATCGGTTGAGAAGGCCAGCGCCCAGACCGGGCCGCGCAATGTGGCCCGGAAATCCTGTGCGATGCGCCAGTCGATGGTATCGACCAACATGATATGACCCTCTCCGTCCCCCACCGCCAGCAAGCTGCGGTCCGGGCTGAGAGCCAGCGCAAGGATTGGACGGCGGTCCAGGGTGAAATCATGCTCGTCGCCTGTAGTCAGATCACGAATGCGCGTGACGCCATCGACGGCCCCATAGGCAATCCAGTTTTCATGGGGATTCAGGACCAGTTCGTTGATGCCGAACCCGTTATCAACCAGTCGCAGTTTTTCCTGACCGGTTGCGACATCCCAAAGACGAACCGCCCCATCAACCCCGCCGGTATACACCGCATCTCCGTTTGGTGTGAACACAACAGCATTCACACCGCTGCCTGTGGGCCCCAATATCCTTGGCTCTGACCCGTCGAGCGGCCAAACCCCTATCGTGCCGTCCCAACTGGCAGTGGCGATGTAGGAGTTTGAAACAGCAATATCGACGATCTTGCCCTTGTGCCGCCCGAGGATTTGGCCATCCGGCCACCGGCGCAGGGTAAAGTCGTCACCAGCGGAATAGATCGCTGTGTCGCCAAAGGCGACGCTATTCACGGCAGCCTCGTGCCCTTCAAGCCATTGCGGCGTGCGGTCTGACCACAGGCCGACGGAGTTGTCGAAGCTGGCCGTCGCAATCCGGCCGTCCGGCGCGGAGGCAATCCCCATGATCGGACCGCCATGACCTTTCAGCGTGAAGAACTCGGCCAAACCGGGCAGGGGGGTCAACACCAGTGCAAGGATTAGACTGCGCATCTATTCCGCAGGCGAGGCCACTGCCTTATTGGCCTCTTTTTCCTGTACCTCTTCGAGCCAAAGCGAGTGGTGCTCACGCGCCCATTGTTCCTCGACCTCGCCGGTGCCCATCGCGTCGAAAGCGCCCTCCATCCCCACCGAGCCCAGGTAGATATGCGCGATGATGATGGCGATGAAGACATAGGCGACCATCACGTGCCAAACCTGAGCATATTGCATCTCTTCTTGTGGTGACATCTGCACCGGAAGGTTCAGACCCAACATCTGCGGGATGCTGGTGGCATTTGCGATTGAGAAGGTCTTAGCAAACAGCGGCATCTCAAACGGGAACAGCAGAGACAGGCCAGACAGGCTGATCGATACGCCCAGCAGGATACAGGCCCAGAAGATGATCTTTTGACCCGCGTTGAATTTTTTGGCCGGAGGATGGCTGCCTTTCGTGAACAACCCGCCGCCGGCGGCCAGCCATTTCAGGTCGGTGCGGTTGGGGATGTTGTGGGCGATCCAGTTCACAGTGACCATGATCAAACCAAGCATGAAGGCCCAGGCGAGGTTGTTATGCAGCCATTTGCAGCCCTGCGCTATGGTCGCAAAGCCTTCTTTCCCGAAGATTGGGATCAGAAAGTCTCGACCATAAAGGGTCAGCAATCCGGTCAGGCCAAGGATAAGGAAAGAGCCCGCGAACAGCCAATGTCCGAACCGCTCAAAGCCCGAGAAACGCGTAACCGTGCGTCCCGTCTTTTCACCATCAATGCGGATTTTACCCCGGATCAAGAAGAACAGCAGCAGGATGCCAAGCATCCCGGCCAGAATATACGTGCCGTAATCGCGTAACGGGCCTGTTCGGAAATTCAACCACCACATGCCTCCGTCCTGTATCAAGACGCTGGCCGCAGGACCGTTCGACGAAACGGTCACATCCGCCGAGCCATAGCGCAAAGCGCGATAGACGTCGCTGTCAGACGCCACGCCACGTGTGCCCAACTGGCCCATCAGACCTTCGGCGTTGCCTTGACCGGTGTTACCTGAGCGATAACCGTTATCGACCGTCTCGCCACGCTGCCGGGCCAAGATATCCTCGAGCGTGGTCGCCCCACCCGTCGAATTGCGATCCGGAGCATCCTGAGCAAGGGCAGGAACAGTCAAAACAATGAGACAGAACAGAAGTCGCAGGAAAGTCATATGAACCTCGTGACGCGGTCATTGGCGTAGGCCCTTTTCCGGGCGGGCAGAGATTTTTCGTCGAAAAATCTTAGTGCTCCCCGGCACACGGTTTGCGCGCCGGGGAAGGTTTGGCCAAGGATCAGCCGTCTTTTTGGTCGTAGGCTGTGCCCCACCCCCAGGCGCCAGACCCGAAACCGCGCGCCACGACGCGTTCGCGATAGATGGCCGATACCACGTCGCCGTCACCGGCAAGCAGGGCCTTGGTGGAACACATCTCGGCGCAGATGGGCAGTTTGCCTTCTGCGATCCGGTTGCGACCGTATTTGGCGAACTCTGCGGTCGAGTGCGTTTCCTCGGGGCCACCGGCGCAGAAGGTACATTTGTCCATCTTGCCGCGTGATCCGAAGTTGCCTGCCTGTGGGTATTGCGGCGCGCCGAACGGGCACGCATAGAAGCAATAGCCGCAGCCAATGCACAGGTCCTTGGAGTGCAGGACGACCCCTTCTTCGTTCTGATAGAAGCAGTCAACCGGGCACACCGCCATACAGGGCGCATCCGAACAATGCATACAGGCAACCGAGATCGAGCGTTCGCCCGGGTCGCCGTCATTGATCGTCACCACTCTGCGGCGGTTGATGCCCCAAGGCACCTCGTGCTCGTTCTTACACGCGGTTACGCAGGCGTTGCATTCGATGCAGCGTTCAGCGTCGCAGAGAAACTTTGCTCTAGCCATTGTCGTCCTCCTTACGCTGCTGAGATCTTGCAGAGAGTCGCTTTGGTCTCCTGCATCTGGGTTACTGAATCATAACCATATGTCTGGGCGGTGTTGGAACTTTCACCCAGCACATAGGGATCAGCGCCTGAGGGGTATTTGTCCCGCAAATCCTGACCCTGGAAATGGCCGCCAAAGTGGAATGGCATAAAGGCCACGCCGGCACCAACCCTGTTGGTCAGCATCGCCATCACCTTGACCTTACCACCCTCAGGCCCTTCGACCCAGACCTGAGCCCCGTCGCGAATGCCCAGGTTGTTGGCATCACGGGGGTTGATCTCGACGAACATGTCCTGTTGCAGTTCGGCCAGCCACGGGTTCGACCGGGATTCCTCACCTCCGCCCTCATACTCGACCAAACGACCTGACGTCAGGATTATCGGGTAATCCTTTGAAAAATCGTTCTTCTGGATCGAGGCATACAGGGTTGGCAGGCGATAGGACTGACGATCCTCATAGGTCGGATAGTCTTCTACCAGATCACGCCGGTTGGTATAAAGCGGCTCGCGATGCAACGGGATCGGGTCCGGGAAAGTCCAGACCACGGTGCGGGCCTTGGCGTTGCCAAAGGGCGCACAGCCATGTGCAATCGCAACCCGCTGGATGCCGCCCGACAGGTCGGTTTTCCAGTTGGTCTTTGGCCCCGCAACGGCATCGATGGCCGCACGTTCTTCGGCCGTCAGATCGCCGTCCCAACCAAGATCCATTAGCATCTGCATCGTAAACTCAGGGTATCCATCCTGAATTTCCGACCCAACGCTATAGACCCCTTCCGCCAACAGGTTGTCACCATCACGTTCCACGCCAAAGCGCGCGCGGAAGGTCAGGCCACCTTCGGCCACCGGTTTGGACATGTCATAGAGGTTTGGTGTCCCCGTATGACCCATCTCTGGCGTTCCCCAGCACGGCCAGGGCAGACCGTAGTATTCGCCGTCGTTTGGTCCACCAATAGCTTGCAGCGTGGTTCTGTCGAACGTGTGCTGATTGGCCATATGGCTTTTCAAACGCTCTGGCGACTGGCCGGTATAGCCGATGGTCCAGAGGCCCGAGTTGAACTCACGCGTGATGCTTTCAACATTCGGGGTTTCGGCATCCTCCATCTCGATATTGCGGAAGAACCGATCCGCCCAGCCGAATTTGTTGGCGAACTTGGCCATGATGACCTCGTCCGGCAGGCTTTCGAACAGCGGTTCGACCACCTTGTCGCGCCACTGCAACGAGCGGTTCGAGGCCGTGACCGAGCCACGGGTTTCGAACTGCGTACAGGCGGGCAACAGGTAAACGCCATCGGTCCGATCATGCAGAACGGCGGAAACGGTGGGATACGGGTCGATCACGACCAGCATGTCCAGCTTTTCCATCGCCGTCTTCATTTCCGGCCCGCGGGTTTGCGAGTTCGGAGCGTGCCCCCACAGAACCATGGCGCGGACATTGTTGTCCTGATCCATGTTGGCGGGGTCTTCCAGAACACCGTCGATCCAACGAGAGACCGGGATGCCGCGCTCGTTCTGCAGCGGTTTATCCTTGCCCTCCTTGTCCTTGATCGAGGCGAACTGGCCGGACAGCCATTCAGGGTCTTCACCCCAAACGCGCGCCCAATGGCCCCATGCCCCTGCGGACAGGCCATAATAGCCGGGTAGGGTATGGGACAGAACACCAAGGTCCGTCGCGCCCTGTACGTTGTCATGGCCACGGAAGATGTTGGTGCCACCGCCCGACGTCCCCATGTTGCCCAATGCCAACTGCAGCACGCAATAGGCGCGTGTGTTGTTGTTACCATTGGTGTGCTGGGTGCCGCCCATGCACCAGATCACAGTGCCAGGACGGTTATTGGCCATGGTGCGCGCCACGCGCTTAAGCTGTGATCCGGGTACGCCGGTCACACGCTCGGTTTCTTCCGGGTTCCAGTTGGCGACCTCTTCACGGATCTGATCCATGCCCCAGACACGGGTGCGGATGAACTCCTTGTCCTCCCAGCCGTTGTCGAAGATGTGCCAGAGGATACCCCAGATCAGAGCCACGTCAGAGCCGGGGCGGAAGCGGACATATTCATCCGCATGCGCGGCGGTGCGCGTAAAGCGCGGGTCGCAAACGATCAGCGGCGCGTTGTTCTGCTCTTTTGCGCGCAGAACATGCAGCAGCGAGACCGGGTGTGCCTCAGCCGGGTTGCCACCGATGATGAAGATAGCCTTGGAGTTGTGGATGTCATTGTAGCTGTTGGTCATGGCGCCGTAGCCCCATGTATTCGCAACACCAGCAACAGTGGTCGAGTGGCAGATACGGGCCTGATGGTCCACGTTGTTCGTGCCCCAATAGGCGGCGAACTTGCGGAAAAGATAGGCCTGTTCGTTGTTATGTTTCGCGGAACCAAGCCAGTACACACTGTCCGGTCCGGATTCTTCGCGGATGTTCATCATGCCGTCGCCGATCTCGTTGATCGCCTCTTCCCAGCTGATGCGCTTCCACTCGCCGCCTTCCTTTTTCATCGGATATTTCAGGCGGCGCTCACCATGGGCGTGCTCACGGACCGAGGCCCCCTTGGCGCAGTGCGCACCCAGGTTGAAAGGGCTGTCCCAGCCGGGTTCTTGCCCGATCCAGACGCCGTTCTGCACCTCGGCCACTACGGTACAGCCGACCGAGCAATGCGTGCATATGGATTTGATGTTTTCGACGGCTTGATTGGCCGCTGACTGGGCACTGGCTGGCGTCACGGTTCCACCCGTGGCGCTGATCGCGGCCAACCCGCCGATCGTCAGGCCCGATCCGCGCAGGAACGCGCGGCGATCGACGGTTTTCTCGCCGACCTGGGACAGGATACTTGTCCGCTGGGAGCGTCTCGCAACCCCGTTGGTCTTTTTCCTAAGCATTTCTTTCCTCCCTTGCTGGCCATGTTAGCTATGGCTGGCTTGGTACTGTTGGTGCCGACGTCAGGGCCAATCGCAACCGTCAGTCGGGTGGTGACATCGTCCGGGGTTCAGAACCGGGCGCTGTCCAGATATGCGCGCGTATGCGCGGTGTCCTGCATGCGGGTTTCATCCGTTGGCAGCTCGGCTGCCTCGGCTTGTCCGCTCAGGCTGGCGGCGGCGACTGCAGCGGGCGCTGCGGTTCCGGCCAGTTTCAAGAAGTCACGGCGCGTGGCGCCTTCTTCCTTGGTTTTGCTCATGGGATCCTCCTTTCCCAATTGCGATCTAGCGCCTTTGGGGGCGCTGGCGAGTGGCGGGATCATCCCGCCGTCATTCGAAAGGCTTCACGCTCGATTTCCATGAAAACCCGACCGGCGGTGCCGACCGAGGCATAGAAAACCGAGTTTTCCGCAGCTTCCAAATCTGAATAGAAATGTGCGGCCCAGGGGCCGATGTGCTTGTTCCAGAACGCTTTTTGATCCTCCAACGAGGCGGGCGCGCCAAAGCGACCGACGATCATACCCGCCATCATCTCCATCAACGAGGCGATATTGTCTTCGGGTTCAAACACGTTCTGCGCCCGTGTGATCTGACGAACCGCCATGTCGTTGCGCAGTTGCGCCAGCGGTTTTTCGTTCAGGAAACCAGTCAGGTAGAAACTGGCATAGGGCAGCAGTTCCCCGCGCCCCAGCCCGATGAACAAGGCATTGAATTCGCGTTCGGCAGCCGCGGGTTTGGTCACCTTGGCGACCCGCGACATGGCCTTGATAGCCTGACCCAGATCGGTTTCATCGCCGGTCAGACCAGTAACCTGAGACAGCAGCATCTGATCCGGAGGCGCCGCAAGCAGCAGCCCAAGGAAGTTATAGAAATCCGCACGCAGACGATCCTCGGCTGAGACGTCCAGGTTTTGCGCGTTGCTTGCGGTCATACGGTTATCCTTCGTATTCAAACTTCATGCGGCGTGGGGCAGGCGTAAGCTCTGCCTCATCCGGGTCGTCGATTTCAGAAATCATTACAGGTTCTGCCGAGTGTACCTCGGGCGTTTCGGGCAACTCAGGCTCAGGCTCTGATGTTGGGTCTTCAACCTCAGGCGCTGCGTCTTCCTCTTCGGTCTGAGCGGCCAAAGCCTCGATATGGGCCAGCATTCCCTTGCCGACCTGATAGGCGGTCTGGATATTTTCGATCACGCAGGCGGCGTCGGTATAGTCCTCGCCGTAATCCACCAGCCCATCGACATTGGCCAGAACCGGGTTCAGACGCCAGAGCTGCCGAAGGGCGCGGCGGCGCAATCGGTCAGGCACTGCCTTGGCCATAAAGCCCGAGACGTCGTCACCAACTTGCAACTGATCAGGGTCGGGCAAATTGAATTCCGCCAGAATTTCAGCGTCAGTCTTTTCTTCCAGCTCGCCCCGCTGTTCAGCGAAAGCCTGTTCTTGTGCTGCTACAACCTCGGCTTTGGCCTCAGCCTGAACGGCGGCTTTGCGGCGCGACCAGAAATCGCGGGTTTCTGTCATTGCACAATCCTCCGCGGGGCGCGGAAAACATCCGAGTCCTGCCGGATGCGTACATCCCCTTTGCCGTCCTCAACCAGATCGGTGCGTTTCTTATCACGGCGACGTTTGACGAAGACCTCGTTGCGATGATGCTCCAGTGCGAAATCACGTACCCAAGCGATCAGCCCATCAGTCATTGGGATTTTCTCGACAAGCTCTTCGCCGGTATCGGCGTAGTCCTGTCCTTCGTAGGGTGAGGCGGTCACCAGCACAGCGTCCATCGGCTGTGTTCCATCCAGCGCATCGCGCAGGACCAGATAGATCGAGGGTTGCCCGTCCGACAGGTTGACCATGTAGGCTTCGGCCTCATCTGACCACAGGGTCAGGGGCAGGGTGGCCGCGTGGTATTCGACCGCTTCGCCCTCGCGCCGCATCTCCAGCCAATCGGCCGGTCCAGCGCCGGGCAGCACGGCGACGGCGCGCCAATTCCATTGCGCCCAGCGTGTAACCCCGGGTGTTTTGCGCACGACGACGCCGATTGGCATTTCAATCTGGCTGGCGGCCTTGGCCACTAAGTCCTCCCTGGAAAGCTCTCCCCTGCCTTCCTCAGGGTCTACTATGGTACACAAAGTAGCTTCCTGCCAAGTCCTTGGGTGGTCGAATATGTACCCCTCACCGATTGTTTACGGTCCTCGCGGCTATTATCGGGCCTTGTTCCTGCGATCCGGCCCCCACGGGCATTGCTACTTTCTTCAGAGGTTCTAAGCTGACCTTGGACTGGGGAGGACATCCGGGGGAGGTTATGGGTACGAGATTGCTGCTATGTGACTGTGCGGGAACGCAAACCATTGACGCTGAGAAACTATCGTCAGCTTGCGATGTCGCCTGCTCCAGAATTCACACCGCATTATGTACGAAAGAACTGGAAAGCGTCGCACAGCCGCTGCAAGAGGGCAAAGTCGTAATAGCCTGTACACAAGAGCAGGATGTTTTTCTGGCACTGGCCGATGAGTTAGGTGTCGAAGTGCCAGGGTTTGTCGATCTTCGCGATCGTGCCGGGTGGTCTGAACAAGGGCAGGATGCTGCCCCCAAAATGGCCGCGCTGGCTGCTGAGGCGGTGTTGCCTCAGCCGATCACACCCAGTGTCGATGTGGTCAGCGAAGGGACGTGTTTCATCGTCGGGCCCGGCGCGCTGAGCTTTGAAGTGGCAGAACGCCTGTCGGACCAGTTGGCCGTGACGGTCTTGGCTACTGATGACATGGACCCCATGTCGCGCAGCTTTGATGTGGTGCG
This sequence comes from Ruegeria sp. CDSC052, assembly GCF_059610685.1. Lineage (NCBI taxonomy): Bacteria > Pseudomonadati > Pseudomonadota > Alphaproteobacteria > Rhodobacterales > Roseobacteraceae > Ruegeria > Ruegeria sp. CDSC052. Next base: position 178,249 of record NZ_JBXWOB010000001.1, read on the forward strand.
CGGGCGCGTTCGTACTGTGAAAGGTGCGCTGGGCGGGTTTTCGATTAAGCTGGATGCGTTGCAACAGCTTGAACCCGGTGGGCGCGGGGCCTTTGGCTGGACCGAACCGCGCGACGGGGCGAACTCCTCATGCGATATAGTTGTGGATCTGACCGGCGGCACGCCTCTGGTTCAGGCCCCAGCCAAGCGCGAAGGGTATTTGCGAGCTGATCCCAAAGATGCGGTCGCTGTCGAACGGCTGGCGTTTGAGGCCATGCAACTGGTCGGGACATTTGAAAAGCCTCTCTATGTCCGGTTGGAAGAATCCCTATGTGCGCATTCCCGTGCAGAACAGGTCGGGTGTACGAATTGCCTGGATATCTGCCCGACGGGGGCGATCACCCCTGCGGGCGAACATGTAGCCATCGACCCTATGGTTTGCGCAGGGTGCGGAGAATGCGCGGCGGTTTGCCCATCTACCGCGATAACTTACGAGGATCCGCCCGTTTCTGCGCTGCTGTCACGGATGCACATTCTGTCGCGCACCTACCGGCGTGCAGGCGGGCAAGCACCCCGGCTGTTGGTGCATGACGCGCATGGGGCCGAAATGATCCGCCTGTCCGCCCGTTTCGGACGCGGGATTCCAGCGGATGTGATCCCGCTAGAACTGAACGTGATCTCGGGCTTTGGCCATGCCGAGATGCTGGCCGCGCTGGCGCATGGGTTTGCGCGGGTTGATGTGCTGCTGGCCCCAACAACCGAAAGGGATGCCTTGGATCGCGAACTGGCGCTGGCGCAGGCTATCGCTGGGACTGCAGTGTTGGCACTGATCGATGAGGCTGATCCCGATGCGCTGTCCGACCTGCTATATGCGCAGGACGTGCCGCCCCCCTTGGCCGACACGGTTCTGCCGCTGGGAAATCGCAGGCAGATTACGCGACTGGCCGCACAGGCGCTGAACCCGCAGGCCGCAGCCCCGTTGCCCTTGCCCGAGAATGCACCCTATGGGGCCATCGCGGTGGATACGGACGCCTGTACATTGTGCCTCAGCTGCGTGTCCCTTTGTCCGTCAGGCGCTTTGGCCGACAACCCGGATATGCCGCAGCTGAACTTCCAACAGGATGCCTGTCTGCAATGTGGCCTATGCCGAACAATCTGCCCCGAGAATGCGATAACTCTGGTACCGCAACTGGATTTAAGTGATGCGGCCCTGTCTCAGGACGTGTTGAACGAAGAAGACCCTTTTGCGTGTGTGGAATGCGGTGCCCTCTTTGGTGTCAAATCGACCGTCGAACGTATCATGGAAAAGCTGTCTGGTACGCATCCGATGTTTGCGACATCCGAACAGGCGCGCATGATCCAGATGTGTGACAACTGTCGTGTGAACGCGCAGTTCCAGCACAAGGACAACCCGTTTCAGTCAAACCCGAAACCCAAAGTCGTCACGACCGAGGACTATTTCTCGAAAAGAAAGGATCATTGAAGCTGTAGCGGCGCGCCCAGATCTGCTGCCTCGATGGCCGAGACAAAGGCCAGAATCGCCTCTAACTCCTCCAGCGTCATCTCGACCGGGTGGATTGGCGAAGGACGCAGAGGGTCAAAGGGCGGGGTTACGTCCTCAATCTGCGTAAAAGCAGGATGAGGGTTCAGGGCAAAGAAGGCCTGAAACCTATCAGACCAGTCTGGCATCGCCCGCAGCACAGCGAATGAGGGGGTGGAGCCAAGCCCGTTCATCTGGTTCTGCGGACCGATCACATGGCAGCGCCCGCAATGGGTCATCGACAGCTCCGCACCCAGGACAGCGTCGCCGTCGATCTTGTCGGTCTCGGTCGCGGCCTCGACCGTTAAGCTGGCGGAATAGGGCGGGCCGCTTTCGGGCGCGAAACTCTCAACGGTGCGCTTGCCGATGTCAGACAGCAGCCAGTCCCGAAACCGAAGCTGCTTTGTGTCGTCCAGTATGCGCAGGTGGTAAGTGACCCCGTGACGCGCGAAAACCGGATCGCCTGGCGGTGATCCACCCAGAGACATAGCGCCGGTATCGTCCGCAACGACGCGTATCCCGGTCTTGAGAGAAAAACGCGGAAGAATATGTTGCAACAGACCAGAGTCTGTAACCTCATCCGGGGCGGCAAGCCCCAGCGCCTCTTGCGACCAAGAGGGGGTAGCAGAGAGCAGCAAGCTCAGGCAAAAGAAGGTAACCCGCATGGAGGCAGCTTATCGGCCTGCGCCCGAATGCGTCAAATGAACGAAAAAAAGACGGAGACACATGCAATGAAACGTATCCCAACGACCGGGCAAACCAAAAGGGTAATGGCATGAGTGTTCGTGACGCGGTTCTGGCGAACCTGAAGAAAATCACCGATCCGGTTTCAGGCCAGGATATCGTCAGCGCCGGAGTTGTCCGCGCGTTGAATGTCGATGGCGATACAGTGCGCTTTGTGCTTGAGATTGATCCGAAACAGGCAGAGCGGATGGAGCCGGTGCGCGCCGCCGCCGAGCAGGCTGCGCAGTTGGTGGAGGGGGTCGACAAGGTTTCCGCCATGATGACTGCGCATTCCGAAAAGGCCCCGCCTGAACTGAAGCCCAAGCCGAAACCATCTCAGACAGGTCCGCAGGCCGTTCCGGGTGTCGATCGGATCATCGCCGTTGCATCCGGTAAGGGCGGAGTCGGTAAATCCACCGTATCCGCAAATCTGGCTTGTGCTTTGGCTGCAGAAGGGCGGCGTGTCGGGTTGTTGGATGCTGATGTCTATGGCCCATCACAGCCTCGGATGCTGGGTGTCTCTGGCCGCCCGGCCAGCCCGGATGGCAAAACGATCCTGCCCCTGCGCAATCATGGCGTCACGATGATGTCGATGGGACTGATGACCAACGAAGGGCAGGCGGTCGTCTGGCGTGGTCCGATGCTGATGGGCGCGCTTCAGCAGATGATGGGGCAGGTTCAGTGGGGAGCATTGGATGTATTGATTGTCGACCTACCGCCGGGCACCGGCGATGTGCAACTGACGCTCAGCCAGAAGTTCAAGGTGGACGGGGCCATCGTGGTGTCGACCCCGCAGGACGTGGCCCTGATCGACGCGCGCAAAGGGATCGATATGTTCAATCAGCTCAAGACGCCGATTATTGGGATGATCGAGAATATGTCGACCCATATCTGTTCCAACTGCGGGCATGAGGAACATGTGTTCGGACATGGCGGCGTCGCCGCTGAGGCCGAGGCGCTGGGCATTCCGCTGCTTGGTGAGATTCCGCTGCATCTGGATATCCGGGTTGCGGCGGATGGGGGGGCGCCCATCGTTGTCAGCAAGCCAGACAGCGCACAGGCCGAAGCTTTCCGCAAGATTGCCCGCGACATGATCACCAAGGGCAATGCATGACCCAGCCGGTCTTTCCTCCGTTGCTGACTGGACATGCCGTTCAGGGCGGGGAAGACCCGTTCGAACGCGCCCAGGCGATGGCGGCGCTGGGCTGTGATGCCGGAACGGTGGTCTACAATATTCAGGCCAACCGTTTGCGCGTTGCCATTGTATTTGCACCTGAGGTTCCATTGCAGGACGCCATGGTGATGTTGCCGCTTTGCGGAGTTGGGTTTCAGAATGCGCTGGGCGCTCTGGCCCCGCCCGAGGTTGCCGTTCATCTGGACTGGGGCGGCCCTATCTGTGTGAATGGTGCGACCTGCGGCAAGTTTCAGGTTGCTGCGTCGACTTCAGACCCTCAGATTGAGCCTGACTGGTTGATTGTCGGCTGGGAGCTGGCCTTGCTACAGACCAGCACTGCGCCAGGCCAGACCCCGGATATCACAGCGCTCTATGATGAAGGGTGTGCCGAGGTCCAGCCTGTCCAGCTGGTCGAAAGCTGGTCGCGCCACATGCTGACATGGCTCAACCGTTGGCAAGAAGACGGCAACGCGCCCCTGCACAGCGAATGGTTGGGGCTGCTGCGTGGTGTTGGCGAACCCTTTGGCGAGATCGGGGTTTTTTTGGGCACTGATGAACGGTTTGGCATGCTTATCCGCAATGGTGCAGACACCCGCCTGCACCCGCTGACTGACTTACTGGAGAACGGATGATGAAACTGGCCCGTGCGATCCATTTCGATGAAAGCGACATGAATGTGTTTCATTCTCCGGCGAGAACGGGTGAATGGTGCATTTCCGGCGGGTTCGAGTTTTCGAATTGGGGCGAAGGCGATTTGGAGGGTAAAGCCCGCCAGGCCTTTGCGAATGGTTGGTTGGGGGTTGAGACATTCGGCCGGGTGACCTTTGTAGCAGTGACGCAGGTTGAACAGGCTGAGATCGACCAGATTGCCCGGAATTTGGCGGAACATTTCGTGCAATTTTACGGAGCCCCATCGGTCGAGGCCGCCATGGGTGTTGCGCAGGAAGAGATCGCGCATATGGCAGAGCTATGCGATGATCACGCCGCCAATACCTTGCTGACGGTCGCCCGTGAGCTGTCTGAAACCGGGGTGCTTGAGGCGTTTCGCATCATCACACCGCAGGAAACCCAGCTTGAGGCGCTGGCCGTCCACGGATCGCTGGACGAATAGGGCTTATAGAAGATCGGCAAACCCGCCGAACTGACCGCGTTTGAAGATCAGACCTTTGCCGGTGCGGAACATGGCCTGTTCGACTTCACCCACGATGATCAGATGATCCCCTGCCTCGTGCCGGGCATGAAGCTGGCAGTCGAAGCGCGCCAGACAATCCGCCAGACGAGGGCGACCACGGTGATCTGCGGCCCAGTTGACATGTGAAAAATCCGCACCCTCGCGCGCGAATTTTAGGGCCTGTTCCTGCTGTTCCTCAGCCATCACATGGATCGAATAGTGATCGCAGTCTTTGAAAGCGTCGAACCGGTTCGAATCCTTCGCCAGGCACCACAGCACCAGCGGAGGCGTCAGCGAGACCGAGGAAAACGAATTGACCGTGATTGCGCGGGGCCCCAGCGCTGTTTCGGTGGTGACGACCGTGACCCCGGTTCCAAAACACCCCAATGCTTCGCGAAACGCGGTGCTGTTGTCCGGGGTTGGGGTGAAGGTGCGGTCCGTCATCTCACGCTCATTCTGTGGCCGCGCCTCAGGTGCCACGGCAAGTCGGGATTGTCCATGAAAAGCTGCGCCTGAGGTGCATATTACGCCCTCAGTTCAGGTCCTCAAGCAGACGACCGTGCCGGCGGGTTGCTTCGATGACCTCGCCAAACGTATTCATCCCGCGCGCTTGCAGCATCGGAAGCATCCGAACCAGCGCCTCGGCGGTGGCAACTGCATCACCCAATGCCGTATGGCGCAGCTCATGCGGAATTGTAATGTCCAGCCGTTCGCACAGCGCGTCCAAAGTGTGCGTGTCGCTGGCGCCGAACAGGACCGCTGATAGCAGGACCGTATCCAGTACGGGATGCGTCCACTCAACTTTCATACGGTCGGCGTGGCGTCGCAGAAACGCCATATCAAAAGGTGCATTATGCGCCACGATTACGGCATTTCGCGCGAATTCGTGAAAGATACGCCCGGCTTCGGCGATTTCCGGCGCGCCTTCGACCATTCGATCCGTGATCTTGTGAACCTTGGTCGAGGCGGCAGGGATCGGCATGACCGGGTTCACCAGCATATCCAGCCTTTCGCCTTCGACCATCCGTCCATTTACCACACGGACTGCGCCGATCTGGACGATCTCGTCTTTGTGCGGCAGCAGGCCTGTGGTTTCGGTGTCGAAGACAACAAAACAAAGCTCGCGCAGAGGCAATGTCTCGAATGATTGGTCGGTGGATGTGTTCAGCAAACCAAAGTCATAGACCAGAGGTCTGGCAGCCTCAGGCGCTATATTGGCGGCGCTGTCATCTAGGATTAGCATATAGCCGGAAGTTTCCCCCAGCGGTTTCATGCGGGCTGAATAGGTCTGCGCCCCATCAATGCTGGTCAGCGAACAGGATGCCTCCATCCCGGTCTTGGCCAGTTTGGCATAGGCTTTCTGCAGCGCGTCTGGCTGGAAGTAATCGAACAGTGGCGCATTCAGGCGTGGATGCGAAATCTGTGCCAGTACCTCGGCCGCCTGTCCGTCATACAAAACGAGCCTGTGAGAGGGGCTAGCCAGCAATATGGCTACAGGAATTTCAGTCAAAAGCGCCCTAAGCCTTTGCTGTTCCACAGCCAGATGCGCGGTTTCAGCAGCGACAGCCTCTGCCACGCCCATGGTCTTGTCGGACAGTTGGTTGGCCAGACCGGCAGCCGCAGGGGCCAGGTCGCCAAGATACCGCGCGGCTTGCAGATCGAGGTCGCGGCTGACACCGGCATGCGCTCGTGCGCGCAGTTCAGCGGAAAGCCTTTCGATCGGCTTGGCGACATTATCGTCGAACAATAGCCAGACAGCGGCGATCAGGGCCAGCAGACCGAACCCGATGACGATCTCTGCAAAGATGAACGCGTCGAAAAGGGCCGGATCCGCCGCTCGCCTGTAGCTGACCCAAAGCGCAACCGAGCTGACGGCAACCCCGCCGACCGCCAGCAGGCAGAAGAAGAGGAAAATCCGCAGGCGCAGGCTTAATCGGGTCAGCATGTTACACTCCGCAAGTGGCCTCGATGATCGGATCGTTGGTAGAGCCTGTTACCCAATCTGCGTTCAGCAACTGGCCGTTGTCACCAAACTCTGCCCCATCCGCCAGATTGGCGCGTTGGTTCTTGTCGCAATCCACAGCGACCGGCAATTTTGAAACCGGTGCCCAACGACCAAAGAAATACAGTTCAACGAGGCGCTGCTCAGGCACTTGGTCATTGGTGCGCACAGATAGGGTGTCGATTGCGGCAAAACGATCAACAAAGGGCATCGCATAGGTCCAGGGACGGTACAAAGCGCGGCTTTCGACCTCTTGAATGATGATCAGACCATCTGGAAGCGTATCGCGCGTGCGGTCAAACCATGAATACTCGCTGTTGATCGTCATCCCGATCATGCCAATGCCCGCCGCGACTGGTGCGGACCAACGAGGCAGGCGTCCACCTGTCAGTTTGTTGATCACCATCACGATGCCGGCTAGGGCGACGCCTGCAAATATCGTGCCGATCAGTTCTAAGAACATGAATACTCTCCAAGGTTCCTGAGGGTTTAGCCCAGCATTCCTTTACCGTGGCCGACCGCCGATTGCATTGTTTTTACCACGACAAAGGCATCTCGCAGATGACTTCGCTCAAAGTCCGAAAGATCGGAAGGGGGCAGGAAATTGTCCGGCTTCTTGTTGCCTTTCACCAGACGGGCCTGATGGTCCAGCCGCGTTTCGGCGATCAGATCGTAAGCGTCCAGCAGGTCGCGGGTACCTGAGGGGCTGAGGACGCCTGCCGCCCCAGCTGCTTTCAGGCGGGCACGTGTATTGGCCTGGGACAGTTGCCCCTGAAGGCTGTATATCCGGGCCAGGTCAACCACAGGCACAACGCCATTATGCTTTAGATCCAGCGTGTTGCGATGCTCACCCGAGCGTACCGTGGCAAACCCGCGTAACAGGCCCAGCGGCGGCGTGTGCTTTAACGAGTTCGAGATCATATGTGCCACAAAGATTGAATTCGCTTGGGCCGCGGCCAGCGTTTCGGCCTGCAGGTCATCGAACAGGTGAAATGCGCCGCCAATGGGGCGCAGGTCGAACATGACCGAGGCCAGCATCTGCGCCTCGGGGTTTGGTTTGGCGATCCACCCGCGAAAATAATCACGCCAGACACTTACCGGTTGGCACCAGCGTGGATTTGTCGCCATCATGTCGCCCGGGCAATAAAAGTACCCACATTTATCCAGCCCGTCCGACACGATTTTTGCCAGTGCCTGGAAATATAGCAGGTCGTCATCGGTTACTTTGTCATCCAGCATCAAGCAGTTGTCCTGATCCGACACCCCGGTTTGTTCCTGTCGTCCCTGCGATCCACAGGCCAGCCATAGGTAAGGCACAGGTGGTGGTCCAAGCTGTTTTTCCGCCATTGCCAGCAAACGTCTGGTGGCTGTGTCGGCGATATCGGTAATCAGGCGCGTAACGATCTCGTGGCGATTTCCGGCAGCGACAAGCTGGACCAGAAGCTGGGGAATCTCTTCGGTCACTTCTGCCATCTGCTGCGCGGTTTGCGCATTTGCTATCCGGCGCACCAACTCGGCGGAATTGACCGCCTGATAGTGGGTCAGGTCTGTCTGGGTGACAATTCCGACCAGACGCCCAGCTTCGGATACCGGAATATGGCCGATGCCGCGCTCCATCATGATGTGAAGAACATCCGATCCGATATCCGACGGCGACAGCGTCACCGGGTTTGCCGTCATTATTGCCGATACAGGGGTATCCACAGACATCCCATCGGCAACGTATTTGCCCGAGATATCTCGTAAGGTGGCGATCCCCAAAAGAATGTCCCCCTCGGTGATGCAGAGAGAGGAAATATGTCTGTCCCTCATCATCTGCGCCGCTTCGCGAACGGTGGTAATAGGGGGGCAGGTTGCGGGGTTATGTGCCATCAGAACGTCGATAGCGCTGGTTGCAAGGCTTTGGGGGCTGGAGCGTTCCGTGCGGGTCCGATCAAAGAATTTGGCGACGATTTCATGTTCGTCAATGAGGTCTCGGATCAGGTTGGGCGGGATCACCAGAAAAACCGAGTTTGCGTGCGCCTGCGCTTTGGTCGCGGCTTTACCGTCTTTCAGTAAACCGCGTTCCCCGAAAGAATTGCGCAGCCCCAGATGAGAGACAATCGCGCCGTTCCTGTCAGTGATTTCAACCTGTCCTTCGTAAATCACGAATACGCCGGGCAGGGGCGCGCCCAGTTGATACACCGGGGATCCTTCTTCGACCTCCCAAACTTCGATCTGATCAGACAGCGTTGCCAGATCATCGGCGGGCAGGGCGTCATAAGGGTGAACGGATTTCAGAAACCGCGTGATCTCGGCTTGGGGCAGGGGCATCGGATACTCCTCGGTTTCTATTCGAAAAATCCCGCCCGGTGGAATGCCGGGCGGGAGTAGTCAGTCGAAAGACACGGCCTTTGGCAAGGTGCTCAGGGGCCGCATCTCTACTCAGTGATCCTGAGCGGCACCCGCGCCACGGGGAATGCGGACGCTTTCGACCAGATCCTTGATCTCTTGCGGGGTTTCCTTGGTCATGCCAGCCACCACATAGGCGACAGTGAAGTTGACCAATGCACCGATCGCACCGAACGAAGTCGACTTGATCGTACCCAACAGAGGATCAGCATCCGTGAACGAGTTGGTATCCGGAATGAACAACCAGCCCTTGTGCAGGAAGATGTAGACCAGGGTCACAGTCAGACCAGCCAGCATACCAGCAACCGCACCGGTGTTGTTGATGCGGGTCGAGAAGATCCCCATCATCAGCGCCGGGAAGATCGAGGCAGCTGCCAGACCAAACGCCAGGGCAACGGTCTGCGCTGCAAAACCCGGAGGGTTCAGGCCCAGATATGTCGCCACAACAATGGCCACGCCCATTGCGATCCGCGCCGACAGAAGCTCGGATTTTTCCGAAATCTGCGGGTTGATCGCGCCTTTGATCAGGTCGTGTGACACAGCGGACGAGATCGCCAGCAACAGGCCCGCAGCGGTCGACAGAGCAGCCGCAAGACCACCGGCAGCGACCAGACCGATCACCCAACCCGGCAGGTTGGCAATTTCGGGGTTGGCCAGAACCAGGATGTCACGGTTGAACTTGGTCAGCTCGTTTCCGACCCAGCCCTTCTCTTCCGCAAGCGCCTGCATGTCGGCATTCTTGTCGTTATAGTACTGGATCTTGCCGTCGCCGTTCTTGTCTTCCCAGTCCAGCAGGCCGGTTTTCTTCCATGTGGCCATCCAGTCATAACGGGCGTCGTTGTCGATATCTTCGACGGATACGGCGCCACCTTCGATGCCGCCATTTGGCCACATCATGTCACTGATGTTTAGACGGGCCATTGCGCCAACCGCAGGGGCGGTCAGGTAAAGCAGTGCGATGAACACCAGCGCCCAACCGGCAGACCAGCGGGCATCAGCCACTTTCGGCACGGTGAAGAAACGCATGATTACGTGCGGCAGACCGGCCGTACCGATCATCAGCGACAGCGTGAACAGCACCATGTTCAGCGTGTCCGAGTGGTGGGCGGTGTATTCGTTAAAGCCCAACTCGGTCACGATCGCATCCAGCTTGGTCAGCAGCGGTTCACCGCTGGCGGTATCACCAAACAGACCCAGAGCCGGAACCGGATTGCCAGTCAGTTGCAGGGAAATAAAGATGGCTGGGATTGTGTAGGCGGTGATCAGCACGCAGTACTGAGCGACCTGTGTGTAGGTCACGCCCTTCATCCCCCCAAACACCGCGTAGGCGAAAACAACGGCTGCACCAATTAACAACCCGGTGGTGTTTGACACTTCAAGGAAGCGGCCAAAAGCTACGCCAACGCCGGTCATCTGGCCGATCACGTAGGTCACAGACGCTACGATCAGACAGATCACCGCCACGATACGCGCGGTCTGGCTGTAAAAGCGGTCGCCGATGAACTCTGACACGGTGAACTTGCCGAACTTACGCAGGTAAGGGGCAAGAAGCAGCGCCAGCAGCACATAACCACCGGTCCAACCCATCAGGAAGGACGAGTTGTCATAGCCGGTAAAGGCGATGAGGCCCGCCATCGAGATGAACGAGGCCGCAGACATCCAGTCTGCCGCTGTCGCCATACCGTTGGTGACCGGGTGAACGCCGCGACCGGCGGCGTAGAATTCTGATGTGGACCCAGCACGGGCCCAGATCGCGATGCCGATGTAAAGCGCAAAGGACGCGCCCACAAACAGCAGGTTGATGGTAAACTGGTCCATAGGGCCTTACTCCTCCTCAACGCCGTATTCAGCGTCTAGCTTGTTCATCCGCCAGGCGTAGTTGAAGATCAGCAGCAGAAAGACCAAGATGGATCCCTGTTGCGCGAACCAAAAGCCGAGATCGGTTCCGCCGACGGAAATGCCGGACAGAAGTGGACGCAGCAAAATGCCGAATCCAAACGACACCAGCGCCCAGATCACCAGGCTGATGTAGATAAGACGCAGGTTGGCCTGCCAATAGCCCTTATCGGCTTCGGCAGTCTGCGCGGAGTGTGTTGATTGATCCGCCATCGCGGGTTCCTCCTTCGCTTCCTCTTTGAGCGGCCCGTTGTCCTAACCCTCCAGCGCGCGGGGCCACTTTTCGATATGCTTGATGCCAGGTGGCATCAGGCAAGACTTCTCTGGTCCGCCAGAGCGGGTCCTTTGAAGTTTTCCTTTAGGAATTCGGCCCTTATTGAGGGCGGGCCATATTCCCCTAGTTCATTGTGTCGCTGACGATCCGTTCCAGATTGCCGGCGATGTCTTCGATATTGCCCATTGCGTTCAGACCTTTCAGAACGCCATGGTCTTGGTAATAAGTGATCAGCGGCGCGGTCTGCGCGTGATAGGCAGCCAGCCGTGAGGCGACGGTTTCAGCATTGTCATCTGCGCGGCGCTTGAACTCGGTCTTGCCGCATTTGTCGCATTTGCCTTCGACTGCGGGCGTTTTGAACCGATCATGGAACCCTTCGCCACATCCGGCACATGTGTAACGGCCGGAAATACGGATCACCATTTCAGCGTCTTCAACCTCAAGACTGATGGCTGCGTTGATCTGCTGACCGGTCTCTGACAGCAGCGCGTCCAGCGCCTGTGCCTGAACCGTGGTGCGGGGGAAGCCGTCCAGAATGACGCCCTTGGCGCAGTCCGGTTCGGCCAGACGATCCCGCAGGATTGCAATTACGATATCGTCACTGACCAGATCACCCGCCTCCATGACAGCTTTGGCGGCTTTTCCGGCATCGGTTCCCCCGGCAACTGCCGCCCGTAACAGGTCACCCGTGCTGAGTTGGACAAGCCCGAACTTGTCTTCGAGCATACGGGCCTGTGTACCCTTCCCGGCGCCCGGGGGGCCGAGAAGGATCAGTACGGTGGGTGTAGTGATCGTGGCAGCGTCCATCACATCCTCACTTGCTTGCGCGGTTTTCGATCAAGTTGTCGACCACGGACGGATCAGCCAGGGTCGATGTGTCACCGAGCGATCCAAAATCATTCTCGGCGATCTTACGCAGGATACGGCGCATGATCTTGCCCGAGCGGGTTTTTGGCAGGCCAGGAGCCCATTGGATCACATCCGGGCTGGCAATCGGTCCGATCTCGGTCCGAACCCAGGTGCGCAGCTCTTTCACAAGCTCGTCCGAGGGTTCGCGATCATTCATCAAGGTGACATAGCAATAGATGCCTTGCCCTTTGATATCATGGGGATAGCCCACAACCGCGGCCTCGGCCACGGCAGCATGTGCCACCAGAGCGCTTTCAACCTCGGCCGTACCCATGCGGTGCCCCGAGACGTTGATCACATCGTCCACACGTCCGGTGATCCAGTAATCGCCATCCTCGTCCCGGCGGCAGCCGTCACCGGTGAAGTAGTAGCCTTTGTAGTCCGAGAAATAAGTCTTCTCGAACCGTTCATGATCGCCCCAGACCGTACGCATCTGGCCGGGCCAGCTGTCCTTGATGCACAGCACGCCTTCGACGCCGTTGCCGTCGATCTCGACCCCGGATTGCGGGTCCAGAACCACAGGCTGGATGCCAAAGAACGGCTTCATGGCCGAGCCGGGCTTCATCGCGTGGGCACCGGGCAGGGGGGTCATCAGGTGACCACCGGTTTCGGTTTGCCACCAGGTGTCCACGATCGGGCAGCGCCCACCGCCGACAACGTCATTGTACCAGTTCCACGCTTCCGGGTTGATCGGCTCACCCACAGTGCCCAGCGTGCGCAGATCGCTCAGATCGCATTTCTCGACCCATTCATTGCCTTGCCCCATCAGGGCGCGCAAAGCGGTAGGGGCCGTGTAGAATTGATTGACCTTGTGCTTTTCACAGACCTGCCAAAAGCGGGATGCATCCGGATAGGTCGGAACACCTTCGAACATCAGCGTGGTCGCGCCATTGGCCAGCGGGCCATAGACGATATAGCTGTGGCCGGTCACCCAACCGACATCGGCGGTACACCAATAGACGTCGCCTTCATGGTAATCGAAGGTGATCTCATGCGTCATTGCCGCATAGACCAGATATCCGCCGGTGGTATGCACCACACCTTTCGGCTGACCGGTCGACCCGGAGGTATACAGAATGAACAGAGGGTCTTCGGCGTCCATTTCCGCAGGCGCGCAATAGTCATCCGCCTCGAGCGCCATTTCGTTATAGTCGTAGTCGCGCCCGTCGATCCATGTGGTCTGGCCGTTGGTACGCTTGACAACCAAGCATTTCACCGTGTCCTTGCAGTGCAGCAGGGCCGCGTCTGCGTTTGACTTCAACGGTGTCTTACGGCCGCCGCGAGGGGCCTCATCAGCTGTAATCAGAACCTTGGCGTCGCATCCGTTGACGCGTGCAGCCAGGGCATCAGGGGAAAACCCTGCAAAAACAATCGAGTGGATTGCGCCGATACGTGCGCACGCCAGCATGGCATATGCAGCCTCGGGGATCATCGGAAGATAAATGACTACACGGTCGCCTTTGCGCACGCCCATGGAAACCAGGATATTCGCCATCCGGCAGGTGCGGCGGTGCAGTTCGGCATAGGTGATGTGTTGGGCGGGTTCATTCGGGTCATCAGGTTCCCAGATGATCGCAGTCTGATCGCCGCGTGTATTCAGATGACGATCCAGGCAGTTGGCTGAAACGTTCAGAGTGCCATCCGCATACCAGTTGATCCCGACCGAGCCCAAATCATAGCTGACGTCTTTCACTTGGGTATAGGGTTTGATCCAGTCAACGCGTTTGCCCTGTTCGCCCCAGAATGCAACGGGGTCGTTTATAGAAGCCGTGTACATTTCGCCGTATTTCTTGGCATCGACATGCGCACGCGCTGAAATTTCTGCGGATGGCGGATAAACTTTGGCATCTGCCTGAGCAGCGGTTGTCATTCTGAGGTTCCTCCCTCTGGACTTAAATTCACTGGGACAATCTTGCCCGCTGAACAGGCAATGTCGACCTGTTTCCTCCCGATGCAGGATAATACGGAGATCAGAAAACAAAGAAATAAATTACAGAAATAGCAGGGTTTATTTGTTAATAAATTTCAATCCCTTTGAGGGAATTGTAAAGGAAATCGTTAGATATCAAAAAAATATATTTAAAACAATAATATAGATGTTAATCACATTTTCACTGTTTTCAAAGCGCTTGCCCGTGAAATTTACACATTTCATATTCACCTTATGATTGTTAGCGCTGGCGGGCGGTTTGCAGATTTTGGTGGGTGGTCTGGCAGGGGTTGGCACATATCGATGTTGGCGCTAGCTTTGCGCGCAAGCGACCCAAAAAAAAGGGGGCGCATTAATGGGAGAAATCACTATGACTAAAATGTTGAGCGGTGCCGCCGTCGCCGCCCTGACTATTGCATTCGTTACCGAAGCTGCAGCAACAGAATGGAATGCTTCGGTCTGGGGCAAACGCCGGGCCTTTACCGAACATGTCGAGAAACTGGCTGAACTGGTCAGCGAAAAAACCGGTGGCGAATTCACGATCAATGTCAGCTATGGCGGGCTGTCAAAGCCGAAAGAGAATCTGGACGGGATTGAGATCGGTGCATTCGAGATGGCGCAGTTCTGCGCAGGCTATCACCGCGACAAAAATCGGGCGATCACTGTACTTGAACTGCCGTTCCTGGGTGTGAACAATTTGGAAGAAGAGGTGGCCGTCAGCCACGCTGTATATGATCATCCCGCCGTTAAGGATGAGATGGCTCAGTGGAATGCCCGGATCATCATGACGTCGCCAATGCCCCAGTATAATATCGTTGGAACCGGTGATCCGCGCTCAACGCTTGCAGATTTTGACGGCATGCGTGTACGTGCGACTGGCGGGCTGGGCCAGGCGTTTGAGGCCGTTGGCGGTGTTCCAACATCGGTGCCCGCGACCGAGGCGTTTAATGCGATGGAATCCGGTGTTGTTGATACAGTGGCCTTTGCTCAGCACGCACATTTGTCTTTCGGCACTATCAACGAAGCCGACTGGTGGACGGCCAACCTGAACCCCGGCACAGTAAACTGTCCGGTTGTGGTCAATATCGACGCCTACGAAGCGCTGCCTGCGGAACATCGTGAAGCGCTTAACAGTTCTGTCGACGAGGCCATTGCCCATTATCTCGCCAATTACGGCGGTCTGCTGGAGCAGTGGGATGGTGTGTTGACCGAAAAAGGCGTGCAGAAAGTTCAGATCGATGAAGCCGTGCTGGAGGAATTCCGCACCAAGGCTGCTGATCCGATCCGCGAGCAGTGGATCGCTGACATGTCCGCGCAGGGTCTGCCTGCGCAGGATCTATATGATCTTGTTCAACTGACGCTGAAACAACAGCGTGGCGGGAACTGATCACGCGTTCCGGGTACCCAGCGCGGTACCCGGACACTGATTCCAATACAGAGAGGGCCAGCGGAATGGCAGGACAGGCGACGGTGCTTGCGGATGATAGCCGTCTGAGCAGGCTGGACCAGCTGCTGTTAAGGGCCGAGCGTACGCTTGCACTGATCAGCGGAATTGCCGTGTTCGGGTTAATGGTGCTGGCAGTTGTCTCGGTGAGTGGGCGCAACGCCTATAACGCGCCATTGCCGGGCTATGTCGATTGGATCGAGCAAGCCATGCCTTTGATTGCGTTTCTAGGTATCTCTTACGTACAACGCGATGGGGGCCATATCCGGATGGATATTGTCATTTCGCGGCTACACGGACGGGCTTTGTGGCTGTTCGAGTTGATTTCGGTCGTTCTCATCCTGGTGCTCATGTTGGCATTGGTCTGGGGCAGCTGGTCCCATTTCGACAGATCATTCGACTTTGGCGCACCTCTGTGGAGCCGGGACAGCTCGATCGACATTGGCATCCCGCTCTGGCCTGCCAAGTTACTGGCACCTATCGCGTTTTCGGTACTTTGCTTGCGGCTTGTGCTGCAAATCTGGGGTTATGGACGGGCCTTTGTGCTGGGCCTACAAAACCCCGTTGCGGTGCCGATGATACAGGACGCTGCTGCGCAGGCTGCCGCTGAAGCCGAACAATTCGAAGGGCAGGACTAGTAAATGGACTCGATTGAGATTGGCCTTTGGGTCACCGGTGGTCTGCTGGTTCTGGTTATCACCGGAATGCGTGTGGCTTTTGCCGCGGCTTTGGCGGGGCTGATCGGTCTGGTTTGGATATTCTGGGCCAAATTCGGATATGATCCCGACCGGTTCGGCAAGGCGCTGACCGTTGCGGTAAAAACCGCAGGGCAAGTGCCGCATTCCAAGGTTGCAGCCCATACGCTCAGCCTGATTCCGACCTTTATCCTGATCGGTTACCTTGCCTACTACGCAGGCCTGACGCGCGCGCTGTTCGAGGCCGCCAAGCGCTGGGTAGCATGGGTTCCGGGTGGGCTTGCGGTCGCAACCGTGTTCGCCACCGCTGGTTTTGCTGCGGTCTCGGGGGCATCGGTCGCGACATCTGCGGTATTTGCCCGGATCGCGATCCCGGAAATGCTGAAGGTCGGGTACAACAAACAATTTGCGGCGGGCGTAGTTGCTGCAGGTGGCACTTTGGCCTCACTGATCCCGCCCTCGGCGATCCTTGTGATTTATGCGATCATCGTGGAACAGGATGTGGGCAAACTGCTGCTCGCCGGGTTCATACCGGGAGCGTTTTCGGCGGTTATCTATGGTCTGCTGATCGTCGGCATCGCCGTTGTGTTCAAAAATGTCGGCCCGCCGGTCACTGGCTTTACTTGGAAACAGCGTTTTGCCGCGCTGCCTGGTGCCCTACCGATTGTTGCGGTGATCCTGATCATCATCTGCTTCGTCTATAACCCGTTTGGTGAAAAAGCCTGGGGCACGCCAACCGAAGGCGGGGCAATCGGTGCCTTTATCGTGTTCTGCTTCGCGCTGTTCCACGGCATGAGATGGGCAGAGTTGAAATCCGCACTGCTTGAGACCGCCAAATTGACCGCGATGATCTTTTCGATCATCTGGGGCGTGCTGATCTATGTCAGGTTCCTGGGTTTCGCCGATTTGCCAAGCGCGTTTTCCGACTGGATCACGTCGCTGACAATGTCACCCATGCTGATCCTGATCTGCATCCTGCTGGCCTATGCGGTGCTCGGCATGTTCATGGATGCCATCGGGATGCTATTGCTGACTCTTCCGGTTGTCTATCCGGCAGTTATGGCGCTGAACGGGGGCGAGGCCGTCACCGCTGCGGAAAGTACGTTTGGGATGTCCGGTCCGATGTGCGCCATCTGGTTTGGTATTTTGGTGGTGAAAATGGCCGAGTTCTGCCTGATCACGCCACCGATCGGTTTGAATTGCTTTGTCGTTGCCGGCGTCCGCCCTGATCTGAGCGTTCAGGACGTGTTCAAGGGCGTGACGCCGTTTTTCATCGCCGACGCCGTGACGATTGCGCTGCTGGTCGCCTTTCCGGGCATCGTTCTGTACCTGCCTTCGCTGGCCGGGTAATTGGCATCTGGCGAAGCCAATCTTTGGTGATACCTGCCCCCGGCTGGCGCACGGGGGCAGGGTATCTCTATTTCGCTCGCATCAGCATTCCGTACAGATCGCGCGGATCGTCAGGGTCTGCCAGCATGTCCAGGGGTTCGTAGTAATCTGTGCCCCGGACTGCGGACTGGATGTAGCGCAGGGCTGAAAAATCCTCGATCGCGAAGCCTACGCTGTCAAACAACGTGATCTGACGATCATCTTTGCGACCCTCGGCCTGTCCCGTCATGACCTGCCACAACTCGGTGACGGGATGATCGTCTTCAAGGGCCTGAATCTCGCCCTCAATACGGGTTTGTTCCGGGTATTCGACGAATATTTCAGAGCGTAGCAGGATATCCCTGTGCAGTTCGGTTTTGCCGGGACAGTCGCCGCCGATCGCGTTGATGTGGACGCCGGGGCCGGCCAAGTTATCGGTCAGGATCGTGGCATTCTTCTTGTCCGCCGTGCAGGTCGTGATGATATGCGCGCCTTCGATGGCGTCCTCAGGGGATTTGCATTTCACGACCGAGAGGCCAGAGCCCGCCAGATTGGCCGCACATTTTTCGGTGGCAGCCGCGTCGGTATCGTACAAGCGAACAGTATCAATCCCGCACATGGCCTTGAAGGCGAGGCACTGAAATTCGGATTGCGCGCCATTCCCGATCATTGCCATCGTCGAGGCCGATTTGGGCGCAAGATAACTGCCGACCAGGGCAGAGGTTGCTGCGGTGCGCAATGCAGTCAGCATGGTCATTTCGGTCAGCAGGGTCGGATAGCCTGTGTAGACGTCTGCCAGCAATCCAAATGCGGTAACGGTCTGTAGGCCCTCGGAGGTATTCTTGGGGTGGCCGTTGACGTATTTAAACCCATAGGCCTCACCGTCTGAAGTTGGCATCAGTTCAATAACCCCATGCGGCGAGTGGGCAGGGATGCGGGGTGTTTTGTCAAAGCTTTCCCACCGTTTGAAATCAGCTTCGATTTGCGCCGCAATATCGGTGATCATACGTTCGACGCCGATATGGTGGACCAGTCTCATCATATTGTCGACAGACACGAACGGCACCAGGGCCTTTTCGGATGGTTGCATTAGGGGCTCCTATCGGCGGGACAGGTGGATGCCCGCAATCATGCAGCGCACGGATCCACCGGCAGTTTCAATGGTGGGAATCGAAAGCGGCAGAGGTGTCGCGCTGGCTTCGATTGTAGCGATTTGTACCGGGGTCAGGGCAGCAAGTGCCCGGCTGGACAGCGCCAGTACGGGACCATTCAGGCCGCTCAGTTCGATGGCGTTGCCAGCAAATTCAGCGATCTGATCATGGGTCAGGTCAATGACCGTGCGACCGGATTCTTCCAGCCTGGCTTTCACTGTCGCGCGGCGTTCGGGGTCCGCGATCATTTCAAGACAGATCAGCGCGTATTTGGAGCCGATGCCCATCAGAACATTCGTGTGATAGACATCACGTCCTGCGGCATCATGCGCCTCGAATGCGATGGGCTCATAGTTGAAATGGGTGCAGAAACGCTCCAACAGAACGGGGTCGGCGCGGTTGGATTTGACCGTGTAGGCCACGCGGCCAATGTGGTCCAGAACCATCGCTCCGGTGCCTTCCAGCGCCAGTCTGTCCTGTTCAAGCCCGGAATAATCGATCACGTCCTGAACACGATACTCCTGTTTCAACATTTCTATGACGTCGGCGCGACGTTCGCGCCTGCGCGACGGCACAAACATCGGATAGATTGCCACATGTCCGCCGGGATGGGTCGAGAACCAGTTGTTCGGAAATACGCTGTCTGGTGTGTCGAGGTCTCCGAAATCGTCGAAGACATGAACCTTAACACCCGCATCGCGCAGCAGCGCCACCGCCTGATCATGTTCATCGCGCGCTTGGACAGACGTGGCCGCTGCGGAGCGGTTGGCCAAGGTCTGGAACGCATTGTCGTCGCGTGTCTCGGGGTTCGAAGCAAACGCATGGGGCCGGATCATCACAACGGCTGGTGGGGCTTGTAGAGATTGCATCAGAAGCTCCGGGTGGGGCGGTCAAAGATGCGGCGACCCAGCAATGAGGCGGCCAGATCGACCATCAGCTTTGCAGTGCGGCCGCGTTCGTCCAGAAACGGGTTCAATTCTACCAGATCCAGCGAGCAGACAAGACCGCTTTCGTGCAGCAGTTCCATCACTAGATGGGCCTCGCGTTCGGTCGCGCCACCTGGAACTGTTGTGCCAACTGCAGGAGCAATGGACGGATCAAGGAAATCCACATCCAGCGAAACATGAAGGATGCCATCCGCTGCCCGGACCCGCTCCAGAAAGGCCATCAGCGGTGCTTTGATGCCGTTTTCGTCGATGCTTCGCATATCGGCCAGCATTGCGCGATCCTGTTCCAGCCGAGCCCGTTCGGCTGGGTCGACCGAGCGCAGACCGATCATGCCGACCCGGTCGGTCGGAACTGGCGATGAAACCGGTGGGAAGTCGTCAAATCCGGGCTGTCCGGTGAAATAGGCTACGGGTGTCCCGTGCAGGTTGCCGCTATCGGTGCTCTCGGGTGTGTGGAAATCGCTATGCGCGTCCAGCCAGAGAACGAACAGTGGGCGTTCGATCCGCTCGGCGTGCTGTGCCATGCCTAAAACCGTGCCCATCGAAAGCGCATGATCGCCACCCATGAAAATTGGCAGGCCTTGTGGGGCGACATCCTGCGCAACACGGCTGAGAGCTTTGGTCCAACCGACACACTCGGGCAGGGCGAAGAGATGCGAATGTTCGGACATATCCGGAATGTCAGGTGTGATATCGCCGAGATCCCGTAGGTGAAGACCGAGATCGGCAAGAGCTGATTGAAGCCCCGCAACCCGATAGGCATCGGGGCCCATCCGGCAGCCTTGTCGACGCTTGCCCGAATCCATCGGGGCGCCAACCAGAATTACGTTGTTTGTATCCATATGTACTACTACTCCGGCAATGTGGCTTGCGGATAGGGATCAAAATGCTCAAAATGGAACCGCAACTGACATAACGGAAGTACTGAATGGACGATTTGGATGGCAAGCTTCTCAGCGCTCTGCACCGGGATGCCCGTGCTTCACTCTCGGAACTGGCGGAAACACTGGGGGTCACACGCACAACAGTGCGCAGCCGTTTGCAACGTTTGAAGCAATCCGGCGAGATTGTGGGCTTTACGGTTCTGACACGGCAGGATGTGGCGCAAAGCCCGGTCAGAGGGTTGATGATGCTGGAAATCGAAGGGCGCGGCACCGAGCGCACCATGGCCCAAATTGCCGCCATGCCGCAGGTGCGGGCTGTCCATTCGACAAATGGCGGTTGGGACTTGATTGCCGAGATTGGAACCGAAACCCTGGCCGAACTGGATGAAATCCTGTTTCGCATCCGCAGGATCGAGGGGATTACGCGATCTGAAACCAACTTGCTTCTTTCTACTCGGAAAGGCCGCGTCTGATTGCTGTAGTGCTTTGAGCAGCAAGGAATATGTGTAAAAGTTGCGATGCGTTCGCCACCCGCGCAAAGGCAGCTGCGAACCTGAAACAGGGAAATCACATGACTGATCAGGATACAGGCAAAGAACTCTGGGCCATCCGACTTGCCGAAAGAGTATCCGGTTTTCTGGAACGACCCCTGGTCAGAATCGCCATTCCCGTAATCGTCATGCTGGTCGCCCTGACCGTGCTGCATGAACTGTCTGCACATGTGAAATGGTCATCCGTTCAGACGGATGTGGCGAACACCTCTTGGACGCTGTTGTTCATCGCCCTGTGCTGGACCGCTTTTAGCTTTGTTTCCCTGTCTTTATACGACGTCTTTGCAGTCCAGAGCGTTGCCGACGGTGAGGTCCCTTTGCCGGTTGCGGGCATGGCCGGGGCCTGTGGTTATGCGGTGTCAAACTGCCTTGGGTTTTCCTACATCACGGGCACGGCGATCCGGTATCGGATCTACGCATCTTTGGGGCTGGATCTGGGGCGCGTCGCTGGGGTTATTGCGACCTCGTGGATCGCTTTCTGGTCTGGCATGACCTTGCTGTTGGGGGCTTTGCTGACCTTTCATCCCGACGGGATATCGAAGGTTTTGCCAATCAGAGATACGGTCGAGACGGTCATAGGATTGGGCCTTTTGATCGCTTTGGCAACGCTGTTCATCTGGCTGTCGAAAGGCGGGCGCAGGCTGGCCTATGGCGGGGTTGGATTTAACCTTCCCGGCGGCAAACTGGCCGGGTTGCTGACGCTGGCGGCCTTGGGCGATGTTTTTGGTGCGTCGATGGTTCTGTATGTGCTGCTGCCGACAGACCTTGGGATCGGCTACCCCTATTTCTTCACCATCTTTATTGGCGCGATTGCGGTCGGTATCCTCAGCCATGCGCCGGGTGGAATTGGCGCCTTCGAGGCGACTATGATCGCGGGACTTGGCGCGTCAGGCCGGTCGGATGTCATTGCCGCGCTGCTGCTGTACCGCCTGGTCTATACGTTTCTTCCCTTCCTCATCGCCACGCTTTCAATCGCTGTGGCATCAGCGCTGAGCCACCGGCGACATATTACTGGTGCAGCCACTTGGGTTTATCGAGTGATCCGTCCGATCGTGCCCATGGTGGCCGCAGGCGTGGCCGCAGTGGCCGGTGTGATACTTCTGGTCTCCGGCGCGTTGCCTGCAAGCAGCGGTAACCTGGGTGTGCTACGGGATTTCCTGCCCCTGTCCTTTGTCGAAGCGTCCCACCTGGCCGGAAGCGCGGTAGGGGTCTTACTGATCCTTGTGTCACGGGGGTTGTTTCGCAAGCTTTACCGGGCTTGGGTTGTGGCCATGCTGTTGATGCTGGCCGGTTTTGTCGCTTCGCTGACCAAAGGGCTCGATACGCACGAAGCGCTCAGCATGGTAGGTAGCATCGTTCTGCTGGCCATGTTCCGGGATGCGTTCTATCGGGTTAGCGGCGCGTCGATCTTCAGGTTGAACATACCTTGGCTGGTCAGCGTTCTTGCATTGCTTGCCGTGATCTTTTGGGTGGGTCTGTTTGCTTATTCCCATGTCGAATATCAAAATGCCCTGTGGTGGGAGTTTGCCTGGAACGGCGACGCTTCGCGGTTCCTACGATCCAGCCTTGTGGTTGCGGTCATCCTTGGGGTGGTTGCCGTTAGCTCTCTGTTCGGGCGCGAGATTCCTGTTCCAGTCCGCACAGAAATCCCCGAAGTAGTCGAACGTCTGGTGATGGAAAGCGAAGACACGGAATCCCAGATTTCCCTGACCGGGGACAAGCAGTTCCTGATCGCGCCGGATGAAACCGCTTTTCTGGCTTATGCCGATACCGGCAACGCACTGGTCACCAAAGGTGAACCAGTAGGGGATGAAACCGCCGGTAAACAGCTGATATGGCAGCTGCGCGAGATGGCGGACCGTGAGGGTAAACTTTGTGCCTTCTACAGCGTTTCCACCAAATACCTGCCGACCTTTCTGGACCTTGGCCTGTCGATCCTGAAAATTGGCGAAGTAGCGCGGGTGCCGCTGAAAGATTTTTCGCTGGACGGAAAATCCCGCAAGCGGTTCCGTCAGGCCAAGAACCGTGCCGAACGCGAAGGGTATGTTTTCGAGATTATCCCAAAACAGGAACTAACCCCGATCCTGCCCGAGTTGCGCAAGATTTCGGATGACTGGCTGGCGCAAAAGGCTGGGGCCGAGAAAGGTTTTGCGCTTGGCGGATTTGATGAAACCTATCTGTCCTATTTCGACCACGCGGTGCTGCGGAATGGCGAAACAGGTGAGATCGTCGCGTTTGCTAACCTGTTTCAGGGCGGGCAAAAATCAGAACTGTCGCTGGATCTGATGCGGTATGAACCAGATAGCCCAAGTTTTGTTATGGATGCGCTGTTTGCCGAGATGATGTCATGGGGCGCCGAGCAGGGGTTCCACTGGTTCTCGCTGGGGGCGGCACCGTTTTCCGGGATCGAAAACCGGCAACTGGCATCGCTGTGGAACCGCATTGGCGGCTTTGTCTATGAACATGGCGAACAGTTTTATCACTTCGAGGGGCTGCGCTCGTTCAAGCAGAAATTCGAACCAGAATGGAGCCCGAACTATTTGGCCAGCCCCGGAGGACTGGCCGCGCCGCGTATTCTCTACGAGGTCAACATTCTGATTTCGGGCGGCTTGCGCGGTCTGACGAAATAGCGCTCAGTTCAGGCTGGCTTGGGTCGGAGCCTGTTGCAGCAGGTCTCCCCAATCGGTGCGATAGGCCATTTCGGCCAGCACGGTTTCCGGCAGGAACTCCTGATTTTGCCGGATTTGCCAACCACCGCCTAAACCTTTGTAGACTGCAACCAGATTGCTCGAGACCTGCTGGCGGGCTTCGATCAGGTTGGCCTGTGATCGCAGCAATGCGGTTTGCGTGTTCAGAACGCGGGAATAACTGGCGATGCCATCCCGATATTGGTTCACCGCGATCTCGGCAGCTTTGCGCGATGCGGTGACGCTGTTTTGGTAGAATGTCACCTGTTTGCGTGATTGCGTATAGGCGACCATAGCACTTTCGACCTCGGAATAGGCGGTCAGGACGGTGTTTTGATAGTTCGCAATCAAGGCCTGATAAGCTGCGTCCTGGGCGCGGACATTATTCTTGATCCGCCCATAATTCAGCACATTCCAGACCACTCCGGCACTGGCCAGCCCAGTATTGCTGGCGGATGAAAACAGGTCCTGACTGCCCGAGGCCTGCAGGCCGATCGAACCGGACAGGATGAACTGGGGATACAGGTCAGCAATCGCGATCCCAACTTGCGCAGACTGTGTGGCAGCAGCCAGTTCTGCGGCGCGTACATCCGGGCGTCGGCGCAGCAATTCCGCTGGTACTCCAACGGCGACGTTGGATCGGGCCGAAGGGATACGACCGGAATTACCCAGCAACCCGGCCATGCGCGAGGGTGTTGTTCCCAGTAAAACAGCCAAAGCATTCTTGGTCTGCTGAAGATCGCTTTCAATTTCCGGCACTAGCGCCATGGTATTGTTCAGCAGGGCGGTGGCCTCTTGCACATCCAGTTCGGTGGTGACGCCGTTGTTGAAACGCAGCTGGGTCAGATCAACCGATTCCTGTTGCAGCTTGATATTCTCTCGTGCCACGAACAGGGTTTCTTGCAGCGCGCGGAAGCTTACATATAACGCTGCTACATCGCCGGTCAGCGTGACCAAAGCGTCATCGTAATTAGCGACCTGAAGTGCCAGATTGGATCGTGCGGCCTGCACACCCCGGCGTTGCTGCCCCCACACATCCAATTCCCATTGGGCGTCGAAGCCAACCTGCGAGGTCGAGAATTCGGTATCCAGAGGGATGATCCGATTGATATCGGAAATCGGCCCGATATTATCGCTGATCTGGCGCCGCTCGATCGAACCTCCGATGGCCTGCGATTGGGGGTAAAGCTCACCAAAGGCAATCCCAAGCTGTGCGCGGGCCTGTAATACGCGCGCACCGGCCACCTGTAGCGCCAGGTTCTGGGCATAGGCTTCGGCGATCAACCGGTTCAAAGTGGCGTCGTTGAAGGTCTCCCACCATTTTGCCACAGGGGCACTACGCGAGGTGAGGCCGCTGGCACCGACTGAGGGGTTGTTTACCTCGATCCATTCCTTCACGACCGGAGAGTTCGGTCGCACAAAATCAGGACCGACAGGTGCGCATCCCACCAGCAGCGCGGCACACAGGGCTGTGCCCATCAAACTGCGGTTTAGCCTGGCGCGTGTCATACAGCGTGTCCTTAAATGTCCAATGGTCGGATGAAGTTTGCGAAGGAATAGAGGCGGATATTGATGCGCCGCAGGAACTCAAAGCTTTTGCCCTGGCCGGTATAGATTGCCACCGCGGCATGTCCACCGGCGGGAAAGACGTGGCCATCTGGAATTTCGACCGAAATCTGCACGGCAATATGTCCGGGAATTTTTGGCAGTTCAAATCCGGGCAGGCGGCCTGATGGCAGATATTGACCCTGGCGGGTTGCCCACCAGATCGCCTCGACTTTGCCGGTCAGGATTTCTCCGGGATATAAGTCCAGCGCGACCTCAACCTGTTGCCCGGGTTTCACAAATTTCAGGTTCTGCTGCCGGTAAGTGGCGAGAATATAAGGATTTTCCTTGGTCACAAAGCTGGCGATTGCGCCCAATCGGATGTCACCGACAACCAGACCCGGGCGTGCCTGTTGTGAAACGATCATACCATCTTCGGGCGCGTAGATCGTAGTATTGTCCAGAAAGTACCGGGCCTTTTCCAACTGAGCCTGAGCTTGAACGATTCCGGTATTGACCCCGTCGATCTGCGAATCCAGCGCCAGCTTTGCCTTTTCCAGATTGGCTTCGGCCTCTTTTATCTTAGCCTGATCTTCCGTGACCTGCTCGTTCCAGCGATCCAGCTCATCCTCTCGGGCACCACCCGCAGGGACAAGGTTTTCATACCGTGCTTGCTGGGTCAGCGCATATGCCAGTTGCGCGTTGGCTCGCTCGACGGCTTCACCCGCGACGATCACATCCTGTTCCAGAATTTTGGCGTTCTGCTGGGCTGCAACCAACTGTGCGGATGCCTCTTCGAATTCAAGCGCAAAGACGGTGTCGTCGAACCGATACAGCGGATCCCCTTTCTTCACCTCTGTATTCGGCTCGACCAGAACCTCGGAAAGGATGGTTGGTTCAGTCAGGCGCGGTACGATCTGTATGGTTGAGCGGACCACGTGGCTGTCGATCGAAAATGGCTGGAAGAACCGCAGCGCAACCATAAAGATCAATAACAGATGAGCACCCACCCAGAAGGAAACGATGCCCCAGGCGATACTGAACTTAAGCCATTGCAGTTTGAAGAAGATCAGCCAGACAAAAATGATGTAGAAAAGCGTAATGCCAAGAGCGACAAACATATTGTGGGACTTCCTTTAGCCTTAGCTTTTTTGTGTTTCGTCCGGGTCCAGTGGATCGCGATATTCTTCGGTCAGATCACCGCCTAACCGTTTGATGTCCTTCCGTATCGCATCGCGTTCATCATCAGGCATACGGCGGATATCGACAGTGGCTGCATCGTGGAAAGCCCACATAAAGGCGTGAATCCAGGGAACGACGGCCAGAAACCCCATCCAGCCCATGATCTTGACTGCCTCGGCATGGGGATGGTTGCGTTTGATTGCGATGCGGCCGGGTAGTCCCATTATGAACAGAAACAGCGCCATTACAGCGGCCAGCAGCAGTATAAGTGCGATAAATGTCAGATAGTCATAATAGCCTAGCGGCTGCCCCAGTAGTCCCATTCCGATGCCTCCATGAGGGAAGGTTTATCCATCCTCAGTTGTTGGTGTCCAGTTCGTCAATCAATTTGTATCTTGTCGGCGGGTCAGCGCAGATACCTGGTCCACATTCCAACAAGGTCGACCCCGCATTCAGCGCGGCCAGCCCTAGCATCACAAAGAACGCGGTTTTGGCCAGCGTATTGCCCCCGAACCGTGGTTGATCGACGGTTGTGTCCTGATATTGACGGTCGAAAAGCAGCATGATTGCCGTGCCCAGCAGGATCAGAAAAAAGCAGATCGCGGCCCATGTGTAGTAGTGATACCCAAAAACAGGCGAACCATAGTGGCCGGTACCCGGTACGATATGCAGCAAGATCTGGCGAACGGAAACGCTGATCCCAAACAGTGCCGCAAGCAACATCAACGCATAATGCTGCGGCCGGGCTCCGTATAGCAGGTTCAGGCCCAAACCAACGCCCACCGCTACGAACCCGACCCGTTGCAATAAGCAAAGCGGGCAGGGCAGTTCGTTCAGCGCCAGCTGGTATCCGAAGGCCAGTACAAGAACGAGGCTGACCGCCAGGGTTCCCAACGCGTTCAGGGTGCGGGAAAGCTCGGGTGTCATTGTGGCCTCCTACAGCTGAATGGTCAGTTGGCTGGTGGCATGAAACTTCAGCCAATAAACACTTAGGGCCATGGTAATGAAGAACACAACATTGGCCGCTTTGGTTTTTCTATAATAATTCAGCCCCATAGTGGCTGTGAGTAACGCAAATAAAAGCGCGATCATGGCCCGGATCTCCCCCTTGCCGTGCACTGATTGCAATATGTTGTGATACTGTCAGGGCCGGTCGCCTATGACAAGAACCACGTTTGGAATTACGCGTTTAATGCGAATCTCCAGTGGTTCGGCCGCTGTATACGACCCGCGTTCCCCATTCCTTACATTTACGTGCAAGCCCACTTGGAAGAGGTTGATCTGTAAAGAAAACGTCAACTTCGGACATCGAGGCAATACGGGCAGGGGCCGAGCGCTGAAATTTCGAATGATCGGCAACCAGAAAGCTGTGTCTGGCCTGTGCAATGATAGTCTGGCTGACACGGACTTCTTGGAAATCGAAATCCAGAAGATCACCATCGGCGTCCAGTGCGGAACACCCGATTACCGCATAATCGAACTTGAATTGTTCAATCGTTGAATTGGTCAGGTTGCCGATCAGACCACCGTCCGACCGGCGCAGAACACCACCGGCGACGACGATCTGGCAGTTCGTGTTTTCCACCAGGATACGCGCGACATTCATGTTATTTGTCACCACCATAAGATCTTTGTGGTTTAGCAACTGATGCGCGACAGCCTCGGTCGATGTACCGATGTTCAAAAAAAGCGATGCACCATCCGGTATGTTGGCAGCGCAAACCTGTGCGATACGGGTCTTGATTTCAGCATTCAGGGCGCGCCGGTCCTCGTAACCGATATTCGAAACGCCGGATCGCAGGACCGCGCCGCCATGAACCCGGTCCAGCTTGCCCAGTTCCGCAAGCTCGGAAAGATCACGCCGGATCGTTTGGACCGTGACACCAAACTGCAACGCCAGATCCTCGACCATGACGCGACCATTCTGCTTGGCGATTTCTATGATGTCTGACTGGCGGAACGAAAGAGACAAGGGAAGCTCCGGTTATTGGGTTCTTTCGTTTTTGTTCCTTTTTTCGCAATATTGCAACCGGCAGAAATCAAACATCGTTTGGACAACAACAAAAAATCGCTATTCTTGTTCGTTACGCGAAAAAAAACGAAAAAATTCACATTGACGAACCGAGTATCGAACGGGTTAATTGCCGCACGTTTTCAGCAAAAGGACTGACCTGCAAATGGCACAGCAGACTGGCCAGGTTACTGACCTATTCATCATCGGTGGCGGTATTAACGGTTGCGGGATCGCGCGTGATGCGGCCGGGCGGGGATTGTCGGTGACATTGGCCGAGATGAACGACTTGGCATCGGCGACGTCCTCTGCCTCGACCAAACTGTTCCATGGCGGCCTGCGGTATCTTGAGTACTTTGAATTCCGACTGGTCCGCGAGGCGCTGATCGAGCGTGAGACCTTGCTGCGGGCAATGCCGCATATCAGTTGGCCGATGCGCTTTGTGCTTCCGTACCACGATGGGATGCGCTTTGACTCGGACACGCCGACATCGCGCCTGCTGAGCATGGTGATGCCCTGGATGCGCGGTCGTCGCCCGGCCTGGCTGATCCGTCTGGGCCTGTTCATGTATGACCACCTCGGGGGGCGTAAAATTCTGCCGGGAACTTCGTCGCTGAATCTACGGTCTGCGCCCGAAGGCGGCCCGCTGCAGAACAGGTTCGAAACTGCCTATGAATATTCCGACTGCTGGATTGAGGATTCCCGTCTGGTGGTTCTGAACGCCCGTGATGCCGAGGCCAGAGGTGCCGAAATTCTGGTCCGGACAGAGGTTCTGTCTGCCGAAAGGGTCGATGACCTGTGGCATGTCACGATCCGCGACAAGCAGAGTGATGAAACGCGCGTCGTCCAGGCCAAGATGCTGATCAATGCCGGTGGCCCTTGGGTCGGGGACATTATTCAGGACAAAATCCACGTGAACTCGCGCGAGGGGGTTCGGTTGGTCCGCGGCAGCCATATCGTAACCCACAGGTTATTCAACCATGACAAATGCTATTTCTTTCAGGGCGAAGACGGGCGCATCATCTTTGCCATTCCCTATGAGAGAGATTTCACCCTTATCGGAACAACTGATCAGGATCATCCAGACCCATCGGTTCCTCCAGTCTGTACCGAGTCTGAACAGGAATATCTGTGTGCGTTTGCGTCAAAATATTTTGAGCAGCCTGTGACCCACGAAGACATCGTCTGGACCTATTCCGGTGTGCGCCCTCTGTATGACGATGGGGCTAGCAGCGCAACGGCCGCGACCAGAGACTATACTCTGAAGGTCAATGGGCTTGGCGGTGCTCCGGTTTTGAATGTTTTCGGCGGCAAGATTACGACCTATCGCAGATTGGCCGAAAGTGCGCTTGAGAAAATCGCTGAGTACTTCCCGGATTTGCCCGGTCCATGGACCGCTGGTGTTTCTTTGCCGGGTGGCGATTTCCCCGTTAGCGCAGTGCAAGACCTTATTGCCGGTCTGGAATTCGACTATGCCTTTTTGAATCGCACATGGGCGGAACGGCTGGTGCGCGCCTATGGAACCGAGGCGCGCGCTATTCTGGCCGATGCAAAGACCGCTGAGGATCTGGGGGAAGAGTTCGGGGCGACTCTGACCGAACGCGAAATGGAATGGCTGGTCACCAAGGAATATGTGCGCTGCGCTGAAGATGCCATCTGGCGCAGAAACAAGCTGGGCCTAAGACTTGATGCCTATCAGATCGCTGCCATCCAGCGCTGGATCGAAAAGCGCCTGGCCCATTAAAGAAAAGCCCCGCGTTTTTGGCGGGGCTTTTTTTGATTTATGCGGCTTCTTCCGAAGGGTCGGGGTCGTTCTTTGTCCCTTTGAGCCATTCCCTCAGCCCCTGCATCAGGGCGTAAAGTACCGGCACAAGGATAACGCCAACCAGAGTTGCCGCCAGCATTCCGCCAAAGACGGCGACACCGATGGCCTTCTGGCTAGCCGCACCCGCGCCGTTCGCGGCAAGCAACGGTACAACACCCAACAGGAAGGAGAGGGCAGTCATCATCACCGCGCGGAAACGTTGATGGGCGGCTTCGGCTGCAGCATCTTTGATCGAAAGGCCATTGGCACGCTGTTCCATTGCGAATTCAACGATGAGGATACCGTTCTTCGACGCAAGCCCCACCAGCATGATCATCCCGATCTGCGTGTACAGGTTTATGTCGCTGCCCACGATGGCCACTGCCGCAACCGCCCCGAATAGGGCAACAATAACCGATAGAAGAATGGACACCGGCATCGACCAGCTTTCGTATTGCCCCACCAGGAACAAATAGGCGAACAGGACAGCAAGCCCGAGGATAATGATCACAAGGCTGCCGGATGCAAGCTGCTGTTGCGCGGTACCTGTCCATTCAAACGCGTATCCCGAGGGTAGGGCGTTGGCGGATTCTTCTGTCATCACAGTGATAGCGTCGCCACTGGACAGCCCTGGCGCAGGTACAGCTGTAACAGTTGCCGAACGGAACAGGTTATGCCGTTTTAACAGGACTGGCCCCAACACGTTTTCCACGTCGATCAACGTACCCAATGGAACCATATCGCCCTTGGTCGAGCGCACATACAGGTTCGAAATATCTTCGACCTTGTTCCGATAGCTCCCCTCGGCCTGAATCATCACGCGGTATACGCGGCCGAATAGGTTGAAATCGTTCACATAGTACGAGCCTAGCTGGGCTTGCATCGTCTGGAAAATCTCAGCAACAGACACTTCCAGGGTTTTCGCTTTCTCACGGTCCAGATCGACAAATAGCTGAGGAACATTGGCCCGGAATGTTGTATAGGCCTGACCAATCTCGGGTCGCTGGTTTGCAGCATAGACGAAGGACCCAACGGCCGAGGCCAGATCCTGAGGCGTACCGCCCCCGACTTGCTGAACCTCCATTTCCACACCGGCTGACATGCCGAGGCCCTGTATCGGTGGCGGGTTGAAGGCCACGATCGAAGCTGCGGATTCGCCATTTGCAATCGCCAGAACCTTGCCCAGAATGGTATCGGCAGACAGGTCGGGATCTTGCCGCTCGTCCCAGTTGTCGAGGTTTACAAAAACGGTCGCTCCATTTGTGGTTGTGCCGTTCAGTAGCGAAAATCCGTTGATCAAAACTGTACTGGCAACCCCCGAGATATCGCGGATCTGGTCGTCGACCCGACCTGCGATAGTCTCGGTGCGTTCCAGCGTTGCCGCATCTGGCAACTGGATGTCCACAAAGAGATAGCCGTTGTCTTCAAGCGGAATAAAACCGCTTGATGTGTTCGACATGATCGTCCCTGTACCCATGGCCAGAACAACGATGACGCCCAGTCCGGCGACTGGCAGAATTAACAGTTTTCGGACAATGACAACATAACCGTCACGCAGCGTTCCGATGAAACGCTCAAACAGGGCCAGAATACCCTTGGGCGGACCCGAGCGCGCGCGCAGAACCAGTCCGCAAAGCGCCGGAGACAAGGTCAAAGCGTTGATTGAAGAAATCACGACCGCAGTCGAGATGGTGACTGCAAACTGAGAATACAGTCGCCCCGAGATGCCAGGCATAAAGGTTACGGGCACAAAAACGGCCAGCAGAACCAGTGTGGTTGCGATGACGGGTCCGGTGATTTGGCCCATTGCTTTCCGTGTCGCCTCAGGCGGGGACAACCCTTCGTCGGCGATAATGCGTTCAACGTTTTCAACCACCACGATGGCATCATCGACCACGATCCCGATGGCCAGTACAAGCGCGAACAAAGAAATTGTGTTCAGGGACATCCCAAACGCCAGCAGGAACGCGAACGTGCCAATCAGCGAAACAGGAATAGCAACCGCAGGAATGATCGTGGCACGCCAACTGCCCAAAAAGACAAATACGACCGAAATCACTAAAACGAACGTCAGCATCAGGGTGGAAACCACGTCGTTCAGAGATTGTTCCACGAAGTCGGTCGTGTTGAACGGAACCTGATATTCAACATCTGTTGGGAACGAACGCGACAGCCGGTCCAATTCGGCCTGAACACGATCTGAAACAGCCAACGCATTGGCACCGGGGGCTTGATAAATACCGATAACCGTTGCGGGTTCTGCCTGGAAATAACCCGAAGCCGAATAGAACTGCGCTCCAAGTTCGGTTCTGGCAATGTCCCTTATGCGTACGATTGCCCCTGCATCACCAGTACGGATGACAATATTGCCAAATTCAGCGGCCGAGGTCAGCCGGCCCTTGGTCTTGATCGTATATTGAAATGTCTGTCCCTCAGGGACCGGCGGCGAGCCTATCGAACCGGCAGACACTTCGATATTCTGTTCTCGGATAGCGTTTATGACATCACCCGGTGAAATCGACAGGGCGGTCATCTTGTCGGGATCCATCCATATCCGCATTGCATATTCAAGGTTAGTCAGAACGTCGGCTTTACCAACACCCTGTACCCGCGCCAACGCATCTTTCAGGTTGATCGAAGCGTAGTTCGACAAGAATACACTGTCATAGGTGCTTTTGGGTGAGGTCAGCGTGACCAGCATCAGCATATTGGTCGATGCCTTCTGCGTAACGACACCCGACGAAGTCACCTCTGACGGAAGCGAAGACATGGCCTGCGCAACGCGGTTCTGCACGTTGACGGATGCAATGTCAGGATCGGTGCCGACTTCAAAGGTAATATTCAACGAATACGATCCGTTATCCGAAGAGGTGGACGTCATGTAGATCATGTCATCCACGCCGTTGACCTGCGCCTCGATCGGCGCGGCGACAGTGTTCTCGACCGTTTCGGCATTGGCACCGGTATAGGTGGCGGAAACGCTGACGACCGGTGGCGTAATATCAGGAAACTGGGCGACCGGCAGAACCATATAGCCGATCCCGCCCATGATCGTCAGGACAAGCGAAATAACTAGGGCCAGCTTGGGCCGGCTGATGAACAGGGATGAGAACATCTGTTACTCTCCCGGCTGCTCGGATGCGGTGACAGCATCCACTGCCACACCCGGGCGCACGCGCTGGAGGCCCTCGACGATCACGCTTTCCCCTTCGCGCAGGCCGTCTAGAACGATCACAGCAGTTCCGACATTGTCGCCGGTGGTGATATAGCGCTGTTCGACCATTTGCTTATCGTTAACGACCAGAACGAAATCACCGCGCTGATCACGTGACAAGGCCGCCTGCGGGATCAGAACCTGCAAGGTCGGCTCCAGGGCTTCGATATGAACGCTCAGGAACTGACCATCGAGGATCAGCCGGTCGGCATTTGTGAATTCGGCCCGCATTGCAATCGTTCCAGTTAGCGGGTCGATATGGTTGTCAACGAAAACAATCGAACCTGTTTCGCCCAAGTCCGATCCATTGGGCAGCGTTACATGCACATTCGGGCTTTTGGGGCTTTCGGCCAAAGACGATGCATTCTCGCCATATTGTTCAAGAACCGAGGTAAACTGTTTTTCGTTCAACGAGAAATTCACATACACTGGTGCCTCGCTGACGATATTCACCAATGGTGGGTTGTTCGGGCCAACAACGTCCCCGACGCTGATAGCGACCCGCCCGATACGGCCGGTGAACGGTGCGTGGACCTTAGTATAGCTCAGATCAAGTTCGGCCTGTTGGATCGCGGCTTTCGCGGCTTTGACTTCGGCAATGGCCACAAGTTCGTTGGCACGGGCGATATCCCGTTCGCTTTCCGGAGTGGCATCGCGTTTGTAAAGTTCTTCCTTCCGGGCCAGGTCAACTTTGGCGAGCTCAAGATTTGCTTCGGCACGGTCCAGATCGGCATTCCGTGCATCTAGTGTCGCCTGATACAGGTCCGGCTCGATCGTGAACATAAGGTCGCCTTCATTCACCATCGCGCCGTCTTCAACATTCTGACTGTCCAGAAATCCGCTGACCCGGGCGACAATATCGGCCTTGTTCAGCGCCTCAGCTCGACCGATGAAAGTCGCCTCGTCCGTGATTTCTTGCGTGTAGGCCGCTGCGATGGACACTTTGGGCGGTGGGGCGTCACTTTTATCCTGCGCGGCAGCTGGCACCACCAACCCACACAGGGCCAAAGCTGCGGCATACCAAACGGATTTGGCTATGGGGTCATTCGGTCGAAAGCTGAAAAGTGTTGATGCAAGGATCATGGCAGAAGCCCCATTGAAACAAAAACTGGACACAACTCGGGTCGCCGCCAGCGGTCCGAGTCGCCTAAACTCTTCGTGAGGATGGCTGGTTTTGCTAGGTTTCTCAAGCGTGTTAGCCCGTAGGGCAATCGCTTACCCAAGGATATTTTTCTGTAGGGCGGCAGGTTTACGCAAATCGGCCAGGGCTAGTTCCCTGATCTGGCAAGGTCGTTTCCGGCAATCTGGATCAAACGCAAAATGAAAAAAGGGGGCCGTTAAGCCCCTTGTATTCTTTTCCCGGTCGGGTGTCTTAGGTGCGGACACCTGCAAAACGGTCCTGCCAGTCTTCGCGCTGTTCGTCGGTGATCTTGGCGAACAGAACATCGGGAACGGCAAAGTCGTGGCCTGCGGGCAGGGCGGACAGGGCCGCCGCAACATCGTCAGGCCAGGCGGTATCCATCGTGTTCATCGCGCTCAGCATACGGGCGGTGGTTTCGGGAATGAACGGCGCACTGAGCACGGCATAGAGCCGGATCAAGTTCAGACCCAGACGCACCTGTACCGCGGCCTGTTCGGGATCTTCCTTGAAGGTCGACCAGGGTGCCGCGGATTGAAGATACTCGTTCCCGGCAACCCAGATGGCGCGCAATTCCTGGGCGGATTTGCGAACTTCCATTGCCTCCATGAACCCTTCATAGGCGCGGACGCGGCGGGTCAGCTCTTCGATCAGGGCCTGCTCGCGGTCGCCATAGGTGCCGCCTTGGGGCACCGCCTCGCCGAATTTTGAGCGGCAGAACTTGGTGATCCGGCTGACGAAGTTGCCCAACACATCGGCCAGATCCTTGTTCACCGATTGCTGGAAGTTCTCCCAGGTGAATTCGCTATCGCTGCTTTCGGGCGCATGGCTCAGCAGCCACCAGCGCCAGTAATCGGCAGGCAGGATGTCCAGCGCCTGGTCCATGAACACGCCGCGACCTTGGCTGGTTGAGAACTGGCCGCCGTCATAGTTCAGGTAGTTGAAGGATTTCAGATGGTCGACCATCTTCCACGGCTCACCCGAACCTAGAATGGTCGCCGGAAAGGACAGGGTATGGAAAGGCACATTGTCCTTACCCATGAATTGAACATAGCGCACGTCATCGGCACCTTTGTCAGTGCGCCACCAGCGCTCCCACTCGGCATCCGCTTTGCCGGTCGCATCAGCCCATTCCTTGGCGCAAGCGATGTATTCGATCGGCGCGTCGAACCAGACGTAAAAGACCTTGCCCTCCATGCCGGGCCAGTCCTGATCGCCCTTCTTGACCGGCACGCCCCAGTCCAGATCGCGGGTAATGCCACGGTCTTGCAGGCCGTCGCCGTCATGTAACCATTTCTTGGCGATCGAGGTGGTCAGGATCGGCCAATCGGTCTTGGAGTCGATCCAGGCGTTTAGTTGATCCTTCATTGATGACTGGCGCAAATACAGGTGCTTGGTTTCGCGCACCTCAAGGTCGGTCGAACCGGAAATGGCCGAGCGCGGCTCGATCAGGTCGGTCGGATCCAGTTGCTTGGTGCAGTTTTCGCACTGGTCGCCACGTGCACGGTCGTACCCGCAGTTGGGGCAGGTGCCTTCAATATAGCGGTCAGGAAGAAAGCGCCCATCGGCGTGGGAATAGACCTGTTTCTCGCTCACTTCGCGGATCAACCCGGCGTCATCCAATTTGCCTGCGAAATGCTGGGTCAGCGCCTTGTTCTGGGGGCTGGATGAGCGGCCAAAGTGATCAAAGCTCAGGCCAAAGCGCTGTGCGATATCGGCCTGCACGCCATGCATCTCGGCACAGTATTCGGCGACCGGCTTGCCTGCCTTGGCGGCGGCCAGCTCGGCGGGGGTGCCGTGTTCGTCGGTGGCGCAGAGAAACATGACTTCATTCCCCCGGCCGCGCTGATACCGCGCATACAGGTCGGCGGGCAGTTGCGAGCCGATCAGATTGCCGAGGTGCTTGATCCCGTTGATGTAGGGGATCGCCGAGGTGATGAGAATCCGAGCCATGTTCCGTTTCCGCGTATGTAACTGCAGGCCCGTCTATCTTATGTCACAGCCCAGCAAAAGCCCGGCTTTTGCACGGATGCAACTTTCCGGCCCCATGCACGGAAAAATCCCCAAAGAACGGGTTTCCCGACTGCCGCTGTGTCACCGTGTCAATTACCCATAGGTTGAAATATAGAATCACAACCTCTTGAAACTTTGTCATGACTCCCCATATTTACTGCATACCATCGTATACAATAACGGAGACGGCCCACTGATGTTCAGTTTTCTACTCGAGGGTGCATTTGTGCCCTTTACCATCGCGATTGCTCTGTTGTTTGGCCTTTTGGGGCTGGAACTGGTGGCGCTGATGCTGGGTGGAAGCCTGATGGCGGGCGAGGGCGACGTTGACCTTGATCTGGTTGACGCTCCGGAATTGGACATCGGTGATTTCGAACTTGATCTGGATGCGGATGTCGATCTGGGTGAGTTCGAGCTGGCCGAGGTTGCGGCGGAAACGCCGGTTGTGACCTCGGACGGTCCTGCAAGCTGGCTGGGCTTTGGAAAAGTGCCGTTCATGATCTGGCTGGTGGTTCTGCTGGCTGGTTTCGGCCTGTCTGGCATCGGCTTGCAGCTGGGCCTGCGTGATGTGATGGGCTTTGATCTGCCCTCATGGATGGCTGCGATCCCGGCTGGGGCCTTAGGCATCTGGTTTGCGCGTGGCTTTAGCGCGGTCTTTGCCCGCCTGCTGCCGAAAACCGAGACCGAGGCTATGTCCGAACGGATGCTGGCCCGCCGTCGCGGTTTCATCTCGCAAGGGACAGCATCGCGTGGCCGCCCGGCCGAAGTGCGGGTCATGGATCGCTTTGGCAATGCGCATTACCTGCGCGCTGAGCCCCTGCAGGACAAGGATACGCTGGAACAGGGCACTGAAGTGCTTGTCCTGCGCGACCGACGGCAAGACCGGTTCGTTCTGGTCGGCTTGTCAAACTAACTAAATTTCAAACCCCAATCTCGGAGGAATTTGCATGGAACTTACATTCCTAGCCGTCACAGTTGTGACCATTTTAGCGGTCGTTATGTTCATCGGCCTTGTACTGGCCCGACTCTACCGCCGCGCAACTCGCGAGGTGAGCCTGGTGAAAACCGGTGCTGGTGGTAAGAAAGTCATCATGGATGGTGGCGTCATCGTCGTGCCGCTGTTGCATGAGGTCAGCCCCGTCAACATGAAGACCCTGCGTCTTGAGGTGCAGCGCAGCGCCGAGGCTGCTTTGATCACCAAAGACCGGATGCGTGTTGACGTGGGGGTCGAGTTCTATGTCTCGGTCATGGCCACGGAAGAGGGCATCGCACGCGCGGCCCAAACCCTGGGCGCCCGTACATTCGATGTCGAACAGCTGCGTGAGATGATCGAAGGCAAGCTGATCGACGGTCTGCGTGCCGTGGCTGCGCAGATGACCATGGACGGTCTGCATGAAAACCGCGCTGACTTTGTGCAAGAGGTGCAGAATGCGGTGTCCGAAGACCTTCTGAAAAACGGCCTGTCGCTGGAATCGGTCTCGCTGACCGCGCTGGATCAGACACCGTTCGAAGCGCTGGATGAAAACAACGCCTTTAACGCCGTGGGTATGCGCAAGCTGGCCGAGGTGATTGCGACCTCGAAAAAAGAGCGCGCGCAGATTGATGCGGATGCCGAGGTGGAAGTGCGCCGTGCAGCGATGGAAGCTCAGCGTCAGAAGCTGTTGATCGACAAGGACGAAGAGCAGGCCCGCATCGAACAGACGCAACAGATCGAAACCCTGCGCGTGGCGCAAGAGGCCGAGATCGCCGCGCGGACCGAGGATTCTGTACGTGAAACCGAGCGTGCCCGGATTGCGCGCGAGGAAGCAATTCGAGCGGCTGACATTGAACGCGAGCGTAAAATCCGTGAGGCCGAGATCTCGAAAGAGCGTGAGTTGGAGGTTGCCGAGCAAGAGCGTCAGATCATCATCGCGCAGAAATCCGAAGAGGAAAGCCGCGCCCGTGCCTCTGCCGATCTGGCCCGCGCTGAGGCGACCAAAGCGACCGAAGCGGTGGTTACCGCCCGTCAGGTGGCCGAGGCCGAGCGACAGAAGCAGATCGTTCTGATCGAAGCGACGCGTGAGGCGGAACGTCAGGCCACAGCCATCCGTCTGGCCGCCCAGGCCGAGAAAGAGGCCGCCGCTGACCGTGCTGAGGCGCGCCGCGAAGAGGCGCAAGCCGAAGCGGATGCGCTGAACATCCGCGCCGAGGCCAAGAAGAACGACATGCTGGCCGAAGCGGAAGGTAAGCGCGCGATTGTCGAGGCTGACAATGCCCTGTCCGTTGATCAGATCCGTCTGAAGGTTGATCTGGCCCGGATTGAGGCGATGCCGACGATCATTGCGGAAATGGTCAAGCCCGCGGAGAAGATCGACTCGATCAAGATCCATCAGGTTGGCGGGATCGGTGCCGCCGGTGGTGGCGGAGGCGCCAATGGCGACAAGCCGGTGGTGAACCAGGCGCTGGATTCGATCATGGCCATGGCCGTTCAGATGCCCGCGTTGAAAAAGCTGGGCGAAGAGCTGGGCCTGTCGATGGAAAACGGGGTCGGGGGCATCGTCAACGGCGCGCTAGAGCCCACTGTTAAACCAGCAGTTGAGGCCGAAGTGGTTGATCAGAAACCTCGAACCGAACACTAAAAGAATGGGCCGGGAATTTCCCGGCCCTTTTTACTGCTTCTCGCGCGACCGTTTCAACAGGCGCCCGATAGTAAAAGAAGTTCGTGGCGAATAGACATAGTTGGTGCGCTCTTCGGGGGTCGGACGTGAGCGCATCCGCGCCAGTCCAAAGATGATCAGGAAGACGTGGCCAAGTGCCACAAAGGCGAAAAGCGCGCCGGGCCCGAAGGACTGAATAAGTGTGGATGACAGATAAGGCGAGGCAATCGCACCCAGCGCATACCAGAACATCAGGGCGGCCGACAGCTCGACCCTTTGTTCGGTTGTCGCAAAGTCGTTGGCATGCGCAGACGAGACCGAGAATATTGGGAAGGTCGTAAAGCCGAACAAACTTGCAGACAACATAACACCAACGGTCCCGGTGTTGCTGGCGGCCATGGTCACACCGCAGCTGAGGACGGCGGCTACCGAAAGCCAGATCAGTACCCAGCGCCTGTCGTATTTATCGGCTAGCCATCCCATCGGATATTGCGCCAACGCGCCGCCCAGCACGAAAGACGCCAGGAAAAACGCGATCTGATCGACACCAAGCCCAACCTCTTGCCCGTAAACAGGGCCAACCATCCGAAAGGACGCCGAGCTTAACGCAGCAACCACCACCCCGGCCACCGCCAGAGGAGAGCTGTTCCAGGCCAGTTTCGGGCGCAGCCGCGGGGCGTCGGGCGTTTCGGGCTGGCTGGCGCGCGTCAGGGTCAGTGGCAACAGGGCAGCGCAGCACAGGATCGCCAGCAAGTTATACGAGACATATGATGCTGGTGGCAGAACTGCGATGATCAGCTGGGCGCAGAGGGACGCGCCCATATCGACGATGCGATAGGTGCCCATGGCGCGCCCGCGCGTCTCATTCGTGACTTTTGCGTTCAGCCAGGCCTCGATCACTGTGTAGCACCCGGCGACACAGGCGCCTGACGCGATCCGAAGGGCCGCCCAGATATAAGCGTTGTCCGTCAGGGTGTGCCCCAGCAACCCCATTGCGCCCAAAGCTGTGCAAACGGCAAATGCCCGCGAATGGCCGACGCTTCCCATCAGGCGCGGGGCCCACCAGCATCCCACAAAGAAGCCAACGAAATGGGCCGAGCCCAACAGACCAATTTGCCCGGTGGTGAAATTCAGGGTCAGGCCGGAAATCGCATCCAGCGGGCCAACGCCACCGGTGGACAGTTGAAGCAGAATGACGGAAAGAAATAGGGCGGCAAAGGAAATGATCGTGCGCATGATGGGCTCAGATTGCGATATTTCCAGCGCGGTGCGCGCGGCTTATCGACTTTGTGGCGTCGTTTTTGATCTATCCAGTCTTTTTGATCTTGGCCCGGATATCAAGGCCAACAGTTTCCTTTACGAGGTCGGAATAACCCGAGGCGCCAAATTCGTGACGGTTCAGTGAACCGCTGAGTTGGATGGAGAGGTTATTCAAGTTGTCTCGGGCGCTGCCGGGCGGGCGAAAAATATTGGCGCGCAATGTGATTGGTCGCGTTACGCCACGCAAGGTTAGATCTCCTGTGATCTCGGCCCCGTTCGAGATACGTCCACCGTTGCCAAGCTGAATATCGGTCGAGGTGAAATGAATTGTGGGAAATCCTGTGGCGTCCAGAACCCCAGCGCTGAGCATCGGTTTGCGGGCGAAGGGCAGGTTGGTGCGCGCCTTGGCGACGTTTAGCGAGACATCCACCCGGCTGTTGGCCAGGTCGGTCATGTCAATTCGGATATCTGCGGATCGTATCGGCATGGTTCCGGACTGTGTGATGCCGGACAGCTCGAACGTAAAATCTACGGAAGTGCCATTGCGGACCAGTTCATAGGGACGCAACCCGGCCAGAGCCGGGCGCGCAAATGGCAGGGCGGTCAACCCGGACAGTACAGCGCGCCTTGTCAGTTGGGTCATATCATGACCTCCTGCCTGCGGGGCCGCGATCGCCTTAGCAACATCAGCAGGATAACGATGTTCAGCCCGTTCCAGAGGATGCCATTGATAAAGGCCAGTTGATAATTTCCGGTTAAGTCGTAAATCCACCCGGACATCCATCCGCCCAGTGCCATGCCCATGATGGTCATCATCATGACAAAGCCAACGCGTGCTCCGGCCTCTTGCGGGGGCATATATTCACGTACGACCAGCGCATAGCTGGGGACAATGCCGCCCTGCGCCAGACCGAACATGAGGCTGATAATGTAAAGTGAGGCCATCCCGTCATAGGGCAGGAACAGAAATAGGGCGATACATTGCAGGAAAGAGCCGACCAGCAAT
The DNA here is from genome assembly GCF_059610685.1 of Ruegeria sp. CDSC052. NCBI lineage: Bacteria > Pseudomonadati > Pseudomonadota > Alphaproteobacteria > Rhodobacterales > Roseobacteraceae > Ruegeria > Ruegeria sp. CDSC052. Next base: position 219,774 of record NZ_JBXWOB010000001.1, read on the forward strand.
GTCATCAACCCGCCCAGCTTGTCGGCGACCAACCCCGAGATCACTCGGCTGACCACGCCGCCCAGCAACATCAGCGAGAGCATCTCGGCCCCGACCGCCGGGCCATATCCGAGCCCGACGCAGTAGGACACGATATGGACCTGCGGCATCGACATGGCCACGCAACAGCCGATTCCGGCCAGACCAAGAACGTATTGCAAGCTGCGCGGCGATATTCCCACGCTGCGCGCGTTGATCTGCGCATTGGCGGCGGCGGTCTGATGGGCCTCGATCGGGACTTGCCGGCGCAGCAGCAGAGACAGGGGGATGACAACGAGCAGCGTTATGACCGCCAGCGTCAGATAGACCTGCTGCCATCCCTCACGTGCAAGGATGCCTGACAGAAGCGTTGGCCAGATCGCCCCGGACAGGTAGTTTCCGCTGGCAACCAACGCCACCGCAATCCCGCGGCGTTTCATGAACCAGTGTGAGATATCTGCGATCAGAGGGCCAAAACCAACAGCCGTGCCCAGCCCCAACAGCAGATGGGCCAGTGACAAGAGCAGCATATTCGGCGCCCATGTTGCCAACAGATAGCTGACCGCGCTCAGAAGGGCGGCACCGATCAGTGCCTTGGTCACGCCCAACCGATCAACCAGCTGCCCCAGCCACATGTTCCCCAGTGCAAACCCGATCATCGACAAGACATAGGGAAATGAGGCTTCGGCCCGACCGGCGCTGAATTGCGCCTCGATCGCGGGCATCACGACGATTACCGCCCACATGCCCACATTCGCCACCGTAGCGATTGCGAGGGTGATCAGAAGGCGAAGCCAAGAATAGCGGCTGTCATGGATTGGATGGCTCATACCGGAACGCTAGGGTTGGATGTGGCACTTGGCTAGTCACAAGTGCCGTGAGGCGCGTAACTTATTCACCCCAATACACATCTTGGGCCTTGATCCGCGTCAGGTTCAGCCCGGCATGTGGCTTGGTCTGGGTGGCCTGCCAGCTGACCGGGGGTAGGGCGCGGGCGCGACGGCGGGTCAGGGTCCAGCAGGGAACCCCGGCGTGATGATCCGCAGCCATGTGCCAGCGGGTTTCAACCCCCTGTGCGCCGCCATCGCCAGGGGTCAGTAACAGGCCAAGCGGGGCTGGCCCCATCGTGCCGCCTTGTTCCGCGGCCAGATGCATCCGTCGGACCGGCGTCAGGCCGGGCGCCTCGGGCAGATCGCAGATCACCAGTGGGGTTGCCCCGCTGCGCAACGCTTCTTCCATGCACCACAGCAGGTCCTCGGCATGGTTGGGGCGGGCAAACAGGAACCGAGCAGGATCGGCAAAGGCCATCATCCCGCCTGGGTGCAACTGGCTTGCCTCCCACGCGGGGGAAATCCACAACACCGGCCCCTGTGCCTGACCGGCCAACCACATGGCAAAGCTGCGCCGGGCGGGGCCGCAGGCCTCGTGCACGCGGGCCAGTTGCAGGGTGATCTGCGGATGGAGATTCAGCCCTGCCATTTGTCGTGCGGGTTTGCGGCCAAGAAGATGTGTGGACATGCTATTACTCTAGCATGTTCTTATTATGTTCTCAATATCGAGAGGGCATCAGCGCGACAGGATCAGACGCCCATCCGCGAATTGAATATTCGAGAACCGGTGCAGGTAATCCATGCCCAGCAAGGACTGATCCAGCGCACCTTCATTCACCCAGGCCGAGACATTGCGATCCGTGATCGGCCCCAGTTCAAGGCTGTCCAGCCGTATCGGGGCGGTGCGCACCTCGCCATTGGCCGTCAGGGCCCGCCCGAAATAGTTCAGCTGATCGGGGTCAACACCGATGCGTCTGGCATCCGCCTCGTTCAACACAATCTGGCTGGCGCCGGTATCGACCAAAAAGGTGATGGGCTCTCCGTTGACCAGAACCGGTAGATAGTAATGCCCGTCATAGGCGCGCGGCACTTCGATGATTTCGCCGGTCACGGTCATCTGCGGGGCAGGGCCCACAGTGCTGCGGATATCGCCCCATAGTCCATAGGCGGCAATGATGCCGATAAAAATAAACACCCAGGCCAGAGCCTGTTGCAACGTTTTGTTCAGGCTTTGCCGGTTCTGAGAGATAAACCAGGCCACGACCGCTGCGCCCAACAATCCAAGATAGGCCAGATTTGCAATGCTGTCGCCGTCCATACCGCTACCTTACTGCGTCACTCGAATCCAATATGGGGATTTATGACGCAAATCCAAAGGCTTTTAGCCCATCCAAGATAAACTGAACTGACAAGGCCGCCAGCAGCATGCCCAACAGGCGAGTCAGCACATTCAGCCCGGTCTTGCCCAGAATTCGTGCCACCGCGCCTGAAGACAGGTAGGTGACGAACACCATCGCCACTACGATCAGCATCATGCCGATCACCACGGCCAGACCCTCTATGCCCGGATGCTGCCCGGCCAGCAGGATCATTGTGGCAATCGCGCCGGGTCCTGCAATCAGGGGAATACCCAACGGAAATACCGAAGGATCAGGATGCTCTTCTTCTTCGGCGCTGTTTTCGCGCCGCTTGGTGCGCCGTTCGAACAGCATGTCCAGCGCTGTGAGGAACAACAGAACGCCGCCCGCAACGCGGAACGCCTCCATCGAGATGCCAATAAAGCCCAGAACCGCCTCGCCGAATGCGGCGAACATGGCCAGAATCCCAGCCGCCGTCAGACAGGCGCGCACCGCTATTGTATAACGCGCATGCCGATCCATGCCTTGTGTCAGGGCCACAAAGATCGGCGTTTGTGCTGGCGGATCAATGACCACAAGCAATGTTGTAAACGAGGTTATGAGAAAGGCTGTATCCATCATGCTGCGGTCTCTGCCTGTTCCAACCGCTCTGCCGCAACCACCCAAAGCGCTTCGGCTTTTTGCATTGCCTCGACCACCTCGGCAAATTTCCGGTTCCAGGTCGCCAGGTCGTTGATCTTGTCGTCTTCATACAAACTGGGGTCCGCCAGTTTGGCCGAGAGCTTTTCGTGCATATCCGTCAATTTCTCGATCCGTTCCTCGCATTTGCGCAGATCGGCGCGCAGGTTCAGAACCGCCTCGCGCGATGGGCGTTTGTGCTTGGCCGTCAGCGGCTTTTCCTTAACAGGTTTGTCGCGGCCCAGCAGTAGGGACCGATAGGATTCCAGATCCCCGTCAAACTGTTTGACGGATCCGTCCGAGACCAGCCAGAGGTGGTCCGCCACCAGCGACAGTAGGTGCATGTCATGACTGACCAGCACTACGGCTCCGGAATAGGCGGTCAATGCCTCAACCAGCGCCTCGCGGCTTTCGATGTCCAGATGGTTGGTCGGTTCGTCCAGAATCAGCATATGCGGGGCGTCGATGGTGGCAAGCAGCAGCGACAGACGCGCCTTTTGACCGCCGGACAGCCGCCCGACCTTGGTTTCTGCCTGATCGGCATTCAATCCAAACCCGGCCAAACGCGAGCGCCACTTGCCCGGTGCTTCATTCGGGCGCAATCGGCGCAGATGATCCAAGGGCGTCTCGTCCACATGCAGCTCATCCACCTGATGCTGTGCAAAATAGCCTATGCGGAGCTTGGTGCTGCGGCTCATCTTGCCAGCCATCAACGGCAGACGATCAGACAGCAACTTGGACAGGGTCGATTTGCCCTGACCGTTCTTGCCCAGCAGCGCGATACGGTCATCCTGATCAATGCGCAGGTTCAGTCTGCGCAGCACCTCGGTCTCGCCGTATCCCGTCACACCGCCTTCGATCTGAATGATCGGGGGCGACAGTTCTTCGGGTTCGGGGAAGGAAAAAGCGCGCAGAGCAGCCTCTTGCGGGGTCGAGACCAACTGAATGCGTTCGATCATCTTCAGGCGCGACTGGGCCTGAACTGCTTTAGACGCCTTATAGCGAAAGCGATCCACGAAGCTTTGCAGATGCGCGATGCGCGCCTTGGCCTTGGTGTTTTCCGATTCCGCCTGTGCCAGACGTTCGGCGCGGCGTTCCGCGAATTTATCGTAAGGCACCGCGTAATAGGTCAGCTTGCGATCTTCCAGATGCAGGATTGACCCCACAGCGCGGTTCAGCAACTCGCGGTCATGGCTGATGATGATCACCGTGTGCGGGTATTTCGCCAGATAGCTTTCCAGCCACAGAGCGCCTTCCAGATCCAGATAGTTGGTCGGTTCGTCCAGCAGCAACAGATCAGGCTGCGAGAACAGTACCGCTGCTAGCGCGACGCGCATGCGCCAGCCGCCGGAAAAGTCCGAACAGGGTTTCAACTGATCCTCGTCATCGAACCCCAACCCCTTGAGGATCGAGGCTGCGCGCGCTTCGGCCGACCAGGCGTCGATATCGGCCAGCCGGGTCTGAATATCGGCGATGCGTCCGGGGTCCGTGGCACTATCGGCTTCAGTCATCAACGCGCTGCGCTCGGTATCGGCGGCCAGAACGGTATTGATCAGTGAGGCATCGGACGAGGGCACCTCTTGCGCCACGCCACCAATACGCGCCCGTTTCGGGACAGCGATACTGCCCGATTCCAGCGCCAGTACCCCCCGGATCAAGCGAAACAGGGTGGTCTTGCCGGTGCCATTGCGCCCCACTAGTCCAACCTTGTGGCCATCGGGGATGGTTGCGCTTGCGCCCTCGAACAAAGGGCGGCCTTCAACGGCATAGGTGATGTCTTGAATCCGTAACATATGCTGCTCTTAGCAGAGCCGTTATGCCGCCGCCAGCAGCTTGCATGTTCAACCGGCATTCAATGTGTTAGCGCTGTTTTGCCTGAAGTTTTCACACGGTTCCATCATGCATACAGCCCGAACACCTCCGTCGTTGGTCACGCTGGTCTTTGCCACGGCGTTGTCGGTGCTGACGCTGAATATGTTCCTGCCATCGCTGGCGCATATGAGCGTGGACTTTCAGGTGGATTACGGCCTTATGAATCTGGCGGTTGCGGGATATCTGGCGGTTTCTGCTGTGCTGCAACTGATTATGGGTCCTCTGTCGGATCGATATGGGCGCAGGCCGGTCCTGTTGATCTGCATGTCGATCTTCGTGGTCGCATCCATCGGCTGCGTGCTGGCTGGGTCAATCTGGGTGTTTCTGGGTTTTCGCCTCATTCAGGCTGTGGTCGTCGCCGGGTCTGTGCTGTCCAGCGCCTCAATCCGCGACCGCTATCCCCCCAACGAGGCGGCCAGCAAGCTGGGCTATGTCGCAATGGCTATGGCGCTGGCGCCAATGCTGGGACCGATGTTGGGCGGCGCGTTGGACATGCTGTTTGGCTGGCGCTCGGGGTTTGTTCTGTATTCCTTACTTGGCACCGGTCTGCTGGCTTTGCTGTGGTTTGATATGGGAGAGACCAATATAAACCGCGCCCCAACATTCGCGGCGCAGCTGAAGGAATATCCGCATCTGTTCCGCGCCCGAAGGTTTTGGGGTTATGCCCTATGCGCGGCGTTTTCGATCGGTGGTTTTTTCAGTTTTATCACCGGTGCACCGTTGGTTGCAGCTGCTTGGTTTGATCTGAGCCCCGCGATGCTGGGTCTTGGGATCGGCATTATCACCGGCGGGTTCATGGTCGGGAATTTTGTTACCGGCCGATTGGCGGCGCGGACGCAGTTAACAACGATGATCCTGATAGGGCGGAATGTGGCCACGGCAGGGCCGCTTTGCGGGCTGCTTCTGTTTTGGGTCGGGCTTGGTACGGTTTGGGTCTTTTTCGGCTCAGCCATCTGTGTCGGTTTCGGCAATGGACTGACCAACGCCAATGCATCGTCGGGCGTGATGTCGGTTCGTCCCAAACTGGCAGGCAGCGCGGCGGGCCTGTCAGGTGCAATGATCGTTGCGCTGGGGGCGGTTCTGACGACGATCACCGGCGCCTTTGTCAGCCCTGAAAACGGACCTTTTCTTGTGCTTGGCATGATGTGCGGGTGTAGCTTTATCGGCCTTCTGGCCGTGCTCTATGTTCGTCGGATCGACAGTCTGGACCCGTTGCCCAGCACATTGTGACCGGCAAAGCGCCGGAGCAGGGCATCATAACACTTTTCATAAGCTACAGACCATGATACGCGGCCCGCGATGGATTTCGGCGCGGGCCCCGCGCCCTATTTTTAAGGAGAGGCCGACATGGCACTGGAACGCACATTCTCGATCATCAAACCCGATGCAACCCGCCGCAACCTGACTGGCAAGATCAACGCCAAGTTTGAAGAGGCCGGTCTGCGCATCGTTGCGCAAAAGCGCATTCACATGACCAAAGCACAAGCTGGCAAGTTCTATGACGTCCATGCCGAGCGCCCGTTCTATGACGAACTGTGCGAATTCATGTCGTCCGAGCCGGTTATTGTACAGGTTCTGGAAGGCGAAGGCGCCATTGCCAAGAACCGCGAAGTCATGGGCGCAACCAACCCCGCAGATGCGGCCCCCGGCACCATCCGCGCCGAGTTCGCTGAATCGGTTGGCGAGAACTCGGTCCACGGTTCAGACGCACCGGAAACCGCAGCGGTTGAGATCGCCTATTTCTTCTCGGGCATCGAACTGGTCGGCTAATCTGCTTTAAGATCAAGCCTATAAAGCCGCTCCCGGGGTCGGGGGCGGCTTTTTCTATGCGGGTTTCAAGTCGTCCGAAGATACCCGGACGCCGATCGCATCCAAGTCGGCAATCATCTTCGTCTGCGGCGCAGTACCGTTGCTGGCTTTGATTGCGTCGAACCTTTGCCGCAGGGCTTTTTTCTCTTCGCCTTTGCAATCGTTCCAGGGGCGGCCTTGCAGCCCCATCACCAAAACATAATAGCCGATGAAATGAGGGCGCGATCCTGCCTGCAAGAGTTTTGCATAGGCCGCGTCGGGGCCTATCTCGCGCAGTTGCTGGGCCGAGTGGATACCGGCGCGCGCGCAAGCCTGTTCATAGGCCGGGCCGAGATTACGGATAGTTGAGATCGGGTCAGACATAATCGACGTTTTAACCGGTGTCAGAATTACTGTCACCCGATCCTTTTTTACCTTTGCGGTTCATGATCACCGGATCAGGGTTTGCGCGACAGACGAATAGTGGCTTCAAGGCCCGGATCACAGTTGCGGGCGTCGAACATGCCTTTGTGCATATGCGATATCGCTGCGACCAAAGCCAGGCCCAGACCTGCATTGCGCTCGGTCCGGGCGGGATCGAGTGTCACAAAGGGCATCTGCAGACGGGCCAGATCGTCCTGTGGTACACCGGGGCCGTGATCTCGCACGCTGAGGTTGGTATACAGGCCGTCATCCGCAATATTGATCGTGATGGTCGAACCATCAGGCGCGTATCGCAGCGCATTTTCTAACAGGTTGGACAGTGCCTGAGACAAAAGGGGGCGGTGGCCGGGAAGGGGGGCAGTTGACCCTGTAACTTCAAGTGTTACGCCCTGATCCGTGGCAACCGGATCATAGAGCTCGACCACGTCCGCCACGAGTTGCTTAAGGTCGACATCTTCGAACTGCTCTCGCCCGACACCTGCTTCGGCACGCGAAATCTCAGTCAGTTGGCCCAGTACCCGCAGGACATGATCAACCTCGGTCGTCGCGCGCGCGATGTCGATTTCGCGATCCTGTTCGGATTTGCGGCTATCTGACAGGGATTCGACCCGCTGTTTCAACCGCGACAAAGGAGAGCGTAGATCATGCGCGATCGAATTCGAGGTCGTCCGTAGATTGCTGACCAACTCCTCGATCCGGTCCAGCATCGTATTGAGCGTACCTGAAACCTGATCGAATTCATCACCGGTCCCGCGCAAGGGCATCCTGCGCGACAGGTCGCCTGAAACGATATTTTCTGCGGTCGAGGCGATGTCAGACAGGCGCGAAAAGACGAGCCTGGTAAACAGCCAGCCTGTCAGGACGCTCAGCGCCAGCGCGATTGCCAGCGCGAAGCCGACCGAGCGTAAAAGAACACGGTCAAACTGCTGTCGTGCCAGCGCATCCCGCCCGACAAGCAGGCGTTCTCCGCCCGGCAGACGAATGGATGCAGCCGAGATTGGCACCAGCTGTTCGCTGTCCGAGCGTCGCAGCTCTAGTTGGACCCAACCACTTCCGGCAGTGATGTCATCGGGCCATTGTCTCAGGTTGCCAGCCAATTTCGTCCCGTTGCGGTCGGTCAACAAATAGAGGGCATCCCGTTCAGAGGCGGTGGGAATACGGCGTTCGATGGCTGTCAGCAAACCGATGAGCCCGCGCCTTTCGTATTCATCGGCCAGACCGGTCAATTCCGCGGAAACCACCGAGCGGGTTTCGCTTTCGATACTGCGATTTGCGGTGACATAGACAAGGGCCAGCACGGTGGCTGTCAGCAATGTGCTCAGAACCATGCTGGCCAGAACCAAACGCGTTCTGGAATTATTGAACGAAAGCCGTAGGTTATCCATCAGATATCATGTAACCTGCGCCCCGGACTGTTTCAATCAACGGGATCTCTCCGCCTTCATCCAATTGGCGGCGCAGTTTCGAGATATGGACGTCAACCACATTGGTGTTCGGGTCGAAATGATAATCCCAGACACCTTCCAGCAACATGGTGCGTGACACTACGCGGTTCTTGCGTCTCAGGAAGAATTCCAAAATCTGAAATTCACGCGGTGTCAGGGTAATCTCTCGCCCGTTGCGGGTGACTTTGCGGGTCAGCAAATCCATATCCAGATCGCGGCAGGTCAGGGTTGGGTTTTCCTCAGATTCCTGCGGGCGTCTTAACAGAGCTTCGATCCGCGCATGCAGTTCCTGAAAAGAGAACGGTTTGACCAGATAATCATCTGCACCGGCCCTCAGGCCTTTGACTCTCTCATCGACCGCGCTCATTGCGGTTAACATCAGAACCGGAGTTTTCAGACCCGCTGCGCGCATGGATTTGATCAGTGACAGGCCGTCTAGACCGGGCAGCATTCGGTCCAGAACGATGGCGTCAAAGCCACCATCTGTGGCGTGATACAGCCCTTCGCGCCCATCCGCGGCCTGTTCGACGACATATCCTTCCTCGCTGAACCCTTTTGCTATGAATTCCCGGGTGTCTTCATCATCTTCAACGATCAACAGGCGTCGGCTCATGATCTGAAATCCTTTCTACCGGAACTTAAACACAATTTTTCAAACAAAGTACAAGATTTGACCAGTTTAGATGCCGGGTGCGTCGTTGCGCACCCGGCTGCTCCGGCAGATTGCGGACAATTCAATCATGCCAGAGAGGCGCCCGCCAGATCTCCCCATCACGTGGCGCGCGCAGGTGTTCGATCAGGCGATTTCCACCGCAACAAAGATCTGGTTGCCGCCACGGTTGATCAGGACAAGCGCGGGATCGGTTTTTTCGCTGTCCAGCGCGTCTTTCAGCGCGTCAGGAGTGGCCGTATCCTGGTTGCCCAGCTTCACGATCACGTCGCCACGCTGAAGACCGGCTTTGGCTGCAGGGCTGTCCGGTTTCAGGTCCGTGACGATCACACCGTCAATATTCTCGGCCATGCCCAGTTCCGCACGGTTGGTTTCTGTTAGTGGTGCAACGGTGACGCCCAGGGCGGTGCCCGAAATGCCTTCATCCACTGACTTGTCAATTTTGGCCGATGCGGACTGATGCTGTCCAATCGTCAACTTTATGTCTTGCTCACTGCCGTTGCGCAAAACCGTAAGCGTGCTTTCTGTTCCAACCTTGGTAGTTCCGACAAGGATCGGCAGGTCGCTGCTGGACGCGACGGGTTCGCCGTTAAAGGTCAGGATGACGTCGCCCTGTTCCAGGATGCCTTCGGCAGGGCTGTTGGCAACAACGTCCGAAACCAATGCGCCGTTTGAGGCATCAATTCCCATCGCCGCAGCGATCTGAGGGCTGACATTCTGGATTGACACACCCAGCCAACCGCGGCTGACCTGGCCATCATCGCGCAGATCCGCGGCAATATGGTCCACAATGTTCGACGTGACGGCAAAACCTAACCCGACCGACCCACCGCTCGGGGAATAGATGGCCGAGTTCACGCCGATAACCTCACCATCCATGTTGAACAGCGGGCCACCGGAATTGCCTTTGTTGATGGCCGCATCCGTCTGGATGAACTCGGCATAAGGTCCCTGCGAAATATTGCGGTCCTTGGCCGATACAATCCCGGTCGTCACGGTCGAGCTGAGGCCAAACGGGTTCCCGATGGCGACGACATCCTCGCCCACACGGATTACATCGCTATTGCCAAGCTCTACGGCCTGAAGTGGCTCGCCCGCGTCGATCTTGAGAACCGCGATATCGGTCAACGGGTCGGTACCGATCACCTCAGCCTCAAAAGTTCGGTCATCATTCAGGCGCACGGTCACGGTCGCGGCATCGTCGACCACGTGATGGTTCGTAATGATGTACCCGGCTTCATCCAGCACAAAACCTGACCCCAAACCCTGAGAAGGACCACGACGGGGGGCATCGAACCCTTCAGGCACGCCAAAGCGTTTGAAGAATTCACCGAATGGTTGGCCTTCGAAATCAAACTGCTGTCCATTTTTCGGGCCCTTGGCGGCGTTTTGTTCCGCGATGATGGTCACGACAGAAGGTGACACGCTCTCAACTAAATCAGCCAGCGCTTCGTCAGCTTTCGAGGGCAGGGCAGTCGTCGCCAACAATGCCGCACTCAGCGCTGAGACGCCTAGCCAGTTTGATGTGCGTGGCATAAGAAGAGAGGATTTACGGATGCTCATTTTGGTCTCCTGATTGAAGCACGCGACACTGGCCGCGCCTTGGATCAAGAGATGCTGCATCAGTCTGTGACTTTCCTGATTGGTTGGTTAATAAATCTTAATTTTGCCACAAACGAGAGGCTCTATCCCGGCGTCGGGTGGCAAAGATTCGCGGAAATCTTCCGAATCATAAGGTGAGAATCGGTGGATTGTTGCCTGTTCGGCAGTCAAATGATGATTTTAGTTGAATTAAATCTGTTTGATAAACAAAGCGAGCGCTCAGAAATTGATGGATTCATGACACAGCCATTGGTTGTGAGTTGATCTGATGTCATAGGCTGAATTTGCCGGAAACATATCATATTATGAACATGTTATATATATGGTCTGTGATAAATGGAGTGTACTTGCATTTAGATTTTCTCGGACGAACAACCTATAGTAGAAACACATTGAGAGAAATGTTGCGTAAAAACCAAACTGATACATCAGAAAATGCAAGTTTAGGCCAATTTTACGTTGTTTGAGAGCATCTGATAGGTGACGATGGTCTTGCCCAAGCGAAGGGAAGTCGGCGGCACTAGGGGGTGCCAACGGCTTGTCACAGTCTCTGGAAGCGCTGAGCGGCATGTTAACGAGGGGGTCTTGTTTAGGTTCGGTTGCGGAATATTCGGAATGCCTAGTGTGTTCTGGACGCGCTTTCAGGATCAGTGAAAAGTGGTAGTCCTTAATTGGGTAACCGGCCCGGTCTTCATTGACCGGGCCGTACTCGTTTTAACTGTTGCGATTTTTGGTCCAGATATCCCATGCTTCGGGCGTGTCCAGATCCAGCACGGCATGTTGGCCGGGGAGCACACATAGATGGACCTTGTCCGGATGGTCCCGAACCACAGATTGTGCGCCTTCGTCTCCGGTCAGGCGGCTGATCTGATCGAACAGGAGACGGCTGAAGATCACAGGGTGGCCAGGCTGTCCTGACGCGGTCGACCCGCGCCAGATCAGCTTATCCGGATACGCCTTAGTTGCCTTGATCAGCGTCTGAAGGTCATCCAGAGTGATTTCAGGCAGGTCAGCTAGCAGAACCATGACGGCTTCGGCCTCTTGCCCAACTGCGGACAGAGCCCCTCGTAAGCTGGCATTCATACCTTCCTCCGCATCTGCGATTTCGACCAGATGCAGGTCCAGCCCCTGCAACACGTCGTACCTGGGATGAGGCTTGGACGGCAGGGCAACAATAACCGACGATGCGGCCCGTGCTGTCTGGGCGGAACGGAGCAGCAGCGGGCAGCCATCAATTTCTTGCAGCAGCTTATCTGCGCCTCGCATACGCCGGGATTGTCCGGCGGCCAGAAGGATGATGGGTATTTGCGTCATGCGCCGACAATGCAGACGTATGAAAGCAGTGTCATCCCCTCATACGCGCGCCATCGGCGTCGAATAACGGTTCTGAGATCACGCGTGCCTTGCACAACTGGCCAAGTATTTCGATTTCTACTTCCAGCCCGTCCGCAGCGCGGTCTGTTGGTAGAAACCCCATGGCAAAGGACTTGCCTGCATAGTGTGAATAGCCACCCGAAGTGCAAAACCCGGCGACCTTTCCGCCCAGCCAAACCGGCTCATACGCGTTGACATCAGCGTCCTCGGCATCAACCTCGAACGCAACCAGTCGACGGGCAGGGCCAGAGGCGCGTTCAGCCTCGGCAGCTGCGCGGCCAATGAAATCGGCGTTCTTAGAGAATGAAATGAACCGATCCAGACCGGTTTCCGCGGCTGTGTAATCAGGCGAGAATTCTCGCATCCAGGATCCAAAGAACTTGTCCAGACGCAGGCTCATCATCGCGCGCATGCCAAATGGAACGATGCCGCGTTCTTGCCCGGCCTGCCATAAGGTCCACCACAACTGCCTTTGTGCCATGGGATCGCAGTAGATCTCGTACCCCAAATCGCCGGTATAGCTGACGCGCTGGACGATGCAGTCGGTCATCCCAACGGTCATGCGGCGCAGATCGAGGAACCGAAATCCGCTCAGGTCATCACGGGTGCAGGCCGCCAGAACCTGCGTGGCTTTTGGACCGGCGATCTGGAACCCGTTCTGCCGATCGCTGATGTTTTCGACAGTCACGCCATTCTGCGCATTTTGCAGGAACCAGCGCATGTGAAACGCCTGAGAGCCGTAGGAGGCGGTCAGACGGAACTCGGTCTCATCAAGACAGGAAACGGTAAAATCACCGATCAGCTTGCCCTTTGGTGATAGCATCGGGGTTAGCGACACGCGGCCCGGTTTCGGGATTCGACCCGCCATGATCCGATCCAGCCAATCGCGGGCAGCAGGTCCAGCAATGCGGTATTTGCCAAAATTGTGCACTTCGTTGATGCCAACACCTGATCGCACGGCCCGAACTTCGCGCCCGGTGGCATCGAATGCGTTGGATCGGCGGAACGAGGGCGTTTCATAGCCCGGTTCATCCCCTTGGGCAAAGTAATTGGGCACCTCAAGCCCGTATTGCTGACCCCACACAGCACCAAGATCGGTAAAGATATCATACATCGGCGTTGTGCGGGCTGGGCGGGCTGCCGGCAATTCCTCGTTCGGATAAGAGACGCTGAACCGCTTCTGATAGTTCTCGATGACCTTTGGACGGGTATAGCCCGGGCTGATCCAATCCCCGAACCGCGCCACGTCCATCGCAAAGACGTCGCGCTCGGGCTCGCCTTCTATCATCCATTGCGCCAGTGTCAGACCAACGCCGCCGCCCTGGCTGAACCCGGCCATCACGCCGCAGGCCGACCAATAGTTGCGCAACCCCGGAACCGGCCCGACCAGAGGATTGCCGTCCGGTGCAAAGGTAAACGGCCCGTGGATCACCGATTTCACACCAGCCTCGGCCAGAACAGGAAAGCGGCGATAGGCGAATTCAATACTATCGGTGATCTTATCGAAATCATCGGGAAGAAGCTCGTGACCGAAATCCCACGAGGTGCCGTCGACAGCCCAGGGCCTGCAGGTTTGTTCATAAAAGCCGATGCACAGACCGCGTCCCTCTTGCCGCAGATAGCTTTCGCCGGCGGGATCCATGACATGGGGATGTTCGCCGCCTGCGTCGATAATTGCCTCGATTTGGGGGATCGAGTCGGTGACCAGGTACTGATGTTCCATCGGATGCAGCGGGAAATAGACACCGGCCATGGCGCCAACCTCGCGCGCCCAGAGCCCACCAGCGTTGACCACATGTTCGGTGTGAATCGTGCCCTTGTTGGTGACCACATCCCAAGTGCCATCGGGGCGCTGATTTGTTTCGTGCACCATGCAATGGGTTTCGATTGTTGCGCCGCCCATCCGCGCCGCTTTGGCATAGGCATGGGTGGTTCCGGACGGATCAAGATGCCCGTCCAGCGGATCATAGAGCGCGCCGATGATGCCGTCGGTATTGGTGATCGGTGCGATTTTCCTTATCTCTTCAGGGCCTACGATTTCGGTCTCTAACCCCATAAAGCGGTGCTTGGCACGTTCGGCCAGGAGCATGTCAAACCGGTCGCGGTCGTCGGCCAACGTTATGCCGCCAATGTGGTGCAGGCCACAGGACATGCCGGTGATCTCTTCCAGCTCTTTATACAGCCGGATCGTATAGCCTTGCAGTGCGGCCATATTAGTGTCGCCGTTCAATGTGTGGAAACCACCCGCCGCGTGCCAGGTCGAGCCACTGGTCAATTCGGACCGCTCCAGCAGCATCACATCCGACCAGCCCAGCTTGGTCAGGTGATAAAGAACCGAACACCCGACAACGCCGCCACCGATTACAGCTACCTGAGTTGTTGTCTTCACGTCACAGACTCCCCTTGCGATATAGTCAAAGCCTGCAATCGCAGAACCAGGGATACTGTTCCGTTCACGACAAAGGCTGTCGCAGCGAGAGGATCAGAGGGGACGGATCTTCAGCTCTGTGATCCTGTTGCCTTCGCGCGCGACGACTTCGAATCTGAACCCGTGGAACGAGAATACCTGACCCGTGATCGGGATCATCTGCGCTTCGTGGATGACCAGACCGGCCACGGTATTGGCCTCTTCGTCGGGCAAAGACCATTCCATCGCGCGGTTTACATCGCGGATCGTCATTGCGCCTTCAACAAGGTACTGGCCGTCTTCGGTTCGCGTTACCGGGACGTCCTCATCAATGTCAAACTCATCAGCAATCTCGCCGACGATTTCTTCGAGGATATCTTCAAGCGTGATTAGACCCCTGAGTGAACCATATTCGTCGACCACCAGCGCAAAATGGCTATGCATCCGCAGGAATTCCCGCATCTGATCGTCAAGAGTGGTCGTTTCAGGCACAAAATAAGGGGCGTTCGCTACCTTTGAGACATCGAACTCTTTCAGTCGGTTGTTTTCACGTTCGCTGCTTCCTGCATGAGCATACATAGCGCGGAACAGGTCTTTGGCGTGAACAACCCCAACGATGTTTTCTGGTTCGTCCCTAAAGACAGGCAGGCGTGTATGGGGGCTTTCAAGGCATTGTTTCAGGATCGCCTCGGGAGCGTCATCCGCATCAACCATCTCGATATTCGAACGATGGAGCATGATCTCTTCAACCGCACGTTCACCCAGATCCAAAGCGCCCAGAATGCGGTCACGGTCTTCCTTCTCGACCACGCCTTCGGAATGGCCCAAATGCAGGGCCCCAACGATTTCGTCGCGCACGGCCAGAATGTTGCTATCCGGGTCGATCTGTACACCGAAGAGGCGTAAAACTCCCCGTACCAATAGGCGTACGGCCGAAACGACCGGTGAGAATAGGGTGACAACCACGCTGATGATCGGAGCAACGGCGGATGCCGCTTTTTCCGAATTGGTTATGGCATAAGTCTTGGGCAAAACTTCAGCAAAAATCAGAACCAGCAAGGTCATGACCAGGGTTGCCAACGCTACGCCGCTTTCGCCAAAGAGGCGCGTGAACATCGCTGTGGCCAACGAGGCCGCAAGAATGTTGACCAGATTGTTGCCCAGCAAAACCGATCCGATCAGCCGTTCGTTGTCGTCGGTGATGTCCAGCGCCTTCTGCGCCCCGCGCGACCCTTTGTCCGCCTGCGCCCGCAGCTTGCCGCGTGACGAGGCCGTCAGAGCCGTTTCAGAACCCGAGAAAAACCCCGATAAGAAGAGCAATAGCAATATGGCACCGGACGTAAGCCAGAATGTGCCGTCGATCAGAGAAGTTGAGGGTTCCATCGGTCCTTAGCTGCTTGTGTTTCTGCGTCTGTTATGGGGGCGCGGCTTGACTGGATCAAGGAGTTAGCCCTTTTCAACTGGATCTTTAGCTAATGGGTGATGCTGCAACACCAGTTCAGCCAGCCGTTCTTCCAGGACATGAGTATAGATTTCTGTGGTCGCCACATCCGCGTGACCAAGCAATGTTTGGATCGATCGCAAATCGGCACCGTTGGCAAGAAGATGTGTCGCAAAAGCGTGACGCAAGGTGTGAGGTGTAACCTTTTCGGGCGAAACCCCACCGTGAACCGCCAGTTCCTTGATCAGATGATAGAACATATGCCGTGTCAGATGCCCGGCCTTGCCACGTGAGGGAAAAAGAAATCGGGAACTCTGCCCACCCTTTGTAACACGCTTTTCCTCAGTCTCATCCCGAGCCGCCAACCATGCCGAAAGCGCCTGTCGAGCCGGAGGGGACAGTGGAACCATCCGCTCTTTGCCGCCTTTTCCCAATACCAAGAGCATCCTCGGATCGCCGCGCGCCGATGACACCGGCAACGATACCAGTTCAGTGACACGCATCCCGGTGGCATACAGGATTTCCATCAGGCAGGTATTGCGCAGCTTTTCGATGTTGTTTCGCCCGCTTTCGCGCGCAGCAACCAATAACCGGTCCACCTCGGATACATCCAGAGTTTTCGGCAGCCGCTTTGGCCGTCCTGGGCCTTTGATCTTGATCGCGGGGTTTGTCGAACGCCAGCCTTCCTCGAATGCGAACCGATAAATCTGTTTTATGGCAGACAAACGGCGGGCGCGGGTGGATTGAGCCAATCCCTGTGCGTCGCAACTGATCAGGTAATCCTCAACCTGCTTGGCGTCGGCCTCGGCAAACCCAATTTTCCGGCGCCGCAGCCAGGCCGCAAAATCCTTGAGATCACGGCCATAGGCAACAAGCGTATTTTGGGCAGCGCCTAACTCGGCGGCCTGTGCTTCCAGAAAGGTCGAAATCCAGATTTCATCAGAGCCCGGAGACGTCATGATCACTTGCCCTGCAGGATCAGCAGGTTCAGCGCGGCGCGGCGCGCGGTATCTTCTAGACCGACCCGGCGCAGGGTTGCCATGGCTGCTGTCAGGTCGACCAGATTTCCCCGCGATCCATGGGCAAACAGCACCATCGTCTCCAGAAGCGCCTCACCGAGGCGGCCTTCGTCCAGCATGTTGCTGATATCGGTTGGCACCGGCGCCGCCCATGCAAACCCCTCTGCGATGGCATCCGCCAGCGGCGAAGGGGAGGGCGCGCGCCCCGGATCACCCTGAGCCAGCGCAGCCAGAAACTGACTTTCTTCAGAATTGTCCGGAGCCGACAACGCCGCTGTTTCATATAGATCTGACAGCAACAGAATGCGCCACCGCAGATCCTCGGCCGCGGGTTTCTGTAGTTTGACCTGAGAGAGGCGCCCGGCGAAAAGTTCAGCGAATGGCACTTCCAGGCCGATATTGCGCATCTGGTTCCAAACCACCGGCAGAGCTTTGGCGATCTTTGCCGAATTGCCAGAATCAAGTGCATTTTCGAACCGCTGTATCGACGATACCCGGTCCCATACGGCTCCAGACGCAGCCGGAGACCGTTCTGTATAGAGCCCCAGCAGTTGATTTGGCGTTAGCGCCCCAACGCGTGTCAACCGTTCCGCGGCTTCGACCTGAGCCTTCCAGCCCGCAACATCCCGCAGATCCGCATTTGCGAAGACGCGGGGCAAAGCAGCCGAGGGCAAACGTTCGCCAATAGCTTCGAACAAGCGGAACATCAGGGGCGAGGGGTCGTCCGGTTGCGGCAGATACTCGGCGTCTTCGTACAGTTCAGGGCTTAGAAACCTGTCCAGAACCTCCAGCTCTTGTGGTGCCAGAACCTGTAGGGCATGGGCTGCCTCAAGCGTGAGAGCGGCCGAGTCCCAATCCCCACGCCGGGCCTTGCAGAAAATCTGAGCGGCATAGTCCCGTGACAAATGCGGCTGAGCAATCAGCGCCGTGCAACTGCGATCTTCATCCCCGGTCAGAAGGGTGGCGTCGAACCAGCGTTGAAATCGGTCAAGACTGTTCGTCGGGCCTGCCAGCTGTACCAATGATTGCGTGGGGTCCGCAGCGCCAAGATGCATGAGGCGGTCGAGCCGCGCCAAAAGCAAAATCTCTTCCCCTTTACTGGACGTCGGTGCCCGAGCTTCGGTTAAAAGCAACGTGAACAGCAAACGCTGCATTGCAGGGTTGTACTTGACCGGGACGCTTTCGATCAGTTCGGACAGGCGTTGGGGATCGCTGTTCTGCCACATGTCGACAGGCAATCCTGTGACAGTCGAAGCAACCAGGCCCAGGGGTTGTGACAATGCCTGAAGCGGGGTCACAAGAACATCGGGCTGACCGCCGGGCTGCGCCACGGGTGGCTCAAGCAAAACCGTCCCCGGAAGGTTTTCCGGAGGATTGGCCAGCCATTCAATAACAGAAAGGGGTTCCTGCTGCGCCTGCGCTGTTCCTGCAAGAAACAGTGCAACCACCGCCACTTTATTCGACATTCAGTATTACCGGCTCCCTGACCTCGCTTTGCGGCGCAGAGAAATCTGCACCAAAAAACTCACCCAGGTAGACATATCCCACCAGCCCGATGAAACACAGGCAAATCAGATATATCAGGAACTTGATCAGACGGCCCATGGTCAAACGCTGCCTCAATTTTCTCTTTTGACCAAGTTATAACTGGCATTTTTCCTAAGATCACGTCATTCACGATGAAATGAGCGAAATTAAGCATAACACCCATGCGGCATCTGCCGTTTCGGACTATACACTGCACAAAACAGTGGTGCTTGTAGGTATGATGGGGGCCGGAAAGACCGCCGTAGGCCGCGCATTGGCCGCTCGGTTGCAGGTTCCTTTCCTCGATAGCGATGCCGAAATCGAATCAGCGGCCAACATGACCATCCCCGAGATATTCGAGCGTGATGGCGAAGCCTTTTTTCGCAGCAAGGAAAGCCAGGTCATCGGGCGGCTTTTGGTCGAGGAAAAAGGTATCCTTTCTACCGGCGGCGGTGCCTTTATGACCGAACAAAACCGCGACATGATCACTCAACGCGGGGTGTCCGTTTGGTTGCGCGCCGATTTGGGTGTGTTGTGGAACCGCGTTCGCCACAAGGATACGCGCCCGCTTTTGCGCACCGAAAACCCGTTCGCGACCCTTCGTGCATTGTACGATCAGCGTGTTCCGATCTATGAACGCGCCGATCTGGCGGTTTCGTCCGACGGGGATGTCTCGATTGAAGATATGGTAGAGCGTGTCGTCAAAGCTCTGATGACGCGACCTGATGTTTTGGAACGGAAATAGATGCACCAAACCGTACATGTTGAGCTTGGGGATCGGTCCTATGATGTAGAGATCGGCCCCGATCTGCTGACGCAGGCCGGTCAGCGCATAGCACCTTTGCTGCCGCGACCCAAAGTAGCGGTTCTGACCGATGAAAACGTGGCGAGCCTGCATCTTGACGCGTTGCGGGATGGGTTGGCCAGCGCAGGGATCGAAATGTCCGCATTGGCGCTGCCCGCGGGCGA
The DNA here is from genome assembly GCF_059610685.1 of Ruegeria sp. CDSC052. NCBI lineage: Bacteria > Pseudomonadati > Pseudomonadota > Alphaproteobacteria > Rhodobacterales > Roseobacteraceae > Ruegeria > Ruegeria sp. CDSC052. The sequence continues at coordinate 239,216 of NZ_JBXWOB010000001.1, forward strand.
AGCCACCAAAAGCTGGCCGCATTTTGAGCGTGCGGTCGAATGGTTGTTAGCCGAGAAAATCGAGCGGCGTGACGTGGTGGTTGCGTTCGGAGGTGGGGTTATAGGTGATCTCGCCGGATTTGCCGCGGCCGTTTTGCGCCGGGGCGTACGGTTTGTTCAGATACCAACTTCGCTGCTAGCGCAGGTCGACAGTTCGGTCGGCGGCAAAACCGGGATCAACGCACCGCAGGGCAAGAACCTGATTGGCGCATTTCATCAACCCTCACTGGTGCTGGCGGATACTTCGGTTCTGGGCACAATGACCGACAGGGATTTCCTGTCCGGTTATGGTGAGGTCGTAAAATACGGGCTGTTGGGGGATGCAGCATTCTTTGAATGGCTCGAGGGCAATGGCCCCGATGTCTCGGGCGGGGATATGGCCGCGCGGGTTCGGGCCGTCACCCGATCCGTTCAGATGAAAGCCGACATCGTCGCTCGTGATGAGACCGAGCAGGGGGATCGCGCCCTGCTGAATCTCGGGCATACGTTCTGTCATGCGCTTGAGGCTGCTACCGGGTATTCTGATCGTTTGCTGCATGGAGAAGGCGTTGCGATTGGATGCGCACTGGCATTCGAACTGTCGGCGCGACTTGGATTATGTTCGCAAGAGGACCCAAGCCGGGTTCGGGCACATCTGCGTGCGATGGGCATGAAAACCGACATTTCCGATATCCACGGGGATTTGCCCGACGCCGAAGCGCTGGTCGAGCTGATGGCGCAAGACAAGAAGGTTATCGATGGCCAACTGCGTTTCATTCTGGCCCGAGGCATCGGGCAGGCATTTGTCACGTCGGATGTTCCGCGGGATGCGGTTTTGAGTGTCCTCAAGGACGCGCTGGGTTGATCAACGCCCGCGAATGATCATTAACTCGCCAATATTTTCACGGGTAATATAGCCGACCATCTGATCTGACCGCGTGCAGACGGCAACTGCGGGGGCACCCCCGTGGAACTGTTTCAGAACCGCTTCCAACCCGCTGCTCAGGGTCACTGTCGGGATATCCTCAACCATGATTGAACTGGCCAATTCTGACCGGGGAATATCTTTGGCGAGGGCAGCAAACAGCCGGTCGCGCGTGACAAAGCCCTGCAGTCTCCCCGTTGCATCCAACAATGGAAATTCATGCTGAGTGGTGTGAATGACCGCTTGAGCGGCGGTCGCAAGCGTGTCGGTTGGCGATAGGGCGTGAAACTCGGTGATCATGGCGTCGCGGGCCAGAACCTGACGCGCCACTGATCGCATTGCGACGTCCTGGCTTTCTGCATTGGCGGCAACGAATACAAAAACCGCGATCAGAACCAACAACGGATTGCCTGTGCTTAGCCCCAGAAACCCCAATCCTACCGCCACTATCTGACCGGCAAATGCGGCAATGCGCGTGGCCTTGACCCGATCCATCCTCAGGCAGAGCAGTGCGCGAAAAACGCGTCCACCATCCATCGGGAATGCGGGGATGAGATTAAAGGCAGCCAGAAGAAGGTTCACATAGGCGAGGCGGTTCAAAAGCCCGGTCTCGGGTGAATCAATATTGGCGAGTGTTTCAAATGGCATTCCTGCGCCCAAAAAGACGAGGATGATCCAGATGACGACGTTTACCGCAGGACCGGCCAAAGCCACCGATACCTCTTGCATGGGGTTCTCTGGCATCCGTTCCAATCGGGCAAGACCGCCGATCGGCAATAAAGTAATGTCCGGAGTTTTTATGCCATAGCGCCGCGCCATCAGCGCATGACCAAACTCATGCGCGACCACACATGCAAAAAGGGCAAGCACGAAAATCAGATTCCCGATCGCGGCCTGCATCCCTCCGGTAGAATAGGCAGCGAATCCAACCCATGCCAACAAGAGGAAAAAGGTGACATGGACCTTCAGTTCCGACCCCAAAAGTCGGCCGAGCGAGAAGGACCATGTCATGATGTGTCTCCGGTGTGCTTAGAACGGAATCTCGTCGTCGTCTATTCCACCAGACGCGGGTGCCGGGGCGCTGGATTGTCCGCCATAGGGGTCACCATAGCCACCACCTGCCTGGCCGCCACCGTAACCGCCGGATTGACCACCGCCACCGCCGCCGCCTTCTCCACGCGCATCCAGCAAAGTCAGTTCGCCGCGATAGGGGCGCAAAACCACCTCAGTGCTATAGCGGTCCTGACCGGACTGATCCTGCCACTTGCGGGTTTCCAGCTGACCTTCGATATAAACTTTGCTGCCCTTGCGCAGATATTGCTCGGCAATGCGGGCCAATGGTTCTGAAAAAATCGCGACCGAGTGCCATTCTGTCCGCTCGCGGCGTTCGCCGGTGTTGCGGTCTTTCCAGGTCTCGGAAGTGGCGATGCGCAGATTGCAGACCTTGCCACCGTTCTGGAACGACCGTACCTCGGGATCACGCCCCAGATTTCCCACCAGAATGACCTTGTTGACAGAACCCGCCATGTATTTCCCCGTTCTTAACTGACTTGAGTGCGCCCGAATCTGGCGCTGTGTATTTCTGAGACCCTATACGCCCTGAACCATGGTTGGAACATGGATCATGAGAAATGAACTGGTCGGGAGTTTGCACGTAGAAAATTTACCATGCTTTCATTATTGGCTGAAATACATATACTCACTCGGGTTCGTGACAGTGCGGGACAGGCATTAATGCGTTTCAGATTTTGTTTTTTATCGGTTCTATGCTTTGCGTTGACCTGTGGACTCGCTGCGGCGGATACGCTGTCTACCAAAAGCCGTAAGGACATCTTTCTGAAGCAATCCAAATATTTGGACGGCCGTGCGGCCACCCAGTACCGCGATTCAGATCGGTTGAAGCCTAAGACGCCTCAACCACAATTCAGTAAGCGATATTCCGGCAACTATCGGGGTGAGTACCTGACGATGGCGCGGCAAGCGGCTCGTAAACACGATGTTCCCGAAGAGCTGTTCCTGCGCCTTGTTCAGCAGGAAAGTGGATGGAATCCGCATGCCGTGTCACATAAAGGCGCGTTGGGTCTGGCCCAGTTGATGCCCGGGACCGCGCAATTATTGGGCGTGAACCCGCGCGACCCGAAACAGAATCTTGAAGGTGGGGCCCGGTATCTGTCCTGGCAATACCGCAAGTTCAAATCCTGGCGGCTTGCGCTGGCCGCCTATAACGCCGGACCTCAGGCTGTTGAAAAACACGGCGGCGTACCACCCTACAAGGAAACCCAGAATTACGTGAAGGTGATTTGGGGCGGTTAAGCCCGGCAGCGCATTCTAAGAATGGCTGGCCAAGCTTGTTTGGTTTGAAAAAGGCGCCGGAAGCTCTCCGACGCCTTTGGTGTTCTCACGCCCTCACTCTGCGGCGATTTTTATGACGGGTTCCATACGTGCCAGGATGTCGTCTGCCAGATGGCATTTGACCTGATGACCGTCTGCCAGGGTTTTCACGGGTGGGACATCTCTTTCGCAAAGACCGTTGGGGACTTCGGATTTCCAGCGACAGCGGGTCTGAAACGGACAGCCAGGAGGCGGGTTCATCGCTGATGGGATGTCGCCTTCCAAGACGATGTGCTGCTTCTCGACCGATGTATCGGCGATGGGGACCGCGCTCAGCAGGGCTTCTGTATAGGGGTGATAGGGCGGTGCAAACACCTGATCAGTGGTGCCCAGCTCGACCACATGGCCCAGATACATCACCATCACCCGGTCGCTGAGATAGCGCACGATCGACAGGTCGTGGCTGATGAACAGCAGTGTGGTTTTGTGCTCGCGTTGGATCTCCATCAGCAGGTCGGTTACCGCCGCCTGCACCGATACATCCAGCGCCGAGACCGGCTCATCCGCCACCACGATCCGCGCATCCCCGGCAAAGGCGCGGGCGATGCCGACACGTTGTTTCTGCCCGCCCGATAGCTGTCGCGGCATCCGCTCGGCAAAGGCGCGGGGCAGTTTCACCAAGTCCAACAGTTCGAGCATCCGCTTCTTGCGCTCGGCCTCGGACTTACCGACGCCAAAGATTTCCAGAGCGCGGATGATTTGACGGCCCACGGTCATCGAAGGATTCAACGTGTCGAACGGATTCTGGAACACCATCTGAACCTCGCCCACCGTCTTGGCGTCGCGCTCTTCGATGGGCACGTCCTCGATATTGCGGTTGTCCAGCAGGATCTGCCCGTCCGTTGCCGTCTCCAACCCCATAAGAACTTTGGCAAAGGTGGATTTGCCGCAGCCGGATTCGCCCACAATTGCAAGTGTCTCGGATTCATGCGCCTCAAAGCTCAGAGTTTCGTTTGCTTTGACTACCTTCGCTTCACCGCCGCCAAACAATGCATTTGCCGCAACCTCATAGTATTTCTTGAGATTTTCCATCTTCAGAACAACGCGGCCAATCTCACCTTTTTCCTTTTGCTCGGCCAGGGTGATGGGCGCGTTCCAGTCGATCTCCTGAAATTTCAGACAGCGGGTATGATGCCGGTCATTGCCTGGCACGGCCTCCATCAGAATGTTCTGCGCGTCACAGCGACCTTCCTCGAAATAGTCGCAGCGTGGGCCAAAGTTGCAGCCCGAAGGGCGCTCATGAGGCAGGGGGAAATTGCCCGGAATGGCCACCAGCGGGCGCGCGTTCTTGTCCGCACCCGGCAGTGGAATCGACCGGAAGAGCGCCTGCGTATAGGGGTGCTGCATTTCGTCGAACACATCCTTGATCGAGCCGCGCTCGACCGCTTCGCCGGAATACATCACGCACAGCCGGTCGCAGGTTTCCAGCACCAGCCCCAGATTGTGGCTGATGAACAGCATAGAGGTGCCGTATTTCTTGCCCAGATCCTTGACCAGCTCGACCACCGCGGCCTCGACGGTCACGTCAAGCGCGGTGGTGGGCTCGTCCAGGATCAGCAACGATGGCTTGGACATCAGCGCCATCGCGATCACGATGCGCTGTTGCTGGCCTCCCGACAGCTGGTGGGGGAAAGAATTCAGCATCCGTTCAGGGTCGGGCAGGCGTACATCGGTGACCACTTCCAGCGCACGGGCATAGGCCTCGTCCTTGCTGACGCCCTCGTGGATCATCGGTACTTCCATCAGCTGCCGACCGATCTTCATCGCGGGGTTCAGGCTGGCCATAGGTTCCTGATAGATCATGGCTATTTCATTGCCGCGAATATCGCGCAGTTCTTCGGCCGTCATCTCGGATAGGTCACGACCCTTGAACTTGATGGATCCGCCAACAACACGCCCGTTCTTGCCCAGATCCTGCATCACGCCCAACGCAACGGTGGATTTCCCGCACCCCGATTCCCCAACCAGCCCCACAGCTTCACCAGGCTGCACGCTGACCGAAAAATCCATCACTGCAGGGATCTCGCGCAACCGCGTGAAAAACGAAATCGACAGCTTGTCGATCTCCAATATCGGGCCCTCATAGGACGCAAGTTTGGTCATCTGTGTTGCTCCTCACCAGATCCCGGGGATCCCCTTCATCTGGCCAAAAATACCTCGGGGGTCCGGGGGCAGGCCCCCGGCCGCTCATACATCAGTCCTTCAGACTTTCTTCGCGCAGGCCATCAGCCAACAGGTTCAACCCAAGAACCAGTGTCAACAGCGCCAGCGCAGGTGGCAGGGCAGGGTGCAGATAGATCGACAAGAGCTTGCGCCCTTCATTGATCGTCGACCCCCAATCGGGACTTTCGGGTGGTAGCCCGAGGCCAAAGAATCCCAAGGTTCCCAAAAGGATGGTCGTATAGCCAATGCGCAGACAGAAGTCGACGATCAGCGGCCCGCGCGCATTGGGCAGGATTTCCCAAAGCATGATGTACCATGGACCTTCACCACGGGTTTGCGCTGCGGCAACATAATCGCGGGTTTTGATGTCCAACGCCAGGCCACGCACGATACGGAATACCGTGGGTGAGTTCACGAAAACCACCGAAACGAACACGACCAGAATGCCGCCGGGGATATTGAACAGGTCCAGATAGGTGGGCAGTCCCCAGATGTTGTAGCTGTTGGTTTCGATGATGTAGCCGTCTGTTGAAATCAGAGATAGATAGAGCCACATCGCGATGCCCAACACTCCGATCAGCAGAGGTGTTCGGAAATTGGGCCGCGTATAGAACCGCGAATTCAGCAGGACGCAAAGAAACAGGATCGGAAAGACGAACAACACGGCTGCCATATAGTTCGGCACACCGGTTGCCACGATCTCGGGCGTGACCAGCAGATAGAACAGCAGGATTACCGGGAAGGCCAGTATCAGGTTTGCCAGGAAGGACAGGAGCGTGTCCAGACGTCCGCCATAAAACCCCGCAGGCAGGCCCAAAGTAATCCCGACCATGAAGGCAAATATGGTTGCCATCGGTGCGATCTGCACCACGATCCATGCCCCTTTGACCATCCGGCTGAACACATCGCGGGCCAGATTGTCCCCACCCAGTAGATACCAGGAATATGTTCCGTCCTCAGTGCTGGGCATTGGAGTTCCGGGCAACTTGTTCTTCATACCTGAAACCTGCGCCAGCGGATCATGCGTGACGATCAGGTCCAGCGCACCAAAAATGCCGGTAAAGACCCAGAACATCACAAGGCCAAAACCGATCATGCCGATGGGGCTGTCAAACAGTTTGCCATATAGGCCAAGCTTGCGCTTGAAGGCGATCGACATTGCAAACAGAATGATCAGCGACATCCAGACAGGTAAGAACTGCCGCGAGATCGCTCCGATGATCCCGGCGCTTGTTCCCATCAAAATGCCAAGCACCACATAGGCCAGACACAGCGCGACGCAGGCGAAAAAGCTGTACCTCAACGCGATCTGCGTCAGGCCGCGCAGTCCGGTATCTGCATTGATTGTGCCGTCGATATTCACGACGACCGGCGTTTCGGGCAACACGATGCTGCCCAAGATCCAGACGATGATTGATACCCCCAACGCCACCAGTGCGATCATCAGCAAGGGGTTCAGAATGGCGATAGAGCCGGTCCAGGTAAGTGGTTCCATGTTCTGTCCCTCCTTACGAAATGCGAATGCGCGGGTTGAGGTAGACATAGCCGATATCCGAGATCAGCTGCGTTACCAGCACCACAAAGACCGACACGACCGAGATCGCCAGCAGCAACTGGATGTCGTTGTTGCCAGCCGCCTCCACCAGTGCCCAGCCGAAGCCCTTGTACTGGAACAAGGTCTCGACGATCACCACACCGTTCAGCAGCCAGGGAAACTGCAGCATGATGACTGTGAACGGTGCAATCATCGCGTTTCGCAGCGCGTGCTTCATGACGATATTCGGGAAGGAAACCCCTTTAAGGCGCGCGGTACGGATGTATTGCGACGTCATCACCTCGGTCATCGAGGCGCGGGTCATGCGGGCGATATAGCCCATTCCGTATAGCGAGATGGTTAGCACCGGGAGGAAGAAGTTTTCAAAGGTCGGCGTTTCCATTGCCTGCGTTGAAATGCCCTTGAACCATTTCAACCCCACCGCAGATGAAGAGAAAATCGCGATGAAGATCACGCCCGACACATATTCCGGCGTCGCGGTTGTGGTGATGGCAAAGGTTGAAAGGGTCCGGTCGGTGGCCGATCCTTCCTTCATACCTGCCAGAACTCCAAGGATCAGAGCCGAAGGGACCATCAGCAACATAACCCAAAGCATCAGCCGACCGGTCAGGGCCAGCCGGGTGCCAACAACTTTCGAAACTTCCTCTTTGAAAACCGAGGAGTATCCCCAGTATCCCTGCAGGATGCCGCAGAAACTTGGCGAGGTTTCGGCGGTTTCACCGGGCAGGATACATCTTCCTTGTATGCTGCCGTCTTCGTTGGTGTGCCGATAGGAAGGCAGCACGCCCAACCACTCGCCGTATTTGATCGGCGTCGGCTGCAGATACCCGTTTTTCAGAAGATAGCTTTCAACCTGTTCGTCGGACATCCGAAAATTGCCCTGCGTTTTCGCAAGCTTTTCGAGGTTCGGATACAGGTTGGTGAGGAAGAAGACCAAGAATGTCAGGCACAAAGCTGTGATGAGCATGATGCCGACACGCTTTAGAATGAATAGTCCCATATTAGCCCCTGTTGGTGGCCAGTGCAGGTGTCAAAAGCCCCACACTTCGCTGTTTTTTGGTCGCCACGATACGGACGAAAAAGCCGCGCCCAATCGGCGCGGCTTGTATCTGTCGGCTTAGGAAAGAACGCCGAACTTATAGATTTGTGGCAGGTCGGCGATGTGCTTTTCAACCCCAACCATATTGTCCCGGTGGTGACGCATCGCCGTCCGCCAATAGGGTTGGATGGTCACGCCTTCTTCGATCATGATCGCCTGCAGCTTGGCCATGACTTCGCGACGCTTGTCGACATCCGCGATCGAGTTTGCCTCGGCCAGAAGCGCGTCGAACTCGTCATTGGCGAAACCAGCCTCGTTCCAGGCTACGCCCGATTTGTAGGCCAGCGCCAGAACCTGCGTGCCCAGCGGGCGGTGGTTCCAGTTGGTCGACGAGAAGGCGTATTTCGTCCAGTCGTTCCAGAAGGTCGAACCCGGAAGAACCGTATGACGTGCCTTGATGCCAGCATCGTTCAACTGAGCTACCACGGCCGCGGTCGTGTTGCGGCGCCAGTCGTCGTCGATGGACTGAACCTCATGCTCGAAGTCACCCATTCCGGCCTCGTCCATCAGCGCTTTGGCCGCTGCGGGATCAAAGGGCAGGCGGGTTACAGCGGAATCATGTTCCGGGTGCATCGGGCCAACATGGCAGTTGTCGGCAGGAATGCCGTATCCCGACATGCCCAGCTCCAGGCAGACGGCGTTGTCGACGGCCATGGCCAGGGCCTGCCGCACACGTTTGTCGGCGTAGATCTTGTTGCCGTCGGCATCTTCGGCCAGCTGGTTCGGGCGGATGACGATTGTAAAGCCCGATGGAATCTCGGACCGTGTCAGGCCGATGCTGTCAAAGATGTCTACGAATTCGCCGACCGACTCCCAGTTCATGTCGATCTCTTCGGCCTCATAAGCAGCCAGGAAGGCCGCAGGGTCGGTGCCGTAGTCGATGAATTCGATCCGATCGATATAGCCACCTTTGCCCGCAGCATATCCCCACCAGTCGTGCTCTTCATTGCGGACCAGTACACCCTTTACGCCCACTTCGTGGCTTTCAGGGATCATGAAGCCAGTGCCAATCGGGTTGGCCAGCATATTGTTGGGATCGTGGCTGCTGTGCACGATGGCTGCGGGGTAGTCGGCCATACCAGGAATGATCGTGATATCGGGCGTGTTGCAAGTCAGCTTGACCGTGTGATCATCGACCACAGTGATTGCACCTTCACCCGCTTTCTGGGTTGCCTCGTCAACCAGGGATGACATGCGCGATGCCATCGAGTTCCCCTCGACTGCCGCGTCACACCACATTTCGATGTTGCGGGCGACATCCGCTGCGGTGAAGTCATCACCGTTGTTCCACTTGACGCCTTTGCGAACGTTCAGCGTGTGCTCAGTCGCGTCATCGTTGGATTCCCAGCTTTCCAGCAACATCGGCTTGAACGAACCGTCATTGTTGTATTCGACCAGATATTCCAGCCATCCAGCCGTGAAGGTCGCAATTTGCGTCCAGTCATAAGTACGTGGATCTTTCAGGGCGCGCACTTCCATCTGATAGCGGATAGTTCCACCGCGCGGTGGCTCTTGTGCTTGTGCCGGAGACGCCAGGCCGATCATTCCATAGGCGGCGGGGACGGTAACCCCCAATGCCGTCACGCGCGCCAAAAACTCGCGGCGGCTTAGTTGCCCGTCGCGGTACTCTTGCGCGTGCATTTCCGCGGCACGATGGATCGGCGCTCCGGTAATGGTTTGGTGTTTCATTAATGTCTCTCCCTGTGACATCGATTTTGATGAAGTAGCTCTGAACCGCTCAGACCGGTTGGTGTCAGGCAGCAGGTTCGTGTGTTTTTTTTTGGATATGCAGCATCCCCATGGCGTCATTCGGCACCAGATTTCCCATGAGGTCAATGTCGGAAATCGTCATCAACTGCACAAAAGCGACATTTTGAGGCCGAAGTTTCCGTCATCGCGGATGCTTAATCTGTGCTCCGGGTAATTCAAATAAGTGACCGCCAATCAGATTCGATCACTTCGAACCTGCGGCTGTTGTTTTGAAAATGTGTTTGTAACGACCTTAAGTATCACTTTGATAAATCAGCGCGAATCCAGTTTCTCATGCGTGCGCGAAACCACGTGCGCTGACGTTTGGCAAATTGACGGGTCGAGATTGTGGCACGCTCGCGCGCGTCATCCAGTGTGATACGGCCTTCAAGATAGGCTACCAACTCGGGAACGCCGATGGCCTTGAAAGACGGCAGCGAGGCGTCATACCGGTTTCGCATCGCCTCAACTTCTTCCAAAGCACCACTTTCCAGCATCAGGTCAAACCGGCGCCTGATCCGATCCAATAGCCATTCTTTGTCGACATCAAACACAATGGGCACGGCGTCTTGCGGGTTCAGGACCGGAGGAGGGGTGTCGGCTTGCCAGTCCCGCAAGCTGCGCCCGGTGGCTTGCTGAACTTCCCACGCACGTTGAACGCGGGCGCGATTCCGGGTGTCAATCCCGGCCAGGGTTTTAGCATCGACCCCATCAATCAGTGTAGCTAGGTCCAGTTGATCCGCGGCAGCCCGAACTTTGGTCGGAGTCGCCGGGATATCGGCCATACCTTCGGTCAGGGCAGAAAAATACAAACCTGTACCGCCCACAATGATGGGGCGCTTACCGCCGGACAGCAATGGCTTGACCTCGCGCAACCAGTGGCCAGTCGAATAGTCCTGATCATAAGGCACATGACCATAAAGCAGATGCGGCGCGCGGGCTTCTTCCTCGGCGGAGGGACGCGCCGAGATCACGCGCCAGCAATCATAAACCTGGCTTGCATCTGCATTGACGATCACGCCGCCGAACGTTTCGGCGATCTTCAGCGCCAATGCTGATTTCCCCGATGCGGTGGGCCCGGCGATCAAGACGGGTTTGTCGTCAGGAATAGGGGGAAGGCGGTCCCAAAACTGCGTCATCTCGGCATTGGCCATTCAGGTTGCCTCATTCCTCATCATCCGCATTGAACCTGCGGAGCTTTTGCTTCATTTTGCGCCGGAATTAAACCCGTGCCAGCCCGGAGCGCAATATGACCCTTTCCCCCACAACCGACACTGTCGATACGACCAAGGCGAAATACAGCCGTGTGATGCTGAAGATTTCGGGCGAGGCGCTGATGGGAGATCAGGGTTTTGGCCTGCATCCCCCCACCGTTCAGCGCATCGCGCAAGAGGTAAAGTCGGTGCATGACCTTGGGGTCGAGATCTGCATGGTCATCGGCGGTGGCAACATCTTCCGCGGCCTCAGCGGTTCAGCCCAGGGGATGGAACGGACGACGGCGGATTACATGGGTATGCTGGCTACGGTCATGAATGCGCTTGGCATGCAATCGGCGCTTGAGGAGGTTGGCGTATTTACTCGTGTGATCTCGGCCATTCGTATGGATGAGGTTTGCGAGCCTTACATCCGCCGCCGCGCTGTGCGGCATCTGGAAAAGAAACGGGTCTGCATCTTTGCCGCTGGAACAGGGAATCCGTATTTCACCACAGATACCGCAGCGACACTGCGCGCCAATGAGATGGCTTGCGAGGCGATCTTTATGGGTAAGAACGGCGTGGACGGTGTCTATGACAAAGACCCCAAAGAACATGCGGATGCGGTGCGTTATGACTCGGTCAGCTACGATGACGTGTTGGCAAAGCGGCTGAAAGTCATGGATGCATCGGCCATTGCGCTAGCGCGCGACAATAACCTGCCTCTGATCGTATTCGGATTGGATGAGCCGGGCGGTTTCCGCGGTATCCTGGCCGGTGAGGGAACCTACACAAAAGTTCAGGGCTGACACCCGAACGATACTCATTTTCAAGGCCGGGCATGGTTGCCCGGCTTTTTCTTTGGTTCAGGGCACAGTGTTCTTGACGATGGCAAAAGCTGTGGGCAATTTGTCGGCGTACTTGCGCGGCAAAGGCGCAGGTTCTGCGGGCACCTGAACGTGTCGGCTGGGCTGGAAGACCTGCCATGATTTCTGAGGGTTCCGAAATCATGCTCGGGCACCTCTTGGATAGGCAAGCATGATCAAGGAGGCACGTGCCATGAGCACTCTGGATATCAATTTCGTTCGGTCGCAGTTTCCGGCTTTTTCCGAACCCAGCCTGCAGGGGCAGGCATTTTTCGAAAATGCTGGTGGATCATATACTTGCAAGCCGGTGCTTGATCGTTTGACGCGCTATTACACCCAGCGCAAGGTACAGCCCTATGCCCCCTATGATGCCAGCCGTCTGGCCGGAGAGGAAATGGACGAGGCCCGCGCCCGAATGGCTGCGATCATGGGTGTGGATGCAGATGAACTGAGCTTTGGCCCGTCGACCACGCAGAACACCTATGTTCTGGCGCAGGCATTCCGACAGTGGATGCAGCCGGGTGATGCGATTGTCGTGACAAATCAAGATCATGAGGCCAATTCGGGGCCTTGGCGCCGTCTTGCTGATGAGGGCATAGAGGTTCGCGAATGGCAGATAGACCCCGAATCCGGGTCTCTGAACCCGCAGGATCTTGAGGACATTCTGGACGAAAAGGTGCGTCTGGTCTGTTTTCCGCATTGTTCGAACGTGGTCGGGGAAATCAATCCGGTTACCGAGATAACTGCGATTGCACATGCGGCAGGCGCGTTTGTCTGCGTCGACGGTGTCTCTTACACGCCGCATGGATTTCCGAATGTCGGTGATCTGGGACCGGATATCTATCTGTTTTCGGCGTATAAAACCTATGGTCCTCATCAGGGATGCATGGTGATCCGCCGGGCATTGGGGGAGCTGTTGCCCAATCAGGGGCACTATTTCAACGGCGATGTTCTTTATCAACGATTTACCCCTGCAGGGCCGGATCACGCACAGATCGCCGCCAGCGCGGGCATGGCGGATTACGTCGATCTATTATGCGAACATCATGACGGACCCGGAACTGGTGCTGCAGCGCGGGGAGCGTTTGTCCACGACCTGATGCGCGGGCACGAGATCGCCCTGCTACAACCGGTTCTGGATGCGGTTAAAGATCGTAATGCAGCCCGTCTGATCGGAACCTCTGATGCCTCGCGGCGTGCGCCAACGGTCGCGCTGGCGCTGAACCGAAATGCTGAATCTGTTGCTGCCAGTCTTGCCTCGCATGGGGTTATGGCCGGTGGCGGAGATTTCTATGCCGTGCGTCCTTTGCAGGCCATGGGTGTGGATCTGGGTCAAGGTGTTTTGCGAGTCAGCTTTACGCATTACACATCGAAACGGGAAATTGATCAGCTTTTGAATGCGTTGGACGCTGTTTTGTGATCCAGTTCTGAGACTGCTGCGTAGAAAGGTAAACAATACGGAGCAGTCATGGGACCCAAGAGCCCGCCGATAATTGTGTGGTTCCGACAGGATTTGCGACTGTCGGACCATCCTGCACTCAGCGCTGCCTCGGCAACGGGGCGGCCAATCATTCCGGTGTATATTTTCGACGATCTCGGGCAGGCCTTGGGTGCGGCTCCTAAATGGCGCCTCGGCAAGGGCCTGGAGGTGTTTGACCGTGCGTTGGCGCAGTTGGGAAGCCGTCTGATCTTGCGGCGCGGGGATGCGTTGGAGGTTCTGCAAAACCTGATCAAGGAAACCGGATCCACCGAGGTCTATTGGTCTCGGGCTTACGATCCGGACACGATTGCCCGAGATACAAGGATCAAGACGGCTCTGACCAAACTGGGCGTACAGCCCAAATCGTTTTCCGGGCACCTGCTTTTTGAGCCCTGGACCGTCCAGACCAAGACCGGAACGCCTTTTCGCGTGTTTACACCAATGTGGCGATCGGTACAGAAACGCGAGGTTCCATTCCCACATGCGCGACCCGCCGCGCTGACCCCGCCGAAGGAATGGCCGCATACAGATACTCTGGAGTCGTGGGGATTGGCCGCGGGAATGAACCGCGGGGCATCAGTTTGCGCCCGCTATGTACAGCCAGGGGAAGACTCAGCGTTCAAAACGCTCCATCGGTTCTTGGAACGGCTTTCGGGGTATCCCGAAGCCCGGGATCAGCTGGCCGAGGATGGAACGTCGGGCATTTCCGAATATCTATCGCTGGGTGAGATTGGACCACGTAGCGTCTGGCACGCCCTTCAGGGCGCAGAGATGTTCGGCATGTCCAGTACCCAAGCCTATTTGCGACAGTTGGTTTGGCGTGAATTTGCCTATCATTTGATGTTCCATACGCCTCATTTGTTGAGCAACAACTGGAAACCGGAATGGGATCAGTTCCCTTGGGGCCAGAACGTCTCTAGCCCCGAGATCATTGCTTGGAAGCAGGCAAGGACAGGCATTCCCGTGGTTGATGCTGGGTTGCGACAGATGTACGTCACAGGTCGCATGCACAATCGCGCCCGGATGATTGTCGCCAGCTATTTGACCAAACATCTGATGGCGCACTGGAAAATCGGTATGGGCTGGTTTTCCGATTGCCTGACCGATTGGGATCCGGCCTCAAATGCGATGGGTTGGCAATGGGTTGCTGGGTCCGGCCCAGATGCGTCCCCGTTTTTCCGTATATTTAACCCTGAGGCGCAGCAAAAAAAATATGATCCCTATTGCGACTATGTGCGGAAATGGGTGGCCGAAGGACAGTCAAACCCGCCCTCGAGCGCACTTGATTATTTTGAAGCCATTCCTTGCAAGTGGGGTCTTGATCCGTCTGCGCCATACCCAAACCCTGTTGTGGGTTTGGCCGAAGGGCGCGCGCGTGCCTTGTCGGCCTATGAGGGCCGAAAAAGCCGGTAAAGAACTGAAAACTTGCCAGAAACACAAACTCGTTTTAGCCTTCTACAACAACCGCACAGGGGAGAGCGGATGGTTCTAACTACAATCGAAGGGCAGACAGACCTGCCAAGATATTTTGCACATGTTCTGAATATGCTGAACCAGATGGAGCAGGGGCAGCTTGATATTGCCTTGCCAGACGGTCGTGTATTTCGCACCGAAGGCAAACGCCCTGGGCCTGTCGCACGGGTCGATATTCACAATCCGGACGTATTTGCACGACTTATCCGGGAGGGTGAGCTGGGGTTTTCAGACGGATATCTGGAAGGCGATTGGAGCACACCAGATCTGCGTGCCTTCATGGATCTAGTGCATCTGGGTACCGAGACCGTGTACGACGATTTCACCGGGAAATTTCTGGTACAGGCCTATGAACGCCTGCGCTTTTGGCTGCATCGAAACAACCGTCGACAGGCTAAAAAGAATATCTCTTATCATTACGATTTAGGTAATGAATTCTATGGGTTATGGCTGGATGATACCATGACCTATTCCAGTGCATTGTTCGAAACCGGGCAGGAAAGCTTGGAAAAGGCACAAACCGCTAAATACACCAGTCTGGTTGATGAAATGGGTGCCAAGCCCGGTGACCATATTCTGGAAATTGGCTGCGGATGGGGTGGTTTCGCCGAATATGCAGCAAAAGAGCGTGGCCTGCGGGTCACAGGCTTGACGATCAGCAAGGAACAGTTGAGCTTTGCCCGTCAACGCATTGAAAAAGAAGGGCTTACAGATTTAGTTGATCTGAAGCTGCAGGATTATCGTGACGAACGGGGCCAATATGACGGGATCGCCTCTATTGAGATGTTCGAGGCGGTTGGTCAGAAATATTGGCCGGTCTATTTCGACACTATCCGTGATCGCTTAAAACCTGGCGCACAGGCAACCTTGCAAATCATTACCGTCGGCGATCATCGCTGGGATGTGTATAAGAATGGTGTTGATTTCATTCAGAAATATATCTTTCCGGGGGGGATGCTTCCGGCTCCGACAATTCTGCAGGAGCAGGTGGAGAATGCGGGTCTGACCGTGGTGAAGTCAAAAGAATTCGGCAAAAGCTATGATCTGACACTGCGCCGCTGGTACGAGACGTTCAATGACAAATGGGACGAGATTTCGGGAATGGGGTTTGATGAGCGTTTTCGCCGCATGTGGAATTATTATTTGACCGCTTGCGGCGCGGCCTTTGACACCGGCAACTGTGATGTGACACAGATCACCATAGCGAAACCTACTTAGTAAACGGACCTTTAGAATGCCCAGCGCCTCACGTCTTGTCGCAGCCCTTTGTCTGGCGGTGGTGGCATTTCTGGTTTCCAGCATGATCATAGCAAATGGTGAAGAAGGCAAAAGCTATGGCTACTTCACTGTCTTCAACATGGCCCTTGGGGTCGCGTGTGGTTGGAAAATCATGGGTAAGCGAACCGGCAAAGGGTGGACCGCTGCCGTCAATAACGGACTGACAGGCATTGCTTCGCTGGTGTTTTGGGGTCTTTTCGTTCAGGGCACCTATGAGATGTTCCGCTTGGCCATGCGCCACCGCTATGACGGCCCGTTCGAGGCCCTTATGGCGATATTCAAGATTGGCGTTGGCTATGGCGAACAGTTGTTAGCTCCGGAAATTCTGTGGACTTTGGCTATTGGCGCTCTTATCGCCGGTTTGGCGACGGAAGAAGCAAGCCGCCGCTGGCGCTAGCACCCAAACACCAACGCGAGATACCCTTGTGAACGATCTGTTTTTCTATGGCACGCTTCGGCATCTGCCACTGCTGCAACTGGTGCTTGGCCGTTCGCTGTCATGCCTGACTTTGTCAGAGGCCAAGCTGAAGGATCACGCGGTTTACGGCGTGCGCGACGAGGCATTTCCGATGATCAAGCCAGAACGTGGGGCCGTTGCGGATGGCCTTCTGGTTCAGGGCCTCGAACCCGAGGATTTCAAGCGACTGATTTTCTATGAAGGGGGGTTTGATTATGATCTGCAGCGGCAGCCCGTTGAATTGCCCGATGGCTCTGTTGTCGAAGTCAGCGTGTTCTTTCCCGAGCCTGACCTGTGGTCGCCCGATGAGCTATGGTCCTTGCAGGACTGGGCAGACGCGTGGGCGGATCTGACCCTAACCGCCGCGCAAGAGGTCATGGGCTATTACGGCAAGGCCGATGCCCTCAAGATCGCGCGCAGTTTTCCGTCGATCCGAACCCGCGCCTGGGCCAAGCTGGCTGCACGCAAACGCGGAACCGGTGACGCGCGTGATCCGAAGAAGGATGTGATCGTACACGAGCATACCCATGCCTATATTGACTATTTCGGCATGCAGGAGGTTCAGCTTCAACACCGAAGGAATGACGGCACGATGGGGTCGGTGCTGAACCGCAACGGATTGATGCAGGGCAGTGCTGTGGTGGTTCTGCCATATGATCCGGGGCGTGATGCGGTGCTTTTGGTTGAACAATTTAGGACGCCGGTTTTCCTGATCGAAGACCCCGAGCCGTGGATGTGGGAACCCGTTGCAGGCATGATTGACCCCGGTGAAACGCCGCAACAGGCTGCGCGGCGTGAGGCGATGGAAGAAGCCCAGATCAACCTCAAGTCGCTTGAATTTGCCGGAGAGGCCTATTCGTCCAGCGGATCGTCCACCGAATACGTCTATCTTTACGTAGGGTTGGCCGATCTTGAGAAAACGATAGACGATGGCGGGCTTGCCTCGGAAGGTGAGGATATCCGCACCAAAATCATTCCCTTTGCTCAGTTCATGGACCAAGTTGACGGGCATGGGTTCAAGGATTTGCCGCTATTGTCACTGGCGCATTGGCTGGCTCGGCACAGAGACAGGCTGCGTGGGGCGTGATCGCGGCTTGTGGTTGTTGCGCAGCATCTGTAAATCTTCGTTGATACGTAAAGAAATGAGGGCGCCATGCGCATTGCGAAAGACCTTGCCGACGCAGTAGGGAAAACTCCGTTGATCCGGCTGCGCCGTATCAGTGAGGAAACCGGGTGTGAAATTCTTGGCAAGGCCGAGTTCATGAATCCTGGTCAATCGGTCAAGGACCGTGCCGCTCTTTATATCATTCGCGATGCCATAGCACGGGGCGATCTGAAACCTGGGGGCACCATCGTTGAAGGCACCGCCGGAAACACTGGTATCGGTCTGGCGCTTGTCGGGGCGTCGATGGGCTTCAAGACCGTGATCGTGATCCCCGAGACCCAGTCCGAAGAAAAGAAAGACATGCTGCGTCTTGCGGGCGCACAGTTAGTTCAGGTCCCGGCAGCGCCGTATCGCAACCCGAACAACTTTGTACATTACTCTCGCCGTCTGGCTGAAGAACTGGCGCAGACGGAACCCAATGGCGCAATCTGGGCCAATCAGTTCGACAACGTCGCCAACCGTCAGAGCCATGTCGAGACCACCGGCCCCGAGATCTGGGAGCAAACCGGCGGTAAAGTCGACGGCTTTGTTAGTGCGGTTGGTTCAGGTGGCACGTTGGCCGGTGTGGCCGAGGCCCTGCAGCCCAAAGGCGTCAAGATCGCATTGGTCGATCCGATGGGGGCCGGGTTGTATTCCTATTACAAAACCGGTGAGATCGCGATGGAGGGAAGCTCGATCGCGGAAGGTATTGGCCAGGTGCGGATCACCAAGAACCTTGAGGGGTTCAAACCGGATTTCGCCTATCAGATGACGGATAACGAAGCGTTGCCCTATATCTTTGACCTTCTGCGCGACGAAGGTCTGGTCATGGGCGGATCGACCGCCATCAACATGGCTGGCGCCGTGCGCCTGGCCAAGGATCTGGGTCCGGGCCATACCATTGTTACCATCCTGTGTGATTATGGCACGCGCTATCAATCCAAGCTGTTCAACCCGGAATTCCTGCGCGAAAAAGAATTGCCTGTTCCTGATTGGATGACCGAGGCGCCGCGTAGCATTCCGGGCGTTTTCGAGGACGTATGATGTTGCGGCAGGTCCGCCTGTTTCTGGCCCTTGTTTCACTTTTGTTTGCAGTTCTGTCTGGCCCTGCAACGGCCCAGCTTTCGGATCGGCAAAGTGACTACTATCAGGGTTGGGTAAAAACGGCGGATCGGGCCGAAGATGTGATCGAGGCCAATCGGGCCTCGAACGCTTCGCTGGAAAATCTGCGATCGGAAATTCATACCTATCGAGATGTTTTCAACAGCGCGCGTGGTGCAAATACCGAACGTATTCAGACCCTTGAAAGCCAGATCAAGGCTTTGGGTCCCGGACCGGAAGGTGATGCAACCGAACCGGAAGACATTGCTACGCTGCGTTCACATCTTGAAAACCAACTGAACGCGCTGCGGGTGCCGCATATCATTTCCGACGAGGCCTTCAGTCGCGCCAACGGACTGATCGCAGAAATTGACCAAATCCTGCGAAATAGGCAGAAAAAAGAGCTGTTGGAGCGCGGCCCATCGCCACTGAACCCCAGCTATTGGCGACCAGCCTGGGTTGACCTGACTGAAGCGGGCCGAAGCCTTTTCAACGAGGCTGTGCAGAACTACCAAACAGATGTGGTGCATGAGCAGCTTCGCAAACAGGGGCTTGGAATTCTATTGCTGGTCTTCGTGGCCATTGTTTTGCTGGGCTATGGAAAACGTTGGTCCGAGGCTGCCGGGAACTATCTGCGTACCATAGGGGGGCAGGGAACTGGCGTATGGACATTCCTGACATCGCTGTTTCGGATAATTCTGCCATGGCTGGGTGTTTTGTTGCTGGTAAAAGCCGTCGTCTTGACGGGGATATTGGGATTGCGGGGAACCCTTCTGATACAAAACGTACCGTTCTGGGCGGCCATTGTTCTGTACTACGACTGGATTGGTCGTCAGGTCTATGTAATGCAGCAGGCGCAGGGTTTCAGAAAGCTCTCGCCAAAGCGGATCACCGAGCTTCGAATCTACCTGGATCTGCTTGCCGTTTTTCTCATTTTGCATGATCTTGGGAATCTCTTCGAACAGATCGAGAATACTTCGGATGCGACGCGCGCGGTTGTGGGCTTCCCAGTTATTCTTGCAACTGCTCTGGTTCTGTTGCGTGCGCGGCAGATACGGCTTGCCGAGGTGCAGGCAGAACCTGATGGCAATGCCCGTGGAACCGGGGTCATCCAGCTGGTCGAATTCTTGCGCCGAGCATTGTTCCTGTTGGGAGTTTTCAGCCCAGTTCTGGCCGCCATCGGTTATAACAACGCTGCTGAGGCCATTGTTTTTCCAGCGGTAAAATCGTTGATCCTGATTGCCGCACTGATCATCCTTCAACGATTCCTGACTTCGGTTTATGGATTGATAACCCGCAAGGGTGAGGCAGCCCGAGACACATTGTTTTCGGTTCTGATTGGCTTTGCCATGGCCATTTTGGCCCTGCCGGTTCTGGCGCTGATCTGGGGCGCACGCGAGACCGATTTGTTAGAGGCATGGTCGCGGCTCCTTTTGGGGTTCGACATTGGGGGCGTGACCGTCTCGCCCAGTAATTTCTTTACTTTTCTGGTGGTTTTCCTGATCGGATACGGACTGACACGCGCCCTGCAGGGTGGGTTGCGGACCTCTTTGCTGCCAAAGACGAGCATTGATCCCGGTGGTCAAAACGCGATTGTTTCAGGGACGGGGTATGTCGGTATCTTCCTGGCAGCCTTGGTCGCCATCATGGTTGCGGGTTTCGATCTGTCGTCTCTGGCCATCGTGGCCGGGGCGCTCTCTGTCGGGATCGGATTTGGTCTGCAAACTATTGTCTCGAACTTTGTGTCCGGCATTATTCTTTTGGTCGAACGCCCGATCTCAAAAGGCGACTGGATCGACGTAAACGGGATGATGGGTTATGTGCGCGACATCTCGGTACGCTCGACCCGGATTGAGACCTTCGATCGAACAGATGTCATTGTCCCAAACTCGGACCTGATCAGCGGTGTTGTCACCAACTATACCCGTGGAAATACGATCGGACGCGTCATTGTCCCGGTCGGGGTGGCCTATGGTACCGATACCCGCGTAGTCGAGACAATCCTGGGCGAAATCGCCAACGCACATCCGATGGTATTGGCGAATCCGGCACCCAACGTTGTGTTTCAGGGGTTCGGTGCGGATTCTCTGGACTTTGAAATCCGCGCCATTTTGCGGGATGTGAATTGGGTTCTTTCGGTGAAGTCCGACATGAACCATGAGATCAATCGCCGCTTTGTGGAAGAGGGGATCGAGATACCGTTTGCTCAGCGTGATGTCTGGCTGCGAAACCCCGAGGCTCTTCAATCGTCAGATAACGCGCAAATGCCCCCATCTGAGCCTGTTTCAGAGGCAAAAGCGCCCCCGGCCTCTTCGCCCGCCGAATTGACCGAGGCTGATCTTTCCGACGGTGATGGTGACGAACCCTGAGGCAAGTTCGGGCCTGAAACGAGCCAGAGAATTTTACACTAATCGGGCCTTGCAAATCCCCAGGCGATAGTCCAAATAACGCCCGCACGGAGAGGTGGCCGAGTGGTCGAAGGCGCACGCCTGGAAAGTGTGTAGGCGGGAGACCGTCTCCAGGGTTCGAATCCCTGTCTCTCCGCCACAACACCAGCTCTTGTCTTGGACGCTTAGGTGTTTCACATCTCAGACATTGTTTTGGAGCCCCCCAGCAAAAAAGGCTCGGTAAGCGATTCACATAACCCATGTTGAGCGAATTCATCCAATTTAGATGGCCCAGAATTACTGTTTCTTGCAGGCAAGGGAATTTCAGGATGCGAGGCAGTCAATCTGTTGGGTAGGGCCTATTCCTGTGTCGGTTGGGTAACTACAGGTGAAAACTCGGCGCTCGGCTTGTTCGCTGATGCGTCTGTTGAGATATCAATACATCTATAACGCCAAGTGAACGTTATTCCTTGGCTGGTCCGTTTTGCGATAGGTGCGCCGTAAAATCGCGCCCGGAGGTTAGATGTTACTGTCTGTCGTCATTCCATGCATGAACGAAGAGGAGTCGATCCCCTTACTGGTGGAGCGCCTGATCGCTGCGACTGAACAGTGGAACGCCGAATCCGAGATTATTCTGGTGGATGATGGGTCTAATGACGAAACATGGCGCGCAATCTGTGCCCAAAGCGAGTTTCATCCGCGTATTCGCGGTTTGAAGCTATCGGGTAACCGCGGTCACCAGATCGCTCTGACAGCGGGGCTGAATGCAGCCCAAGGGCAGCGGATATTCATGTTGGATGCCGATCTGCAAGACCCGCCGGAGCTTTTGTCGGACATGATGGCGATGATGGATCAGGGTTATGATGTGGTTTATGGGCGTCGGAGTGAGCGAAAAGGCGAAAGTTGGATTAAGAAAGTAACAGCTCATGGTTTCTACCGCATATTGAACCGGCTTTCGGACGTACCCATTCCAAATGACACGGGCGATTTCCGGCTTGTTAGCCGTCGGGCGCTGGATGCGGTTCTGAGTATGCCGGAACGCGCGCGGTTCGTTCGGGGCATGTTCGCTTGGGTTGGTTTCCGTCAAATCGGGATCGAATACATCCGCGACCCACGGATCGCGGGCGAGACCAAATACCCGATGTCCAAGATGATCCGCTTTGCGCTTGATGCACTGGCGAGTTTTTCGATCAAACCGCTGCAGATAGCCACACGAATGGCCTTTCTGACACTGATTATCGCTGCGCTGATGGCGGTCTACGTCTTTTGGTCCTTGATCCTTTACAACGCGGTTGCGGGTTGGGCGTCGACGGTTCTGGTGATCAGTTTCTTCTCGGGTATCCAGCTGTTGACACTTGGAATCATGGGGGAATATCTCGGACGTCTGTATATCGAGGCCAAAAACCGACCACTCTATTTTGTAGATCAAGAGACCTCAGAGATTTCGGACACCATAGTAGAAGAGAAGACCGCGCAGAAATGAGCGAACGGCGCCGCATAATCCGGTTTGCCATCGTGGGCTTAGGCGTGGCTGGTTACTACATGCTGGCCTATCTGGGCCTGTTGCGCGTGTTTCATTCGCCTTGGATCGCCAATGCATTGGCTTTTGGGTCCGCAATCCTGATCCAATATATTGGGCAAACAGTCTGGACCTTCGGGCAGGCGCTGGTGGTTCCTGCACAGTTTGGGCGGTTTCTTTGCATGGTCGGGATTGGGCTGCTGGTTTCAGCTGCGATTACCGGACTGGCCGGTCCTCGTTTTGGCCTGAGCGAAGCTGCCTCGGCCGCTGTCGTTGTAGTTGTTCTGCCTGTGATCAACTTCGCGTTCCTACGGCTATGGGTCTATAAACCGCAGAATTCAACCTAGAGATTGGCAATGTCGCATATCTATTCAAACGAGTTCTTTGACTATATTGACCAGGGCGCCAGGCGGTCCGCAAACAGGCTAATTGCTTGCCTTCTAGGAAAAATCTCTGCGGACAGTGTCGTGGACTTTGGCTGCGGGCGGGGTGTGTGGCTGTCGGAGTGGCAGGCCGCGGGTTGCAAGGATATTGCCGGTGTCGATGGCGACTATGTGGATCGTGACAAGCTTGCGATACCGGCTGAGGCGTTTATCGGTGCAGATCTGTCCAAACCGGTCGAGCTTGGACGCCAGTTTGATTTGGCTCAGTCGCTTGAGGTCGGTGAACACTTGCCGCATGACGCGTCGGCCAGCCTGGTTCAGAGCCTGACCACACATAGCGATCTGGTCCTGTTCTCAGCCGCCGTTCCGGGGCAGGGCGGCGAGTTTCATATAAATGAACAGCGCCTGTCCTTTTGGCAGGGTTTGTTCGCTGAACGGGGATACACGGCCTATGATTGTTTGCGGCCTGAGATGTTCGGGGATCAATCGATCGAACCCTGGTATCGGTATAATTCTGTCCTCTATGCGAACCAATCAGGGGCAGTCCGGCTGTCTCAGGACGTGCTGGATACCAAAGTCGCGCCCGGCGCGTTGAAAGAGGTCGGCAGTTTAGGCTGGACCCTACGCAAGCTGGTTGTGCGTGCCTTGCCCCGGTCGGCTGTCACCGCTATCGCGCAGGTCCGGGCCTCTGTTATTGCAAGGTCATATGGCGACAAATCATGACGGAAAAAACATCTCGGCAGGAGTTTTTTTTTCTGTCCCTGCTTTGCATCGCTGCGTTGTTCTTGATCAATTGGCCACAGCTTTTCGACCCTTTCGTACGTCATGATGATTTCCCGGCGCTGCTGGGCTGGACCGAGATTGCCTACCACAAGGCCTTGGATGAAGGTCGTTGGTTGAACTACTGGTGGCAGTTCCGGCCATTTCTATGGCCCTCACAGATAAGCATGTATCTCTATAACATAGCCTGGGGCTTGTTCTCGGCTGCGGCGGCAGTCGCGATCATGGAGCGTTCGGACCCGATCTGGTACAAAGGTTATCTTGCGCTATTCATTGCGTTTTCGGTTCCAGCATTCCTGATTTCATACTGGTTCAACACGTTGCTGCCGGGGATCTGGGTTATCACCTTGTACAGCCTGGCAGTTCTGTTTCTGCCGCATCGTGTGTCGCTGGCCCTTTTGGTTGTGGCAGTGCCCTTATCCTTCATGGCCTACACGACCTATCCGTTCCTGTTACTGACACTGATCCTGCTGTCAAACAAGGCGCCAAAAACCTATACCAGCGTCGCTGTTACGCTGATCATTTTCTTTGTCAGCCTGGTTCTGGCGTTGCTGAGTGTTTACACCCTGAACTACTTTTATCATGGGATATTTGGTATTCCGGTTGCTGAATGGCGTGGGCCCAACGAAGTAAATTCGGTCGATGACCTGCTGCTGAACCTTACCAAGGTCAAAGTATTCCTCCGATCCATCATCTATACAATGGGCGGAGGGACAATCGGTTATGGCTTGATGCTCTTGGCCCTATTTGCAGGTGCCTGGGGGTTCCTGTTTACCCGAAGACGGATGTTTGCCGTCGCGATCCTGATGGCTGCACTTGCTGGTCTGGCACCGCTTATCCTCAAGGCGATTATGTCGGGGGTGCAGGTCCCTATTCGGGCATTGAACTGGCTTTGGATCTTGTTTGGAGTCGTGCTCACCACGTGTGGGGTTCAGTTTCTGCAGTCTTCAAAAAGATGGTTAAGTGTTTCGCGTATCTTGTTGATGTGCGTGTTGATGATCAATTTGATGCTCATTGGCAAAACATCGTTTATGTTCATCCCGCCTTGGCAAAAAGCAACGAGCGCATTGGCGCAAAGCCTGCCTGAACAGGTCGAAACCGTATATATCTATGGGCATTTTCTTGGCGTGAATGGCGCGGCAGACGCCAGAGTTCAATTCGAACGGGGGCTGCGGTTGCGGTTAAACTATCTGACCGGGGCCGAGATCATCATGTGCTGGAAGCAGCCCGATAGATGCGATGGGATTACACCTCCGTTCGATCCAGGCGACTGGGTCTCGACGCCTGTTGTCGCATCAACTGGTGACCAGGCCTTTATCCTTTTGCCGCGTCCCAATCTGGGGCCCTGATCAAAAGGTGAGTTGTAACAGGTTTGAGAAAATTCTATGAATGCGCCCACTTGGGCTGTCCGGCATTCAAGGACACAGACCCCAACCCCTGTTGGAACACCCGGACATGATTGACCTGAGCGACCACAAACCCCTGCGAAAAAGTCGCAACTACCTGATTTATCAGCACCCCGAGGTCGAAGGGGCGCTGCTGAAAGTGCGGGTGGACGAACCTGTGCGTAGCCATTTTCTGCCGCGTTATGCCGAATGGCGCTATGGCAATCTGCGCCAATGGAACCGCGAAGCAAACGAATATCTGGCGGCGCTCAACCGTGGATGCCCTGAGATCGAAAGGTTGGCGCAATTCATGGGATATGCGCCAACATCAGCGGGCCCGGCGATAGTGGTGGAAAAACTGACCGGCCCGGACGGAGATCTTGCGCCAACCCTGCATTCGGAACGCGTCGCGTTGGCCAAGGATCACGCCGGACGTGAACGTCTTCATGCTGAATTGATGGAACTGTTTGACGATCTCGAAAGCGGCCGGATCATTGTGGGTGACATGGGGTTCGAAAACATCGTTCGTGCGCAGGAAAGAGGCGGCAAGCTGACCGTGATTGACGGCGTTGGCGAGAGGGTTCTTTTTCCGCTGTCACTGGTCAGCGAAACAGCGTTTCGCAAGTCAATCGACCGCCGGCGACAGAGGATGTCGAGTGGCTTTGGTTTAATGAAGACCTGACCACTAAACTGCTACGCGCAGGGGAAAGGCGCGTTCGACTTCTTTTGCTATCTCCGCAATCAGGGCTTTTGTCACGGCGTTGCGGTTGTTCATCTGAACCCGTGCGACATAGGCAAGCTCTGGAGGGTTTGGAAAGACATCGTTGATGACTTCCATGTCTGGTGTAATGTGCATCCCGTTCAATAGCGCTATGCCCAGCCCAGATCGAACAGCCGACTGGATTCCTGCTGCACTTGGACATTCCAGGATATTGTCAAAACGGTGGTCCTGCTGCTGACTGTCTTCCATTCCCCATCTTCGGTAGAAACACTGTGTGTCAAAGGACAGAAACGGAACCGGTTCTGACAGATTCAGACGATAGTCGGGTGATTTGACCCAATGAAGGGAATCCTGAAACAGGATCAGATCTTCGGGCTGCACGTCGTTGCGAAATATCTGAATCACCGCCAAGTCTAATTCACCAGCCTTCAACCAATCCTGAACATTCAGGCTTTGACCAGTGCGGGTTCGTACGCGAACATCGGGGTACAGCCGCGTGAAACGTCCAAGAATTTGGGCGATCCCGCTGGTTGTCGCATCCTCGGTCATGCCAAGCCGCAAGTGGCCGGTGAGCGGCCTGTTACCAAGTGAGGCCACCGCTTCGTCATGCAGAGTGGTAATTCGACGGGCGTATTCACAAAGACGCAGCCCGTCTTCGGTGAACAGGGGGGCACCTTTGCGGCGAGTCAGCAGTTTGCAATTCAGTGCGCGCTCTAAACGGCCGATCTTATGGCTGACTGCCGATTGCGAAAGCGCAAGGTGTCGGGCCGCACTGGTCACACCACCATAGGTCGCGATTGCGAGCAGCGCGCGCAAAGCGTCTATTTCCAAACGTTCGTTCATGAATACCCATGACAGATTTTGATCATTGAATGATAATCATTCATTTGCGGCAAAGGCAAATGTCAGATTAGGTATCGCGAACACAATGTTCGCGGAGCTTCGAAATGAACAATCTGTACCCGGAGGATATCACAGACTTCGAACATCAGTCGGCATGCAAATCTGGTCCGCTGACGCTGTCTTCTTCTTTCGGCAAAGGAAAGTGTAACTGATGACGGAAGACAGAACAGCTAACCGCCGCCTGACAACACTGTTTGAGATCACCGGATCGGTTCTGGCTATGGCTTATGCCTTGCTGATTGCTTCGAATATTGGCGCTGAGATTCTTGGATTCTCCCTACTGTTGGTGTCCTCGGCGCTGTTTGCCGCATGGGCATTGATTGATCGGCGCTGGACGTTTTTGCTGTTGCAGGCGTTCTATGCGACCTCTGCCATTATTGGACTGATCCGTTGGGCATAAACTTGGTGTAGGGTTGCCGCCAGGAACTTGTTAGGACGGATCTATGACGGATCAGGACAGAATCGATATCGGCTTTCTGCTGTTTGATGGATTTCCGATGGCTTGTTTGACATCGGTGATTGAACCCCTGCGGGCGGCCAATGAAATCGCAGGTCATCAAGCGTTTAGATGGTCGCTGGTTTCTGAACGTGGCCAAAAGGTTCAGTCAAGCGCAGGGGTTGGGTTCGAAGCAGATCGCGCGTTGGCGGACTGCAGGAATATCGACATTTTATTCCTGCTCAGCAGCCCGTCTTCGGTCTTTGACAACGCTGTTAGCGGCAATGCCTTGCTGCGTGGTCTCGGGAGGCACGGAACAGTTCTGGGTGGGATCAGCGGTGGCGTATTCCCTCTTGTGCGATCCGGTGCAATGGCAGGTCAGCCGGTCTCGGTCCACTGGTGCTATGAGGCGGCTTTTGAGGCCGAGTTTCCCGATATGGACGCCCGGAGCGAAGTGATCGTGCGCACCGTGACGCGCTATACCGCCGCCGGTGCAGCGGCAGGGTTCGACCTGGCACTGCATTTGGTTCACGATCGCTTGGGCGGTGACATTGCGCATGAGGTTGCGTGCTGGTTTCAACATCCGATGATGCGCGGTGCGGCAGTGCGTCAGCAGGTGCCCAATGCGACAGCGCCGAAAACGGGAGACCGCCTTCCACCGCTTGTTTCACGCAGCGTTGAAATGTTTGCCGCCAATATTGGTCAAGCGATCTCGATTGCCGAAGTTGCGAAACAAATGGGCGTCACACCTCGTCAGATCGAACGGGCATTCAAACAGGCAACCGGACACAGCCCCAGCCATTACTACCGTGCCATGCGGATGAAGGCGGCGCGGCAGATGGTGGTTTATACCAAAGACCCCATTTCCCAGATCGCGGCCGCTGTCGGCTATGGATCTGTCGCGCCCTTGGTGACGCATTACCGGTCGGCTTTTGGCCTGAGCCCCAGCGAGGACAGGCGCCGCATCAACCGTTTCCGGGTTGAGGATAACGCCCCTTTGCCCTCGGTCTAGGCGCTGACTAAAGCGCCGATCGCATCGCCGTCAGGATCGCATGGTGCAGAGATTTGGCGGACGAGCGCGGACCGTACAGGCTGTAGTGATCCGAACTACGACACAGCACGAAACAGCCAATATGGTGGATCGAGCTGCGCGCCGCCGTTCCCTTAGTCAATATGCGCAGATCCAACTGGCACAAAAGCTCCAGCACTGCTTGAATGTTCGCACCAGCCAAGTCGAAACGCACCCAGGCATCGGTCTGTTCAGTGACTGAGGCCGCAGACCCAACCGCAGATTTCACCTGCGCGGCAAGGTCCTCGTGCGTGTCATGCGGTGCTTCAACCATCCATTGCTCTGGCCCCGCCCAAAAGGCGGTGATTGCGGTTCCTTCAAACCTCTGGACCTTTGGTGCCTCAGCGCCAATTAGTTTCTTCAATGCGGCTTTGGCCGCTGTTTCCTGACCGAGCCGCGCCGCGACTGATGCCAACGCCACGCCCGGTATCTCGGAACAGGTGACAGGCCCAACCGTGTCTACCCGAGGGTCAGCCGCGCCGAGGGCGGTTATCGCAACCAGATTATCCACGCAGACGTTCTCCTTCCGGGTCAACGAAATGGGCCGAGACAATTTCCACCTCGACCGTCAGGTCCGTCAGCGGAGAGACAAGGCGCATTTTTTCGCCCAGCCTGTCGCCGCCGTTTTTCAACAGTCCCAGCCCGATGCTACTGTTCAGAATGGGCGAGTAGACGGCTGAGGTGACATAGCCCTGATCATGGGCCGCATCGACCGGGCCATCGTTCTTCATCAGGTGGCCACCGGCGGTTACCTTGTTTTCAGGCTCCAACGGTTTGATCCCCACCAGCATCAGTGCATCCGGTTGGTTCAGTGCCTCGCGTTCCGACAGGGTTGATCCGATGCTGTCCTTCTTTTTGGACACCATGCGGCCCATTCCCAGGTTCAGGGCGGTTGTGGTGCCGTTCAACTCGCTGCCTGCAGCATGGCCTTTTTCGACCCGCATGACGCCCAGTGCTTCGGTGCCATATGGGACAACGTCGAACTCTTCGCCCTCGGCCATCAGCCTGCGCATCAATGCGTCGCCATAGCGAGAGGGAACCGCGATTTCGAATGCCAGCTCGCCTGAAAAGGAAATCCGGAACAGCCGCGCCCGAAGGCCGCCGCACACGGTGATGGTTCCACAGGCCATAAAGGGAAAGGCCTCATTCGAGATGTCGAATTCCGGGTCGATGATTTTTCGCAGCAGCTTACGGGAATTGGGCCCGGCAACGGCATATTGCGCCCATCCTTCAGTGGTGGAAATCAGCTGCACATCCATGTCCGGGCATAGGCACTGGCGCACGAATTCCATGTGGCGATAGACGACTACGGCATTTGCGGTCGTGGTAGTGACGACGAAATGATCCTCGGCCAGCCTTGCCGCTGTGCCATCATCCATGGCTATGCCATCTTCGCGCAGCATCAGGCCATAGCGGGTTTTGCCGACTGCCAGCTTGGCGAAAGCATTGGCATAGACGCGGTTCAGGAACGCTGCCGCATCGGTGCCCTGGACGTCGATTTTGCCCAAAGTCGTACAATCGCACACCCCGACCGAGGCGCGGGTCTGGCGCACTTCACGGTCCACGCTGTCGCGCCAATGGGTCTCGCCGGGCAGGGGGAACCACTGCGCACGCAGCCAGTTGCCAACCTCGACAAACACCGCGCCGCGTTCTTCGGCCCAGTGATGTGAGGGCGTCAGGCGGGTAGGGTGGAACTCTTTGCCCTTCATCCGGCCTGCGAAAGTAGCAATCGGGACGGGGGTATAGGGCGGGCGGAAGATGGTGGTACCGGTCTCGGGGATCGACTTACCGGCCAGCTCGGCCATGATCGCCAGCCCGCCGATATTCGAGGTCTTGCCTTGGTCCGTGGCCATGCCCAGCGTGGTATAGCGTTTCAGATGCTCGACCGAACGGAAGCCCTCCTGATAGCTGAGACGGACATCCTTGACCGTCACATCGTTCTGCTGGTCCAGCCATGCGCGTTTGCAGCCCTGAACGTACCAGAATGGGGTCTGCGCGATGGGTGCGTCCTCGGCCTCGGGCAGATCGGGTTTGGCGTTGGTCAGGTCCAAAGCGGCGATTGCGGCCTCGGCGCCAGAGCGCAACGCACCGTGGGTAGACATATCGCCGTTTGCCGCGCCGGCAACGGACATGCCTACCGGCAGGTCCGCGCCGGGAACAAAGGCGGCCAGCGTCTCATCCCATGCGGGGCGGCCGCGCTGGTGGCAGGTCATGTGGACGTTGGGGTTCCAACCGCCCGAGACGCCCAAGGCACCGCATTCCAATGTCCTGGTTGAGCCATCGGGCAGGGCGACTTCGACAAAGCTCAGCCCCAGGCGGCCTTTGGTATTTGTGACCTGCGCGCCTTGCAGAACTTCGTAATCGTGGCTGATAGGTGCGTCCTTGCGTACATCGATCACTGCGGTGATTTTAACACCTTTGGCGTGCAGATCAGCTGCGGTGCGGTGACCGTCATCATTGTTGGTAAAGACGGCGACGCGCTGCGATGCCGCTGCTCCAAACCGGTTGGCATAGGTCCGCAGGGCGCTGGCTGTCATGATGCCGGGGCGATCATTGTTCTCGAATGCGATTGGCCGCTCGGTCGCGCCTGCGCACAGCAGCGCCTTTTGGGTATAGATACGCCAGAGGATTTGCCGGGGTTTGCCTGCGGGCAGGCTGGGCAGATGATCGCCCGTACGCTCGACCGCGCCATAAATTCCGTGGTCAAACGCGCCGATCACCGTGGTGCGCGGCATCAGGCGCACATTGGGAAGCGCGGACAGCTCGGCCACAGCCTGCGCCGCCCAGTCAGACGCCGCAGCATCGTCTATGGTGAGTGTTTCGCTGTTCAGGCGACCGCCCAGGGCGAAATCCTCATCCGCCAGAATGACATCCGAGCCCGCACGACCCGCGGTCAAAGCCGCCATAAGACCGGCTGGTCCGGCACCAATGATCAGCAGATCGCAATGGCGAAAGCCCTTGTCGTATTCGTCCGGGTCCTCTTGCATCGAAAGCGATCCAAGCCCGGCTGCGCGACGGATTGTAGGCTCGTACAGCTTTTCCCAGAAGGCTGCAGGCCACATGAACGTCTTGTAGTAGAAACCCGCAGACAGGAAGTTGGAAAACATGTCATTCACGGCCAGCGCGTCGAATTTCAGGCTGGGCCAGCGGTTCTGTGATCGCGCCTCAAGCCCCTCGAACATCTCGATGGTTGTTGCGCGGGTATTGGGCTCTTTGCGGGCGCCCGAGCGCAGTTCGACCAGGCCGTTCGGCTCTTCGGATCCTGCGGTCAGCAATCCGCGCGGACGGTGGTATTTGAAAGACCGCCCGATCAGACGCACATCATTGGCCAGCAGGGCAGATGCCAAAGTGTCGCCGGGATGGGCGGTATAGCTGCGCCCGTCAAAGCGGAAGTTCAGCGTTGTATTGCGGTCGATCTGTCCGCCGTTCAGCCGGTTCACCTGCGTCATTTGGAGCGCCCCCGTTCGCGGGCCACATCGCGGGCCAGTTCCACCTTTGAAATCTCGTGGGTCAGCGTGTTGCGCGTGACTACCAGCCAGGATCGGTCACCTGTTTCGTGGTACCAAAGTTCACGGTGTTCGCCTGCCGGGTTGTCGCGCAGATAGGCATAGTCGTGAAAGGCCTCGACGGCATTTTCCGCCTGCCAATCGGGGCGATCAATCAGCGCGGCGTCGCCCAGATAGGTGAATTCTGATGCATCGCGAGGCCCAAGAAGGGGGTGGTTGATTATCATGTCTGGTGTCCCCTTTAATGCAGGTTGGGCTGATTGCCCGCGCCTTTTTCGTCGATCATCCGGCCGGTGCGGAACCGGTCCAACCGATAGGCTGTTGCGACAGGGTGCGGTTCGTCCTTCGCAAGCAGATGCGCAAAGCAATAGCCCGAAGCCGGAGTGGCCTTGAACCCGCCATAGCACCAGCCCCCGTTGAAATAGAGGCCCTCGACCGGCGTTTGGTCAATGATCGGTGAGCCATCCATCGACATATCCATCACGCCGCCCCACATCCGCAGCAACCGGGCGCGTCCGATCATCGGCATCAATGCCATGCCACCTTCGCAAACATCCTCGACCACGGGCAAGTTGCCGCGTTGGGCATAGGTGTTATAGCCGTCAAGATCGCCACCGAACACCAGCCCGCCCTTGTCGGACTGACTGACATAAAAATGCCCCGCGCCATAGGTGATGACACTGGGTAGGACGGGTTTTAACCCTTCAGATACAAAGGCTTGCAGAACGTGGCTTTCGATAGGCAGGCGCAGTCCGGCCATCCCCATAACGCGCCCTGAACTGCCCGCAACTGCGCATCCGACTTTGGAGGCGCCGATAAAGCCCTTAGTCGTTTCGACCCCAAGACATTTACCGTCTTCTATCCGCAGCCCGGTAACTTCACAGTTCTGAATAATATCGACGCCATGAAGGTCGGCTGACCGGGCATAGCCCCAGGCCACTGCATCATGGCGCACGGTACCGCCGCGCCGTTGAACAAGGCCGCCCTTGATCGGAAAGCGAGCGTCGTCGAAATTCAGATAAGGGTGTTCGCGCCGCACCTGATCTGCGTCCAGCAATTCGGCATCGGCCCCGTTCAGGATCATCGCATTCCCACGTCGCGTATAGGCGTCACGCTGACCGTCTGTATGGAACAGATTGACGATACCGCGCTGACTGACCATTGCGTTATAGTTCAGGTCCTGCTCGAGCGCTTCCCACAGCTTCAGCGAGAACTCATAGAACGGCTCATTCCCATCCAGCAGGTAGTTCGAGCGAATGATCGTGGTGTTTCGGCCCACATTTCCGCCACCGATCCAGCCTTTCTCGATTACGGCAACATTTCGTTGGCCGTAGATTTTGGAAAGGTAATGCGCGGTTGCCAGACCATGCCCGCCGCCGCCGATTACGATGATGTCGTAATGGGCCTTAGGTTCAGGTTCACGCCAGACCGGTTTCCACCCTTTGTGGCCGGTTAGCGCCTCTTTGATAACTCGAAAGCCGGAATATCTCATGAATCGGACCTTTTCTTCCAAACTTCATTATTTTCGGGCGCAGCGATATCCCCATATGCGACATGGGTGTGTCTGAATCAGACCCTTAGGCACAAGAAATAAGGCCGGAAAACCAATCGGTGAAATCCGATACCTCGGCTGAGTTGCGAAGGACGGATAAAAAATAGCCCTCACAGGCGGGTGCGGAATCTTTGCTGGCAAGGCGGACTTTGCCCGATTTCAGGGCTTGCTCTGCGATGATAGAATTCACCAGCGCAACACCGCTGCCTGAAACGGCAAGTTGCAGGGCGAGGCCATAGGAATCCACAAAATATGATGGCTTGCGCAGTTTCTGGCCGGTGATTTCACCCCATGACGCCCAACTGTCCGATGTGCCAACGGATTCGATCAGGGGCAGTTCAAGCCAATTGCCGCTTAGATTCGGCGACACCACCGGGACAAGGCGATTGGGATTTAACGGTTTCGCATTTTTCCCGACTTGTTTTTCTGAACCAAAGCGTACCTCAATATCGGCGCGCGATGCTGCGTATTCGTCAGGCCAGATCGTGCTGACAAATCGGAGTGAGGTTTCGGGGTGCTGGGCCTGAAATTCCGGCAAAGCCGGAGAGATGACCCATTCGATGATGCTGATAGAGGCTGCCACCGTGATATGGCGTGCCTTTTCCTCGGCCAAATAGGGCGAGGCGGCGGATTGCAGCATGTCCAAGGCTGCCTCGACCTGTGGCAGCAGCTTCCGCCCTTCATCGGTCAAAGACAGGCCGCGCGCATGGCGGTGGAACAGGACAACGCCCAGCCGGGTTTCCAAGGCTTTGATTTGTTGGCTGACTGCAGATTGCGTCAACCCGATCTCATCTGCCGCCGCGGTCGAACTGAGCCGCCGCGCGGCCGCTTCGAACGACCGAAACCACGTTAGAGGAGGGAGTGTTTTTGCCATCGGTAACTGACCTATTAGTATTGTTAACACCTAAGGCTCAAGTTCTTTCGTTTGTCAAAAGATGTTTCTAACGGTGATATTTCCTCAAGCAGATTTGGGGAGACGGCAGTGCAGCCAAATATCAGAAAAATAGTGACTTTCGACGAAGAGGTTCTGGCTGAAGGGTTTCGGGCAGCGGAACGCCCGTGGCGCATGTTTGCCGTTGCGGTGGTTGTGTCGAACCCCTGGGCTGGCCGGTATGTCGAGGATCTGAGACCGGAAATTCTGGCCTATGGGCCTGTGCTGGGGCAAATGTTGACTGACCGGATGGTCACGCTTGCAGGTGGCGGCGAGATGATCGAAGCCTATGGCAAAGCGGCGGTCGTTGGGCTGGATGGCGAGGTCGAACATGCCTCGGGCCTGATCCACACGCTGCATTTCGGGAATTACTATCGTCAAGCGGTTGGGGCCAAGTCCTATCTGTCCTTCACCAATACCCGCGGTCCGGCGAACACTCCGATCATGGTGCCCATGATGGACAAGAATGATGCCGGGCGTAGATCGCATTATCTGACGCTGCAGTTTGCAATCCCCGATGCACCGCGTGCGGATGAAATTGTGGTCGTGCTGGGTGGCGCAACCTCAGGCCGTCCCCATCATCGGATCGGCGACCGTTATCAGGACCTCAAGGATTTGGGCCATGACGTGGACAACCCGGCCTCGGTCTGAACTCAGCACCCTGGCTGTGATTGATCAGGGCCAAGGGCCGCTGGTTATTCTGCTGCACGGGGTTGGCCTGCGGGCCGAGGCGTGGGGCGCGCAGATCGACGCCCTGGTCGCGGCGGGGTATCGTGTCTTGTGCCCGGATATGCCAGGACATGGTCAGTCGAGCTTTGATCATCCGACTGGCTTGGAGGCCTACGTGCACCGCACGGCGTCCGTGCTGACAGAGCCCGCTGTCTTGATCGGCCATTCAATGGGCGCCCTGATAGCGCTCCGACTGGCGGCGGATGTGCCAGATAGCGTTCTTGGCGTTGCGGCATTGAATGCGATCCATCGGCGTCCGGTTGCCGCGCACAAGGCTGTCGTCGCACGTGCCTCGGCCTTGGAGGTATCGGGGCCAAATGATCCCACGGTCACGTTGCAACGTTGGTTTGGCGAAGCCTCGTCCGCCGAGCGACAGGCCTGCAGGCGCTGGCTAACTGAGGTTGATCCGGCGGCCTACAAATCCGCGTATACCGCTTTTGCCGAAACGGACGGTCCTTCCGATGATGAACTGGCCCGTATCGCTTGTCCCGCCTTGTTCATGACCGGCGCGGATGAGCCGAATTCGACGCCTGAAATGTCTCGGGACATGGCGCGTTTGGTTCCCTCGGGACAAGCTTCAATCATCGCAGGTGCCGCACATATGTTGCCGATGACTCATTCCGCCGAAGTAAACGCACAGCTGTTGGAATTTGTGGGGGGGTGCCAGCCATGACAAGTATGGACCCCCGAGCTTTGCGTGACGCCTTTGGCAGCTTTATGACCGGGGTGACAGTTGTGACGGCACGGGATCCGCAGGGCGCGCCGGTCGGGTTCACCGCAAACTCGTTTTCGTCTGTGTCACTTGACCCGCCATTGCTGCTGGTGTGTCCGGGGAAGTTTCTGTCCAGCCACGATATTTTCGCCAACTGCACCCGGTTTGCGGTGAATGTGCTCGCAGATGGACAGCAAGAGATATCGAACACTTTCGCTGGGTATAAAGGGGACCGGTTTGCAAAGGTCGCGCACAGCAATGGTCTTTTTGATCTACCCCTAATCGACGGTGCGCTGGCGCAGTTTTGCTGCGAGACCCATCAGGTCCTTCCCGCCGGTGATCATACCTTATTGATCGGTGAAGTGGCAGAGTTCTCGCACTCGGTCGGGCAGGGTCTTGGATATGTCGGAGGGTCGTATTTCAGCCTGGGGCTCGAGCGGGAAGTGGACGCCATGGTACCGACGATCTGCGGCGCGATCATTCGCAATGGCGACAGCGTCTTGCTGGAGCCGAGCAACGGTGCCTATTGTCCCATTCAAATCGCCGGGGTCGAGCGGGGTGGGCAGAGAAACCGGTTGACCCAGGGCCTGTCCGAACGTGGGCTGAAGGTACAGGTCGAACAGGTCTATTCCTCATTCGACGATGCGGAAACAAAGCAGCATTACACCTATTTTCTGGCCAGCTGTTCCCGACCAACGCCGCTTGAGGGCGCCGAATGGATCAGAACGTATGACCTTCCGAACCTGAAATACGTGTCCGGCGGTGTCCGCCACATGATGACCCGCTATGCGATGGAAGCCAAAGAGGGGGATTTCTCTCTCTACCTTGGTGACGCCTCGCAGGGCGACATTCACAGCTTACGATAAAGGAGCAGGTCAATGGAATTTTCCCTGTTTGCCCATATGGAACGTTTGTCGCCAGATCAGCCGCATGACGTTCTGTATGACGAATTCGTCAGCCTTGTGAAAATGGCGGACGAGGGCGGGATGCGGGCCGTCTGGACTGGCGAGCATCACGGGATGGAGTTCACCATCGCGCCTAACCCCTTTATCTCGCTAGTCGATCTGGCCCATCACACCCGGAATGTACGGCTGGGGACGGGTACGGTAGTCGCCCCGTTCTGGCATCCGATCAAATTGGCCGGAGAGGCCGCCGCGGCAGATCAGATTACCAAAGGCCGGATCGAACTGGGGATCGCACGCGGCGCATATTCTTATGAGTATGAGCGCCTGATGCCGGGGATGGATGCCTGGGAAGCGGGCCAACGGATGCGGGAAACAACCCCTTTGCTTCCGCAGATCTGGCAGGGCGATTGTGCGCATGAGGGTGAGTTTTATTCCTTTCCGGCGACCACATCTGCGCCGAAACCGTTTCAGAAAAACGGTCCGCCGATCTGGATCGCGGCGCGGGACCCCAATAGTCATGAATTCGGTGTCCACAACGGGTTTAACATCCAGGTCACCCCCCTGTGGCAGGGCATGGAAGAGATTGAAACGCTGATGGACCGCTTCAATGCAGCCTGCGACAGCCATACCGGACCGCGCCCCAAAATCATGCTGTTGCATCATACATATGTTGGCAAGGACACAGACGATGTTGCGCAAGGCGTTCAGGAATTGCGCCGGTATTACAACTATTTCGGTGCCTGGTTCATGAACAAACGCCCGGTCGAGCAAGGGTTGATCCAACGGATCACCCCGGACGAGATGGATGCCAACCAGATGTACACAAGTGATAAGCTGGCGCGCGACCTGACGGTTGGTACAGCGCAGCAGGTTATCGACCGGATCAAACGTTATGAAGATTTGGGCTATGATGAGTTTTCGTTCTGGGTCGACAGCGGGATGACGAACGAGCGAAAACGTGCCTCTCTGGCGCGGTTCATCGACGATGTCATGCCAGCCTTTCAGTGAGGAACACTATGGGAAATCTACCGCATTTTCAGCTTTTCATTGATGGCGCCTGGTCTGAGGGGGCGACGTCTCAGGTCATGACATCTGCAAATCCCGCAACTGGGCAGGGGTGGGCTACGTTTTCCTGTGCGGCACCTGAGGATGTCGACAGGGCAGTCGCCGCCGCCAAACGTGCGCTTGATGATCCGCAATGGCGCGACATGACGGCCACAGCGCGCGGCAAGCTTCTTTATCGCCTGGCCGACCTGGTTGCCGAAAACGCTGCACGGCTTGGAGAATTTGAGACAACAGACAGCGGCAAACTGCTGGCAGAAACCTCGGCGCAAACTGGGTATGTCGCGGATTATTACCGCTATTTCGCAGGGCTTGCGGATAAGGTTGAAGGGACGGTTCTGCCCATCGACAAGCCGGATATGCATGTGTTTACCACGCGCGAACCCATTGGTGTTGTCGCGGCTATTGTGCCCTGGAATGCACAAATGTTCCTGACAGCGACCAAGTTGGGCCCAGCGCTTGCGGCTGGGTGTACCGTCGTGCTGAAGGCGTCCGAAATCGCACCCGCCCCGATGCTGGAGTTCGCGCGTTTGATTGAACAGGCCGGATTCCCCGCGGGCGTTGTCTCGGTCA
This sequence comes from Ruegeria sp. CDSC052, assembly GCF_059610685.1. Classification (NCBI taxonomy): domain Bacteria; kingdom Pseudomonadati; phylum Pseudomonadota; class Alphaproteobacteria; order Rhodobacterales; family Roseobacteraceae; genus Ruegeria; species Ruegeria sp. CDSC052. The sequence continues at coordinate 277,661 of NZ_JBXWOB010000001.1, forward strand.
TCACCGGGGATGCGGAAAACTGTGCAATTCCACTAACCCGCCATCCCGATCTGGATCGCATCGCCTTTACCGGTGGCCCCGAGACAGCGCGCCATGTGGTCAGGAATTCCGCCGAAAACTTCGCCGTCACCTCGCTGGAGCTTGGTGGCAAATCGCCGATACTTGTTTTTGAAGACGCGGATCTGGATGGGGCCGCAAATGGCCTGATCGCCGGAAACTTTGGCGCGTCGGGGCAAAGTTGCGTTGCGGGCACGCGCGGGCTTGTGCAGCGATCCGTTCTGCAAGATCTGATCGGCCGCATCAAAGAAAAGGCGGGTGCAATCGTTCTGGGTGACCCGCTGGAGGCCGGTACCCATGTCGGACCGCTATGTACCATGGCGCAAGTGAACAAGATCGAAGAGACCCTGGCCAAGTCAGCGGAGCAGGGGGCCGTGGTCCATTTCGGCGGGCAACCTGCGGATCGGCCCGGCAATTACATGAACCCAACACTGGTCGAGTGCATATCGCCCGAGACCGAGACGTTGAAAGTTGAGATGTTTGGCCCGGTCATGTCTCTGCTGCCATTCGATACCGAAGAAGAGGCCATCGCGTTAGCCAACAGCACAGTCTTTGGGCTGGGTTCAGGTGTGTTTACGCAGAACCTGGCGCGGGCGCATCGGGTGTCCAAGCGGATCAAGTCCGGGATTTGTTGGGTTAATACCTATCGCGCGATCTCTCCTATCGCGCCGTTTGGCGGATTCAATCAATCAGGGTATGGCCGTGAAGCCGGGGTTGAGGCGATCCTGGATTACACCCGGACCAAGACCACCTGGATCAGCACCTCGCAAGAGCCGATGGCGAACCCGTTTGTGATGCGCTAGGTCTGTTGTCAGACAGATATCGGAGCGCGGTCATGAAGTTGAAACATCCGAATTTTGAACCTCCGGCAGACGCAAATGACCGGAGGGCGATCCCTCCGGTCATTTGCTATCCGCCCGAAACGATACCGCAACCTGATCTGGCTGCGTTGACCGACCTGAGGCAGCGCGCGGTGAAAACCGCCGAAGTCATAGCAGCCCCGCGTGATGCGGCCTGTATTGAAGTGCCCGCGGGGGCCTTTATTCGGGTGGTGTCGGTCGATGGCGCGCAGGTCGGTGATCTGAACATGTGGTACAAGCACGACCTGACCGAACGGTTCTATTCCGGCAAAACCCGCGCGCTGCATGGCACGCATCTGTCGACCGGGGATCGGATGTGGTCAAGTTTTCCGAATATGCGGCCCATGGCGACCATCGTTACGGATACTCTGGATTGGTATGGGTTCGATGCATTCGGCGGATCGGTGCATGACGTGATCGGGACCCGCTGTGACCCCTATACCGGGCGATTGCTGTCTGGCGATGACTACCATTATTGCTGCCATTCCAACCTGACACGGGCATTGGCCAGCCATTGTGGCCTGCCGCTGCATGAGGCCGAAATGCACGTCCACGACGTGTTGAACGTCTTCATGTGCACCGGATTTAAGCAGGACACAGGCCAATACTTCATGAAGGCAAGCCCGGTGCGTCCGGGTGATTATCTGGAATTCTACGCCGAGATTGACCTGATCGTCGGCCTTTCAGCTTGTCCCGGGGGCGATTGCTCGTCCGAGCATTCCTCGGACGCAGCCGCCTGTTATCCATTGGTTATGGAAGTCTATGACCCCGGTGAAGACATCCGAAACGCGCATATTCAGCCCAAGCGATCTGCTTATGATCGCACCCATGGGGCAGGTTAAGAGGTCAGGCGTTGCCCAAGCCGGTCCAGCATCCGACAGCATAGGTCGAGCTGTTCGATCTCGACGTACTCATCTGCTTTATGGGCCTGTGTGATCGAGCCGGGACCGCAGACAATCGCATGGGTGCCAAGCTGCTGAAACAGGCCAGCTTCAGTGGCGAATGACACAACACCTGTTCCGTTCGCCCCGGTCAGCTCGGCAACCAGTTTGCGGGCGGCGTTTTCTTCCATTGGCTCAAGGCCTGCAACCTCGGCCGTGATATCCTGCGTGATGTTGGCTTCATTATGGACGGCCTGCATTTCGGGTAGCAGGCTGTGGGTCACATAGTCAGACAGGGTTTGCTTGACGAAATCCGCATCGCTGGCCTGAACCGGGCGCATTTCCCAGCCGACATCGGCTTTGCTGGCAATGACGTTATGGGCGACGCCGCTATTGAAGAACCCCACGTTTATAGTGGTCCAGGGTGGCTCGAAGGGGCTGTTTGTTGGCGCGCGGGATTTCAATATCTGGCGCAGTTCCAGAAGTTTTCCTACATAGCGTGCCGCGTATTCCGCCGCATTAACCCCATCATCAGGGGCCGAGCTGTGTCCTTCGAGCCCGACAAATCGTGTCGTGTATTCATAGCACCCCTTATGCCCTTCGATCAGGCACATTTCGGTGGGCTCTCCGATTATTGCGATATCTGGCACAATTCCTCGTTCGGAAAGATCGTTCACCATGTTCTGCGCGCCCAAACATCCGGTTTCTTCATCATAGGTGAAGGCAAAGTGCAGCGGTTGGGTCAGTTTTCTGGCATCCAGCGTTTCGGCAAGTGCAAGTGCGGCGGCGATGAAGCCCTTCATGTCACAGGTGCCACGTCCGTAAAGTCTGCCATCTTTCTCGGTCATCAAAAACGGGTCTGATGTCCAGTTCTGATCCGCGACGGGAACCACGTCCGTGTGGCCGGATAACAGGATGCCGCCGGGAATGTCTGGGCCTATGGAAGCAAATACATTGGCCTTGGTGCCAGTATCATCCTGGGTTTCGATGCAGCGTGCACCCAAGGCCTGCAACCTGTCCCTTAGATAGCTGATGATCTGAAGATTGCTGTCTGCAGATACCGTTTCAAACGCGATCAGATCGGCGAGGATATCTTGGGTTCTTTGCAGGGTCATGGCTTTACAAACAGCTTTCTTGGGCGGTTACAGTAACATTCGGCAGGACCGGTATCGGTTATCAGGATCGACTCGGTGATCTCTAACCCCCAGTCATTCAACCAGAGGCCAGGCATAAAGTGAAACGTCTTGCCAGGTTCCAGGATTGTCTCATCCTCGGGACGCAGAGATATCGTGCGCTCACCCCAGTCCGGAAGATAGCTCAGACCTACTGGATAGCCGCAGCACGCGCGGCATTCAATGTGGACGTATCTGACAATCTGGCATCCACACTGTACGTCGTTCCCCATTCGTATCCTGATTGCGTTCCCACCGGATCGGGTCTGCGTCATGAAAGACCAAAATGCCCTGATGGACGTAGAACGACCAACCCTCGTATCCGGTTAGCCACGTCATGTTCGAAGGGGCTTCGAAGAACAGCGCGTCCAGCCCGGCCTTGGCCATGGCTTTTCGTGTTTTGGACAGCTGGCGGTTAAATTCCCCCCGTGTGAATACCGGATTCACTTGGCTCATCGGGTCCTCGTGTCGTGATTAGAGACGTGTTGACAGAACTTTACGAATCCGATCACGTCAACGGACAACTCAGGAAGGAAATACTGTTGAAACTCAGTTCAAACCCACACCGCGGCAAGGAAAAATTGATTCCTGATGCTCCATTTCCTTCGATAAACGCGGCTCGCGTAGCTGATTTGTTAACAGTATGCCCTGCAGCAGCGGAAACCAATCTGGTTGAAGCCAAGGATTTGGCCAATGTCGCCGATCTATGGGTCAAAGATGAGCGTGGGCGCATGAACCTCGGGTCATTCAAGGCTTTGGGGGCTGCCTATGTCATCGCCCGCCACGCTGCTGATCTGGCGCAGACACCGGATAAGTCTACTTTACGCGGGAAAACCTATGTCACCGCTAGCGCGGGTAACCACGGGATGAGTGTAGCAGCAGGTGCACGGATATTTGGGGCTGATGCAGTGGTCTATATCGCCGAAACCGTGCCTGAAAGTTTCGCGGAACGCCTTCGTGCGCAAAAAGCCAGGGTCGTTCGTCAAGGTACGGATTATGCCGCCAGTATGGAGGCTGCTGGCAAAGCGGCGCAGGATAACGGTTGGACATTGCTATCTGACAGTTCGTGGGACGGGTATTACGAGCTGCCGCACACCCTGATGGAGGGATATCTGCAGATGGCTGCAGAAGCGGTGCGCCAATGCCCAAATGCGCCCACGCATATCATTTTGCAGGCCGGGGTAGGTGGGCTGGCAGGGTCGGTTGCAGCTTATGCGCGCCATGCCTGGGGTGATGGACCCAAAATCATTGTCGTGGAACCCGAAGCGGCCCCTGCGTTGCAAGCCAGTATCGAAGCAGGTACCTGCGTCTTTGCGGATGGGCCTGACAGCATCATGGGGCGGCTGGACTGTAAAGAACCATCGCTGATCGCGCTGAATGGTCTGGCGCGGGATGCAGACTGTTTTCTGACGCTCTCGGATGACGACGTGGTGCGGTATTTACCGGCCATGGCAGAGGCTGGGTTGGCGACAACTGCTTCGGGCGGGGCGGGCGTCGCAGCAGCGATGAATGCAGATGTCTGTGAGGCCCTGAACATTGGAAGCGATGCCCAAGTTCTGTGCATTTTATCCGAAGTACCGGATTGAAGAAGGCCAAGAAGCATCTGAATCCTGCCCTGGAATAAGCGCAGGAAGCGGCAAGTTAAGAGGATGCAACTGCCCCCAAAGGCAGAATCCGATTGCGCCTGAAAACGCGGGGTTCGCAAATCCGTACCTCTGCCCTATCAAAATGAGATTAATAGCCCCCCAAAGCGCGGTTTCTAGATTGGATTGCACCAGATAATTTTGGCGTTTTCCAATCGGTCAAGGAATTTCGACATGCGAATCTCTCAGCAACTCAGTATCGATGTCGAGGTCTGGGCTGGGAGATGCGGCGGTTTAAATAGCAATTATAACTCATTTAAATAATTAGATTTATGTTGTTGATTGGGAAGTTAAATAGAGGCGAATGAAGCAAGTTAATTACGCCATTCAAGGCCTTGCGTTGCGTACGAGATATCGAAATATCAGTTGAGCTGAAGTGAATTACAGGATTCTTTGTCGCCTAGCTGTCACATTTATGGTTGCGTGGTTGGTCCCCCATGTCCTTAAATAGGGTGGACTGGTCTTTGAGATCCGGATGAACCGGGCAAGCAAAGACCGCACAGGGGAGCCAAGTTGGTAATGTCAAATGACGCAGCGTTCGTCGAATTTCAGCGTGTTCAAAAATCTTATGACGGCGAGATACTCGTCGTAAAAGACCTTAATCTCTCGATGCCAAAGGGTGAGTTTCTAACTATGCTCGGCCCCTCGGGGTCAGGCAAGACAACTTGCCTAATGATGTTGGCCGGATTTGAAACCGCTACTCATGGCGAAATCATGTTGGACGGACGCCCGATCAACAACATTCCACCACATAAGCGCGGGATTGGCATGGTGTTCCAAAACTATGCATTGTTCCCGCATATGACTGTGGCTGAAAACCTTTCGTTCCCGCTTGAAGTGCGCAACATCGGCAAAAGCGATCGGGAAGAAAAAGTGAAGCGTGCGCTGGATATGGTCCAGATGGGCGCCTTTGGCAGCCGTCGTCCGGCGCAACTGTCCGGCGGTCAGCAGCAGCGGATCGCCTTGGCCCGTGCTTTGGTGTTCGAGCCTGAGCTAGTTTTGATGGACGAACCGCTGGGCGCGCTGGACAAGCAATTGCGCGAACATATGCAGTTCGAGATTACCCGTCTGGCGCATGAGCTGGGGATTACGACAGTTTACGTGACCCACGACCAGACAGAGGCGCTGACGATGTCGGATCGCGTGGCCGTGTTCGACGACGGACGCATCCAGCAGCTTGCGCCGCCGGATCTGCTCTATGAAGAGCCCGAAAATAGCTTTGTTGCCCAGTTCATTGGTGAAAACAACACCTTGGAAGGCGCTGTTAAGTCAATCGACGGCGACTCGTGCGTGGTTGCACTGGATGATGGATCAGAAATTGACGCTAAACCGGTCAATGTCAGCGCTGCTGGTGAACGGACCAAAGTTTCAATCCGCCCCGAACGGGTGGAGTTCAACAAAGATCGCCTGCATGCCGATGCGCATACGCTAAAGGCGACTGTCAAAGAATTCATCTATATGGGTGATGTCTTCCGGTTCCGCCTATCTGTGGCGGGCAATGAAGACTTTATCATCAAGACCCGAAACGCTCCCGATGCGGTTCGGTTGTCGCCCGGCCAGGAAGTTGAAATCGGTTGGTTGGCCCATGATTGCCGGGCACTTGACGCCTGATGAAGAACGTCCCCTGGTGGATCGCTGGGGGGTAAATGGCGGCCGGGTTGCCCCGTGATCCGGTCTGTTCAGAAATTTACGGGTATAACAGGGAGTTAACAATGAAAGTTAAGACCACTTTGATGGCAAGCGCCATTGTTGCCGTGGCCGGAGGCGCCATGGCCGAGGAGATGACGATTGTCTCGTGGGGCGGCGCCTATTCCAAGTCACAGCTGAAGGCGTATCACGAGCCCTATTCTGAAAAGAGCGGCATCACTATCCTTAACGATGACAGCTCGGCCGAAGCGGTTGCCAAGCTGCGCGCGATGAACGAAGCGGGCAACATCACCTGGGACGTAGTGGATGTTGTTGCTGCGGACGCAATTCGTCTGTGTGACGAAGGTCTGGCGATGGAGATCGACCCCGACACCATGCTGGCCCCGGCGCCCGACGGCACTTCGGCTGCCGATGATTTCGGTGACCTGCTGGTCAGCGAGTGCTTTATCCCGCAGATCGTGTATTCGACTACATTCGGCTATCGTACAGACCTGGTAGGTGACACACCTCCGACCGATGTCTGCGCCGTATTTGATCTGGAGGCCTATCCGGGCAAACGTTCACTGGAAAAGCGCGCCATCAACAACATGGAATGGGCGCTGATCTGTGACGGCGTCGCCAAAGATGACGTTTATGACGTTCTGGCGACCCCTGAAGGTCAGGATCAGGCATTGGCGAAACTGGGAACCATCAAGGACAACGTCGTCTGGTGGTCCGCGGGTGCCGACACGCCGCAGCTTCTGGCCGATGGCGAGATCATCATGGGCTCGACCTATAACGGCCGTCTGTTCAGCGTGATCGAAGAGCAGAAGCAGCCCGTTGCCATGCTGTGGGACGCGCAGATCTTTGACCTGGACGGCTGGATCATCCCCGCCGGTCTGAGCGAAGAGCGTCAGCAGCGTGCGCTGGACTACATCATGTTCGCAACGGACACGCAGCGTCTGGCGGATCAGGCTAAGTACATCTCGTACGGTCCGGCCCGTGCCTCTTCGGCTCCGCTGGTTGGTCAGCATGCCGAGCTTGGCATCGACATGGCGCCGCACATGCCGACCGATCCGGAAAACGCCAAGAACACGTTCCTGTATAACTACGAGTTCTGGGCGGATTACCGCGATGACATCGAAGCGAAATTCCAGGCTTGGCTTGCGAAATAATCGTTTGATTTCATGAAACAGTCGGGGGCGGTGCGCCGCCCCCAGACCCAAGCAGAGTCAAGGGGCACAAATGACTGACGCAAGCCAAAATGCGGGGCCGATGCTGGCAGCGGACGGAACGCCGCTCAAGCAATCGCTGGCACGTTCACTGCGGCGGCAGAAATTACGAGCATTGATGCTCGTCGCTCCGCTTCTGCTATTTGTCATGTTTTCCTTTATCGTGCCGATTGCTTCAATGCTGTTCCGCTCGGTTGAAAACAGCATGGTTTCAGAGACCCTCCCGCTTACTGTGGAAGCCCTGCAAAGCTGGGACGCCCAAAGCGGTGAGCTTCCGGACGAAGCAGTATACGACGCATTTGTTCGCGACATGGTCGTTGCCGTTGATAGCAAAACCCACACCCGCCTTGGCTCGCGTCTGAACTACGAAGAGACTGGCATGTCTTCTTTGTTCCGCCGCTCTGGCCGGAAAATGGGCAAGCTTGACCCTGAAACCGATGGACCGTTCAAGGAACAGATCATAGAGATTCACGAGGGCTGGGGCGATCCTAAGACATGGGCAGTGATCAAGACCCATTCGCCAACGGTTACCAATGGTTATTTCCTGAACGCGGTCGATATGCGCCGCACGCCCGAAGGCGCGCAGTCGCAGCCTGAAGACAAGCAGATTCTGATCAAGCTGTTTGGCCGCACATTGTTCATGTCGCTGGTGATTACGGTGTCCTGCATCTTGTTGGCCTATCCGGTTAGCTACCTGCTGGCGACCCTGCCGATGCGGGTGTCGAACCTGCTGATGATCCTCGTTCTCTTGCCTTTCTGGACCTCACTTCTGGTGCGGACCTCGGCGTGGAAAGTGATGTTGCAACAGCAGGGCGTGATTAATGAAACATTGGTCTGGCTTGGACTTGTGGCCGATGATGCACGACTGGTGATTATCAATAACCAGATAGGCACGATCATTGCGATGACGCATATCCTGCTGCCGTTCATGATCCTGCCGATGTATTCAGTGATGCAGACGATCCCGGTGACTTACACGCGGGCGGCGAAATCCATGGGCGCGACCAACTGGACGACCTTCTGGCGCATCTACTTCCCACAATCCATTCCGGGTATCGGAGCGGGTTCTATCCTCGTGTTCATTCTGTCGATCGGTTACTACATCACGCCTGAAATTGTGGGCGGCACCAAGGGTGTCTTCATCTCGAACCGGATCGCCTATCACATATCGTCCTCGCTGAACTGGGGACTGGCTGCGGCCTTGGGTACGATCCTGCTGGGTGTCGTCATGCTGCTCTACTGGGTCTACGACAAGATCGTGGGCATTGATAACGTGAAGTTGGGATAATCGACATGGCAGCACTTACACCGATATCCCGCAAACCGCTCTCCATGGTTCTGCCCAGTGTCGCCTTGGCGGGTGCCTTCGCCGGCGTCTTTGTCGGCGCGGGCAACGGCTCGATCCTTTTGGGCATTCTGGGTGGCGCAGCTCTGATCGCCGCGCTGGCCTGGGTCTACATCAACGTTCTGAAGAACGAAAAACTGGCGCGCTGGATCAATATCCTGGGTTTCGGCGTCATCGGTTTCCTGTTGACAGGTCCGATGGGTGGCATTCTGGGCCTGTTGGGCGGTTGGTTTTTTATCTTCTTTATCTATTGGCTCTATGAAGGCCGGTATCGTCGCAAACTGCTCAGCTATCTGACGCCAAAACAGGTGTTCTATCACTATCTGTTCCGGGTTATCTGCGGTGCGATCTTCGTGTTCCTGATCACTCCGATCCTTGTGGTTCTGCCGCTGTCGTTCAACGCGCAGGACTTCTTTACCTTCACCCCTGAGATGCTGAGTCTGGACCCCGAAGGATATTCGCTGAAGCATTACCGCGATTTCTTCACCAACAATGAATGGCAGCGCAGCTTCAAGAACTCGCTGATCATCGCGCCGATTGCGACGATCATCTCGGTCTCGCTGGGCACGTTGGCGGCCATCGGCCTCAGCCAGAGCCACGTACCCGGCCGCCGCGTAATCATGGGCGTCCTGATCTCGCCGATGATCGTTCCGTTGATCATCTCGGCCACCGGCATGTTCTTCTTCTACAGCGATATCGGTCGCTTCATGGAAGGCACGCTGGGCATGAACAAGAACTTCGTGGGCTATGTGAAAGTTGTCCTTGCTCACGCCGTTCTGGGCATCCCTTTCGTCATCATCACCGTGACTGCGACGCTGGTGGGCTTTGATCGCTCTCTGACGCGGGCGGCGGCGAATATGGGCGCGGGCCCGGTGCGGACGTTCTTCAAGATTCAGATGCCCCTTATCCTGCCGGGCGTGATCTCGGGCGGCCTCTTCGCCTTTATCACCTCGTTCGATGAGGTGGTTGTGGTGCTGTTCGTTGGCTCTGCCAGCCAGAAGACACTGCCATGGCAGATGTTCACCGGCCTGCGCGAACAGATCAGCCCGACCATTCTGGCGGTAGCGACAATCCTTGTGGTGATCTCGATTGCGCTGTTGACCACGGTAGAGCTGCTGCGGCGGCGGTCTGAACGCATGCGGGGGCTCAGTCCCGCTTGACGCGACTCAAAAGGTGATTTAGCGATTTCACCATGCACCCCGGTCACGATGGCGTCGTGACATCTAGGCGGGTGCATGGCTCTCGGTTCCCGAGGCCGCTTGTCCTGAACGCCGGGACTTGTGGCCGGGCTTTGCCTGTCCGGCATCGAGGAGAGACCAAGATGAATGATCTAAACAATCGCCCCGAATTCTTTACCTGCCACAACGGTGAGAAGGCGCCTTTGCCCTTTAGTAAGGCGGAATATGCACGCCGTCTGGCCAGCTTGCGCGCCACGATGGCCGCCCGCGATATTCCAGCAGTTCTGCTGACTTCCATGCAAAACATCGCCTATTACTCGGGCTTCTTGTATTGCTCGTTCGGGCGTCCCTACGGTTGCGTTGTCACTCAGGACAAATGCACCACCGTGTCGGCCAATATCGACGCCGGCCAGCCTTGGCGTCGCTCGGTTGAAGACAACGTGATCTATACCGACTGGAAGCGGAACAATTACTGGCGCGCGGTGGCTGATCTGATTGGATCAGCCGGTCGGGTCGGGATCGAAGGCGATCACATGACCCTGGCAATGAGCGACACCGCACTGGATATGCTGGGCCAGCCTGAACTGGTTGATATCGCACCTGACACAATGGCCGCACGCATGGTGAAATCCGCCGAAGAGATCGCGCTGATCAAAGGCGGCGCACACACTGCAGATGTGGGCGGTGCAGCCATTCACGCGGCGATCCGCGAAGGCGCAACCGAGATCGAAATCGCCATGGCAGGCCGTGACGCTATGGAGGCCGAGATTGCTCGTGCTTATCCAGAAGCCGAGTACCGCGACACCTGGGTCTGGTTCCAATCCGGCCTGAACACTGATGGCGCACATAACCCGGTCACCAAGCGGGCGCTGGAAAAGGGCGATATCCTGTCGCTGAACACATTCCCGATGATCTCGGGCTATTACACTGCGCTGGAACGCACCTTGTTTCTGGGCGAACCCGACGCTGACAGCCTGCGCATCTGGAAGGCAAACGTCGCCGCGCATGAGTTGGGGCTGAGCCTGATCAAACCGGGCGCGACCTGCTCGGGGATCACGGCTGAGATCAATCGATTCTTCGCCGACGAAGGCCTGCTGCAATACCGCTCCTTTGGCTATGGCCATTCCTTCGGCATACTCAGCCACTATTACGGTCGTGAAGCGGGTCTTGAACTGCGCGAGGATATCGACACGGTTTTGGAACCCGGCATGGTCGTGTCCATCGAGCCGATGCTGTGGATACCTGAAGGTCAGAAAGGCGCCGGCGGCTATCGTGAGCATGACATTCTGGTGGTCGAAGAGGCCGGAGCTGAAAACATCACCGGCTTCCCCTATGGGCCAGAACACAACACGATCAGCGCCTGATCACATGGGCAGGAAGGGCGATCAGCCCTTCTTGCCCCGTTCGTGAAAGATGAAGCCGATAAAGTTCAGCAGCACCTGTGCCGCCAGAATCTGCGTGCTTTCGGTTGGGTCGTAACTTGGGGCGACTTCAACAAGGTCGATCCCGACCACGTCACCGCGTTTCGCTAGCCCCTGAAGAATTTCCAGCACATCGTAATACAAAAACCCGCCATGGCTGGGCGTACCCGTACCAGGTGCGATTGAGGGGCAAAACGCGTCGATATCAATCGTAACGTAATACCGCGCGCCCTCGGGGATGCGTTCAACCACGCCCTCGGTGCCCAGTTTGCGCACCTGTCGTACGGACAAGATGTCCGAGCCGCGAGCGCGGGCATCCTCATACCCTTCCTTGGCGGTTGATGACACGTTTCGAATGCCCAGCTGAGTCATGCCCGAGACGTACGGCTTTTCAATCGCCCGCCGCATCGGATTGCCGTGGCCAGCAGTGACGCCATGACGCTCGTCAACGAAATCCAGATGCGCGTCGATCTGGACCACATGGATCGGACCGTTCTGCGCGCAATCTGAGGCAAAGGCGTTGATGCAGGGGATATTCACCGAATGATCGCCGCCGATGGTGACGGGCAGGGCGCCTGCGGACAGAATACGTTCGACGCCGTATTGAATATTGGCGTGGCTCTCATCTGTCTTGGTGTGGATAATATCGGCATCCCCAATATCGACCAACCGCACCGATCCATCCAGATAAGTGGCGTCATCCTCATGGTCATAGGCCCCGGCATGGCCAAAGCTGAACAGGGTTGAGGCCTCGCGTACAGCACGGGGCCCAAAGCGCGCGCCGGACCTCCATTGAGTGCCAAAGTCGAAAGGCGCCCCCATGACTGCGACATCCGCGTCGATATTGTCCCAATCCTCGACATACGGCGCTTTGCCGAAGGTCGAAATGCCGACGAAAGGCAGATTAAGCCGCCCACCGCTATACCCATGTGATGACATGGCGAGTTTCCCGTTTCTTGCTGTTCAACGGCAGCTTAGACAGGAATTCAAAGCTGCGATAGGTGGGGGCTGTGGGCTTGATTATCCGATTGTGCGAAGTGTATCTGGTGCAGGCATTATAAAGGAACAGCCGTGGGCCATCATGAACTGCCACCGGGAACGGGTGTCTACTATATCAATCTGGATCGGGTACCCGAGCGGCGCAACTTTATGGAGGCGCAGTTCGCCCATACCGGGCTGATCGGGGCCGCGCGTTTCAGTGCGACCGACGCGCAACAAGAAGGCGCACTGGATGGTCACGGCTATGTTGCCGGTTCCGGCAGCCGCTGGGGTCTGAAACAAAGTGAAGTCGCTTGTTTCGAAAGCCATCGCGCCGTTTGGAAGCGTGCCGTTCAGCAAGACCTGAAGGCTGTTGCGATCTTTGAAGACGATGTCGAAATGTCGACCCAAGCTGGCGGTGTGATTGCCAGATTGCTCGAAGCAGGGGCAGGGTTCGACTTCCTAAAGCTGGACTATTCCCCCCGGGTGCTGCGGTTTGGGCCAGAACTACAGATTTCCGGCGTACCGGTTCGCCCGATGCTGGAAATGGCACCCAGCGCGGCCGCATATATCCTGTCGCAGGCGGCCTGCCGTAAATTGCTGATGTGGTCCGAGAAATACTCGGATCACCTGGATGATTTCGTATCTATCCCCCGCCCGGATTGGCAAATGTATCAGTGTTTTCCAGCAGTCGGCGTTCAAATGATCTGGTCGAAACAGCAAGATCAGGCTGAAGATTCCGTGAAAGTCAGTGAACGTTCACAAAACAGAAAGACCAATAGCGGTCTGGATAAGGGACCCCTGTGGTTTCGCATTCGTCGCGAATTGCAGGCCGCGAAACGTAAGTTGTATTGGCGCCAGAGAGGCGAAGCCCGATTGCTTGAAAGCGGGGGGTATGTCGGATTTATCCCCTGTGCCGAAGACCTGAGGGTTTAGTTTAGATCATGAGCTGATCACGTCTTTCCAACCAAGCAAAAATAGTAATTCTCGATAAGCGTTAACAAAACTGTCAATTTGATATAAACTTCCAGTGTTGTTGGTGTTTTTCCGGTTTGGGGTTGGTGTGGGTCAGACAATCTATGAGCATTATGGCGGTTTCAAAACGATCAGTCGGATCGTAATGACTTTTTACGAAATGGCACTGGAGTCTGATCAGATCGGTGACCATTTCGAAGATATCGACATGCCAAGGCTGATTGATCACCAGACCAAGTTCGTATCGTCTCTGATCGGTGGTCCGACATCATTTAGCGATGATCGAATTGAAGCGGTTCACAGAAATCTGAACATCTCGCACGCAGATTTTGACGAAATGGCAGATCTGTTTGGTGAAGCGCTGGCGTTACATGGAATGGAAGATCGGCACGTAAAGATTGCCTTGGGAGCGATCGAATCCAAACGCGCAATTATTGTTACGCGCGATGCGGCATGAGTATTCTTGCGATCAATGAACAACTGCTGCGCGCGATCGGTGTTGGTGTCGCAGTGGTTCGGGCGTCAGATCTTACATTCGTATTCTGCAACGGCCCTTTTCAGGAATGGTTTGGCCCTCCGGCTAATGGACAGACATTGTTGGATATTTTTCCTGACCTTGATGCGCGTGAACTTGAAGACGTAAAGCAATCGGGGCTCAGATACTCGGTCGAATTGCAGATCAAGCCGAAACGCAGGACATTGGTTTTCGCAACGGCAGTTTCTCTGGCAAACGGTCTTTCGGAACAGGTTCTGGTCATCGAGTTTCAGAACATCACCAAAATCCGCGAACTTGAAAGCATGATTGACAGCTACTCGACCATGGTCGAACGCAACACGCGCGAGTTGGAGCGTGAGAAAGAGCGGGTTGAAAGGCTGTTGCTGAACCTGATGCCGCGCGCTGTTTATGAAGAATTCAAGACATTCGGTGTGGTCACGCCGCAGCTTTACGATCAGGTGTCAGTTGTGATGCTGGACTTTGTGGGGTTCACGGATTTTGCCGCCAAGACGGACCCGACGGTTACCCTAAGCGAGTTGAATGACATCTTTACGGCCTTTGACCGGATCGTCGAACAGTTCGGATGTGAGCGGATCAAGACTATTGGCGATGCTTATCTTGCGGTGTCAGGCATGCCGGATGCTACGCCAGATCATGCGACTGCTGCTGCCCATTGTGCGGTCAGGTTCCTTCGCTATCTTGAGCGGAGAAATGAAAGCCATCCGCACAAGTGGCAGGCACGTGTGGGGCTGGGTATGGGGCCAGCGGTAGGATCTGTGGTTGGTATTCAGAAATATGTCTATGATGTTTTCGGACCCGCCGTGAACATCGCTTCCCGGCTACAAGTCTTTGCAAACCCAATGAATATTGTTGCGCCTGAAGAAATGAAATACGCCCTGATTGACGAGTTTCAGGTCTCTGATATCGGGCGTGTGGACATCAAGGGTATGGGTGAGATGGATCTGATTAATGTCACATCCGGTCTCAGCATTCCGCAACGGAAACCGGTGTTCTGACGGCCTTATTCGTCCGGAGGCACCAGCCCTAGTCCCCTCAGATAAATACCGATCCCCGTTTCCAAAAGATCTTCGGGCGGGAAGGGTGCGGTGGCGCCGGTGTTACGGGCAAACAATTCGACTACACCGTGACTCAGCGCCCAGATATGTGCGCTGAACATTGAAGCCGGCGGACGTTTTTCCGGCGGAATATGTTGCGACAGATCGGCTGCAGCTTTTTCTAGAACATCTCTGGCCCGGTTTGCAGCCAGGGCAAGTTCTGGGGTGCGGTTGACGGAAATCCCACTTTCGAACATCGCGATATAGTGGCCAGGATTCTTGCGCGCAAAGGCCAGATAGGCGCGCCCGGTTGCTTCGAATGCAGCCAGCGCCGAAGGCTGGCCTTTGTCATAAGCGAATTGAATTAGATCGGCGAACATCTCGAACCCTTGACGCGCCGCCTCGGCGATCAGGTCCTCGCGCCCGTGATAGTGGCGATAAACAGCTGCAGGCGTGACGCCTGCCGCTTTTGCAGCCTCTGACAGGGTGAACCCGGTCGGACCCTTTTCCTCGATCAGGGACAGAGCTGCGTCGATCAGAGCCTGTTTCAGGTTGCCGTGGTGATACCCGCGTTTTGTCATCCCTGATTCAGACGCCTTTTTTGTTCAATTCTTGAGGAACTAAGACATAAACCGGTAGCACGTATTCGTCCAATCTTTGTGATGATATTGGCCGGCAAGAAAGATCAAGCATCCCAGATATCTGGCCCGCCACATATCTTGGTGTCGATATCGCCAATCGCATTTTTGTCCTTTTCATCATAGTCCAGCGCATGAAGCACGGTTCGGATTGCTGCCAGCCTTGCCCGTTTCTTGTCGTCGGAACGAACTATGGTCCAGGGGCAGGCTTCGCTGTGACTGCGTGTAAGGGTTTCGGAAATCGAAGCAGAGTATTCATCCCATTTGTCCAAACCAGCGATATCGATTGGGCTTAGCTTCCAGTGTTTCAATGGGTCCGTTTCGCGCGCAAGAAACCGGTTCAACTGCTCGGCCCGTCCGACGTTCAACCAGAACTTGAACAAGCGGATACCATCGTCACACAGGCCGGTCTCTAACGGCAGAACCTGTCGGAAGAAGCGTTCACGCTGTTCTGTGTTGCAGAACCCAAACACATTTTCCACCACGCCGCGGTTATACCAGCTGCGGTCAAAGAACACGATTTCTCCGGCTGCGGGCAGATGTGGGATATAGCGCTGAAAATACCATTGGCTGCGCTCTTGATCCGATGGCTTGCTGAGCGCAACATTCCGGGCCCCACGCGGGTTCAGGTTCTCACGGAACCGCTTGATTGTCCCGCCTTTTCCAGCGGCATCGCGGCCTTCGAAGATAACAGCGACACGCTGGCCGGTTTCCTTCACCCAAAGCTGCATTTTCACAAGCTCGATTTGCAGGGACTGCATTTGTTTCTCATACGCCTTACGCTTCATGCGTTCGTCATAGGGGTATGTAGGGTTCAGAATGTCATCCTTATCGGCCTCTTTGATCTCGTTCCGGACTTCTTCTGGTGCACGTTTTTTGTAATATTCCTCGATGGTGCCTTTGCCAGTTCGTGTCATGAGTCACCTCGCGATAAAATCCATATCTTACTATGGATTAGCCTCGGAATTAACGCAAACCCGCCCGCTGAGCAGCCCGGATGATTGCGGCCGCTACTTCGGGTGCGGCCACGATCTGTGGCATATGGCCAATTCCCGGCAATTCGATCAGTTCAGCGCCGGGGATTTGGTCGATCAGGGGTTCCGCATGCCATTCCAACCCGACCGTTGTGTCGGCGGTGCCATGCACAACCTCGGTCGGGACCGAAATATCCTTATAGCGCGGCTGCAGCGCACGAACTTCGTCCAACAGATTGGCGCGTTGCATTGCGTTGGCATGCATCGAAGCCGGGCGCATGGTCAGCCCGGGGCCGAAATGTTGGGCATAACCTTCGGGCGCTTTTTGGGGAGCAAAGACACTATCCATCGCCTGTTCGACATACCAATCGGGGACAAAGGCGTTGATCAACGGCAGCACAAGCGCGTTTCCGGGCTTGGTCGCGGCAATTCGGTTGAAACCATCCAGCGGCGTTTCCCAAGGGATCGCGGCGGGGGCAATCAACACCAGCGCCGAGATGTGTTCGGGCTGTGTAACCGCCCAGGCCAGCGACACCGACCCGCCATAGCTTTGCCCTGCAACAATGGGTTTGTCCGCGCCCAGCTTGACAGCTGCACGGCGTAGGGTTTCGGCTTGTTCTTCAAGGGTTTCGCCGTCCGGATTGAAGCTGTCGGAATACCCCAGTCCGGGCCGGTCAAAAACAATGACACGGAAATCTTCTGCCAGAATTGGTGCGAGGGCAAAAGTCATGTCCCGAGTGTTTCCGCTGGACCCGTGGATCAGCACGACATCGGGCCCGCGCCCTATGACTACGGCATGAACGCTGACTCCATCGACGTCGATCAGCTGACCCTCGGGTGGGAAACTGGCCTCGGCAACAGCTTCGTTCCGTGACACGCGCCAAGTTGTTACGGTGGCCAGGCCAGCAATCAGCAGGGCAAGAGCTATGATGGTTTTAAGAACCAATTTGATCCATATCGAACGGTGTTGTCTGATAGATTTCGTTAATCCAGTTGCCATAGAGCAGGTGCGCATGGCTGCGCCATCTGTTCTGGGGCCGCCGCGAGGGGTCGTCGTCTGGATAGTAGTTCATCGGCACGTTTATCGGTGTGCCGTTGTCGATATCGCGATCATATTCCTGCTTGAGCGTATCACTGTCATATTCAAAGTGGTTGAAGATATAGATCGCACGATGGTCCTTATCTTCGACTAAGCAGGGGCCTGCCTCATCACTACCCAGCAAGGTGGTCAGGCCCGTAGCGTTGTCGATTTCGGCCTGCTTCATCTCGGTCCACCGGCTGACCGGGATGACGCAATCATCGGAAAACCCGCGCAGAAACGGTGAGGAGGGGGCCAGATTGCGGTGCCGGAAACATCCGAAAGCCTTGGCGTCCAACATATGCTTACGCACCCCATGGAAATGGTTGATCATCGCCATTCCGCCCCAGCACACGCCAAAGGTCGAATGGACATTTGTCTGGGTCCAGTCAAATACTTCGCTGATCTCTTCCCAATAGGTGACATCCTCGAATTCAAGATGTTCGATAGGGGCGCCGGTGATGATCAGGCCGTCAAATTTTTGGTCCCTTACCTCCTGAAACGGGCGGTAGAACTCGGCCATATGCTCGGCTGCGGTGTTCTTGGTCCGATGTTCGGTCATACGGATCAGCGACAGGTCGATCTGCAGAGGGGTTGCACCGATGAGGCGAGCGAACTGGTTTTCGGTCTGAATCTTCTTGGGCATCAGATTCAGCAACCCGATCCGAAGGGGGCGAATATCCTGACGCATTGCCTGATCCTCGGACATGACCATGACGCCCTCATTGGTGAGAACGTCATATGCGGGCAGGTCAGAGGGAATCTTGATCGGCATCGGATGCAAGCCTTTGGTTTGAGAGTGTAAGTGCCGTAGTTAATCGCGCTTTGGCCGGGTCTCAAGTGCACGTTCGATCAACTCATCGAAATCACCGTCGTCGCGAATACTGTGCATGTCGCTGGCAGCGATCCTCAGACCCCAGTTGTCGGCCATTGCCCTGTATCTCGGTTGCCGGTGCGCAAGAGCTTTGGCATAGGTCCAGCGAATGAATGCGTTGGGATCGACCTGTTCGGCGGAACAGCCTTGTTGGGTCAGATATTCGTCCCAGACACGTGTCAGGAATTCGGGCTGATAAGACATGGGCTTGGGCGCACGGTCAAAGCGCCTGATCAGCTCGGACGTGTGGTCGTCATCACCTTTGATCCAAATCATCAGCGTGTGGCGCGACAGCTCAGTCAGGACCTGATCGCGCGGATCGTCGGGATCAACCCATTCGCAGATCGAACCGCCAGTATCGCAAATGAAATGCGGGTATTGGTACAATCTCTGCGCCCGATCCACGAAATACTCGGTATCCAACAGAGCGTGAATTTCTGCCAAACGGAATTGTTCCTGACGGCGTTTATATTCGGTCAGCTCCATGCCGCCCTGTGCCGGGTTGCCCGGTTTTCCCAGATAGGCGGCGACAGGGGTCAAGTTCTCGAACGAGATATTTGATCCGATGTAAATGGAATCAGACAACAGCAGGTCACGCAGGAAAGGGACCTTCATGGCCTCGGCTTTGGCGTTGTCGATGATATACTCGCCCATGTATCGCGTGCCGATCCGGTAATCGACCGAATAGTGGAACCAGTCCCCGGAATCGCGCAGAACGTTGGACACATAGGTCTTTCCCAGGCCTGACATGCCAAAAAACAGCACCTTTTTGCGCGCGGCTTCCCGCCAGTCTTTTGCCGAGTTGTAGATCATTGTCCACTATCCCTTTTCCGACCTTGCTAAAACGGGTGGGAGGCGGCGTCAATCGCGCGTGCGCGGTTGTTTAGAACCAACAGTCTTGGGCACAGGTTTCGTTATGCCAGAATGGGAGTAGATATCTGTTCCTTGCCACGCAGGACCGCATCATCTCAATTCGTGATCATGCGGATCTATGCAAAAAAGGCTCCGCCGGAGGGCGGAGCCTTGTGAACAGTTTTGCCGCTGATCAGTTCAGAGAGTAGGTCAACTGAAGGCCGACGCTCCAGGCAGAGTTGCCGCTGAATTCACCACCCGTGGTGGTTGTCGCATCGCCAATGTCCGTATAACGGACACCGCCCGAGATCTGAGCATTTTCCACGGTGTAAGTACCGCCTACGCCAATGCTCCAGAAACCGTCAGTCGGCCCCAAGTTTGATACTTCGGTACCATTCGACTTTTCGTAAGATGTGGATATCGCGCCAGAAAAAGCCTCTGAGAACTGATATCCCATTCCAAGAGTATAGGTGAATGTGTCGTCGTCAAAGTCGACGAGGTTGTCCCCAACGATCCCGACATAGGCGGCAGGTGCCACTACTGTCTGAGGCCAGTCAACCCAGCGGATCGATCCGAACACCAGCGTTTTTGGGGCAACCCCGGTCTGGAAATCCAGGTTGATGGATTGCGGTGTCTCGACCCTGGTCGTGTCATCGATTGTTTGCAACCCGGCGGGGACGGGCGGCACTACGTTGAACGACTCGGTCGACGACAGATCGTGAGTGATCTTGGAGTTGTAGACCAGCGAAACCCGAGCTGCGATTTCAGGTTTTTCCCAGGCAACCCCGACGAGATAACCAAAGTCAGTATCGGCATCCGCGTCAAATTCGTATCCGGCTGCTGCCGGTACAACGACTTTTGCGCTAGCACGTTGCGCGCGAATACCGCCAATGGCGCTGAAGCCACCGTCAAGCTTGTAGCGCAGCAATGCGGTGAGGGAGTCGACATCAGCGCTGGCTCTCAGAATCCCGCTGCGTCCTCCAAACGCTGCAGTTGGATTCTGCGACAGGGGATAGTCGGCGGAATACCCAATATCCGCACCGAATGGTTCGTCATAGATCAGCGCAAAGTCCAGTTTGTCAGTAAATGAACGTTTGTAAGCCAGGCCCGGTGAGAAGAAAGCATTCGACACATCACCTGATTCTACGCCATTTTGTTCACCGCTTACGTCGGGTGAAGCATATCCAAGACGAAGTTGGACCACGGATCCCTCTTCGAAAATGATATTGATTCCCTGTCCACTACGGTCCAGACCACCGGCTTGAATGCTTGTTGCGCCCACGCACAAAGCACACGCCTGTAGAAGCGTCTTCTTCATCCATTCCTCCCAATTATGTCGCTAAGTTGCGCGAATTTGTGGTGTCTGCGCACAACCGAGTTATTCTTACAGGTGGATTTCACTCTCTCTACAATAGGTGGTCAACGGGTGACTGAACGTTACCCTTAGTGAGTGTTGCGAGAATCTGTTGCTAAACTGTTACGGTTTTCCGACTGAACGTTAAGGAAGATACCCACAAAAATGACAGCAGCCCCCACGAGCGTCCACTGATCGAGAGCCTCATGATAGAAAAGCATACCGACAATCGCGATTGTAGGAAGGCGCGCAAAATCGAATGGGATCACAACCGTAGCCGGTGCGATTGAGAGTGCATTCGTAATGCAGAAATGCGCCAATAGGCCTGCAAGCCCTACAAGCAAAAGCCAAGGCGCGGTTGCCATCGTTGGTAACGCAAGTTCTCCGTCGATCGCAGAGGCTGCCAGCCCAAGACCAGCCTGTATAACGGTCAGCCAGAACATGATGCACCCGATGCTTGCAGAACGCGTGAGTTTTTTGGTGGAAATTGTAGTCAAAGCGAAGAACACCGCCGACATCGCGGCGGCGAAAATTCCTGCGCTTAACGGAACAGCCCCCGGTCGTGCGACTATAAGGATACCAGCAAAACCGATAAGTGCTGAAAGGACCCGCACGACTGTCAACCGCTCGGCGAGAAGCATCGGGGACAGCAGGATCACCCAAATCGGTTGCGTAAACTCAAGTGCAAAGACCTGTGCCAGTGGTGCCACGGAAACAGCGTAGAACCAGAGATTCTGACCGGTGAAATGCAGGGTATTTCTTACCCCGTGAAGGCCAATCCGTTCGGTCGATACCTGATGCCACTTTCCCGTAACCGTCAGAACTAGGCTGACCACGCACATGCCGACTAGGCTGCGATAAAACATGATCTCAAAGGTGTCATGGGTGACGCTCAGCTCACGTCCGGCCACGGCCATAGACGTAAAAGATGCTATTGCCCCGATCATCCACAGCGCGGCTTTGCCGATTTGGGGTTTGCTGTTTTTCATTGAGATGCCCGCGCATTATGAGTTCTACAATGTTGATTGGTAACCAAATATTTGTGACGCAGAAACAAAAAAGCCGGGCGCTGGCCCGGCTTGTTTTTATTCCCACTCGATTGTGCCCGGGGGCTTCGACGTGATGTCATAGGTGCATCGGTTGATGCCTTTGACCTCATTGATGATCCGGGTGGCGGTTTCGCCCAGGAATTCATGACTGAACGGGTAATAGTCGGCGGTCATTCCGTCGACTGAGGTAACTGCCCGCAGGGCGCAGGCATAGTCGTACGTGCGGCCATCGCCCATGACGCCGACGGTTCGAACCGGCAGGATCGCCACGAAGGCCTGCCAGATATCATCATAAAGCCCATGTTTGCGAATCTGGTCGATATAGATCGCATCGGCTTCGCGCAGGATATCTAGTTTTTCGCGGGTGATTTCACCGGGGCAACGGATTGCCAGACCAGGGCCGGGGAAGGGGTGGCGGCCGATAAAGCTTTGGGGCAGACCCAGCTCGCGCCCCAATGCGCGGACCTCGTCCTTGAACAGTTCGCGCAGCGGTTCGACCAGTTTCAGACCCATTTTCTCTGGCAGACCACCAACATTGTGGTGACTTTTGATCGTGACCGAAGGCCCGCCCGAGAACGAAACGGATTCGATCACATCAGGGTAGAGGGTACCTTGGGCCAGGAATTCGGCCCCGTCGATCGTGTCGGCATGTTTCTGGAACACGTCGATGAACAGCTTGCCAATTATCTTGCGCTTGGTTTCCGGGTCGCTTTGCCCCTCAAGCTCACCTAGGAACAGATCGCTTTCATCCGCGTGGATCAGCCGAATATTATAGTTGTCGCGGAACATGCCGACGACTTCGTCAGCCTCGTTCTTGCGCAACAGGCCGTGATCAACGAACACACAGGTCAGTTGGTCGCCAATCGCCTCGTGGATCAGGATCGCCGCGACCGAACTATCGACACCTCCGGACAGACCGCAGATCACTTGTTTGTCGCCCACTTGTTCGCGGATTGTCGCGATCATCTGCTCGCGATAGGCACCCATGGTCCAATCGCCGCTGAACCCGGCGAGCTTTACAAAATTCTCATAAAGCTTGGCGCCCTTTGGTGTGTGGTGCACCTCGGGATGGAATTGAACAGCATAAAAATGGCGGGACGTGTCTGCGGTGATCGCAAACGGTGCGTTGGGCGAGGTGCCATAAACCTGAAACCCCGGCGCGATTTCACTGACATGGTCGCCGTGACTCATCCAGACCTGTTCATCGCCGTCGGTGAACCAACCATCGAGAATATCCAGTTGGCCTTTGGGGGTCACAAAGGCGCGGCCGAACTCTGCGGTGCCATGGCCGCTTTCGACCTTGCCGCCCAACTGGTGCATCATCACTTGCTGCCCATAGCAGATACCAAGGATGGGAACGCCAATGTCAAAGATTTCCTGCGGGACCCGCGGAGACCCTTCTCGTGTCACGCTATCGGGACCGCCCGAGAAAATAACGGCCTTTGGGGCCATTTTCCGAACAAAGTCCGTCGTAACATTCTGATAAGGATGGATTTCACAATAAACATTCAGCTCACGCAGGCGGCGCGCAATCAGTTGCGTTACCTGGCTGCCGAAGTCGATGATCAGAAGGCGGTCATGGGTGTCTTGGGTCATGGGTCTGCTACTAGGTTGCGAAGATGATAAGCGCAAGGGATTTCAACTGGTATAGACACGCCAGTTGGTCGCGGTTAGGGCCCGCTTGTCTGGTGGACGGCCCCGAAGCGAATGACGAAGACCCGCGCGAGTTTAAAAACATGTGCTGGGTCATTTTGTGGCGGTTGTCCCCGACATTTTGTCGCTTTTTCCCCTATAGCGCCGTTATCCACGACTGCCATTGCGGCGGGTTCCTGTAACACACATGTAAATTCAACAACTGATACGGGATTTTCTCATGACAGAGGCAAACACCCGGCGCAGGGCGAGAGGTGGCGGTGGCGCTGCCCGCCGGGCCGAACGTACAGCGGTTCGTATCGAGACCGCAAAGTACATCGAACGCAATATTCCGAATTTCGAGGTTCTCAACGAAGAAGCGTTGCAGATCATCGAAACAAATGCGGAAACGCTTCTGGCCGAAGTCGGCGTCAATTTTGTCGACAATCCTGCGGCGCTGGAACGTTGGAAAGACGCGGGCGCCGATGTGGATGGCGAACGGGTGCGCATCCCACGCGGCCTTGCGCGCGAGTTGATCAAAACAGCGCCAAGCGAGTTCACGCAGCACGCAAGAAACCCGGAAAAGTCCGTGGTCATCGGCGGTCGCAATCTGGTTCTGGCGCCGGTCTATGGCCCTCCGTTCGTGCGTGATGCGCAAGGTGGCCGTCGCTATGCGACCATGGACGATTTCAACAAGTTCGTGAAACTGGCTTACATGTCAAAGTGGCTACACCACTCGGGCGGTACTGTGTGCGAACCCACAGACGTTCCGGTGAACAAGCGTCACCTGGACATGCTGATGGCGCATATGACCTTATCGGACAAGCCATTCATGGGCTCGGTCACCGATCCCAGCCGCGCTCAGGATTCGGTGGAAATGTGTGAGATCCTGTTCGGCAAAGAGTTTGTTCAGGAAAACACGGTCATGACTTCGCTGACCAACATCAACTCGCCGATGACCTTCGACGATGTGATGATGGGGTCGCTGGAAGTCTACGCCAGGAATAATCAGGCCTGCATCATCTCGCCGTTCATCGTCGGTGGTGCGATGGCGCCGGTTTCGATAGCGGGGACATTGACACAGGTTCTGGCCGAAGTTTTGGCCGGTGTCGCGTACAGTCAGATCATCCGCCCGGGAGCGCCTGCTATCTTTGGTGCTTTCGTTTCGTCGATCGACATGAACTCAGGCGCGCCAACCTTTGGCACACCCGAGGCGTCAATGGTTACCTATGGCGCGGGACAGCTGGCGCGGCGTCTGGGTCTGCCGTTCCGCTCAGCCGGGTCGTTCTGTGGCTCGAAACTGCCCGATGCGCAAGCCGCTTATGAGACCGCGAACTCGCTGAACATGGGGCTGATGGCGGGTGTGAACTTCATGCTGCATTCCTGCGGCTGGCTTGAAGGCGGCCTGGTTGCGGACTTTGAAAAGTTCGTCATGGACGCAGATCAACTTGGCGTTCTGCACGGTCTGGCCAAGGGTGTGGCCTATGACGAAAACGCCCAGGCCATGGACGCAATCCGCGAGGTCGGCCCGGGTGGCCACTATCTGGGTTGTGCTCATACGCAGGCAAACTTCAAAGAGGCGTTCTGGAAGTCCGACCTGCTGGACTACAAACCTTACGAAACCTGGGAAGACGAGGGCGCGCGCGATACGCGACAGTTGGCCTCGTCTCGGGTCGAGCATTTGATTGCCAACTACAAGCAACCGGAACTCGACCCGGGAATTCACAGCGCTTTGACCGAATATGTTGAAAAGAAAAAGACCTCCATGCCGGACGCTTTCAGCTGATAACTGAAAACTGTGAGGCGCGGCTGGCTTTGTACAGCTGCGCCTCACCCAATAGCGCGATCAGAAGGTCCAAATGACGGACCAGCGAATAGCCTGCATCTTCTGCCAGTCTCTGCGCGTTAACCTCTCGTTCAATATCCATCAAACGCATCAGCGCCGCACCCGACCCAGGTAGCGATCCGTACCCAAGTATGCGTTGCAGGTGGCGGTCCCGATCATAGTCCTGTGCGCCGTGTTTGGCTGCCCGCGCCAATAGGCGGGGGCGGCGGAGGGCGGAAATCATGGTCATCAGGTCCTGCATCATTGGGCTCCACTTGTCGGATTAATGTTGCTCAATTTGTTACACAACCTAAGCGGGTGTTGCCTTAATCGGGTTCTCCCCGAACTCTCGCTTCATTAGTGTTTATGAATTTGAATGAAATCTGGTCATCACCTCCGGCAGTTAACGAACGAGTAACGAAAGCGACTCTAGTTAGAATTGGTTAACAAAGTCACCGGGGGCGATAGAGAACAGATTGTTTCGTCGATGAGGGCACAGAACTATGGAAAACAACATGGCTTTCACCATTCCGGCTTGGGTACCTGAGGGGGCACAACGATACCTGGCCCACACAGAAACCGGCCAGTCGATCCGCGATATTGCGCGATCTGCGGGGTGCCATGCTTCGACCATTCTTAGACAAATCCGCCGAATCGAGATGCGCCGTGACGATCCATTGGTGGATGCGGCTTTGCAGTCGTTGGCCGAAGAACATTTTTCGGTCAATGATGCTTCTGATCGCACGGTTTCAGCGTTCAGTCATGATTCACACGTCGAAAAAGAAGAATTCAACCACGAGGCCCTAAGGGTACTGCGCAGACTGTGTGAGACCGGTTCGGTCCTGGCTGTCGCTGAAGAAATGAACAAAGCAGTGGTGGTGCGCGATACCGGCGAAGCCGCTGCGACCAGAACTGCAGTGGTTGATTGCAGGATCGCACAGGCATTGGCGTTGAAGGATTGGATTTCCTGCGACAACCCAGGCCGGATATCGCGCTACCGGATTACCAGCGCGGGCCGCACGGCACTGAGCCAGTTAATGGCCGATTTCGAGAACCAGGCAAGGTCTCGCAACGAACATGGAATGGCAGAAGCGCCTTCTTCGTTTCATGGGGCGCCCTCTCACGCGACGACAAACCGCGCCCATCCAGAACGTCCCAGAAGAATGCGCTATAGCGCCGCAGAAAGCCCGCTGATCGCCCTGGCAAGGCGTCGGGATCGGGATGGAAAGCCGTTTTTAGATGAAGCACTTGTCGGGGCAGGAGAGCGCCTGCGCGAGGATTTTGAACTGGCTCAGATCGGACCTCAGGTTGCACAGAACTGGGACCATTTCCTGACTGCCGGTGGGCGCGGAAGTTTTGGAAGCGGCGACACTGGCAACCGGGGTTCTTCAGAAGCGCGCGACCGCGTAGAGCGTGCATTGTCTGACCTTGGACCGGGGCTGAGCGACGTGGCTTTGCGCTGCTGTTGCTATCTGGAAGGGTTGGAATTGGCGGAAAAGCGAATGGGGTGGTCAGCGCGGTCCGGCAAAATCGTTTTGCGTATCGCATTACAGCGCCTGAAACGTCATTACCAGGATCAGGAAGAGCGCAGCCGTATGATCGGATAACGCTTTGATCGGTTTTGGTTGCGGTTTCAGGGTGGAGTGATAGCCAGGGGTTATGAACTTTACCCTTCGACAGCTCCTATACTTTAACGCTGTTGCGCAACAGCGCAACTTTGGGCGGGCGGCACAGATGTGTAACGTTTCGCAACCGGCATTATCGGTTCAGATCAAGGCGTTAGAAGAAACCCTCGGTGGTGCCCTGTTCGAGCGTAAGGCCCGTGACATATTGCTTACCCCTTTGGGGCGGGATGTGCTCGAATATGCGCGTCAGATACTTGGTGCCTCGGACAGGCTCGACCAATTTGCCAAGGATCACTCAAGCGGGCATCGGTCTTTGTCGATCGGAATAATCCCGACGATTGCGCCCTATGTTCTGCCAGGTGTTCTGGCGGGGTTAAGGGCGGCCGATGTTTCTTTGAGAGTGCAGATACGCGAAGCGCGGACAGAGCGCCTGTTGACGATGCTGCGCGCTGGTGAGATCGACGCAGGTGTGGTCGCGCTGCCCTCCGGGGGAAGCGAATTGTTCGAATTTCCCTTGTTCGAGGATCGGTTCTTATTGGCCGGAAGTTCGGCACGGTTGCGCAATTTTTCCAGCGATACGGAGCGTTTGCGCCCTTTGGACCTTCAAAATGCACAGCTTATGCTACTGGATGATGGGCACTGCCTGACGGATCAGGCCCTGGAGGTTTGTGGTCAGGACCGCAGCAGCGGTCTGATTAACATGGGTGCCTCGTCTTTGGCGACATTATCCCGTTTGGTTGCCGAAGGGTTTGGATTGACGCTCATGCCAGAGCTTGCCGCCCGTTCCGAATCCGACGCGGTACCGGGTCTTGAGCTGATGCGATTTGCCTCGCCGCAGCCGGCAAGGACAGTGGGGCTAGTTCGTCGATCTTCTACCTCGCAGGAAGATTGGTTCGAAAGCCTGGCGGATACCATTCGCACCGTCGGCGAGAGCATTGTCACGCAAACGCGCTAGTCACAAAAAAGCCCGCCTGAAGCGGACTTTTCTGTTGAGGACGAACTCAGGCCAGTTCCGGCTCTTTGACTTCGTTTAGATGTTTCATCAGGTTTTCCGGTGACGAAAAGCCATAGGGGTCCTCGGGGCAGTTATCCATCAGTCCGGGCTCTTCGAACCAGGCTTCTACGATGCCGTCATTGATGATGGCCGCATAGCGCCAGGACCGCATGCCAAAGCCCAGATTGTCCTTGTCGACCAACATGCCCATTTTGCGTGTGAATTCGCCTGAGCCATCAGGGATAACCTTGACGTTTTTCAGGCCTTGATCCTGTGCCCATTTGTTCATGACAAAGCTGTCATTCACGGACATGCAATAGATCTCGTCCACACCTGCGGCTTTGAAATCTGCGTGGCCGTTTTCAAATCCGGGCAACTGATAGGTCGAACATGTCGGGGTGAATGCGCCAGGCAGTGAGAACAGAATCACGCGCTTTCCTGCGAAATAGTCCGCCGTGGTCTTGTCTTCCCAACGGAAGGGGTTTGGTCCTTCGACAGAAGCGTCTCGGACGCGGGTGTGAAAGGTCACTTCGGGCAGTTTGGTGCCAGACTTCATGATCGAACTCCTGTGAATCACGTACGGTTTTCGTGGACTTAAAAGGATTCCAAATCCGCTTCAATGGCGGATGCTCCAGGTGCGTCAGAATTTACCTGACAACGCGTAAGTTGCAGTTAATGATAGGAAATTATTTAGAATTTTGTCCCTGAGACGTCAAAGTCTTTCACCCTGATGCATAGCGGATATGCATGGGTGGTGTAATAGCAGAGGTCAGTTTATGTTATGGGTAAACCGAATTGACCCAAAGTCAGAAAGACAGGCCGTGCGCGATCTGAACATTCCCGAACAAAGACACCCAGAAAAGGCTCATCGGCCCGACAATTCGCAGCCGAAAAAGCCCAGTTGGATTCGCGTCAAAGCACCCGGTGGTCAGGGTTATGCCGACACGCGCAAGATCATGCGTGACAACAATCTGGTTACGGTCTGCGAAGAAGCCGGATGCCCCAATGTCGGTGAATGTTGGAGCCAGGGCCACGCGACCATGATGATCATGGGCGAGATTTGTACCCGCGGCTGTACCTTTTGCAACATCGCCACCGGTCGCCCGGATTCGCTGGATGCGTTTGAACCTGGTCGCGTTGCTCATGCGGTTGAAAAGCTGGGGTTGAACCATGTGGTCATCACCTCTGTCGACCGCGATGACCTTGCAGATGGCGGGGCAGAGCATTTTGCGCAGACCATTCGCGCCGTGCGTCACCGGTCTCCGGGTACGACGATTGAAATACTGACGCCTGACTTTCTGAAATGCGAGCCGTCCGTTCTAGAAGTTGTCGTTGAGGCAAAGCCAGACGTCTTTAACCATAATCTTGAAACCGTACCCGGCCTCTATCCCGAAGTGCGCCCGGGCGCGCGGTATTTTCACTCTTTGCGTCTATTGCAGCGCGTGAAAGAGCTGGATCCGTCGGTCTTTACCAAATCCGGGATCATGGTCGGTTTGGGTGAGGATGGTCAGCAGGTCCGGCAGGTCATGGATGATATGCGCGCCGCTGAAATTGATTTCCTGACCATCGGTCAGTATCTGCAGCCCACGCCCAAACACCACGGAGTCGATCGGTTCGTAACGCCGGAAGAATTCGCATCCTATGAAAAGGCAGCTTATGGCAAAGGGTTCCTGATGGTATCGGCCACACCTTTGACCCGGTCGTCTTATCACGCCGGAGACGATTTTGCCCGGCTGCGTGAGGCACGCCGGAAAAAGCTGGAACAGGGGTGACACCCGAAGCGCATGCGCGGCTGACACGCCTGCGCCACGACCTGCATCAATATCCCGAACTATCCGGGCACGAGCGTGAGACCGCTGCCCGCATAACAGATCTTTTGCGGGGGTTCGGTGCGGACCATGTGCTTACCGGACTGGGAGGGCATGGCGTTGCCGCGGTTTTTGACAGTGGGCAGGCTGGGCCAACCGTTGGTATCCGGTGCGAATTGGATGGGCTGCCGATTCAAGAACTTGGTACGCACCTATATGTGTCGAAGGTTCCGGGCAAAGGGCATCTGTGTGGCCATGATGGGCACATGGCGATGGTGCTTGGCGTTGCGGAAGACCTGGCGCGTCACCGACCCCAAAAGGGTCGGGTGGTTTTGATCTTTCAACCGGCTGAAGAAACCGGGCAGGGCGCCATCGCCTTTCGCGCGGACCCTCAATTCGCGAAGATCGCGCCGGACTACGTGTTCTCTCTGCACAACCTGCCGAGGTTGGAACTTGGCGCTGTTGAGTTGTGTCAGAGTTCGGCTAACTGCGCCTCGCGCGGGATGAAAATCATCCTGACCGGCAAGACGTCCCATGCGGCTGCGCCTCAGGATGGGATTTCCCCGGCTGAGGCGATGTCCGAACTGGTTTCGAAGCTGGCGAGTTTAGGCGCAGGCGGCGCGTTGGATGCCGATTTTGCGCTGACAACTGTGACGCATGCCCGTTTGGGAGAGCCGACTTTCGGCGTCGCTCCGGGAAAGGCCGAGATCTGGGTGACCTTGCGCACCGTTTCAGATGCCCGGATGCAGAAGCTGATGACCGAGGCCGAGGCACTGGCGCGCCGCGCCGCATCCGCCGACAGTCTGGAGGTTGAGATCACCTATGACGATGTCTTCGAGGCCTGCGTCAATCACAGCGACGCGGTGAGCATCATCGCAACGGCCTGCGCCGAGCGTGGAGTACCGTGCCATTCAACAAAGGCGCCGCAAAAGTTCTCAGAAGATTTCGGGCAATTTGGGAAAGGCGCGAAAACGGCCATGTTCTGGCTGGGGTCGGGGCAGGATCATCCGCAATTGCATAACCCTGACTATGATTTCCCAGACGCACTTATCCCGGTAGGAGTAGACGTATTTGTTGCCGCAATTCGATCACTTAATGGCTGAAACTTCAGTTTACGAGATCGCTCACTATTCCAACGGCATCAATGACTGTCTTAGTGTCATCAGATATCGACAGGATTTCGTCATCCACGCGGATATATCGCTGACCGGCGGGTAGGGGCTTCAACTTCCAGCCGTCCAGGTCATCAAGATAGTCAAAATTCAGATCGTTAGGGAGTTTCTGACCTCGCGTATAACGCTTGATCTGTCCGGGCGGTACACCAACGCCATTATTGGTCTTTATCGACTTTTCGATTTTCGACTTGTCTGAACTTTTCCCTTTGCCCTTGTTGTCTTTTGCGTCCGCAAGACCAACCGTTGCGGCGACGGCACAAGTCGCCAGAAGCCCAATAGACATTACTTTCATAAGCAGAATCCTCCCAAGATGATCGGAGGGTAATCTGTTGTTGAGGGCGTTGTCCAATGGTATTCAATCAAGTGAATGCAAAGGTGCGCAGCAACTTTGACTATTGGAATCTGGGTCTATTTTTACCCTTCTCAGTCTTCGATAAAACGAACCTTACCAATAAATGGCAAGTTGCGATTGCGCTGTGCGTAGTCGATCCCGTAACCCACAACAAACTCATCAGGAATTTCAAACCCGATCCAGTCCGAACGGAAATCGACTTCGCGCCGGCTGGGCTTGTCCAGTAGTGCGATCGAGCGAAGTTTTCCAGGATCGCGGCTTTGCAGCAGATGAGTAACATGGTTCAGCGTGTGCCCGGTGTCGACGATATCCTCGACTACCAGAACGTCGCGACCCTCAATAGCGCCGCGCAGGTCTTTTAGAATGCGGACTTCCCGGCTGCTTTCCATCGCATCCCCGTAGGATGACGCCTCAAGGAAATCCACTTCAATGGGCAAGTCCAATTCGCGCACCAGATCGGCGATAAAGACAAAGCTACCACGCAGCAGGCCGACAACAACCAGCTTGTCGGTTCCGTCGAATTCGGCAGTGATTTCGCGGCAAAGTTCTTCGATCCTGGCGGCAATGGCCTTTGCCGAGATCATCTCATCAATCACATATCCGCGCTGGCTCATCACTGCCCCCTTGATCTTTGGCGCGCAACATACGACATGACGCGCCATTGTCACCTGCAAAAACCGGACGCCATGCCTATACATTCGGAAACGCGACACCTGCCTTACACTGCGCAACAGATGTACGATCTGGTTGCCGATGTAGCAAAGTATCCCGAGTTTTTGCCCTGGTGTGCGGCTGCACGTATCCGACGCTCATATGCAGCAGGAGAGGCACAGGTGATGGAAGCGGACCTGATCATTTCGTTCAAAGTGTTCCGCGAACGCTTTGGCAGCCGGGTTACCCTGTTTGCCGAACAACGCCGGATCGACACGGAATATCTGGATGGGCCCTTCAAATACATGAAGTCGGACTGGCATTTCGAGGACGCGGCAGAAGGCGGGTGCAACGTTTCGTTCCATGTTGATTTCGAATTCAAGAATGCCATTCTTCAGGGTATCATCGGAGTGGTCTTCAATGAGGCGATGCACAGGATCGTGAGGGCGTTCGAGGGCCGGGCAGAGGAATTGTACAGCTAAGTCTTTACCCGAAAGCGGCGCTTGCTAGACTGCGCCACATGACTGATTTTACCACAGCATTGGCCGATTTTGCCTCGGGGCCTGTTGCGACCTCGTCAGAGGCCCGTCTCGTAACCTCTCTGTCTGCGCTGGATTGGGTGGTTGTTGGCCGCGTCGGTGTTAGCGAACCCGTATCTCAGACCGTGCGCGCACTGGTTCTGGATGAAGGGGGCAACCCGCAGGCCCATCTGTTTGGCGGGGGGCTGGCTCCCGTCAGGGCAGCAGGTTTGGTTAACGGAACCATTTCCCACGCTTTGGATTATGATGACACGCATTTTGCGCATATAGGGCACCCTTCGGTCGCAGTTATGCCTGCGGCCTTTGCCCTTTGTGATTGGGACGACCGGATTCTTGTCGATGTCCTTGAGGCCGCTCTTGTCGGGATGGAGGTTTCGATCCGCGTAGGGCTTTGGCTGGGGCGCGCGCATTACCAGGGCGGGTTCCATCAGACCGCGACATCAGGTGCCTTTGGTGCGGCGGTCGCCGCTGGCCGGGTGCTGCGGTTCGATACGGAAAAGATGCGCCGGGTTCTTGGTCTGGCTGCCACCCGCGCCGCAGGGCTGAAAGCTCATTTCGGCACGATGGGGAAGCCCTATAATGCCGGGCTAGCTGCCGCTGCAGGGGTTGAGGCTGCGCTGTTGGTATCCAAGGGGTTTGATCCCAACTCGGATGCGCTTGAGGGGCCCTATGGTTTTGGTGCAACCCATATGGGTCAGTTCGAACAGGCCGCTGCTCTCGATGGAATAGGAGAAACGTGGCTGTTCAAAGATGTAAGCCATAAGTTTCATGCCTGCTGTCATGGGTTGCACGCCGCATTAGAGGCCGCACGTGACCTGGATATTGCAGAGCCCGAAGTAGCCGAGATCAGGATCAAGACCCACCCACGTTGGATGACAGTGTGTAATCAAACCTCTCCGACCACCGGGTTGGGGGCCAAGTTTTCCTACCGGACGGTAATTGCTATGCAAGCGCTGGGATATGACACAGCCTTGCCAGACAGTTTTTCGGATAAGGTATGTGCGGATAGGCGCCTGCAATCGCTGCGGGACCGGATTTCAGTCGAAGCCGATGAGACGCTGTCTGAAACTCAAGCGGATCTGTCTTTGCTGCGCCGCGATGGGGCACGAAAACAGGCCAGCCACGATTTGCTTGGCCCTATGACATTGGCCGACCGGGAAGACCGGGTCAGAAGCAAGGCGGCCAAGCTGATCGGTGCCGAGGACGCAGACGCGATCTGGTCGATGCTGCGTACCGGTGGCCGGACTCGCGATCTGGCGAAAATGCTGGCGCGTTAGACAACGCGCCAGTGCAATGGGAACCCGGGTTCGAATACTGTTACCGGGCCGTCGTCAGTTTCGATCTTGTCGGGATATTCAACGGGATCGCCCTTGGTAAGGGTGATGGTTTCTTTATTAACTGGCAGGCCATAAAACGCAGGTCCGTTCAATGATGTGAACCCTTCCAGCTTGTCCAGCGCACTGGCTTTGTCAAACATCTCGGCCACAAGGGACATTGTGTTTGTAGCGGTGAAGCATCCCGCACAGCCACAGGCCATTTCCTTGTTTGCATCTGTGTGTGGCGCGCTGTCGGTGCCAAGGAAGTAGCAAGACATCCCAGAAGTTGCGGCGCTCATCAAAGCCTGACGATGGGTCTCGCGCTTGGCCACGGGCAAGCAGTAGTAATGCGGTTTGATCCCGCCCACCAGGATGTGATTGCGGTTGATGATCAGGTGATGGGCCGTGATTGTTGCGGCCAGATCATCTCCACCGGATTGCGCATAATTTGCACCCTGAGCCGTCGTGATGTGTTCCATCACGACTCGCAAACCAGGAGTCGCCTGGCGCAGTGGATCAAGTATCGTATCGATGAAAACCTCTTCACGGTCGAAAATGTCGACCTCGGCATCGGTGACTTCACCATGGACACACATCGGCAGACCGATCTCAGCCATTCTCTCAAGCACCGGGCGGACCTTGTCGAAATCACGCACGCCCGAGGCGGAATTGGTGGTTGCGCCTGCGGGATACAGCTTTACGGCCTTGATCAGCCCACTTGCATGGGCTGCGGCGACATCCTCGGCGTCGGTGTCTTCGGTCAGGTACAAGGTCATCAGCGGCTCGAACGGCATGCCTTCGGGCAGGGCGGCCAGAATGCGGTCGCGATATGCGGCGGCCTGATCGCCGCGCACAACTGGCGGAACGAGGTTCGGCATTATGATCGCACGGGCAAAATGGCGTGCTGTTTCGGGCAGAACGGCCTGCAACATGGCGCCATCGCGCAAATGCAGATGCCAGTCATCGGGGCGGCGAATGGTCAGCGTATCAGTCATGCGCACCCGCTAGCACAGCCTCGGCCAAAGACCAACCAAACCGTGAGGATCTGGTGCAAAAACTTCGCCCCTTTGCTGCGATGGCGTCAGGGTGGCGGGGCCGGGGCCTTGACGCCCCCGCGCTTGCATGACCTGTTAAGCAACGAAAGAAAGAGGGTTCCATGACGCAGCAAGATTCCATTGACTCCGTGCAGCAAATGCTGGGCTCGCAAGGTTACGTTTGCGGTCGGGCCTTGGCGACAGTGGTGTTTTTGTCGCTTAAACTGGGCCGCCCACTATTTCTAGAAGGTGAGGCAGGCGTTGGAAAAACCGAAATCGCCAAAGCACTGGCCGCTGGTCTGAACCGCCGTCTGATCCGCCTGCAATGTTATGAGGGGTTGGACGCATCCTCGGCGGTTTACGAATGGAATTTCCCGGCGCAAATGGTGGCGATCCGAACCGCCGAAGCCTCGGGCGGCGCTGACCGGGGTTCGTTGCAGACCGAATTGTTTTCTGACGACTACCTGATCGAGCGTCCGTTGCTGCAGGCCATGCGCCCGGATGAAAACGGGGCACCCGTCCTGTTGATTGACGAACTTGACCGCACGGATGAACCGTTCGAGGCCTTCCTGCTGGAAGCGCTCAGCGATTTTCAGGTCACCATTCCCGAATTGGGCACTGTCAAAGCGCCGGAGCCACCGATTGTCATCGTTACATCGAACCGAACGCGAGAAGTGCATGACGCCCTGAAACGCCGTTGCCTGTACCATTGGGTCGATTACCCGGATTTTGACCGTGAAATTGAAATTCTGAACGCCCGCGCCCCCGAGGTCGCCGAGGCGCTAAGCCGAGAGGTCGTCGCCTTTGTCCAACACCTGCGCACAGAGGATCTGTTCAAGAAACCAGGCGTGGCCGAGACCATCGACTGGGCCAAATGCCTGCTGGCGCTGGACGTCATCAACCTTAGCCCCGAAGTGATCGGCGACACGCTGGGAGCGATCCTGAAATATCAGGACGATATCCAGCAACTGCAAGGGTCCGAGGCGAAACGCATTCTGGATGAAGCCAAGGCGTCGCTGGAACCTGCCTGATGGCTGAACAGATCCCTCTCGACATCCCCGACAACCCAAAACTGGCGCAGAATATCACTCATTTCGCGCGGGCTTTGCGCAAGGCCGGGTTGCCCATCGGCACCGGTCGGGTCGTGGATGCGATCCGGGCGGTTCAGGTTGCGGGCTTCTCGGAGAAGCGCGACTTTTACTGGACGTTGCACGCTTGTTTCGTGACCCGACCCGAGCATCGGGCAGTATTTGCGCAGATTTTCCGCATGTATTGGCGCGACCCTCGTTACATGGAACACATGATGTCCATGATGCTGCCCGCGATCCGCGGCGTTCAGGAAGAGCGCAAGGCCGAAGCTGCAGAGAAACGCGCGGCCGAGGCTCTGCTGGACGGCGTCGAACGGGACTTGCCTGACAGCTCTGACATCGAGGAAGAAACTGAGCTGGAGATAGATGCGTCGCGGACCGCGTCCTCGGAAGAACGGTTGCGCAATCTAGACTTTGAGCAAATGAGCACCGAAGAAATTGCCTTGGCCAAGCGCATTCTGGCACAGCTCAAATTGCCGGTAAAACCAATCGAGTCGCGCCGAGGCCAAGCCAGCCACTTTGGGCATCGGATCGACCGCGCCCGCACGCTGCGCGCATCCATGCGGCAGGGTGGTGAACTGCGGGACATCGCGTATTTGAAGCCGAAACAACGGTGGCCGAACCTTGTCGTTCTCTGCGATATTTCAGGATCTATGAGCCAGTACTCTCGTATCATCCTGCATTTCCTGCATGCGGTTTCAAACGTCAAAGGCGCGGGATGGGCCAAGGTTCATGCGTTTACATTCGGTACGAGGTTGACGAATATCACCCGGCACCTGCGCCAACGCGATGTGGATGCTGCCCTGTCGGCGGCAGGGGCCGAGGCGCAAGATTGGGAGGGTGGCACGCGGATCGGGGAATGCCTGCACGCTTTTAACCGTGACTGGTCGCGCCGGGTTCTGGGGCAGGGTGCGATGGTGTTGTTGATTACGGATGGTCTGGATCGGGGCGAACCCGAGGTGCTTGGAAAAGAAATCCAGCGCCTGCATCTGTCAGCCCGCCGGTTGATCTGGCTAAACCCTTTGTTGCGCTGGGATGGCTTTGCGCCAAAAGCGCAGGGGGTGGCGGCGATGCTTCCCCATGTTGACAGCTTTCGGGCCGGTCATTCCATTGCGTCGCTGGAAGATCTGGCCAAAGTCATCTCAAAACCGGATGACATGGGTGAGAAAGCGCGGTTGATGGCCGCGCTTTCGAAGTAGGTCTCAACCAAGCTGTTCTTCGTTGCACTTACGCGCCATTTCCATCGCTTTGTACGTACCGGTCAGATCAACGGTGAAGGCGAATTTCTTTTCGGGGAACACAACCATAACTTTCTGTTTGGCAAGGTCTTCGGCAAACTTGGGGTCATTCGACAGCACATAGCCACCCGAATAGCCTTTGGTGATGTTGCCCTTCATGCCGGTGGCTTCTCCAAGATACAGGTTTTCGCCCAGCAGGATCGCCACAGCCTCGGTTTCGCCACGCTTGATGTTGGTTTCAGCTTTGGTGAATACGCCAACATATCCCACGCCGCGGTCTTCGGTCAGACCCATTTGAACCACGTTTTCCGCGTCATCAACAGCTTCGATCAGGCAGGATTTCTTGTCTTCGTCGATGAAGATTTTCCATCCGTCCACTTCGCCATAGCGCAGGAAGGTATCTGCGCTGGCCACTGTCGCCGCTAGCATTCCCAATACCGATCCGAGTGTAATAATGTGTTTCAAGTCTCTGTCTCCTTTTGAAAATTATCTGCGTCACAGCTGCGCATGATCCGCGTTTAGGTCAGAATCGGGAGGGCTGGCAATCAATGCTTGGGATGTTCGGCTGAAACCCGCGGGGCTTTGCATAGCATTTGGAATTTCTTTCAAGGCCCATGAGTTAGCCTGATGGTTTACTTTTCATCCTGCCAAACCTGCCTATGTTGGTGCGGGAAACGCCAGGAGGGCGATATGGACAGATTCGACAACAGCCCCGAGACTGCTCTGGATTGGTATGAAACGGGAAAGCCAGTTGCGCTGGCTACGGTTGTTCAGACCTGGGGCAGTGCCCCCAGACGTGTTGGCGCTCAGCTTGTGATAGCAGGTGATGGCCGCTTTGAGGGGTCAGTATCGGGTGGCTGTGTCGAAGGTGCGGTTGTTGTCGAGGCGTTGGAAGCGATCAAAGAGGGTGAAGCGCGCCTACTTGAATTCGGGGTCAGTGACGAAGATGCTTTTGCCGTCGGGCTGGCCTGTGGCGGAACAATTCGGGTACTGGTCGAACCTATTGGATCGGTCCTTCCTGAAAGCATATTGCGCGATCTGGTCGCTGCACGCGCGCAGCGCGAGCCTGTGGCTTATGAGGTGAATATCGAATCCGGCCATCGTGCGTTGCAGCGCGATCGTTATCCCGAACGCATGCGCATGGACCGGTCCGGTTTCGAAGAGGATGCGAAGACATTTGTTTCGGTCCACAATCCGCCCTTGCGGTTGATAGTGGTCGGGGCCGTTCATATTGCTCAGGCCCTGGTCCCGATGGCGCGAATTGCGGGGTACGACCCTGCGATTGTGGATCCGCGAGATGCGTTTGCAACCGCCGCAAGATTCCCTCAGGAAACCGTGCTGACGGATTGGCCGGATGAGGCCGTTGCAAAGCTTGGAATGGATGCGCGAACGGCTGTTGTCTTGCTGACCCATGATCCAAAACTGGATGATCCCGCGTTAGAGGCCGCCCTGAGAGTCGGTGTGTTCTATATTGGGGCGCTGGGGTCTAATCGAACGCATGCGAAACGCGTCACCCGGATGAAAGAAGCCGGATTTACTGAAGGGCAGATTTCACAGATTCACGGTCCCGTAGGCTTGGATATCGGTGCCGCCGATCCTGCGGAAATTGCGGTTTCCATATTGGCCGAAATGACTGCGGTGTTGCGGGGCAAAGCATGAAGTTTGGCTCGGTTCCTTTGCGCGAGGCCGCTGGTGCAATTCTGGCGCATTCAGTGAAAGCCCAAGACACAAAGCTGCGTAAGGGCCTTTTGCTCACGCAAACTCATCTGGATGAAATGGCCGCCGCCGGGTTGACCTCGGTCACTGTTGCGCAGCTGGAACCCGGTGATTGTCACGAAAACGACGCTGCCCGGAGTTTGGCAGAGGCTTTGGCCCCGGACCCGGCAACCGTGGGATTGCGCGTCACCGAGCCGTTCACAGGGCGCGTTAACCTCTTGGCGAGAGGCCCCGGAGTCGCTGTTCTGGACGTACAGGCGCTGGAAGCGTTCAACTTGGTTAACCCGATGATTACCGTGGCCACAGTTCCCCAATATCAACAGATGGGATCAGGCGGGATGGTGGCGACGATCAAAGTCATTTCTTATGCCGTCCCCGGCGAAGATGTGGCGCGTGCCTCGGCGCTGGCACAAGGGGCGGTGCGCCTGTCTGGCCCGGTGTTTCGCAGTGCCGGCCTGATCGTCACAGACATCCCCGGAGGTGTTTCGAACGACAAGGGTATTGCCGCAATCCGAGGGCGTGTCGAAGCCCTGGGTATGGGTTTGGATGACATTCGGGTGGTGCCACATGAGATTCAGGCGCTGTCTGCTGCATTGACGGGTGTTAAAGGGGATATTGTCCTGATCTTGACGGGCTCAGCAACTTCGGATGCACATGATGTCGCGCCGCAGGCTGTTCGTGTTGCAGGCGGTCAGGTGGATCGGTTTGGAATGCCAGTAGATCCGGGCAACCTGTTGTTCTCCGGTCTGCTGGACGCCAGACCTGTAATCGGTTTGCCGGGGTGTGCGCGTTCTCCCGCACTGAACGGTGCGGATTGGGTTTTGTCGCGCGTGGCTTGCGGGATTGAAACGACAGCGGCGCATATTGCAGGCATGGGGGTCGGTGGATTGCTCAAGGAAATCCCGACCCGGCCACAGCCACGCGCATCTATCAAGCGGTAAGGCGTTTGACATCAATTTAAGACCCAGATCGGGCCGATTTGTTCGGCATTGTGATCTGTCCTAAACGGCGCCCTGCGAAATTTTTGTTCTCAAACAATAAGTCCCGTGTTTAACTCGACAGAGAAAAATATGACATGGGAGGAACTTATGACACAGGTCACCATGACCGTGAACGGGAGGTCTGTTAGCGGAGAGGTTGAGGGTCGGACGTTGTTGTCTGGATTTTTACGTGATCATCTGTCGCTGACCGGAACGCATGTTGGATGTGACACGGCGCAATGTGGGGCGTGTGTTGTTCATGTGAATGGCGCGGCGGTGAAGTCGTGCAACATGCTTGCACTGGAAGCGGACGGGTCTGAGGTCGCCACGATTGAGGGCCAGGCCGCTGAGGATGGGTCTTTGAACGTGATTCAGCAGGCGTTTCAGGATCATCACGGGTTGCAATGCGGGTTTTGTACGCCGGGCATGGTGATGAGCGCCGCCGCCTTGCTGAAAGAGAACCCGCGCCCGAGCGAAGCCGAGATTCGAAAGTATCTGGAAGGCAACCTGTGCCGCTGCACAGGCTATCACAACATTGTCAAAGCGATCATGGCCGCATCGGGCCAGGACGTAAGCGGCATCGCTGCCGAGTAATACCGACGTAAAGAATTTTCGACGAAAATTCTTTTTCAGGGAGGAGAACAAGCAATGCCCAAAGACAGTGGCATCGGAGCCAGTTCCAAACGGCGCGAGGACGTGCGCTTTTTAACCGGAGCAGGCAATTACACCGACGATATCAACGTGCATGGCCAGGCCTATGTGCATTTTCTGCGGTCCGACATCGCGCATGGCCGGATCAACAGTATCGACACCTCGTCTGCCGAGGCCATGCCGGGCGTGGTCAAAGTGTTTACCGGCAAGGATTTCGAAGGCGTGGGCGGCATGCCCTGTGGCTGGGAAGTGACCGACAAGCACGGCGCACCGATGCAGGAACCTCCGCATCCCATTTTGGCACAGGGTAAAGTGCGCCATGTGGGCGATCCGATTGCTGCTGTGGTCGCCGATAGCCTGGAACAGGCCCGCGACGCGGCTGAGGCGATCGAGCTTGATATCGAGGAGCTGCCCGCCGTGATCGACATGAAGGCCGCCGCGCAAGAAGGCGCAACGCTGGTCCATGACGATCTGAAGAACAACATCTGCTATGATTGGCAGTTGGGCGAAACCGATGATGCCAAGGTCAATGAGGTCTTTGCCAATGCGGCCCATGTCACCACGCTGGATCTGGTGAACAACCGTCTGGTTGCCAATCCGATGGAGCCGCGTGTGGCGGTGGGCGAGTACAGCCGCGGCACCGAAGAATACACGCTTTATACCACGTCGCAGAACCCGCATGTGATCCGCCTGTTGATGTGTGCCTTTGTTCTGGGTCTGCCCGAACACAAGGTGCGCGTGGTCGCGCCGGATGTGGGTGGCGGCTTTGGCACCAAGATCTTCCACTATGCCGAAGAGGCGTTCTGCACCTTCGCCGCCAAGGCTTGTAACCGCCCGGTCAAATGGACCTCGAGCCGGTCCGAGGCGTTCATGTCAGACGCGCATGGGCGCGACCATGTCGGACAGATCGAACTGGCGCTGGATGCGGACAATAACTTTATCGGTCTGCGCACCAACACCTATGCAAATATGGGTGCGTATCTGTCGACCTTCTCCAGCTCGGTACCGACATGGCTGCACGGGACGCTGATGGCGGGCAACTACAAGACGCCAGTCATTCAGGTCAACGTCAAGGCGATGTTCACCAATACGGTCCCGGTGGATGCCTATCGCGGCGCGGGCCGTCCTGAGGCGACGTTCCAGTTGGAGCGGGTCGTGGACAAGGCAGCGCGTGAACTGGGTGTCGATCCGATCGCCCTGCGCCGGCAGAACTTCATCACCCAGTTCCCCTATGACACACCGGTGGCGCTGACCTATGACACAGGCGATTATAATGGGACGATGGACAAGCTTGAGTCCGCTGCTGATCTGGCAGGCTTTGCCGCGCGTCGCGCTGAAAGCGAGGCCAAGGGCAAGCTGCGGGGTCTGGGCGTCAACTGTTATATCGAGGCTTGCGGTATCGCGCCGTCGAACATCGTTGGCATGCTGGGGGCCCGTGCGGGTCTGTATGATGCGGCGACTGTGCGGGTGAATGCCACCGGCTCGATCAGCGTCATGGTAGGTGCCCATAGCCACGGGCAGGGGCATGAAACGGCCTTCCCGCAGGTTGTGGCGGACATGATCGGTATCGACGAGTCGATGATCGAGATCGTGCATGGCGACACGTCGAAGATTCCGTTTGGCATGGGCACCTATGGCTCGCGGTCTTTGGCGGTCTGTGGATCGGCGATGGTCAAGGCAACCGAGAAAGTGATCGACAAGGCCAAGAAGATCGCGGCGCATCTGTTGGAGGCGTCCGAGGCTGATATCGAGCTGAAGGACGGTCAGTTCAGCGTGGCAGGGACCGACAAGTCGGTGGCCTGGGGTGACGTCACCCTGACGGCCTATGTGCCGCATAACTTTCCGCTGGAGGTCGAGCCCGGGCTGGAGGAGACCGCCTTTTATGACCCGGCCAACTTTACCTTCCCGGCTGGCGCCTATGCCTGTGAGGTCGAGGTTGACCCCGAAACCGGCCGGGTCACCATCGAAGCCTTCACTGCCGCTGATGACTTTGGCAATATCGTCAACCCGATGATCGTGGATGGTCAGGTGCATGGCGGCATCGGTCAGGGCATCGGTCAGGCATTGCTTGAAAACTGTGCCTATGACGAAAACGGTCAGCTGCTGAGCGCATCCTTCATGGACTATGCGATGCCGCGTGCCGATGATGTGCCGTTCTATGCGGTGGATCATTCCAGCCAGACGCCCTGTACGCATAACCCGTTGGGTGTGAAGGGTTGTGGTGAGGCCGGGGCAATCGGTTCACCACCTGCGGTGGTCAACGCGGTGCTGGATGCGTTGAATTCAGGCGGCAAAGCCATCGATCATATCGATATGCCGGTGAGTCCATCGCGTGTCTGGACCGCGATGCACGGGTGAGAGGTTGGGGTGCGAGGGGTCAACCCCTCGCGCTCCCCGAGATATTCATAGCCAGATGAAGGGCGGATCAGCGC
Organism: Ruegeria sp. CDSC052; assembly: GCF_059610685.1. Taxonomy (NCBI): domain Bacteria; kingdom Pseudomonadati; phylum Pseudomonadota; class Alphaproteobacteria; order Rhodobacterales; family Roseobacteraceae; genus Ruegeria; species Ruegeria sp. CDSC052. Next base: position 320,455 of record NZ_JBXWOB010000001.1, read on the forward strand.
CTTTCGGAAAGGAAGACGAAATGTACAATTTCGAATTTGAGAAACCCTCGACCATAGCCGGCGCGGTTGCCGCTTTAGGGGCTGAGGATGCGCAGGCGTTGGGTGGTGGGCAAACCCTGATCCCGACGCTGAAACAACGATTGGCTGCGCCATCGGCACTCGTCTCGCTCAGCGGAATTCCCGAAATGCAGGGCGTCTGTGTTGGGGATGACGGGTCGGTTTCTATCGGTGGCGCAACGCCGCATGCAGTTGTTGCGCAAGAGGCAGCGGGATCATACCCGGCGCTGGCCGCATTGGCCGGTCAGATCGGTGATCCGGCGGTGCGCAACCGCGGCACGATTGGCGGCTCGGTTGCGAATAACGATCCGGCGGCCTGTTACCCGGCGGGTGTGCTCGGATCCGGGGCCACGATCGTGACCAACGCCCGTCAGATTGCGGCGGATGCGTTTTTTGATGGCATGTTCTCGACCGCACTGGATGAGGGTGAGATCATCACATCCATCCGCTTTCCGGTGCCACAGGCCGCGAGTTATCAGAAGTTCTTGCAGCCAGCCTCGCGCTTTGCGTTGGTGGGTGTCTATCTGGCCCGGTTCGCCGACGGTGTGCGTGTGGCGGTCACGGGCGCCAGCGAGGATGGGGTGTTCCGCTGGTCCGAAGCAGAACAGGCGCTGAATACTGAATTCCGACCGGACGCGTTGATGGGGCTGAACATCAACCCGGCCAACATGATCGGCGATCTTCATGGCAGCAAAGCGTATCGCGCGCATCTGGTCAGTGTGATGACCAAGCGGGCTGTGCTGGCCTGCATGTAAGTAAATCGGCTTTTAGTCGCAAAGCCTCGGGGTGTGTCCCTCGGGGCTTTTTCTATTTTCGGCGAATTTTCGGAAGCTTGTTTGGCTGCCAATAGGCTCCGGTATCTTCGCGCGCCTTTTGATAGGCCTCAACGCGGTGCGCTGCTGTTTTACCACCGGCGTCAAATAAATGGCCGATGAGACATTCCAACACAGCCATGACACCGGTAAAGCTCGAGGTGTGATGTTGTGACCTTGTGCTGACGTTAAAGGCGACATCCGGCTCGACACCCGGCGCAATGACTTCGCTGTCCGAGATCAGGATGACCCGAAGCCCCTTTTCCCGGGCGAACCTTATGGATTTAATCGTCTCCGCAGAATAGGGGCTGACCGTGATTGCCAGCAGACAGTCCTTGTCATCGGCATCCAGCAGATCATCAGTGGCCGAGCCAATGTGGCGGGGGATCAACTGAATGCCCGGGTGCGCCATGCGCCCGTTATAGGAGAAATAATAGGCCAGCGCGTAACTAGCACGAGTGGCTGTTACGAAGCACCGGCGGGACCCGAGTATATGTTCAATGGCCAGATGCGCTGTGTCGGGCCTCATCAATCGCAGCGACCTGACAACGACATTCTGTTCGTTGCGGGCAAGCTTGGCTTGAAGTTGACCATGGGCTCCTTCAGCGTGCATGTGGGTTTGCCAGGCAGGGCCAAGGAATTCTTCGTTATCCGTCGCCAGATTTTGACGGAACGGAGAGCGGAAGGCCTGAAACCCACCATAGCCCATATACTGGGCAAGCCTGACAAGGACATTTGCACTGACACCGATCTTCTCGGCAGTTACCCGTATCGGGTCGAGGCCAAAATCCGCGGGGTGATCTATGATGTATTTGGCTGCCGCCTGAAGTCTGGGCGGCATCTGGTCGATGTTTTTCCTCAGGTGATCTGTCAGCTGGCGTTGGGTCTCTGTCATGAAAAAAACATATGTTATGAAAGAAGAAGGTGTAAAACATAGGCCGCTTGCATAGATGCGGCAACAGGTAAACGGGGGCAGGGAATGTCACAGCATCGGTCGAAATCCGAACCCTACATTCTGGCGGCGCCCAATGGTGCGCGCCGAGGTGCGGCAGATCACCCAGCCCTGCCTGTCACAACCGCGCAAATTCTTGAAGCGGCCAGAGCATGCCATGAGGCCGGTGCGGCCGGTCTTCATCTGCACATTCGGGACACAGAAGGTCGTCACTCTTTGGACGCGGGACAGTATCTGGAAACACTTGCCGAACTTCGGCGGTGGGTTCCGGCCCTGGACATCCAGATCACAACCGAGGCGGCAGGGATTTTTGATGTAAGCAGCCAGTTCGAATGTCTGAGGAAGGTTAGACCGGCTTGGGCGTCGATCTCGGTCCGCGAAATCGCGCGCGATAACGATCTGGCTGACCGGATCTATGGTCTTTGCGCGGATCAGGGGACGCGGGTTCAGCATATTCTTTACGACGCTGAAGATGCGGCCCTATTAACACGGTGGCAAAAGCGTGGTGTTGTGCGCGAACAGCAATCCGACCGTTTGCTTGTTCTGGGGCGCTATCGGACTGATCAGGAATCAAAGCCCTCGGATCTGGATGCGTTTCCGGACGGGGATTCGCCCTGGATGATCTGTGCCTTTGGAAAACAAGAGCATGACTGTCTGGTACATGCGGCGTCCTTGGGCGGTGATGTCCGGGTCGGATTTGAAAACAGCATCGCAGATCGGAACGGAGACACTTGGGACAATAACGCCGCCTCAGTCGCGGCCCTTGTTGCCAGATTGAAAGAGGATAGATCATGAGCCACGTTTTCCCACGCCATACGAAATCTCAGCTGCCGGTCGCGGTTGGCGGCGAAGGCTGCTATCTGATCGATGCTGACGGTAAGCGGTATCTGGATTGCGGTGATGCTGCTGTGTCCTGTCTTGGCCACTCAAACCGGGCGGTGATCGAGGCGGTTCAAAGCCAGGTTGAAAAGATCGCCTTTGCGCATACCGGGTTTATGACGTCCGAACCTGCCGAAGCCCTTGCGGACCTTCTGATTGATCATGCGCCCGGGGATTTGGATCGCGTTTATTTCGTATCCGGAGGGTCCGAAGCAACAGAGGCCGCCATCAAACTGGCGCGGCAGTTTTTTCTTGAGATCGGTCAGCCCGAGCGCCGCCACGTCATCGCGCGCCGCCAAAGCTATCATGGAAACACTTTGGGGGCCTTGTCAGCGGGGGGAAATGCCTGGCGCCGTGCGCAATTCGCACCGATGCTGATCGAAATGACCCATATCGCGCCCTGCTACGAATATGCCGAAAAGCAAGATGGTGAGAGCAGCCACGCCTATGGTCAACGGGTGGCCGATGAGTTGGAGGCCGAAATTTTGCGTCTTGGCCCTGAAACCGTCATGGCGTTTATGGCCGAGCCAGTCGTGGGGGCAACGCTGGGGGCGGTCCCGGCGGTCGAAGGGTATTTTAGGCGCATACGTGAAATCTGTGATCAATATGGCGTTTTGCTGATCCTGGATGAGGTCATGTGCGGAATGGGGCGCACCGGGCATTTGTTTGCCTGCGATCACGATGGAATTGCCCCGGATATTCTGTGCATCGCCAAGGGTTTGGGGGCGGGTTATCAACCCATCGGCGCAATGTTGTGTACGAGCCGGATATATAAGGCAATCCAAAATGGGTCAGGGTTTTTCCAGCACGGGCATACCTATGTCGGCCATCCGGTGGCAACTGCAGCGGCATTGGCGGTGCTGAAGGAATTGACGAGCCAACAACTGCCCCAGCGCGCCGAGTTTATGGGACAGAGACTGCAATCTGCGCTGGAAACTGCGTTCAGCGAGCACCCTAATGTCGGCGATATTCGGGGCCGCGGGCTGTTCCGCGGTATCGAGCTGGTCTCGGATCGGGCCGGAAAAACACCGTTTGATCCCGCACTTGGTCTCGCGGGCAAGATCAAGAAGGCGGCATTGAACGCTGGTCTGATCTGTTACCCCATGTCTGGCACGCGCGATGGTCGAAGTGGCGACCATATTCTGTTGGCACCGCCTTTCATTATCGAAGACGCACAGATTGAGGAATTGGTTGATAAGCTGGGGGTTGCACTCAAAGCCGCGATCTGACGCTCTTTTGATCTGACTTTCTCTTTTTACTCAATAGGGTATCGACAAAAGGTCAATTCCTGAAGGAGCGATGATGATTGTCGACATCTGGAAGAGTTTTCGGGACTTGCCCGCTTGGGTACAGATCTGGTTGGTGGTGCTGCTCATCCCGACCAATCTGGCACCTCTGGCGTATCTGGATCAGCCAAATGGTATTCTAATCGCAGCACTCTCAATCGGTGGGATGGCATTGAATCTTCCGATCATGCTGGCGACACGAGGGATGAGCAAAGCGATGGCATTTCCGCATCTAATATGTTGGGTGCCAATGGTTTTCGTCGTGATTGCAGCATTTGCAAGCGAAGCTGAACTGGCGACCGGATATGCGAAATTTCTAGTGTTTCTACTGGTTATTGACCTGATTTCGTTGGCATTTGATGTGAATGACGCAAGGGTCTGGCTCAAAAGCCGAAGCGCAAAATAAAACCCCCTCAATCCGAGGGGGTTTCGAATAACGCAGTTGTCGCAGGGCTTACTTCTGCGGCAGCGGGCCGATCATCATGATCATCTGACGGCCTTCCATCTTGGGCATGTTCTCGACCTTGCCGATTTCCTTGGTGTCCACGGCAACACGTTCCAGCAGCTCACGGCCCAGATTCTGGTGTGCCATCTCACGACCACGGAAGCGCAGAGTCACTTTTACCTTGTCGCCGTTTTCAAGGAATTTGAACACGTTACGCATTTTGACTTCATAGTCATGAGTATCGGTGTTGGGCCGGAACTTGACCTCTTTCACCTCAATGACTTTTTGCTTTTTGCGCGCTTCGGCCTCGCGTTTCTGCGTTTCGTATTTGAATTTACCAAAGTCCATGATTTTGCAAACCGGAGGGTTTGCATTCGGCGAAATCTCGACCAGATCCAGGCCGGCTTCGTCCGCGAGTTGCATGGCTTTGGCGGGATGAACCACCCCGACATTTTCACCTTCGGCGCCGATAAGGCGAATTTCGGGGGCACGGATCTTATCATTGACGCGCGGGCCGGTGTCTCTCTGTGGCGGCGCGTTGTGAGGTCTGCGAGCTATGGGTTCATTCCTTTGATGATTGCAGAATTTCAAGCCCGGAATTTAGACTGGGCTGCGGGACGATTCAAGCGGCATAAGTGACCACCAGCGTGAATTTCCCATGATATTCCCGCGTTTTTGCCGATCTGATGTCGCATATCAGACCGGCAAACCGGATTAGCCAACAAAGGCCTTTTCAATGACGAATTCCTTGGGGTCGGAATTTGCGCCTTCGCGCAGTCCGAAATCCTCGAGGATTTTTTTGATATCCAGGTTGAAAGCCAATGATCCGCAAACCATCGCGCGGTCCGTATCCGGCTGGATGCCGCCCTCAATCGCCAGATCGGCAAATACTGTGCCGTCTTTCAACAGCTCGGTAATGCGGCCCATTTTGGGGCTCTGTTCGCGTGTGGTGGTCGGGTAGTAACGAATCTTGTCCGCAAAACCTTCGCCCATCAGCTCAGCCAGCATTTCGTCCTTACGGATGTCTTCAATCAGTTGGCGACCATATTCCAGCTCGGCCACTTCGCGGCAGGTATGGGTGATTATGACCTCATCATAATCCTCATAGGTCTGTGGTTCGCGCAGCAGAGAGGCGAAGGGTGCAAAGCCGGTGCCGGTGGCAAAGAACCACAGGCGCTTACCAGGCAGCAGGGCGTCATGGACCAGCGTGCCAACCGGCTTGGGCCGCAGGATGATCTGATCGCCTGGTTTGATGTGCTGAAGTTTCGAAGTCAGCGGGCCGTCCTGTACCTTGATCGAATAGAACTCAAGCTCTTCATCCCAGGACGGCGAGGCGATGGAATAGGCGCGCAGCAGGGGTTTGCCGTTGTCGCCCAGCAGACCGATCATCACAAACTCGCCCGAGCGGAACCGCAAGGACGCGGGGCGCGACACTTTGAATGAGAACAGGCTGTCAGTCCAATGCTTGACGTCTGTCACAGTCTGGGCGTCCGGCAGAACGGGGGCCTTCACGGCGGTTGCTTCGGTCACGGGTTTCATCTCTGTCATCGTTTCACTGCCGGTGGAGTAAACCGACATCTCCGTTTAATCTTTGATCCAAGTCAGGAAAAGGGGGCTCTTGCCCCTACGTTCCTATTTGAGGCTGCGAAAGGCGATTTTAGCCGCGCAGGCGGGCCTGATAGTTGTTGTCCTGCCAGTTGGCGCGAGCCACCCACTGATCTTCGGGCTGGCGATCGGCCAGAGTGTCTTCAATCTCGACCTCATCAAAGCCGCTGCGCCGCGCCATGGCATACTGGTCGGCCAAGACATGGCCTTTGGCGCGCAAGCGACCGGTATAGCCTTTCAGGCGCAGGGTCCGCGCGATGGTAAAGCCGCGCCCATCCGCAAAGGACGGGAAATCGATGCGCACCATCTTGGCACAGCCCAGCCGTTCGGCAAGCTCATCGGGATCCGTGTCCGAGCTGACATCCAGCGCGACCACATCATTGGCCGCGTCTTCCAGCGTGACATAGCCATCAGTCCAATCATCGGGGGCGAACCCCTCATCGGTTACGATAACGTTCATGTGTTCTCTCCGGCGCGCATCATCTTGCCATCTACAAAATGAATGCCGCATTCTTCCTTGTTCTGATCGCGCCAGCGTCCGGCGCGGGGGTCTTCGCCCTGTTTGACCGGCGAAGTACAGGGCGCACAGCCGATCGAAGGGTATCCTTTGGCCACCAGCGGGTGCCTGGGCAAGTTGTTCTCTTCCATATAGGCGCGCACATCTTCGGGCGCCCAATGGGCCAGCGGGTTGACCTTGATCCGGCCTGTGCCGTCCTCGACCTCAAAGAAATCAAGCGTAGCGCGGGACCCTGCCTGAAACCGTTTGCGCCCGGTGATCCAGCCATCATATCCCAACAATGCCTGTTGCAGCGGGAAGGTCTTGCGCAGGTTACAGCACGCATCCATGTCCCGCAGACGCAGCGCGCCATAGGGGTCGTCGCGTTGAACATCCTCGTCATCCGCGCGGATGATCTTGACGTTTCGCAACCCCAACCGCTCGCTCACCTCCTGCTGATACTCCAGCGTTTCGGTGAACAGCATCTGCGTGTCGATGAACAGCACCGGGGTCATCTTGTCGACCACGGCCGCCATATGCAGCAACACCACCGATTCCGCACCGAAACTTGAGACCAGAGCGAGATCATCGATCTCTTCCATTGCTCCGTGCATCACGTCATGCGCACTGTGGTGGCGGAACCGGGCGTTCAACTCACTGACCCGTTCGGTCAGTTCACGTCTATCCCGGCCCAGTTCAGTCTGGATCAGATCAAGCGGCATTCGCTCGCGCCTCGGGGTAGAGGGCCGCCTTGAACGGAGCCATTCCGACACGGCGATAGGTCTCGAGGAAGGTTTCTTCGGCACCCTCACGCTGCTCCAGATAGGTTTCGACGATGCGCTCAACGGCCGGAACGATCTCATCATAGGCAAAGCCCGGACCCGTACGATCACCGATTGCGGCGTTTTCCGTGCCGTCACCACCCAGAGTGATCTGGTAGTTTTCGACGCCTGCACGATCCAGACCAAGAATGCCGATATGGCCGACATGGTGGTGACCACAGGCGTTGATGCAGCCCGAGATCTTGATCTTCAGGTGGCCGATATCATGCTCCAGTTTGAGGTCTTCGAACCGGGTGGCGATTTCCTGTGCAACCGGGATCGAACGCGCCGTTGCGAGCGCGCAATAGTCCATGCCAGGGCAGGCGATGATGTCGCTGATCAGGCCGATATTGGCGGTGGCCAGCTCGTATTCTTTCAGTTTGGCATGGATCGCGGGCAGGTCCGATTTATGGACATGCGGCAGGATCACGTTCTGCTCATGACTGATGCGCAGCTCGTCATAGGCGAATTCTTCGGCCAGATCGGCCATCACGCGCATCTGCTCGGCAGTTGCATCACCCGGCGTCGCGCCGTGCTTCTTGATTGAGATGGTGACAATCGCGTGGTCCGCATTCTTGTGCGGCGCGATGTTAGTATCGACCCACGAGCGGAAGACCGGGTCGTTGGTGTATGCACCTTCAAACGACGCAACCGACGCTTCGCGGAAGGTGGGTGCAGCGAAGTGGCCCTTGATCTCTTCCAGCAGGTTCATATCCGCGCCTTTGAACTGCGGGCGGACCTGCAGGAAACGCTCGTTCACCTTGGCGCGGATGGCGTTGATGCCGTGTTCATGCACGGTGATCTTGATGCGCGCCTTGTACTTGTTGTCGCGGCGGCCGATTTGATTCCAGACCGAAACAGTGGCTTCTAGGTAAGCCAGCAGGTCGTCAAACGCGACGAAGTCAGACAGTTCCTTGCCTATCATGGGCGTACGGCCCAGACCGCCGCCTACGATGACGCGAGCACCCAGTACGCCGTCACGCTCGACCAGTTGCAGGCCGATGTCATGCGCCTTGATAACGGCGCGGTCATTTTCGGACCCGGTGATGGCGATCTTGAATTTACGCGGCATGAACTGAAATTCCGGGTGGTCGGTCGACCATTGGCGCAGCAGTTCGGCATAGGGGCGCGGGTCGGCGACCTCATCCGCGGCGGCACCGGCGAAATGGTCGGCGGTCACGTTGCGGATGGTGTTGCCGCTGGTCTGGATGGCGTGCATGCCAACCTCGGCCAGCGCGTCCAGCATATCCGGGACGTCCTGCAACTTGGGCCAGTTGTACTGGATGTTCTGACGGGTGGTAAAATGGCCATAGCCCTTGTCCCACTTTTCAGCCAGCAGGGCCAGTTGGCGCATCTGCGCGCTGTTCAGCGTGCCGTAAGGAATGGCGACCCGCAGCATATAGGCGTGCAGCTGCAGATACAGGCCGTTCATCAGCCGCAGCGGCTTGAACTCATCCTCGGTCAGCGATCCGTCAATGCGGCGCTCGACTTGGGCGCGAAACTGTCTGTTGCGTTCTGCCAAAAATGCTGTGTCGAACTCGGAGTAGCGATACATGATTAGCTGTCCTTAAGTGCAGCCCCGAACCTGGGGCCAATGTAGGGGAGAGAGAGGGCCAGGGATCAGGCCCGGGGCTGCGGGGAAGTTTCCTGTTTGCCGTGGGCATAGTTGGACGGACCAGTCCGGCGGAAGTCTTCCCGAAAATGAGTTGGTTCTGGGCCTTCGTCGCCAGCTATGGCATCCGCCAGATAGGCACCGACAATCTTGCCTGCCTGACGTTCGGCATCCAGAAGGCGGATCTGTGCGTGGGCTTCGTCTGTGATCAGCTCTGCCTCGGATAATTCACGCGACCAGCGGTCGTCCTCGGTCAGATAGATGACGTCACCTTCCAACAGATCGTTGGCGGTTACCACTTTGGGAGTAAAAGCGCGGGCCATCAGGCGTGCTCCTTTTTGAATTCAGTCAGGGCCTTGGCTGCCTGGCGGGGGGCAAGGCCGTAAAAAGTAAGGGTGGGGCCGTCCATGTCCGAGGCGTTCAGATCGGCGGACATGTGATCCAGCGTCGTGGTCAATATGCGCTGATCGGGACGCGACGCGTTTTCGATCAGCGTCACAGGTGTGGCTCGGTCGGCGCCGTGCATGATCAGGCGGCCCTGAATAAACCGGGCAGACTTTTTGCCCATATAGATCGCCGCCACCGAACCGGGCTGCGCCAGGGCGCTCCAATCGTGATCGGCGAACCCCTTCATGTCGTGCCCAGTCAGGAAACGGATCGAAGAATTGCGCCCGCGGCGCGTCTGGCTTTGCCCGATGCCCGCAACTGCGGCCGAGGCTGCGGTGATGCCGGGGATAATCTGCCACGAGATGCCAGCTGCTTCGACGGCGTCGATTTCTTCGTCCAAACGACCAAATACGGTGGGGTCACCGGATTTCAGGCGTACAACGCGTAGACCCTTCAGGGCGTACTCTACCAGCAGCGCGTCGATGTCTTCCTGTTTCCACGAGGGGCCGAACCCGGCTTTGCCAACATCGACCAGAACGGCCGTTTGCCCGGCTAGGGCCAGCACCTCGGCGCTGATCAACCGGTCATGCAGGACAACTTCCGCGCGCTCGAATGCGCGCAGGGCCTTGAGCGTCAGCAATTCGGGATCACCGGGGCCTGCGCCGACAAAGTCGACATGGCCTGCGTCCTGATATGTTTGCGTCACTTGCATGTTTCGGTCCGGGTTGGTTTGACTTGACCCTCAATATAGGAAATATTCCCGGTATTACGCCATATGTGCGCATAAATAAGAACAAGCGTTTCGCTGTATTGGTTAAGCGATACGAAAGTTTCGAAACGAGGAAGAAATTGGAATGTCAGTGCGGATTGATGACACGGATCGGAAAATTCTGGTTGAGCTGCAGCGCGACGCCAGCCAATCGCTGGACGAAATAGCAGCCCGCGTCGGCAGTTCCAAGACGCCTGTCTGGAATCGTATCCGCAAGCTGAAAGGGGCCGGGGTGATCGGTCAGCAGACGGTATTATTGGATGCCGAGGCGCTTGGTTTTGAGGCGACGTTCTTCGTGCTGATCCGCACCTCTGAACACGAGGCAGATTGGCAGCGCAAATTCCTGAAAGCGCTGCGGGACCGCCCCGAAGTGCAAGAGGCGCACCGGCTGGCGGGGGATATCGACTATATCCTCAAGGTGCGGGTCAAGAACGCGCGCGCCTATGACGTGTTCTATCAGACTTTGATTTCCGAGGTGCGCGTCCACAATGTGACGGCTCTGCTGTCGATGGAAGAGATCAAGTCGACGACCATGCTGCCGCTGAATGCCCTGATCGAGAACTAGCGGTCAGACCTGAACCATCAACCGCTTTAGCCCGTGAAAATGGTAGCTGTTGGAATATTCCGGTTCCGCGCTGAGCGCTAGGTTGGGACAGCGTTCGAACAGTGCCGCCAGCGCTATTCGCATTTCGAGTCGGGCCAACGGTGCTCCGACGCAGAAATGCAGACCCGCGCCAAAGCTGCTGTTGGTCAGGATGGGGCGGGTTGGATCGAACTTATGAGGTTCGGCCCAGACTTGGGGATCACGGTTCGCGGCTCCAAGCAACAAAGCGACTTCGTCACCGCGTTTAAAACTGTGCCCGAACAGGTCGATCTCTTCATAGGCATAGCGCGTGAACATATGCAGCGGCGGGTCAAAGCGCAGGATTTCTTCGACGGTGGCGTCAATGGTTTCAGGCTGAAAGGCATCGGCTTTTACACCTTGTTGCAATACGGTCCTGAGCCCATTTCCTAGCGAATGAACCGTGGCTTCATGACCGGCGTTTAAGAGCAGAATACAAGTTGCAACCAACTCGTCACGCGACAGTTTTTCACCATCTTCTTCAGCGGCAATCAACCGGGTAATCAGGTCATCCCGAGGGTCAGACCGGCGCTTTTCGACGTAAGATGAGAGAAAGTCGGTGAACTCTTTTGCCGAGGCCGCCGCCGCATCCTCGGTCTGGCGTGTGCGGCTGGCCTGATACATCGCCACCATGTCATGGGACCAGCGCAAAAGCTCGGGCGACATCTCTTCGGGAACGCCTAGAAGGCGGCAGATCGTAACGACCGGAACTTGCATGCAATAGGTGTCCAGCAGATCGAACGACGCATCCGGAAAGGCGTCGATCAGCTTGTGGCTGAGGTCATGGATCGTTGGTTCCAGTGCCGCAATGGCACGTGACGTAAAGGCGCGCATGACCAGGCGTCGAAGCCGGGTGTGGCGCGGCGGCTCTGCTTCCAACAACGAATGAGATTCGACCATCAGCCAGGGGGCTAGATGCGCAGGACCTGGACGTTGCATTTCCGCCGGTACTTCGCGACCGAAACGACGGTCCTTCAGCAAGGCCTGAACCGCCCGGTGGGATACAGCAGCGTGCATCCGGTAGTCGGCCCAATACACAAGGTCGCCATGCGCGCGGGCCGCATCATAAATCGGATAAGGGTTCTGGACAAAATTCGGGTCAACAGGGGATTGATGCAAAGTCTTCATGGCGGGCACACTTGCCATGAGGCGCGTTGAATGCAAGACCCAATGTCATGCAAAGGGTATGGTTAATTTCGACATTTCTGATTGCTGTTGGGCTGCTCTCTGTTGGAGTGTGGTCATACGGCTTTCGTCAGGCTTTGTCGCCGCTGAGCGATAAGGCTGAGGCCGATCTGGAATTGGCCGCCGACCGCCTTAGCACACAAATGCAGGTCTATCAGGAACTGGCTGTCTTGATGGCCAGCCACCCGGCTGTTCGAACGCTTGTCACGCCGAGTGATCGCGCCATCGCGCAGGCTGTGTTGCTGGACGTGGCAGACAAAACTGCCGCCGTTAACATTGTCTATCTGGACCGTCTGGGCAGGGTACTTGCAGCCGCCCACCCGGTGCCTGAATTGACGATGGCAGACCATCCCGCATTCAGGCGCGCCATGCAGGGTGCTATGGGCAGTGCCCACGGGGTCGAGTCCACAAGCGGCGATCGAACCTATTCCTATGCAGCCCCTGCCTTTGGTCCCACCGGTATAGTCGAAGGCGCATTGATGGTTATAGCCGATGTGCAAGATGTCGAACAGACTTGGCGGGGCAGTACCGAGGCCATTTTCTTTATTGATGGGGAAGGTGTGGTGTTCATCTCGAACCGATCCGACCTGTTGTTCTGGCGTCGGACCGAAGGTCAACCGGGGCTGGTGCCGCCCGAGGGGCAGGCGGTTGATTTCTCGTCGAATCTGATCGGACGACACGAGCTTTGGACCTTGAATTGGGGCCGGTATCTGCCACGGCATGCGTTACACCTTACGCTCGATCTACCGGTGATAGACATGACAGCAGAGGTGCTGGTGGATGTGGCCCCGGCGCGCCGTCTGGCGAATTTGCAAGCAGCGGCGGTCGCTGCGATCTGTCTGGCCTTCGGGGCGCTTTTGTACATGGCAACCGAACGCCGGCGCGCGCTTGCTGAGGCCAATGCGGTGCTGGAAAGCCGCGTGACGCGCAGAACCCATGCGCTTACCGCCGCGAACACGGCCCTGCGGCGCGAGGTTCATGAACGGGAAGAGGCCGAGGTCGCGCTGAAACATGCGCAGGAAGAGCTTATACAGGCCGGGAAGTTGAGTGCGCTCGGGCAGATGTCGGCGGGCATCAGCCATGAGTTGAACCAGCCGCTGATGGCCATTCGCCAATTCGCCGAGAACGGAACGGCTTTTCTGACCAGAGGTGACGAGTCAAAAGCCGCCGAGAACCTCACCAGAATTTCCGATTTGGCCGCGCGAATGGCGCGAATTATCAAGAACCTCAGGGCTTTTGCCCGCAATGAAAACGAGCCCATGGGCAGAGTTGATCTGGTTCAGGTAATAGAAACGGCGTTGGAATTGACCGAGGCCCGGCTGAATTCGGAAAACGTTCGTATGGAATGGCAGGCTCCAGATGTCCCTATCTATGCTTGGGGTGGCGAAGTGAGATTGGTGCAGGTGTTCGTAAATCTGATTAACAACGCCGCCGATGCCATGAGTGAGCAACAACAACGCATGATCAAGATCGCGATAAACAGTGACAAGACCCTGACGGTCACGGTAAGCGACACAGGTCCGGGGATCGAGAATTCGGAGAAGCTGTTCGAGCCGTTCTATACCACCAAAGCTGTCGGTTCGTCTGAGGGCATGGGGCTGGGGCTGTCGATCTCTTATGGTCTGGTTCAAAGCTTTGGTGGTAATATTCGGGGCACCAACGCTCCGACAGGTGCGGTATTCACTGTGGAACTGGAACATTTCAGCGAAGTAGGGGCAGCATGACCCGCAAAGTGCTTTTGGTCGATGACGACTCGGCAGTGCGCGAAGCGCTGGCCCAGACGCTGGAGCTTGCCGATTATGAACCCGTAACAGCCGGGTCCTTTGTGGCGGCGAAGGATCATATCCGGGCGGATTTCGCAGGAGTGATCGTGTCGGATATCCGGATGCCTGGTCGGGACGGGTTTCACCTGTTGACCTACACCCGCGATATGGATGCTGATCTGCCTGTCATCCTGTTGACTGGAGAAGGCGACATACCAATGGCAGTGCAGGCCATGGGGCAGGGTGCATTCGACTTTTTGGAAAAGCCCTGCGCCGCGGCAGATCTGCTAAAGGTGTTGGGCAAGGCATCCGAAGCGCGAGAACATGTCCTGCAACAACGGGCGATGAAAAGCGAACTCGAACGCGGCGATCCAGCGGCACGCCTGCTGTTCGGTCTCTCATCAAAGGCCGAAGAACTGAGGGAAAGGGTTCGTACAGTAGCCCAGACAGGGGCCGAAGTTTTGGTCACCGGACCGGCTGGCAGCGGAGTGTCCAAAGTTGCCGAGGTCGTTCACCTAATGTCGCCGCAAAGTCAGGGCCCATTTGTCAAACGTCCATCCGCCGGTTTGTCGACCAGCGATCTGGTTCATGTCTGCGAAGATGCAGCCGGCGGTTCCCTTTTTCTGGACGAAATCTCGGCCATGCCCGAGGCCACGCAATATGCAGCACTGGAGATGGTTGAACAGGGTGTAGGCGCCCGAATTCTGGCGGGCACGACCACTGACCTGGCCGAATTGTCTTCGGATGGACGGTTTCTTGCGGATTTGTTCTATCGTTTGGATGTGATGCGCGTTCGCATACCGTCGCTTGCCGAGCGCCCCGAGGATATACCTGTAATCTTCCGCCACTATGTAGCACAGGCAGCCGAACAGGCCGGGATAAAGGAACCGGAAATCACGTCGGACCATCTGGCATCGCTGATGACCAGAGACTGGCCGGGCAACGCACGGTCGCTGATGTCAGCCGCAATGAGGTTTGTGCTGGGAATGCCTGAAGATGTCTCGCAGGCCGCAGAACTGGGGTTGAGCGAGCAGATGGCACGGGTCGAAAGATCTCTGCTGATTGCTGCCCTTGGCCGGCATAACGGCAAGGCATCAGAAGCCGCAAAGGCGCTAAAGCTGCCTCGCAAAACCTTCTACGACAAGCTGGCGCGATACCACATTCGTCCTGAAGACTACCGGAGGTAAAGGCTCCCGCCAGCTTTTCCCGCATTGTCATGCGGTTAAGCTGTTGGGCGTGGCAGTCCGCTGACGCGGACTGCGGGGCGAACCAAATGCCCGGCAATCGATTCGGATTCGGCGAATCGTTATTTGTGCGGAAATCCACACAATGGCGCAGATATATGTGCGGTTTCTCGCACGGCTTTCTTGCAGGCTCAAACAGAGACTTGGTTGAATGCGTGTAACATCAAGTAAATAAATGACAAAATGTCAACCGGCGGCGATTCCCACAAAAAGTTGAGAGCGTGAGCCCGATTCGGTTCACTCGCCGCCATGGGACGACTTCGGCACGTCCGGAGACGTAGTGAAGTATCTGGGAGAACTCGACTGATGAAATTTCTGACAACGGCAGCGACGGCCGTCGCTCTAACCGTAACAGCAACCGCAGGCATGGCCGCTTGTGAAGACGGCGAAATCGTCGTGAAATTCGCGCATGTGACCAATACCGATAAACATCCCAAGGGTATTGCAGCCTCGTTGCTGGAACAGCGCGTTAATGATGAGATGAACGGCGTGATGTGCATGGAGGTCTACCCGAACTCCACGCTTTATAACGACGATAAAGTCCTTGAGGCGATGTTGCAGGGCGATGTGCAACTGGCGGCCCCGTCATTGTCCAAGTTCGAGAAGTTCACCAAGCAATTCCGCCTGTTCGACCTGCCGTTCATGTTCAAGAACATTGACGCGGTAGACGCATTTCAGGCTTCGGCTGACGGTCAGGCGATGAAAGACAGCATGCAGCGCCGTGGCCTGCAGGGGCTGGCATTCTGGCACAATGGCATGAAACAGATGTCGGCCAACAAACCGCTGGTCGATCCGTCGGATGCCAATGGCCTGAAATTCCGCGTCCAATCCTCTGACGTGCTGGTCGCGCAGATGGAGGCGATTGGCGGAAGCCCGCAGAAAATGGCTTTCTCAGAGGTTTATGGCGCGTTGCAGCAAGGTGTCGTCGACGGACAGGAAAACACTTGGTCCAACATCTACGGCAAGAAGTTCTTTGAGGTTCAGGACGGTATCACTGAAACCAACCACGGTGTCATCGACTATCTGGTCGTGACATCGGTTGACTGGCTGGACAGCCTGGATCCTGCGGTGCGCGAACAGTTCCTGACCATTCTGGGCGAAGTGACAGAACAGCGGAACAAAGAATCCTTCTCGGTGAACGAGGAAGCCAAGGTCTCGATCACAAATGCGGGCGGTATCATCCGTGAACTTAACCCTGAACAGCGTCAGGCCTGGATCGACGCCATGAAACCTGTTTGGGAACAGTTCGCCGGTGACGTGGGTCAAGAAAAGATCGACGCCGCACAGGCTATCAACGCCGGGTTCTGATCCTGGTATACGCCGCGCGTCCGGGGACTGGGGAGTATTCGACGCGCAGGCAGGGTGGGCCGATTTGGCCCGCCCAAACAGCACTTATCTCAAAAAAATGTGGGGACAGATAGATGTCTGGTGCGCAATCCGGCCAAGGCGGGCTGGTCGACCATATCGAAGAAACCTTGATCGCATCGTTGCTGGGCCTGATGACGGCTGTGACATTTGCCAATGTGATCGCAAGGTATTTCTTTAATTCCAATATCCTATGGGCACTGGAGCTGACGGTATTCGCCTTCGGCTGGTTGGTGCTGCTTGGGGCGTCTTATGCCGTCAAGAAACACGCCCATCTGGGAGTGGACGCCATCCTGAACATGCTCAGCCCGGCGCCTCGACGGATTTTGGCTCTGATCGCAGTAGCCTGCTGTCTGGTGTTTTCTCTGCTGATGCTAAAAGGCGCATATGACTATTGGGCCGTGTTCGCGGATCTGCCGCCCACATCGGGGCGATGGTTCCCTACCGGGTTCAACTTCGATGCGCGCAGTCAGAGCTTTTATGAGGTCGACGACATTCCGATGGTCGCCCCGCTGCGGTTTCTTGAGGATCTGATCAACTATGGCGAGGGCTATGAAAAACTGCCCAAGGTGGTGCCGTATCTGGTTCTGCCCGTGTCGATGCTGCTTTTGGTGATCCGCTTTGCGCAGGTTGCGGTACAGATTTGGCGCGGCGAAGCCGACCGGATGGTCGCTAGCCACGAAGTCGAGGACGAGATTGAAGAAGTCCGCGCTCAGCAAGGAGAGCACAACTGATGGATGTCATTCTTTTGTTCTCGATGGTGATCGGCCTGCTACTGATCGGTGTACCGATTGCGGTGGCGTTGGGGCTCAGCTCGACGCTGTTTCTGCTGATCTATTCAGACAGTTCGCTGGCCTCGGTCGCAGGCACTCTGTTTGAGGCGTTCGAGGGGCATTTTACCCTGCTGGCGATCCCTTTCTTCATTCTAGCCTCGTCCTTCATGACCACGGGCGGCGTGGCTCGGCGCATCATCCGTTTCTCGATTGCCTGCGTGGGGCACTTGCCCGGAGGTCTGGCGATTGCGGGGGTGTTCGCCTGTATGCTGTTTGCGGCCCTGTCGGGGTCGTCTCCGGCTACGGTGGTGGCCATCGGGTCGATTGTGATCGCCGGGATGCGGCAGGTTGGTTATTCCAAGGAGTTTGCCGCCGGTGTGATCTGTAACGCCGGGACGCTGGGCATTTTGATCCCGCCGTCGATCGTGATGGTGGTCTATGCGGCTGCTGTCGAAGTTTCGGTTGGCCGCATGTTCCTCGCCGGTGTGATCCCCGGCCTGATGGCTGGGCTGATGCTGATGATCACCATCTATGTGATGGCCAAGGTCAAGAACCTTCCCAAGGGGGAATGGAAAGGCTGGGGCGAAATCCTTGTCTCGGCACGCGAGGCCGGGTGGGGTCTGTTCCTGATCGTGATCATTCTGGGCGGCATCTATGGGGGTATCTTTACCCCGACCGAGGCCGCTGCGGTGGCCGCAGTCTATGCCTTTTTGATTGCCAGCTTCGTCTACAAGGACATGGGCCCCCTCAGCACCGAGGGTGAGGAAAAGAATATCTCTTTGCTCAGAAAGCCTTATGCGCTGATCACTGCGATTTTTCACCCCGACACCAAGCAGACGTTGTTCGAAGCTGGGAAACTGACCGTTACCCTGCTGTTCGTTATCGCCAACGCCTTGATCCTGAAACATGTACTGACCGATGAGCAGGTTCCGCAGCACATAGCAACTGCCATGCTGTCGGCAGGTCTGGGGCCGGTGACTTTCCTGATCGTGGTCAATGTGATCCTGCTAATCGGCGGCCAGTTCATGGAGCCTTCGGGCCTGCTGGTTATCGTAGCACCACTGGTGTTTCCGATTGCAATCGAGCTGGGCATCGACCCGATTCACCTGGGCATCATCATGGTTGTGAATATGGAGATCGGGATGATTACCCCGCCGGTCGGCTTGAACCTGTTCGTGACCTCGGGCGTGGCCGGCATGCCGATGATGGGCGTTGTCCGGGCGGCCCTGCCATTCCTGGCGGTCCTGTTCGTCTTCCTGATCATGGTGACCTATATCCCGTGGATATCCACCTTTCTGCCCAACACTTTCATGGGGCCGGAGATCATAACAAACTAGCGGGTCCAGCCGCTGAGAATAAGACCGGGCAGGGGATCTCTGCCCGGTTTTTGCGTCTTGAACGGGGCGCCAAGGGGATTATCTAAAAGGGCAGAGGACGACCTCTCCATCACGGGACAGTATCCGGGACGACCCGGACTGATCAGAGGTCTCTTCTATGCCCTGGATTATCCTGTTGTTTGCCGGCCTGCTTGAAATTGTCTGGGCCGTGGCGATGAAACAATCTGCCGGGTTCACCCGGTTCTGGCCGACCGCCCTGATGGCGGTTTCGATGCTTGGTTCGTTCACATTGCTGGCACTGGCCATGCGGACGCTGCCTTTGGGAACAGCCTATGTCATCTGGACGGGAATAGGAGCGGTTGGCGCGTTTACCTTTGGTATTCTTTTTCTGGGCGAAGCCCTGACTGCCACGCGCATCTGCGCGGCAGTCTTGATCATAGCCGGGATGGTGACGATGAAAATGGCCTGATCAGGCCTGTTCCAGAGCCTGAATGATGCCCGAGAAATCGTCAGCCTTCAGGCTCGCCCCGCCCACCAATGCGCCATCCACGTTCGATACGGCGAAAATCTCGGCGGCGTTTGATGGCTTTACCGAGCCGCCATAAAGCAGCCGGACCGAACGCCCAACGCCTTCGCCAAAGCGCCGTTCCAGCCGCGCGCGGATAAAGTCATGAACCTGTCCGATCTCATCCAGGGTGGGCACTTTCCCTGTGCCGATGGCCCAGATCGGCTCGTAGGCAACAATCAGGTTTTCACCGGTTGCCTGATCCGGGATCGAGCCAGACATCTGACCGCCGATTATATCCAGGGTATTGGCGGCCTCGCGCTGTTCCAGGCTTTCACCGACGCAGATGATCGCCTTTAGCCCACCGTACATTGCGGCAATAGATTTAGCACGAACATCTTCATTCTGTTCACCATGGTCTTCGCGGCGTTCAGAATGGCCAAGAATGACGGCTGACGCTCCGGCGTCGACCAGCATCTGGGCGCTAATGTCACCTGTATGCGCGCCCGAGTTCGCCGCGTGGCAATCCTGACCGCCTATCTGGATGTTTCCGACCGGGACCTTCTCTTTGGCCCGTTGGATCAAGGTGGCAGGTGGGCAGATCAGAATATCAACTGCCGGGGCAGCATGCATGTGAGAAAGGGCCTGAAGCTCTCTCAAGTCGGCAGCATTACCATTCATCTTCCAGTTTCCAGCCGCCAGTTTGCGCCGCATATCGCGTCCCCTTGAAATAAATCGGTTTTCTGGTGACCGGATATCATTGCCAGTCAGGTCTGACAATTCCGGTTGCAGAGCCCGTTGCAAAACGGCAGTTTCCGCCGCGATGAGGAATGAGCAATATGATCGAACATCTTGATCTTGAAAAACTGGATCGGTGCGACACGGCGGAATTGGCCAAATTGACCCGCGCCGTCGGTGAAGTTGGGTTTCTGACCGTGTCCAATACTGGTATCTCCGCCTGTCGGGTGGAACGGGTCATCTCGGCATATCACGCATTCTTCCGGCTGCCAGAGGCCGAGAAACGGCGTGTTGATATGGCTGTGACCGGGTCCAACCGTGGGTGGGGCGCCTCGCGCTCGGAACAGGTAGATCCAGCTGCAAATCCTGACTTCAAAGAGGTGTTCGATTGCGGATACGAGCTAGCTGAGACCAATAGGTACTTTGGCAAGAACCTCTCGGTTTATGCCCCGAACCAATGGCCGGAGACTGTGCCCGAGTTTCGATCAATCATCGAGGCCTATTATGGTGACGCCTGTTCGGTTGCCATGCGGGTGTTGCGCGCCATTTCGGTGGCATTGGGCAAGGATGCCAACAGCTTTGACACTGCCTTCGACACGCCCATGGCCCTGTTGCGCGGCAATTATTACCCGCAAAGGCCAGTCTGGGCAGGCGAAAAGGATTTCGGTATCGGAGCGCACACTGATTATGGCTGTCTGACCCTGCTGGCCACCGATGGTCGAGCCGGGTTAGAGGTACAGATGCCGGACCAGAGTTGGGCTCAGGTCCAAGCGCAGCCCGGAACATTCATTATCAATTTTGGGGAGATGCTGGAGTTCTGGACGGCAGGGGCGGTCAAGGCAACTCTGCACCGTGTGATCGGTGGATCTGCTGAAAGGCTGTCGGTTCCTTTGTTCTTCAACCCGTCTTATGACACCAATGTTGCCCCGCCACATTCAGAGAATGTCATCCAGGCAGGAGAGCACTTGACGCGTCGGTTCAACGAGACCTATGTGCACTTGCAGGCAGCGTCTTAAGGCTGAGTTGCAATGCTTTCGTCGAACTTGATGGATTCTCCGCAACCGCAGGCATCTACAACATTCGGGTTGCGGAACTTGAAACCGGATTCAAGTAACGAGACCTCATAGTCGATCTCTGTTCCAAACAGGAACATCTGTGCCATCGGGGCGATCATGATCCGCGCGCCGTCCTGCTCGACCACTTCATCATTGGTGTCAGGCTGGTCGACATAGTCCATGGTGTATTCCATCCCGGCACATCCGCCTTTCTTGACGCCAATACGCAAACCAGCATGACCGCCCGAAGTCATCAGGCGGGCAATCTGCTCTGCAGCCTTTGGTGTCATTGTTACGGCCTGTTTGCCGGGGATGCCGAACATCATGATCTCCGTCGTTGTTCGTTGTTGCTAATGTAGTGCCGCGAGGCATCAGGCTCAAGACATAGCAGGATTTCTTACCTAACTTTTACTGTCGGATTAGATTTCCCGCCCCAGTCGGTAAGCAAGGCTTGCTTTGCAAATTACACTCGTCATAGCCTGACCCATGATCCACTTTTGGAAAATATTTGAGGCTGAATAGCATGAAAAGACTTTGGTTTAGAAAAAAAGATATTCTTACAATTCCTTCTCTGATGCTGTCTGTGTTTTTGGCTCAGACGGCGATCGCAGAAGAAAAGCAACATCCGGTAAACTGTGCAACGGCAGAAGGTGATTTGCGCGCGATTGCAACCGAACGAAAACATGCAGAGGAGGAGCAGGCAAAAAGTGTAATTGCCATTACACCTGCTGGGGCGCTTCTAGGCCTTGTGACTGGAACCGAAAAGAAAAGACTAACTATGTTATCAGGAGATTACATAGAGAAGCTTAACCAGAGGTCGGACGAAATCAAATCGACCTGCGGACTTCAATAACAGAAGGCTTTCGCACTTGACCTTACATAAATCCAAGTTCCAGGCGCGCTTCGTCTGACATCATTTCCATGCCCCAGGGGGGCTCCCAGGTCAGTTCCACGTCAACTTCTTTTACGCCGGCAACGGGTTCGATTGCCTCGACGATCCACCCAGGCATTTCGCCGGCAACCGGGCAGCCGGGCGCGGTCAGTGTCATGATGACCTTGACCGCGTTTTCCTGGGTGATGTCGATCGTATAGATCAGACCCAGATCATAGATGTTTACAGGGATTTCGGGGTCATAAACCGTTCGGCAGGCGTCGACCACCGGCTCATAAAGAGGGTGTTCAATCGTTGAAGGGGCAATAAGAGGTGTGCCTTCAAACTGTTCGCTCGGGTGAGTCATTCGTGCCTCGGGTTTGTTACCTGACGAATTATATAGGGAAAGCCTCGGGCAGCGTCCAGAGGCACAATGACACCCCCTTAAGGGGTGCCATAAGAGTTTAGTCGTTTATGTCATGCCTGAACTTCTTCACCTGGCCATGGGGCAGAGCAAAGACGCGGCGCAGGATCAGCCAGGCAATCAGCGACAAAGTCGCAAAGATCATAAGCAGGATCGGCAGCGACGGTACTATGCCAGGGATTGCCAGCAGAATACCCGTCAGCCCGGCCCCGATGGCGAAACCCAGAAAGATGAACCCAGGTAGGACTATTTCGAGGATGCCCAAAGCCAACGCGCCAGCCAGCCATAGCCACCATGTTAACCAAAAGGGATCAGCCATTATGTACGTCCTTTCAAC
The DNA here is from genome assembly GCF_059610685.1 of Ruegeria sp. CDSC052. Classification (NCBI taxonomy): domain Bacteria; kingdom Pseudomonadati; phylum Pseudomonadota; class Alphaproteobacteria; order Rhodobacterales; family Roseobacteraceae; genus Ruegeria; species Ruegeria sp. CDSC052. Next base: position 342,795 of record NZ_JBXWOB010000001.1, read on the forward strand.
ATGTTGAAGGCGTTTCCGAAAGCTTCAAGCGCATTGGCAGGTACAACGATAGTCTGCGAGCCATTGCCGGTGCCCAGCGTGTTCAATGCCTCAACCTGTTTCAATGCAACCTGGTACTGAGCCGCCTCGATACCGTTTTCCTTAATCGCCTGGGCAACGACACTGGTTGCATAGGCTTCGGCTTCGGCTTGAATGCGGCGCGCTTTGGCCGTTTGTTCTGCCGCATAGAGTTCGGCGTCGGCCTGAAGCTCAACAGAACGTTTCTTGCCCTCAGCCTCGGTCACCTGCGCGCGGCGCGCGCGTTCTGCATTCAACTGTTGCAGCATCGCGTCACGGGTCGCCTGATCGAGGTTAACGTCCAAAATCTCGGCGCGCGTCACTTCGATCCCCCAGTCATCCACTGCGGTTTCGACGCTTCCTTGAATCTGAGTGATCAGTTGAGCACGGTTCGACTGAACTTCGTCCAGGTCCATTTTGCCGATTTCCGCCCGGACGATACCCGCAACGGTCGTCGCGATAGCACCATCTACATCGCGGATGCGGTAGACTGTCTTTTCCGGCTCTAGGATGCGGTAAAAGACCGAAGTGTCGATTTGGACCAGAACGTTATCTTTGGTGATTGCGTCCTGCGTTGCATTGGGAAGCTGGCGTTCCAGAATGGATATCTTGTGCCGCGCAACATCCAGTAAAGGAACGATAAAGTTGATCCCAGGGCCAAGCACCGAATGCAAGCGCCCGAACCGTTCGACCACATACTTTTCCGATTGCGGCACGATTTTAATGCCTTTTAGCGTGATGATGACGATCAATGCCGCCGCGAGCAGGTAAATTATGTTCGAAGAAAGCAATCCAATGATTTGGTCTTCGGTCATATCTGTCCTCTTTTATTGTGTACGATAGTATACATTTGGGGGTTGAATCGCCCTTTTTCAACTCTGGTATGGAGGGATTGTGCTTGGATTCAAAACGCTGATCCATGGATTTTGGTTAGTTTTTGCTATTGTGACCGCTTTGCATCCCCTCGCGTTTGCGCTATCGGGCTGGGATGAAACTGATTATTGATACAGACCCCGGCATCGACGATGCGATGGCCATTGCATATGCCGCTGCAGCCCCCGAGATTGACTTGATCGGCCTGACGACCGTTTTTGGCAACACCCACGTTCATCAATCCAGCCGCAATGCACGGTTTTTGGTGGATAAACTTGGGTTGGACATTCCCGTCGCCCAAGGCGCGGCCTACCCACAGGGAACAGGGCACCACGCACCGTCCGAACATGTTCACGGTCCCGAAGGTTTTGGGGATATTACCGATATCCCGGAAATCGGGGCGAACCATGATTTGAATGCCACGGAATTCCTGGTGGAAATGGCGCGCCGCCACAAGGGAGAGCTGACGGTTTGTGCAATCGGCCCCTTGACTAATATTGCTGCGGCGATGCGTTTGGACCCTGAGTTTTCGCAGAACATCAAACAGTTGGTGATCATGGGTGGGGCGGTTTTCTGCCCAGGAAACATCACGGAACATGCCGAAGCAAACATCTATCACGATGCCCTTGCCGCAAATGAAGTGTTTGCAGCACCCCCGGCGACCGTTGTGGTTGGTTTGGATGTCACCTTGAAAACGCTGTACAAAAGTGCGGATTTTGACGGTCTGGCCCAACGCTCGCCCGATATGGGGGCTTTCCTGCGTGACATCTCGGTATTTTACCTGAAATTCTACAAGGATATCGGCGGGTTGGAGGGCTGCGGCCTGCATGACTCGACTGCTGTGATCGCCTGCACCCATGGCACGATGTTCGAGATGGTCGAAACCGGGGTTGAGGTAATTGTGGGTGGTACGGAATCCGGCGCTACGCGTCCGGTCTCAACGCGACCGGCTGTGCTGGTATGCCGGGATGTTGACGGGGCAGGGGTTGTTGATCTGTTTACCCGGCAGGTTGCCTCTTTACCCTGACAACTTGCAATGGCTGAACAGATCGGGCAAATCCTGCCCGGTTCAGCGACCCGAGGATGCCCAATGACAGACCGTTTCTCATTTGACCTGAAGGCCACGGACGGCAAGGCCCGCGCCGGAGTGATCCACACACCGCGCGGTGAAGTGCGTACTCCGGCGTTCATGCCCGTAGGCACTGCTGCGACGGTCAAAGCGATGATGCCGGAAAGTGTTCGTGCAACCGGTGCCGATATCTTGTTGGGGAACACCTATCACCTGATGCTGCGCCCTACGGCCGAGCGCATTGACCGTTTGGGTGGGTTGCATAAATTTATGAACTGGGATCGCCCGATCCTGACGGATTCCGGTGGATTTCAGGTCATGTCCCTGGCTGGTCTGCGCAAGCTGACCGAAAAGGGCGTGACCTTCAAATCTCATGTCGATGGGTCCAAGCACGAGCTGACCCCGGAACGCTCGATGGAGATTCAGCGTCTGCTCGGGTCAGACATCGTGATGTGTTTTGACGAATGTCCGGCCCTACCCGCAGATCGAGATCGAATTGCTGAATCAATGCGCCTGTCGATGCGATGGGCCGATCGATCGCGACAGGCTTTCGGCGACCGTCCTGGACATGCGTTGTTTGGGATCATGCAAGGCGGGCTGGAACAGGATTTACGCGAAGAAAGCGCCGAGGCGCTGAAAGCGATCGGATTCGAAGGCTACGCGGTTGGCGGTCTGGCCGTGGGCGAAGGTCAGGAGGCAATGTTTGGTTGCCTCGACTACGCTCCTGACTTTCTGCCAGCCGACAGACCGCGCTATTTGATGGGCGTTGGAAAGCCTGACGACATTGTCGGAGCTGTCGCCCGCGGGATCGACATGATGGATTGTGTCTTACCCTCACGGTCCGGTCGCACAGGACAGGTGTTCACTCGTTACGGCGTGGTCAACATAAAGAATGCCCGCCACGCAGATGACCCGCGCCCGCTGGATGAGGCCTGCTCATGCCCGGCGTGTTCGAACTACTCTCGCGCCTATCTACACCATGTGTTCCGCTCGAACGAGATGATCTCGGGCATGCTGCTGACCTGGCATAATCTGCACTATTTTCAGGAAATAATGCAGGGTATGCGCGATGCCATTGCTGCTGGTACATTCGACGCCTGGCAGGCGACCTTCCATGCGCAGCGCGCGCAAGGGGATATTGAACAGATTTAGGTTCAGCGCCTTTTCAGTCAACCTAACAAGACTCTAGATTGAGGGCGCTTTATCTGCGTTTACCGAACAGCCAGCGCTTCTTTTGTGGTTTTGCATCAAGGTCGTAGCCAAACCCTTCGAAAAAGCTACGAACTTCTGGTGTCAACATCCCACGGCCACTTGCATATTGAGGCAGGTCGAAGCCACCGCCATAGTTCAGCTCGACAACGACCGGACCAGACTCGGTTATAGCGATGTCGGTCGACTGATATCGAATTGGCTGAAACGTTCTTGCAGCACGGTCATTTATTTCGATCAATTCGTCCCAAAAAGGCAGTTTCAAGCCCATTAAACCGGGGTTGTCAGGATGGTCATCCAGGAATTCTGTTTCCATCTTGGCGCGGCGCGCGACGGTTTCGATAACACCGGTTTCGATATTGATCGAACAAGCAAGGTTCCCCGGTCTCCAGAAGGCGTCCGCAATATTGGGGCCCTGCGGAAGTTTAATAACGGAAACTGGGCAAAAGACGTCGTTTTCTCTTACCAGAGTAACCATTCGCACCGTTGCAAGGGCTGAAGCGTAGTCTTGGATTGCAGAGTGATTTTTGAGCAAAGGTTGCACGACATATGAATTCTGCCCAACGAACTCGTCTAGGAATGCCTCATAGGTGATCGGCGGTTGGCCCGCACAAGTGATAGTGGATTGATCCGCGTCCTCGATCAAAAAGGCCCCAAAGCTTACCATCCCCTCGACGATCTTTCCAAAAAGCCCACCTTCCAGATGGTTGCAAACGAGATCGCGCAACGCCTCAGGAGTGTTGATTTTCGTAACCCCGGGGTAGTGTCGGTTCGAACGGTCGATGACGCCAACGGTTTCCGGGACAGGTACACCTGCTGTTTCAAGCAAAGTAGAAGCCAGTATCTTGTCTTCTGCGGCACTGTTCCAACCATGATGGTTACACTTGTGGGCGATGGGCCAATGGAGATCATTGGAGATGTATGCCGCGCGTTCGGCGTCGGTAAAGCGGTCTTCGTGATGAAGGCCATTGCGCACATACTCAACCATATTCAAACGGCTGGGAGGCTTTGCCATTTGATTGAAGCTCCGTTGGACTTGTAAAACAGAGCGCCCAGAGCTTTTGGCGGCATGCGCTAAAAGCGTCGCATGATCGGAGTCGCGGGCAGATAGGTACCGTTGATGGTCGGATTCCGCAGCATTGATATTTTTTGGATTTGTCATCTCTACGACTCACAGTAATCGATCAGAAGTTGGGGTATGCAATCATATTGTTTGCAATGATGGCAGGCTTTGGGCAGCTGCCTGTTAGATAGTGTTGTACTTTTGCTGTTGGTTTCTGAATTTCCAGGCAGGCAATCGCCGAAGAAACCAAGCGGGGTCAAATTGAGAATTTGACAAGACCGATCATGTTATCGTCTTGCGGAGGCGCAACCTTCCGGTCATTGTTAGGTCCACTACAGGTAAGGTTGAAATAGGACGCTTGGCGCACCACCTTTACCTTCCAGACAGGAGACGGCCGGGGGTTGCCTAGATGAGGGACCAGTGCCGTCTTGCCAAAGATAAGGATTGAGCATGCAAGAGCCCCTGAATTCCTCATACCCAGTACTTCCGCTACGCGACATTGTGGTTTTTCCTCATATGATCGTGCCTTTGTTCGTGGGTCGGGAAAGGTCTGTCCGCGCACTTGAGGAAGTGATGCAGGACGATAAGCAAATTCTGCTGTCTAGCCAGATTGATCCAGGTGATGACGATCCGGAAATCGACGGTATCTATCGCTCGGGCGTGCTGGCGAATGTGCTGCAGCTGCTGAAGCTTCCAGATGGAACCGTGAAAGTTCTGGTCGAGGGGCAAGCGCGCGTACAGATTACAGAATACCTTGATAACGAAGAGTTTTTTGAGGCTCGTGCAGAATATCTGACCGAGATTCCGGGTGATGTGACCACTACACAAGCGTTGCTTCGCACCGTCGCGGATGAGTTCGAACGCTATGCCAAAGTCCGCAAGAACATCCCCGAAGAGGCTTTGACCGCTGTTGGTGAAACCGCCGAGCCCGCCAAACTGGCCGACCTCGTGTCGGGGCATCTTGGTATCGAGGTCGAGCAAAAGCAGGAACTGCTGGAAACACTGTCGGTCAGCGAACGGCTTGAAAAGGTCTACGGCCTGATGCAGGGCGAGATGTCGGTTCTGCAGGTCGAGAAAAAGATCAAGACCCGCGTCAAAACCCAGATGGAGAAGACACAGCGCGAGTACTACCTGAATGAGCAGATGAAAGCCATTCAGAAGGAACTTGGCGATGGCGATGACGGCTCGAACGAAGTGGCCGAGCTGGAAGAGAAAATCGCCGAAACAAAGCTGTCGAAAGAGGCGCGTGAAAAGGCCGAAGGTGAGCTGAAGAAGCTGCGCAATATGAGCCCGATGTCGGCTGAGGCCACAGTCGTGCGCAATTACCTCGACTGGATTTTGGCTCTGCCTTGGGGCACCAAGTCCCGCGTTAAAAAAGATCTTGGTCGCGCGCAGGAAATTCTGGATGACGATCACTATGGGCTTGAGAAGGTCAAGGAACGGATCGTCGAATATCTGGCTGTTCAGCAGCGGTCGAAGAAGCTGAAGGGCCCGATTATGTGCCTTGTTGGCCCTCCGGGTGTGGGTAAAACCTCGCTTGGTAAGTCGGTTGCACGTGCGACGGGGCGCGAATTCATTCGCATCTCGCTGGGCGGTGTGCGTGACGAGTCCGAGATCCGTGGCCACCGTCGGACCTATATCGGTTCGATGCCTGGTAAGATCATCCAGGCGCTGAAAAAGGCGAAGACCACAAACCCGCTCATCCTGCTCGACGAGATCGACAAGATGGGTCAGGATTTCCGTGGCGATCCGGCCTCGGCCATGCTGGAAGTGTTGGACCCGGAACAGAACAGCACGTTCATGGATCACTACCTTGAGGTCGAATACGACCTGTCCAACGTGATGTTCCTGACCACATCCAACAGCTACAACATGCCCGGGCCTTTGCTCGACCGGATGGAGATCATACCTCTGGCGGGCTATACCGAAGATGAAAAGAGCGAGATCGCCAAGCAGCACCTGATCAGCAAGCAGGTGAAGAACCACGGCCTGAAGGCCAAAGAGTTCGAACTTACCGATGACGCGCTGCATTCGATCATCCGCACTTACACGCGGGAAGCTGGCGTTCGGAACCTTGAACGCGAAATCGCCAAGGTGGCGCGGAAGTCGCTGACCAAGATCATCAAGAAAGAGGCGGAGTCGGTCACGGTGACGCCGGACAATCTGGATGAATTCTTGGGCGTGCCCAAGTTCCGCTATGGTTTGGCTGAACAGCACGATCAGGTTGGGGTTGTAACCGGTCTGGCCTGGACCTCCGTTGGCGGCGATCTGCTGCATATCGAGGCGCTGAAACTGCCCGGTAAGGGGCGGATGAAGACCACGGGTAAGCTGGGCGATGTGATGAAGGAATCCATCGATGCAGCCTCATCTTATGTGCGGTCAATCTCACCTAAGATCGGGGTGAAGCCGCCCAAATTCGACAACCTGGACATCCACGTCCACGTACCGGACGGGGCAACGCCCAAGGATGGTCCTTCGGCCGGTTTGGCAATGGTGACCTCAATCGTATCGGTTCTGACGGGTATCCCGGTGCACAAGGATATTGCCATGACAGGAGAGGTTTCCCTGCGCGGCAATGCGATGCCCATCGGTGGTTTGAAGGAAAAGCTGCTGGCGGCTCTGCGCGGCGGGATCAAGACTGTTCTGATTCCTGAAGAGAATGAGAAAGACCTGGCCGAAATTCCTGACAACGTGAAGGAAGGGCTGAAAATCATCCCGGTCACGCATGTTTCGGAAGTTCTGAAACACGCTCTGGTTCGGGATCCTGAACCTGTCGAGTGGGACGAAGCCGCAGAAGAAGCCGCCGCGGCTGCAGCCAAAACGGCTGAGAACACGTCCCCGTCCGCCAGGGCGCACTAAAGGTCAGAATATGGCAATTAGGGGCGGGGTTAGCACCTCGCCCTTTTTCTTTGGTCAGACCAAATAGTCAGCCAATTACTGGCTTTGCATGTCGGATCGCAGATTGTGATATGGTGGGTGATAAGAGATTTGAACTCCTGACATCTTCGATGTGAACGAAGCGCTCTACCACTGAGCTAATCACCCGTGAGCAGGGGTCTTATAAGGAGTTCAGCAAAGCCGCAAGAGGTCTTTGCGCCTTTTGGGCCCCGGGGATTACCCCGCAAATGCCCAGTCGAGGTGCCCATAAACGGGCGGCCTTGTGGGGCCGCCCTTTCACTTTTTTGATGTCAAAGAATGAAATCGTCCTGGGTCAGATCGTGCAAGCCAGAGATCTTGATAACCATCTCAGGATTTTTGTCGCCGTCAGTATCCACAAGAACAAGTGTGAAGTCGTTCTTGGTGCCTGCGTTGTTTTTCTTGACGTAATAGATTTCGCCTTCGTCCGACGTCTGGGCCGGTGTTGTACCGTTGAAGACAAATGAATCATCGCCGTCAATTACGGTGCTTGCGTCGATCGCACTTAGGTCGATCTTGTCTTCACCCTGAGTGAAATCGGTAATCCGGTCGGCATATTTTGCTTTGCGCGAACTTTCGGTTGTTGACGTGAACACAAACTCATCGGCCCCTTCGCCGCCGGTCATGGTGTCCCTTCCGGCACCACCGATCAAAGTATCGCTGCCTGCGCCACCATTCAGGGTATCTTTGCCAAGGCCCCCGTCCAGGCGGTCAGACCCTCCATTACCCTGCAGGATGTTTCGACCGTCCGTACCTGTAATGTCGTCATTTTGCTCGGACCCAACGACGTTTTCGACACCCGTAATGGTATCGGTTCCGTATCCGGTTGCCTGTGCATTGGTGTCAGACAAATCAACGGTTACGGCGCTTGTGCCGATATAACGCAACCAATCAAGGCCCTCTCCGCCGTCAATGATATCGTCGCCGTCGCTGTCCTCGGCTACAAAGTTGTCCGTGCCCTTGTGGCCGTACAGTTCGTCGTTTCCAAGACCTCCGGTCAGGGTGTCATTGCCGCCACCCCCAAGAACAATGTCATTACCCTCGCCAGCAGAAATAACATCGCTACCGCCAAATCCTTCCAACCGGTTATCAACTTCATTCCCGACGATGATGTCGCCCTTGTTGCCGCCCTGCGCATTCTCAATGACGACCCCATTTGCGATCGTAAATCCACCGGTTACGCCTTTGGCATGGGAGGGAGTGCCACCTGCATCGCTGCCATCAAGATCCGCGTCATTGAGGTTGATCGTGACGCTACGATCAACACCCTTTGCCGAAATTGTATCGTTTCCATCTGTATCCCAGATGGATGTCCAGAATGTTCCGGCGCCATTCTTGCCTTTGATTTTATAGACGTTGTCGTCGGTGTTGTGGTCCGTCGTTCCGTAGATCGCCTGCAGCGCAGCTATATCAAGGGCCATGGGCGAGGCCGTGCCGCCAGCCTTATATGTCTTCAGAGGAACAACTTCGGGATAGCCCGAGTTGTAGGACATGATGGTATAAACACCCTGGTTCTGCCCATCTGTCCCGTAGTCGTCGAAGGGCTGCGTAACCCCCGGAAAAATAGTCGAGCTGCCGCCTTCATCATGTGGGTGGGCTAGGCCAAGGCCGTGAAGAATCTCGTGAATGATTGTCGCGAAGCCTTCACCGCCTTTGCGTAGCGCCTCTTTGCTAAACAGAGGCGTATCATAGGCAAAGATGCCGAACAGGGCGTCGATGCCAGAATCCTGCAGCAGGGGGTCGTCACCCGGAACTTGATGGACACCAAGAGATCCGGGTCCGCCAAGATCGTTTTGGGTCAGCAAAGCGTAGGTGATGTTAACGTCATTAATCTCGCCTGCTGGTGTCAGAAAGCCGACTTCGTTGAACTCGATCGGAATGATCGTTTCGATAATTGCAAATGCTTTGCGGATTGCTTCCTTCATGTAGGAGGCAAAGCCACGGCGACCTAACGATCCATCATCGAAGGAGTATGTGATTGTGCCCGGAGCACTGACGCCTCCGGCGCTGGTGTCCCAAGACGTGCCCCAAATCAGGCTGTCTACATAAACATGGCCGGTAACATTTGCACCCGGAGAAGTTGTGCTGGCAACTGACATCTTAAATTTCTTCCTTGTCTAACACGCCATTTGTTCCCGGTTTTTCCGGAATACAAAATTGGCGCCGTATATATTGACCGGTTCTAGAATCGGTAATTCTTCCTTTGGCATCAGAAATTTCCAACGTTTTGGCCCGAGGATCAACCGAGCGTATGAAGTCTCTTTTGGCAGAGGTGTTTGTAATCGTCTTGCAGACCATTTGTGGTTGAAATGAGGCAGAACGCGGCAAGCTTTGAGTAACTCTCTGCAAGTAAGTTGATATGACTGTTCACTTTGGGTTTATGTCACAATAAGCTTGGGGATGAGCTTGGAGGCTGTCCTGAGATCTGGATTTAGCGGACCCATGCCAGGTGATGTGCTGCTCAAGGTTTCAGAATATTTTTGTCTGGCCAAAGGCAGTAGGTCGTGAATTATCGGCTGGTTTCTGTTTGGCCATTCGTCGTGTGACGAGAAAACATCTCTAACAAAAATTACGTTCTGAGAAAAAACTTCAATTCGCCGCTTGACGATGTCCGGGCGTGGCCATAATACACCCCAACGTTCAGCAACGAACGGGCAGCGGGCGGTTGTAGCTCAGTTGGTTAGAGTACCGGCCTGTCACGCCGGGGGTCGCGGGTTCGAGCCCCGTCAACCGCGCCATCGCTGCCATCCTTGGTCCAGGGTAAAGGCCACGAAATAGATGCGCGGTTGTAGCTCAGCTGGTTAGAGTACCGGCCTGTCACGCCGGGGGTCGCGGGTTCGAGCCCCGTCAACCGCGCCATTTTCCACTAGTTTTCAGAAATCATACCGTTTACCGGGTGACTCTATTGGTTTTGTTGTCAGTAGGTGGCGGCAACATCTCTCTCGTTCACATTTTGTTCTAACTTTTCTGTTGGAGACTCAGTGTGGCTCGCTTATCTCTAGGACACTTATGTGTTGGGGGCCAAACATGGCTGAGCTGAAGAATATCGAGGTGCGCGGCGCGCGCGAACATAACCTCAAAGGCATTGACGTGGATATTCCGCGTGACCAGCTTGTGGTTATCACTGGTCTGTCAGGCTCGGGCAAGTCGTCGCTTGCCTTTGACACGATCTATGCGGAAGGGCAGCGCCGGTATGTCGAAAGCCTGTCGGCCTATGCCCGGCAATTTCTGGATATGATGGAAAAGCCAGATGTGGACCATATCAGTGGTCTATCTCCGGCTATTTCCATCGAACAGAAGACGACTTCAAAGAACCCACGGTCTACCGTGGGAACCGTGACCGAGATTTACGACTATCTGCGTCTGCTGTTTGCCCGCGCTGGTACACCGTTCAGCCCTGCCACGGGCAAGCCGATCGAAGCCCAGCAGGTGCAGGATATGGTCGACCGGATCATGACGATGGAGGAGGGCACGCGAGGGTATCTCCTGGCCCCGATCGTTCGGGACCGAAAGGGCGAGTATAAGAAAGAGTTTCTGGAACTGCGCAAACAGGGCTTTCAGCGCGTCAAGGTTGATGGCGCGTTTCACGAGTTGGACGAGCCTCCGAAGCTGGACAAGAAGTTCCGCCATGACATCGACGTCGTGGTCGACCGATTGGTGGTGCGCGAGGGCATGGAAACGCGGCTGGCGGACAGCCTGCGCACAGCGCTTGATTTGGCCGATGGCATTGCGATTTTGGAAACCGCACCGCCTGAAGGCGACCCGGAGCGGATCACCTTCAGTGAAAATTTCGCCTGTCCTGTCAGTGGCTTCACCATCCCCGAGATCGAACCGCGCCTATTTTCCTTTAATGCGCCCTTCGGGGCCTGTCAGGCCTGTGACGGGCTGGGGGTCGAGCTGTTCTTTGACGAACGCCTCGTAGTGCCGGATCAGACGCTGAAACTGTATGACGGCGCCTTGGCGCCCTGGCGCAAGGGCAAGTCGCCCTATTTCCTGCAGACTATCGAAGCCATCGCGCGACATTATGAGTTCGACAAGAATACGCCGTGGAAAGATCTGCCCGCCAAGGTACAGCAGGTGTTTCTGCGCGGATCGGGCGAGGAAGAAATCCAGTTCCGCTATGACGAAGGCGGCCGGGTTTATCAGGTAACCCGCAGTTTCGAAGGCGTTATCCCGAATATGGAGCGGCGCTATCGCGAGACTGACAGCGCCTGGATACGCGAAGAATTCGAACGCTATCAAAACAACCGGTCCTGCGGCAGTTGCGAAGGCTATCGACTGCGGGCCGAGGCGCTGGCCGTCAAGATCGCCGGATTGCATGTCGGGCAGGTTGTGCAGATGTCGATCCGCGAGGCGCTGGCGTGGGTTGAGGATGCACCAAACCATCTGAGTGCTCAGAAAAATGAAATCGCGCGGGTGATACTCAAGGAGATTCGTGAGCGGCTTGGGTTCCTGAATAACGTTGGTTTGGAATACCTTACGCTGTCACGTTCAAGTGGAACGCTTTCGGGCGGGGAAAGTCAGCGTATCCGTCTGGCCAGCCAGATCGGTTCGGGTCTGACCGGGGTGTTGTATGTACTGGACGAACCTTCGATCGGGTTGCATCAGCGCGACAATGACCGCTTGCTGGGTACTCTCAAAAACCTGAGGGATCAGGGGAACACGGTCATCGTTGTGGAACACGACGAGGAAGCCATCCGCGAAGCCGACTATGTCTTTGACATCGGTCCAGGTGCGGGTGTGCATGGTGGGCAGGTGGTTAGCCATGGTACCCCGTCCGAGATCGCGACCGATGCAGCCTCGATCACCGGCCAATACCTGTCAGGCACACGCGAAATCCCGGTGCCGTCCGAGCGGCGGAAGGGGAACAAAAAGAAAGTGACTGTGGTCAAAGCCACCGGGAACAATCTGAAGAAAGTGACCGCTGATTTTCCTCTGGGCAAGTTCGTCTGTGTGACCGGCGTATCCGGCGGTGGCAAATCGACCCTGACGATTGAAACCCTGTTCAAGACAGCCTCGATGCGGCTGAATGGCGCGCGGCAGACACCTGCGCCATGCGAGACGATCAAGGGGCTCGAGCATCTGGATAAGGTGATCGACATCGACCAGCGGCCCATCGGGCGTACACCACGCTCGAACCCGGCCACGTATACGGGGGCGTTCACGCCGATCCGTGACTGGTTCGCCGGTCTGCCCGAGTCCAAGGCGCGGGGGTACAAGCCCGGTCGGTTCAGCTTTAACGTCAAGGGCGGTCGGTGCGAGGCCTGCCAGGGCGACGGCGTCATCAAGATCGAGATGCACTTTCTGCCCGATGTCTATGTCACCTGTGAAACCTGCAAAGGCGCGCGGTACAATCGGGAGACGCTTGAGATCAAGTTCAAGGGCAAGTCCATCGCGGATGTCCTTGATATGACAGTGGAAGATGCACAAGAGTTCTTCAAAGCCGTGCCGTCGATCCGCGATAAGATGGACGCGCTGGCGCGGGTCGGTCTGGGGTATATCAAGGTCGGGCAACAGGCGACGACCCTGTCGGGCGGTGAAGCGCAGCGGGTGAAGCTGTCAAAAGAACTCTCCAAACGCTCAACTGGTCGGACGCTTTACATTCTGGATGAGCCGACGACCGGTCTTCATTTCGAAGACGTCCGCAAGCTGTTGGAAGTGCTGCATGAATTGGTTGATCAGGGTAACACGGTTGTTGTGATCGAACACAATCTGGATGTTGTCAAAACGGCCGACCACATCATTGATATCGGGCCCGAAGGCGGTGACGGTGGTGGTGAAATTGTCGCCACGGGAACGCCCGAAGATGTTGTTGCTGTGGAACGCAGCCATACGGGCAGGTATTTGAAACAGTTGCTGAACCCCGAGCGGGTCGCGGCGGAATAACCTCCGTCGCGGCAACTTCAGTATTTGGCGTATCGCAGCGTCTGCCAGTGGCGCAGTATTGGCGGAAAGAACAGTAACACGAAGCCGAAGCTGACATGGGCAAAAATCATCATCGGGATCCATAGCAGAACGCCAACCAGCCCAATAATCCCGGAAACACGCGCGGCTGAGTTCGCCGACATAATGCGCGTGAGCAAAGCAAAGAGCAGACGCCCCCCATCCAGCGGCATCAGGGGCAGCATGTTAAACAGCGCCAGCCATAGGTTTAGCTCTACCCTCACCACCAGAACCCAGCCAATTTCGGGCGAGTTGGAAACGGTTCCAGCAATGAACACACGGTCCACAGGGTCAGGTTCACAATCGGCCCCATGGCCACAATCAATTCGTCTTCATATGCCGAGGTTGACCGGCGATGTTCGCAGAATCCGCCGCCCCCATAAACGACGATTGGATTGACTGGCACGCCTTGCGCAAGACAGCCCCATGCGTGGCCCAACTCGTGCAGGAGGATCGAAATCAACTAAATCGCCACGAAGGTGAGCGCATAGAGCAGGTTGACCGGATCGGCCTTAAATCCGACAACGATCAAAACCAGAAAAATAAGGCTTTGGCTGAAATGTATCGGTACGTTCCATCGGTCGCGGGACTCAAATAGCACGTATTCAGTATTCATAATAAAACCTCGAAATAGTGAGGTTTATGATGATGTTAGATCGCGTCAAAATTTTATACAGGCCGGAAAATGCCCGAGTCTGCTTACTTTCTCAAATCGACTGAGGTTGGTTTTCGCCCGCTTGAATTCAGGCCGCGCTTGTCAGTTCAGGATGTCTGCAACCGCGCCGATCAGGTTCAGAACTTTGCGTGTATCTGGGTCGACCCGATACACGTAGTCGCCTGCGCGGACATAGCTTCCCCTATTCAGCCCATACCGAAACGGATCATCAATCCAGCGATAGTCGCCATTGATAAACTCGCCATTTCTGTACAGCTTTTTGGCCTGTCCCGGAGGGACACAGGGTACGTTTTTCTTGGCCAGACCCGGCGGGCAGTGGACGGCGTTTCCAGTTGCAGCAATACCGCCCTGAGGCGCAATGCGGATGACCTTATTGCTATTCTTGTTCTTGCCGTTTCCCTTCCCGTTACCGGCCATGGCCGCCACCGGGGTCACGACCAGAGCAAGAACAGTAAGCGCTTTGACCAAATTATGCGTCATCGTAGCCCCAAGAATCGATGCTGAACCTCTCCATTAGATGGACATCGGCAGGAAAGGGGTCAACCCTATGGGCAGGAAGCCGCCCAAGGGCATCCTAGTTCCGACCGCGCTTTTCAAATCGCGGAAGCATGGCCGAGAAGTCCAGCCCCAGCCCATCTTCGCTTTCGACGAATTGCTGATACAGCTCGGTCGCCATCATCCCCATTGGGGTGTCGGCATCCGAGCTTTCCGCCGCCTGCTGACTGAGGCGCAGGTCTTTCAACATCAGTTCGGCGGCAAAGCCGGGTTGATAACCATTGTCGGCCGGGCTTTGCGGGCCGATACCGGGGGCAGGGCAGTATGCGTTCATCGTCCAGCTATAGCCCGAGGAGGTGCTGACAACGTCGAACATTTTCTGCCGGTCCAGCCCCAACTTGTCGGCCAGCGCGAAGGCCTCGCAGGTTGCAATCATGGTGACGCCCAAAATCATGTTGTTGCAGATCTTGGCCGCCTGACCCGCGCCCGCGTCTCCGCAATGTACTGCCTTTTGCCCCATGATGTCGAACAAGGGCCGGGCTTTTTCGAATGCCTCGGCGCTTCCACCTGCCATGAATGTCAGCGTCCCAGCCGAGGCGCCTCCGATACCGCCCGAGACGGGCGCGTCGACGGCCAAAACTCCCGCAGCCAATGCCATATCGGCAACAGCTCGGGCGCTGTCGACATCCACTGTCGAACAATCGACCCAGACGGCCCCTTCATTCATCGCTGGAATGATCTCATTTGCGACGGATCGAAGTATCTGGCCATTCGGAAGCATGGTGATGACGATGTCTGCGTCTTTTGCAGCGTCGGCCCCTGACCCAGTCAAAGTAACACCGGAAACCGACACCTCGGCCATATCAAACCCAGCGACTTCATGCCCGGCATTGGCAAGATTGACTGCCATTGGATTGCCCATGTTTCCAAGGCCTATAAACCCGATTTTCATTCTTTAATCCTCCTCGAATGTCAGGGCGACGCTGCCCAGGGGCCGCAGCATTGCGGAAATATCCACGGCGGGAACAGGTTTGCCATGGTGACGCCAATTAGGAGAGCGATCCTTGTCTATGATCTGCGCGCGGATACCTTCCAGAAAATCTCCGTGTTCCATGGCGCGCGCCGTAAAACGGTACTCCATCTCCAGGGCTTTTCGGATCGACAGATCCAGCGCCTTAAGCCGATGAATCATTTCAATGGTACAAGCCACCGATAGTGGAGAGTTGCGGCCCATCAACTTTTGCGCCGCGTCAGAGAACGGGGTTTCGGAGAAGCGCAACGCGTTGAGGATGTCGTTCAACCCCTCGCCATTGAAAAGCACGTCGATTTCCGCCTGAACCTTTTCAAGGTTACCTGTGGGTGGCGTCTGGGAATGCTCGACCAACAGGTCTGTGTTCCCGGAAGCTTCGAGCAGTTCGATCAGGCCGGGCCATTCTTCAATGGGGATAAAATGGTCGGCAAAGCCCGCATAAATGGCGTCCGCAGGGCCCATTCGGTGACCTGTTGTGCCCAAGTATTCTCCCAGTCGACCCGGAGCCAGCGCGAGCATCAGAGAGCCACCAACATCCGGCACCAAACCGATAGAGCACTCGGGCAGGGCAATCTGAGATGTTTCACCGACTATGCGGTGGCTTCCATGGCACCCAATTCCGACGCCGCCACCCATAGTAAACCCTTGTAGGAAACTGACCACGGGCTTGGGGTATTCGAAAATCAGTGCATTCAGCCTGTATTCATCGCGCCAGAAAGTCTGCCCATAGGCAAAGTCGCCTTTGCACCCGGTATCATAAAGCTCTGCGATATCTCCCCCGGCGCAAAATGCTTTATCGCCAACGGCGTCCAGTATGATCAGGTCAACTGACTCGTCCTCGCGCCAGTTGCGCATGGCCGTATCTATCGCCATGCACATGTCATAACTCAGCGCGTTCAAAGACTTGGGGCGTGTCAGAGTGATGCGTCCAGCGCGGCCGGTAGTGTGAATTTCAATATCTGACATCGGGGTCTCAGCGTTGGGCAAGCATCTGACGAGAAACAATGACGCGCATGATCTCGTTTGTGCCTTCCAGAATTTGATGAACGCGCAAGTCGCGGACAAGCTTTTCGATACCGTAATCGGCGAGATACCCATAACCGCCGTGCAGTTGCAGGCATTGGTCGACCACTTTTGATCCGGTTTCAGTCACGAATTTCTTGGCCATTGCACAAAACTTGGTGGCGTCCGGTGCGCCCGTGTCCAATTTCCAGGCTGCCTGACGCAAGAACGTCCGGGCCGCCTGCAATTCTATTTCCATATCCGCAAGCCTGAACTGCAGCGCTTGAAACTGATCAATCGACTTCCCGAATGCCTGACGCTCGGACATATACTGAAGCGTCATGTTCAGACCTGCTTGTGCCGCCCCCAAAGAACATGAGGCAATATTCAAGCGACCGCCATCCAGGCCCATCATCGCATATTTGAATCCGTCACCTTCTGTACCCACCAGATTGCCCGCCGGAACTTTGCAGTCGTCAAACTGAACCTGCGCCGTTGGTTGGCTTTTCCAGCCCATCTTTTGTTCAAGCGCGCCAAAGCTAAGACCTGGAGTGCCATCTTCGACATACAGGGTTGAAATCCCTTTGGGACCATCCTGTCCGGTGCGCACCATACAGACATAAGCATCTGAGTATCCGCCGCCCGAGATGAAGGCCTTTGTTCCGTTCAGCGTATAACCTTCGTTCGTGCGTTCGGCGCGAGTTTTCAGCGCGGCGGCGTCCGAGCCTGATCCGGGTTCGGTCAGGCAGTAGCTGAGGACTGTGTTCAGGTTAAGAATATCCGGCATGATCCGCGATTTCAGCTCATCCGCGGCAAATGTGTCCAACATCTTGGCGCACATGTTGTGGATCGTCAGGAAGGCCGCGACTGAAGGGCAAGCCATCGAAAGGGCCTCGAACACCATCGTCGCATCCAGCCTACTAAGACCGGAACCGCCACTATCTTCGGACACATAGAGACCGCCAAAACCAAGCTCTCCTACACGGGGCCAAAGGTCTTTGGGAATAGTGCCATCTGCTTCCCATTGACGGGCGAAGGGTGCGATATGCTCCTGCCCGAACTCATAGGCCATATCGAAGATAGCAGTTTGCTCTTCGGTTGGTGCAAAATCCATTGGTTTCCTCCCACGTCGCCGGATGAATTGAACGAGTGTTTATTTCCTGATTCTTACAGAAATTTTGCACGCCCAGCAATTCCTGACAGGGATATTGCGAAAACGATTAGATCATACTTTGAGGCAGGTCATAAATCCTGATGGAATTCTTCGATCAGATGCTGAACCACAGCCCTGCCTGCATCCGCACCTTTGGCCGTCGCTTCGGCGTGAACACGTCGTTGCCGCGTGGCAGATGTGCCGTTTTGTGCGATTTGCTGTAGCCGGGCAAGTTCAGTCATGGTGCCCAGTGCTTCGGCATCTTCGGCCAGCATCCCCATCAGTTCACCCATAAGTTCCGGCATGGGCTTGATGGATCGATCCCCGAAATCAATCATGCCTTCGCCGACACCGTAACGCTGCGCCCGCCACCGGTTTTCACCAATCAGGAACCTGTCATATTGCCGCCAACGCAAATTGCGGTCTTTCAGACGGCACAACATTCGAACCAGCGCCTGCACCATGGCGGCCAGCGACAATGTGTGTTCCAACCTCGGCTGCACGTCCATGATGCGTGTTTCAAGCGTTGGAAAGCGATGCGAGGGGCGCAAATCCCACCAGATTTTCGAGGTATCCTCGATCACGCCAAGTTCGACCAGAATGCCTGTCGTACGTTCATATTCCGACCAACTTGCCAGAACAGGTGGTAATCCGGTGCGGGGCAGGTTGTCGAATACGGTAAGACGATAGGAAGACAGGCCGGTATCCTCTCCGTTCCAATAGGGCGAGGATGTGGAGAGCGCCAACAGATGCGGCAGGAAATAGGAAAGCTGCGGCATCAGGTCGGCCCGCAAGGATGGTTCTTCAACACCGACATGCACATGCATCCCGCAGATCAGCATCCGTCGCGCGACACCGCCCAGGGCATGCTGCAAGGCGTCATAGCGCTCTCGGCGCGTGTGGTGCTGTTTCTTCCAGTCCGCAAAGGGGTGGCAGGACACAGCAATCGGGGCCAGATTGTATTCGGCGGACCGATCCGCCACACCCGCCCTCAGGCGTTTCAAATCTTCTCGGGCCGTGCGGATCGTCGCATGGGGGCGGGTGCCAACCTCGATCTGGCACTGCAGAAACTCAGGGCTGACCTGGCCCTGAAAATCGGCCTGGCAGGCTTCCATCAGGGCAGCGGGTGCTTGGGCAAGTTCAAGGCTGTCGCGGTCGACCAGAAGATACTCTTCCTCAATGCCCAGCGTGTATTCCTGCTGCATGGCGGCCCTCTTTCTAGCTTTATGCGAAACAGTGAATACGGAAATACGCTTTTTGCCAAGTGTTTACCGGCAGAGTCCTTGCGGTCATCGGGCTAGCAACGGTAAGGAACGGGTCAAAGTTCAGAAGAACCCCGGAGCCTTTGTGTGAAACCCAGGAAATTCCCCCGGCTGAATGCCGTTCTCGACCGATTTGGTGTCAGGCTGATTGACAAAGTCACGGAACGGGACGAGCGCGCCCGGCTGGAGGCGTTCGAAAGGGCAGGCGGGCTGACCCGTCCGGCTTATTCGTTGTCACCGGGAATGGCCGATTTCGACATCTCGCAGCTGGTAGCCGAATATGGTGAACATGCCGCCGCTTTGGCTGCATTGAAAGATCCGTCCCGCAATCAAACCGGGTATAGGATCGGCAACGGGTATTATGACAGCCCAGATGCGGATGCGTTGTATCTTATGGTCCGTCGTTTCAAACCCAAGCGGGTGATTGAGGTTGGCTGCGGTAATTCAACGCGCGTGACACGGCAGGCTGTATTGGATGGCGGGCTGCAGACGCAAATCACCGCGATTGATCCTTATCCGCGCGCGGACATCGCGCATGTTGTCGATCAATTCGAACAGAAACGGTTGGAAGAGGTCGATCCAGCCCTCTTCGAACAGCTTGAAGCGGGTGACATCCTGTTCATCGATTCCAGCCATGTTGTCCGGATGAGCAATGATGTCGCGCATCTGTTCTGTCGCATCATACCGGCCTTAAATCCGGGCGTTGTGATCCATGTGCACGATGTTTTTCTACCCTACGAATACCCCAAGCGGTTCTTCTATGATTGCCCGGGATGGGGCGAGCAATATATGTTGCATGCATTGTTGCAATCTAGTGCATATTCAATGCTTTGGCCTGGATACTTCTTGCAACAGGATCGCCAGGATGCGGTCGAGGCGCTACCGTTTTTGAAAGATGGGCGCGCGCAAAGTATTTGGGTTCAGGTCAAATAAATCTGACACTAAATTGATCCGGTGCAGCGAAACGCCCGTACCCCTTTCCATAACAACCTGGATAGGAGATCTCAAATATGTTTCGCCGTACTTTCCTGAGCGCCGCCGCCGCAATCGCACTTACCTTGCCGGTTCAAGCGAAAGCCGCCGATATCGTGGATACAGCCGTATCTGCCGGATCATTCACCACACTGGTCGCAGCGGTTCAAGCGGCGGGTCTGGTCGATACGCTGAAAGGGGACGGTCCGTTCACCGTTTTTGCCCCCACGGATGAGGCCTTTGCCGCACTGCCCGAAGGGACAGTGGAAACGCTGCTACTGCCCGAGAACAAAGACCAACTGGTCGCAATCCTGACTTACCATGTGGTTCCGGCCAAAGTCATGTCTGGGGACATCGCTGGCAAGCGCACCAAAGTTCTGACCGTGCAGGGTGATCGCCTGAGTGTGAATGGTAAAAACGGCGTCAAAGTGAATGGCGCCAAGGTTGTGCAGGCCGATATCGAAGCCAGCAATGGCGTGATCCACGTCGTCGATGCGGTGATCCTGCCGGAATAATTGGCAACCACCGTGATCAAGCAAAAACCCCGGCCGTTATGGCCGGGGCATTCTGTCAGACCAATCTGACCTTGGTGCCAACCTGAACCAGCGGATATAACTCTTCAACATGCTGATTATAAAGGCCAATACATCCAGAAGAACTTTGGCGTCCAATCTTGCGTGTATCGTGCGTGCCGTGCACCAGATATGCTGGCCAGCCCAGATACATCGCCCGCGTACCCAGCGGATTTCCGGACTCGCCACCTTCTATTCGGATGGGCAGGTTCGGGTCGCGCTCGCGCATTGAGGCGGTCGGAGTCCAGCTTGGGTTTTCGCGCTTGCGTACTACTTCGGTATAACCACGCCTTGTGAGTTCTTCGCTCATAGGGACTGAGCTGGGGTACAGTTTGTACGTCCCGTCAGCCCCCCAATAGTGTACAGCGCGGCTTGTGATATCTGCCAGCAGGCAGCCGACACCTAACTGATCGAAGTGATCCTGCCAATTTTGGTGCGAGAATGAGGAGACATTCCGCCGCACAGCTAGCTGTGTGCTGATCGCTTCTTCGTCGAGTGGGAAAGCATCGGCGCTGCTTTGTGCGCGCACCAGTGCAGGTGTCATCAACAGAGACGCTGCACCTAACAATGCAGAGCGACGGGTCATGCGGGGATCTGACAAATTGGCCTCCGGTTCAGGAACTGCTCGCGCGGAACTGCGTGTAACTTATGTTTTTCTGATCAGATTTCCTAGGGAGTGTTGAGTGAATTTATTGTGAAGCGAACATCACAAGCGAAACTTGGCCGTGTATTGAAAAAGCCCGGCCAGTGGTGGCCGGGCTCTGTGGATCCACAGCTTTCGTTTGGATCAGTCCATGGCTTTGAAGTTGAACTCGCCGCCTTCTTTGATGCCTGAAGGCCAACGCGCGGTGACCGTTTTTGTGCGTGTATAGAATTTGAAGCTATCCGCACCATGCTGGTTCAGGTCACCGAACATGGATTTCTTCCAACCGCCAAAGGTGTGATAGGCCAACGGAACCGGGATCGGAACGTTGATACCGACCATGCCGATATTGATCCGGCTGGCAAAGTCACGCGCGGTATCTCCATCGCGGGTGAAGATCGCCGTGCCATTGCCGTATTCGTGGTCCATAGCCAAGCCAATCGCTTCTTCGTACGATCCTGCGCGGACGGTCGACAAAACCGGACCAAAGATCTCTTGCTTATAGATGTCCATTTCGGGCGTCACGTGGTCGAACAGATGCGGGCCGACGAAGAAACCGTCCTCATAGCCTTGCAGGCTAAAGTCACGATTATCGACAACCAGCTTGGCGCCCTGTTCCACGCCCGAGCTGATCAGTCCCAAAATGCGCTCTTTGGCAGCACCGGTCACGACCGGTCCCATGTCAACATCATCGCCGGCAGTGTAGGGGCCGACCTTCAGTTTCTCGATACGCGGAATAAGCTTTTCGATCAGCGCGTCGGCGGTATCCTCTCCGACTGGGACGGCAACCGATACGGCCATGCAGCGTTCGCCGGCCGCGCCGAAACCGGCGCCAACCAGGGCATCTGCTGCCTGGTCAAGATCGGCGTCGGGCATGACGATCATGTGGTTCTTGGCACCGCCGAAACACTGCGCGCGTTTGCCGTTGGCCGTGGCGCGCGAATAGATGTACTGCGCGATAGGGGTCGAGCCCACAAAGGAAACGCCCTGAATGATCTCGCTGTCCAACAGGGTGTCCACGGCCTCTTTGTCGCCATTGACCACCTGGAACACACCTTTGGGCAAACCTGCCTCAACGAAAAGTTCCGCCAGCATCAAAGGTACTGAAGGATCGCGCTCGGACGGTTTCAGAACAACAGCGTTGCCACAGGCCAGGGCAGGGCCCACATGCCACAGAGGCATCATGGCCGGGAAGTTGAACGGCATGATCGAGGCCACAACCCCTAAAGGCTGGCGCATAGAATACATGTCGATGCCTGGGCCCGCACTGTCGGTGAATTCGCCTTTCAACATCTGCGGAGCACCGATGCAGTATTCGATCACTTCCAGACCGCGCTGCAGATCGCCTTTCGCGTCAGGGATCGTCTTGCCGTGCTCGCGGCTGAGCGCTTCGGCCAGCTTGTCCATGTCGCGGTTCATCAGGTGAACCATCGCCATCATCACGCGCCCGCGTTTTTGCGGGTTCGTTGCACCCCAGGCCGGTTGTGCGGCTGCGGCGCTAGCAATGGCTGCTGTGGTCTCGGCAGCACTTGCCATCGGGCATTTGTACTGTACCTCGCCGGTAGCGGGGTTGAACACGTCATCATATCGGCCGGACGTGCCGGCGACATTCTCACCGTTGATGAAATGGGACAGTTCGTTCATTGCGAATTCCTCCGAAGGTCTGCGCGCAGAATAGGCTTGCATAAATGGCTTGAACAGAGGCAATGTCCCAAAGGTGTTTTGCAAAATTGCAAAGGTGAAGCGTGACACCTAATTGGGATGATATGAGGGTCTTTCTGGCTGTAGCCCGCGAAGAAAGCCTTTCGGCGGCGGGACGATTACTTCGGATTGACCCGGCTACGGTCGGACGCCGTGTTGCGCGGTTGGAAGCGTCTCTGGATGCGCCGCTGTTCACCAAATCGCAGCAGGGATATGTGCTGACCTCGGCTGGTGAGCGTTTGATGGACCACGGTCTAAAAGCCGAAGAGGCGATGCGAGCTGCAGCAGGCGCCATGGCAGAACCATCTGAGAGGTTGAGCGGGCAAATCCGGATCGGCGCACCGGACGGGTGTGCGAACTACTTGTTGCCGCAGGTGTGTGGCAAGATTTGTGACGCCAATCCCAATCTGGACATACAAATTCTGGCCTTGCCGCGCGTCATCAACCTTTCCCGCCGTGAAGCCGATATGGCCGTGACCGTTAGTGCACCAACCGCTGGAAAACTGCTTGTACAGAAAATTACCGATTACAAACTTCATCTTGTCGCAACGCAGGAATACCTTGCCGATCACCCTGCAGTTCATTCCATCAGAACGTTAGGGGGGCATCGTATGATCGGATACATACCTGATATGATATTCGACCGCGAACTGGACTATCTGGTCGATCTGGGTGTTGACCGTGTCGCGCTGGCCTCGAATTCGGTCTCTGTCCAACTGCGGCAGGTTTCCCAGGGATCAGGGATCTGCATTGCGCATGATTTCACACTGCCATTTCACCCGAAGTTGAAGAAAATATTAGTTGATCAAGTGAGTTTGACACGCAGTTTTCATCTGGTTCGACATCAAGGTGACCAACGAAACGAGCGGTTGAATCGGTTCGCGCAGGCCCTGTCCCAAGGGATTCGCGATGAAGTTGAGCGGCTTGAGGCTGAAGCTTCACCTTGACAGGCTATTTCATTCCGGCAACGCTTTGGAAAACACGAAGTTATTTCGGAGGTTACGTCAATGCTTGTTCAGGCCATTCTGAAATCCAAAGCCACCGGAGGCGTGGTGACAGTTGCTCCTTCGCGCACAGTTTCAGAGGTTGCAGGAATCCTTGCAGAAAAGCGCATCGGAACGGTGGTTGTATCAGAAGACGGCGGCAAGACCGCATCGGGCATCTTATCAGAGCGTGACATTGTGCGCGAACTGGCCGCAAGCGGCAGCGGATGCCTATCAAAACCCGTAAGCGCGTATATGACCCGCGAGCTGGTGACAGCGACGCAACAGGATACTGTCCAGGATATAATGTCGCGGATGACCGAAGGGCGCTTTCGCCATATGCCGGTTGTTGAGGACGGTAACCTCGTTGGCATTGTTACCCTAGGCGACGTTGTCAAAGCACAGCTTTCCGAACTGGCAATGGAAAAAGACGCATTGGAAGGCATGATCATGGGCCATTAAGCCCATAGAAACGCGACGCAACTACTTGCACCCATAGCCAAGTTATGTTTGCTTGCGCAGAAATTTCGTTGCGCAGGAGGCGGCAATGAGGGTTGGATTGTATCCCGGAACATTTGATCCGATCACCCTGGGTCATATTGATATCATCCGTCGCGCGGCCGCTCTGGTTGACAAGCTCGTGATTGGGGTGGCGATCAATCGGGAAAAGGGGCCGTTATTTTCGTTGGAAGAACGGGTCGAGATGATCGAAGCCGAATGTTCCTTTCTTTCCGAACAGACCGGAACTGAAATTGTCGCCCATCCTTTTGAAAACCTGCTTATCAACTGTGCCCGCGACGTAGGTGCTCAGGTCATTGTCAGAGGCCTGCGTGCTGTTGCGGATTTCGAGTATGAGTTCCAGATGGTCGGTATGAACCGCGCTTTGGACGACTCGATCGAGACGGTGTTCCTTATGGCTGAGGCCCGCCATCAGGCGATTGCCTCGAAACTGGTGAAAGAGATCGCGCGATTGAACGGGGACGTGTCGAATTTCGTCACGCCCCGCGTAAATGACGCGCTGCGTGCGCGCTTAGGATAGCGCGCCCATCGCGGCCGCCGTGTCCAGCATCCGGTTAGAAAAGCCCCATTCATTGTCGTACCAGGCCAGCACCCGGACCAACGTGCCGTCTGTCACCTTGGTTTCAGCCAAAGAGACGGTCGAACTGTGTGCGTCGTGATTGAAGTCGATCGACACTAGTGGGCGGCTTTCCGCAGCCAGGACACCGCGAATATTGGCCGCGGCATCAATGAACAACTGGTTGACCTCTTCTTCGGTTGTTGGGCGCGACACCTCGGCCACCAGATCCACAACCGAGACGTTCGGAGTGGGTACACGGATTGCCTGTCCAGTCAATTTACCTGCCAACTGGGGCAATACGAGACCTACGGCTGAGGCTGCCCCCGTAGTGGTGGGAATCATCGACAATGCAGCCGCGCGTGACAGATACGGGTCTTTTCCGGCGGTATCGTGAACTGGTTGGCTGGCTGTATAGGCATGAACGGTTGTCATGTTTCCGTGGACAATGCCCAAACCCTCGTCCAGCGCCGCAGCAACGGGTGACAAACAGTTGGTCGTGCAGGATGCGTTCGAAACGATCGTATCCTCGACGGTCAGTTCATGGTCATTTACCCCGAAGACGATGGTTTTGACCGCACCATCCCCGCGGGCAGGAGCAGAAATCAGAACTTTTTTGGCGCCGTTGTCAAAATGGCGCGCCGCGGCTTCGCGCGTGCGAAACACGCCTGTGCATTCGAGAACAACGTCAATATCGGACCAATCGAGTTTCTCAGGCTCGCGTTCGCTGGTTAGGCGGATCGGGCCTGCACCGACATCCAAACCGGCGTCGGTCAGGGAAACGGGCTTTGTATAACGTCCATGCACACTGTCGAATTCAAAGAGATGCGCGTTAATTTCGGGCTTGGCCAAATCGTTTATGGCCACGATCTGAACGTCGGTCCGCCCAGATTCCATCAAGGCCCGCAAAACACCGCGCCCGATCCGTCCAAATCCATTGATTGCCAACTTGAGTGTCATGGTCTGCTCCGTCTGGGTGTCTGTTATTGCAAAGTTAGCGCTAACAAAGCTAGATCAAGGAAAAAGTCAAGAAAAACCTCTGTCAGCGCCAGAAGGCGAGCCAGTCCAGGAAGGTGTAAAGTTTCTTTCCCAGGAAGATCAGGTTCTCAGAGCCGAACATTGCGTAATCGACTAGCAGACAGCCAAGTATTAGAATGCCAAGCCAGATAGCAATTTGATTGGTCATGTTGGCCCCGAATGAAAACACCCGCCCAGATAAACTGAGCGGGTGTAAAGGTACAACATTTCTACGGCGTTTTAGTTAAGCCGTCCCATGGCAACGGCGACGTCTGCCATACGGACCGAGAAGGCCCATTCGTTGTCATACCAAGCCAGAACACGAACCATGCGGTTGTTAACGACCCGTGTCTGGTCTGGTGCGAAAATCGAGCTTTCTTCGGTATGATTGAAATCGGTCGAGACCAGCGGCGCAGGCTCATAGCCCACGACGCGCTGCATTGATCCCCGTGATGCTTCACGAACGATGGCATTAACATCTTCGACAGTCACGTCACGCGCCGCATGGAAAGTCAGGTCGACAGCAGAAACGTTTGGTGTTGGTACACGGATAGCCGAGCCGTCCAAACGACCCTTCAGGTTCGGCAGAACTTCGCCCAGAGCTTTGGCTGCACCTGTTGAAGTTGGGATCATGGACATTGCCGCAGCGCGCGCGCGATACAGGTCACTATGACGGCGATCCAGTGTCGGCTGGTCGCCGGTATAGGCATGGATCGTAGTCATGATACCGTGTTCGATCCCGATACCTTCGTCCAGCACCTTGGCAAGCGGAGCAAGGCAGTTCGTAGTGCAAGAGCCATTCGAAACCATTCTATCTTCAGTAACCAGGCTGTTGTGGTTCACGCCATAGACAATGGTTTTATCGACATTCTTGCCTGGCGCAGACAAAAGAACCTTCTGAGCACCGCGTTCCAGATGCGTTTTGGCTTTCAGGCCATCGTTGAATTTTCCGGTGCATTCCAAAACGACGTCACAACCTTCCCAATCAAGCTCGTTCATATCGTAAGTCGAGAACACCTCCATTGGGCCGCGGCCCAAATCCATGGTGTTGCCTTCGATCGAAACATCGCGGGGAAAGCGGCCGTGGATGCTGTCGTATTTCAGCAGGTGGGCGGTAGTCTCCAATGGGCCGGTTGCGTTGACCTTGATCACTTCGATGTCGTTGCGGGCCGATGCCGCAATATGCGACAGGGTGCAGCGGCCGATACGGCCAAATCCATTGATGCCGACCTTGATGGTCATCTGACGTCTCCAAAAATGCGCTTGCTCTGCGGGGCATATAGCGGCACAGACGCTTTCTCAAAAGGGCAAAAGTGACATATTCTTAACGTGTTAGCGCAAACCTTCGCCGGTTGCGCTAACGCTTGCGCTAGCCGTCGGATCGGGTAGGGTCCCCTGGCGACAGGTGAGATGAGAGGAAACACGCATGAGTGGTTTGTTGGCACTGTTGGATGATGTTGCTGGCATAGCAAAGGTTGCTGCGGCGTCAGTGGACGATGTGGTCGCTGCCGCCGGCAAGGCCGGGGCCAAGACTGCGGGCGTGATCATCGACGATGCAGCAGTTACTCCGAAATATGTGCAGGGCTTTGCCCCGGCGCGGGAATTGCCGATCATCTGGCGCATTGCGCGCGGCTCGATTTTCAACAAGATTATCCTGCTGTTGCCAGTCGCTTTGTTGCTGGCCAATTTTGCACCCTGGTTGATAACGCCCTTGTTGATGCTTGGCGGGTCCTATTTGTGCTTCGAAGGGGCAGAAAAGATATTTCACCTGCTTTTCCCTCATGGCAGCCACGTTATAGACGAAGATATGAAGGTCAAAGACCCGGGCCATTTGGAAGAGCAGAAGGTCAAGGGTGCGATCAAAACCGATTTCATCCTGTCCGCCGAGATCATGACAATCGCCCTTGCCGCCATCGAAGCACCGAATATCTGGATGCAGGCGGCAACGCTGGCCGTTGTTGGACTAGGTGTGACTCTGGCCGTTTATGGCTCGGTCGCCTTGATCGTGAAGATGGACGATGTGGGCCTTTTCCTGGCGCAGAACGCACCAACGCCGATCGGGCGCGGATTGGGGCGTGGATTGGTCAAGGCGATGCCGGTTGTCATGAAAGTGCTGTCGATTGTCGGCACAGCTGCGATGCTGTGGGTTGGCGGCTCGATCATCATTCACGGGCTTGAGGTTCTGGGTTTTGGCTGGTTGGGACATCAGATCCATGACATGGCCTATGCAGCCGGGCATGCGGTTTCGGCGCAATGGGAAGGTGCCGTGGAGTGGATTTCCAAAGCCACGATGGATGGCATATTCGGACTGGGCTGGGGGTTCGTGCTTATCCCGATTGCAACCAAAGTGGTCGCGCCGATTTTGTCTCGGAAATCTGAAACGCATTAATCAGAAAACGAAAAGGGCGGCGCATGGCCGCCCTTCGCTTGATGTTTGAAATTGGGAATTACAGCTCCAGCAATTCCTTGACCTTTGCAACTGTGGCCTCTGCAGTGATGCCGAAATGTTTGTACAGTTCATCAGCGGGCGCAGACGCGCCAAAGCCCGACATGCCGATGAAGCCCGCCTTGGCGTCACGGCCGCGTTCCCCCAGCAGCCAGCGGTCCCAGCCTCCGGCGCGGACGGCGGCCTCGATGCCGACACGGACGGCTCCACCGGGCAGAACCCGCTTGCGATACGCTTCATCCTGCTCGGCGAACAGTTCCATGCATGGCATCGACACGACGCGCGTGCCAATGCCCTCGGCCTCGAGCATCGCCTTGGCTTCCATTGCCAGCGACACTTCCGAACCGGTTGCGATCAGGATTGCCTGACGCTTGCCTTCGGCTTCGGCAAGAACATAGCCGCCTTGTGCAGTCAGGTTTTTGGTTTTGTGATCCTTGCGTACGGTCGGCACGCCTTGGCGGGTCAGAGACAAGACCGAAGGGCTGTCCTTGAAGGTCAGCGCCAGTTCCCAGGATTCCGCTGTTTCAACGGCATCCGCCGGGCGGAAAACATAGGTATTCGGTGTCGCGCGTGAGATCGCCAGATGCTCGACCGGCTGGTGGGTCGGGCCGTCTTCGCCCAGACCGATCGAGTCATGGGTCATCACAAAGACCGTGGGTATCTTCATCAGCGCTGCAAGCCGCATCGAGGGCCGCGCATAGTCGGTGAACGCCATGAAGGTACCGCCATAGGGGCGGATGCCGCCATGCAGCGCCATACCGTTCATCGCGGCGGCCATGCCGTGTTCGCGGATACCATAATGGATGTACCGACCCTTGCGGTTTTCCGGCAGGAATACGCCCATATCGGCCGATTTCGTGTTGTTCGAACCGGTCAGGTCAGCAGAGCCGCCAATAGTTTCCGGCATGATCGGATTGACCGCGTTCAGAACTTTCTCGGACGAGGCACGGGTGGCCAACTTGGGCTGATCTTCCGACATCTGCTTTTTGAACGAGCGGATGGCACCGGCCAGCTTTTTGGGTGCCTCGAACGCATAAGAGCGGTTGAACTCGGCCTGTTTGCGTTCAGAGATCTGCGCGAAACGCTCCTCCCACGCAGAACGCTCGGCTGCGCCGCGCGAACCGATTGCTTCCCAGGCTGATTTGACATTTGCCGGGACTTCGAAGGCGCCATGGGGGGCGGCATAGGCCTCTTTGGCCGCTTTCAGCTGTTCCTGATCGGTCAGGGCGCCGTGGCCTTTTGAGGTATCCTGCGCCGCGTGACCCAAAGCGATATGGCTTTCGCAGGCGATCATGGTCGGCTTGTTGGACGATTTCGCCTTGGTGATGGCCTCGTCGATGGCCTGCGGATCGTGGCCGTCAATCTCGATAACCTGCCAGCCAGAGGCGGCAAAGCGTTTCACCTGATCGGTCCGGTCAGCGATGTCGACCGTGCCGTCGATGGTGATGTTGTTGTTGTCCCAGAACACGATCAGCTTACCCAGCTCGTGACGGCCGGCCAGCGTGATGGCCTCTTGGCTAACGCCTTCCATAAGGCAGCCGTCGCCCGCGATGACATAGGTATAGTGATCTACGATCTTCTTGCCGTAATGAGCGCGCTGAATTTCCTCGGCCATGGCAAAACCAACGGCGTTCGAGATCCCCTGACCCAGCGGGCCGGTTGTTGTTTCGATCCCGTTGACAAGGAAGTTCTCGGGGTGACCTGCAGTTTTTGCGCCCAGCTGACGGAAATTCTTGATCTGTTCCAGCGTAACGTCAGCGTTCCCAGTGAGATACAACAGCGAATAGATCAGCATCGAGCCGTGACCGGCGGACAGGATGAACCGGTCGCGGTCGGGCCAGCTTGGGGCCGAGGCGTCGAATTTCAGGTGCTTTTCGAACAGTACGGTCGCGACATCGGCCATGCCCATTGGCATACCGGAATGGCCGGAATTGGCGGCGGCGACGGCGTCGAGGGTCAATGTGCGGATGGCCGCAGCTTTGTCCCAGTGTTCGGGGTTGGCATTGCGCAGCGCAGTCAGGTCCACGGGTGTTGTTCCTTTGGATTACAGGCAGATGGCCGCTCAATACCATTCAGCCCTCAAAGTGCAAGTAGAACTGGGTGCTGCAGGGTTTTGCT
This sequence comes from Ruegeria sp. CDSC052, assembly GCF_059610685.1. Lineage (NCBI taxonomy): Bacteria > Pseudomonadati > Pseudomonadota > Alphaproteobacteria > Rhodobacterales > Roseobacteraceae > Ruegeria > Ruegeria sp. CDSC052. The sequence continues at coordinate 373,070 of NZ_JBXWOB010000001.1, forward strand.
GGATCAAGAATGTGACCCAAGTCGTTGAAAGCAAACAGTGGGTATTTTCGATGCCATTGGGTTAGACTAGGCCAAGACGCGTACAAGGTTGATTCGGATAACCTCGCGAAACAAGGAACCTTGATAAAAAGGTGGCAGGGGCATGAGCCAGATCGAAGAACTACAACGCCGTATTGTGGCCGCGATGGATCGGATTGGATCCGGCATTGCGACATTGGCGGAAGTTGGCGCAGGCAGCGGTGGAGAAGATAACACTCTGCGTGTAGCTCTGGATGATGAGAGGGTTGCGAATGCTCAACTTGAAGAGCGTCTCAGATCATTAAAAGAAAGACACGATTCCGAAGTCGATGCCATGCGCCTAGAAATCGAAGGCTTGCGTAATACCCCGTCCGATAATCAGGAAAGTGCAGCGCTGCGCGAGCAACTCGACGATGCCAGGGCACAGCTTGCCTCGGTCGAAGCCGCACGGGCCGAGTTGGCAAGCGCAAAGGCAGCATTGGAAGATCAGGATGTTGTCGAAGAACTGAAAGCCGAAAATGCCCGTCTTCGTTCGGAATTGGCGGATAGTGAACGCGTGGCGGAACTCAGCGCTGAGTTAGAAATGCTGCGCGCCGAACGCAGTAGCCATGGCTCGGCGATGTCGCGTCTGGATGATGATCTGCAGCGCATGCGCAAAGCCAACGAACAACTACGAATGTCGGTCGAAGAGCTGCGCGCAGCTGCAGAAGACGGAATGACCGATGCGGATCTGTTGAACCGTGCCACAGCTGCCGAGCTTGAGGCAACGCGCGCAGCGCAGGCCACCGATGCGGCCGAAGCACATGCCGTGCTGGCCCGGTTGGAACCGTTGCTGTCTCAGGCGAAACTGGCCGAAGGAGAGGTGGAATAATGCCTGAATTGACCATTCAAATCGGGGGGCGCGGCTTTGAGGTTTCGTGCCAGGAAGGCGAAGAGGTTTTCCTGCAAGCTGCTGCTAAATTGCTGGATGATGAAGCGCAGGTATTGTCGGATCAGATCGGTCGGATGCCTGAATCCCGGATGCTTTTGATGGCTGGATTGATGTTGGCAGACAAAGCCGCAGCCACAGGTGACAAAATCAACTCGCTGGAAAATAAGCTGGCGGAGGCCGAATCCGAGCTTCGGAACCTGCGCAGCATGCCACAGCCCGAGCCGGAAAGAATTGAAGTTGCCGTGGTTCCACCTTCGGTCACTGACACCTTGGCAGAATTGGCTGCTCGGGCCGAGGCAATGGCGGTATTCATAGAAGAAAAGTCAACGAAATGATAAATATGCGTACTATTGCTATTGCGACTTTCATGTCTGTGTCAGCGCAGGTTTCCTGGGCTGGGATCGATATTCTGCCCGTCACATTTACTTGTGATAACGGCGTGCCTCTTGAGGTTGCCTATTTCAATGCCGAGGACGGATCCAGCGCGGCAGCCATGATGGTCGACAATAAGCTGGTGACTTTGCGCCAAGCTCAGAGCGGCTCTGGTATCCGCTATGAATCCGACGGAACAACTGGCACTTACATCCTGCGCTCCAAAGGCTGGGACGCCACGGTGAGCTTTCTGGCGACAGGTGCAGATGCCGCCAGCGAGCAGGTCTTATTGGGAAATTGCGTCAGCCGCTGATCAGGCGTTTGCTTCTCTGATTTTATCAGCGGCTTCCTTGTTGTAGCCGACACCGTTTTCGTCAAACAGCGTGTCCAATTCGCCCGACAGGGTCATCTCGGTGATGATGTCGCATCCGCCTACGAACTCGCCTTTGACATAGAGTTGCGGAACAGTCGGCCAGTCAGAATAGTCCTTGATCCCCTGACGCAAGCCTTCGTCGGCCAGTACATTCACGTCAGCAAATTCTACGCCCATGTAGTTCAGCACGCCTGCCACGCGCGAGGAGAATCCGCATTGCGGCATTTCCTTGGTGCCTTTCATATATAGCACCACATCATTGGCTTTGACGGTCTCGTCGATCTGGGTTTTCACGTCGGTCATCTTGGTCATCCTTTTCGCCCGCATCTTCGGCGGTCGTTTCGTTCTCTGCTTGGCCAGGAGCCCAGCCTTCTTTTTCCAATCGTTGGTGCTCGGCCTGTGCCAGCGTCACCGGATCAAGCCCGTACCGTTCAATGCCGCCAACCTTGCTGATTTTGTCGGGGTCCGGGCGCATGTCAGCCAATTTACGCTTTCTGTTGCGTTTTACATAGGCCTCGATCAGCGCGGCGACAACTATCAATGCTGCGATTGCGCAAATGCTGACGAGCCAAAGGTTCATTTCTTGGGGGCCATGGTTTTTGCGTATGCCTGTGGGTCCCGAGGAATAACGATTGCACTAACACCACCGCCTCTGCCTCCGTCTGTCGTTGACGCGACTAGAGTCGCATTCTGGCTGGGGGTTGCCCCCTTGGGATCGCGCGTAACTGGTTTTCGGTCAGAGCGGCTACGTCTGACAATAACCACTACATAAATACCAAGGATGGCAATCAGCACGACGCCCCAAATAGCATATGCCCCAAAAGTCGTGCTCACTCAGGCACTTTCGTCGTCAGCGCCAGCGCGTGCAAGTCGCCATCCGGGCCGTCCATCTTGCCTTTGAGGGCTGCATAGACTGCTCGCTGTTGTTGCACCCGGTTTTTGCCACGAAAGCTCTCATCCACGACCATGGCCGACATATGTACGCCGTCGCTGCCGCCGACCTGAATGTCCGCATCGGGAAACGCGTCGCGCAGCAGGTTCTCAATCTCGTGGGCGCTCATCGGCATGTAGGTTTCTCCTGAAAGTCTTTCCCAAGATGTAGTGCGCCGGGGCGGGGCGCGCAAGGGTCAGATAGACGCCCCGAAATGACAAAAACCTGCACTTGTCAAAGTGCAGGTTTTCAGAAGCGCAGGTGCCAAAATCAGGCGACGGCTTCGGCGAAGCTGTTGCGGAAAGTGGCAGTCAGTTCATCAAGCAAGGCCTCAGAAGAGCCGATGCGGACGCTGTCGCCCGTGAACCGCCCGACCGATACCAGTGGAACGCCAGCCTGACCTGCGGCAATCATCAGGGCTTCGGCCTGGTCAAAGTTGCAGGCGACCAGATAACGGGCCTGATCCTCGCCAAACAGGAATTCGGTCGAGGCGTCGTCAAGCGTGATGCCGACGCCGGTTGCCTCGGCCAGTTCGAAGGCCGCCAATGCCAGACCACCATCGCCAAGATCGGTGCAGGCTTTGATCATCTCTCGGTTTGCGCGGATGAACTCTCCGTTGCGCTTTTCGGCGTCAAGATCGACATGCGGCGCGTCGCCATCTTCGCGGTTGAACACTTCGGCCAGAAGCGCGGATTGGCCCAGATGCCCCTGCGTTTCGCCGATGACCAGAGCCACGTGGCCGTCGCGGACCTCATTACCTATGATCTCGTCCGTGTGCGCCAGAAGGCCGACCGCTCCAATTGTCGGGGTCGGCAGGATCGCCTGACCGTCGGTTTCGTTGTAAAGCGACACGTTGCCGGACACGATGGGCATATCCAACGCTGCGACGGCCTTACCAATGCCTTGGATCGCGCCGACGAACTGGCCCATGATCTCGGGCTTTTCTGGGTTGCCAAAATTCAGGTTGTCAGTGGTCGCCAGCGGCAATGCCCCGACGGCGGTCAGGTTGCGGTAGGCTTCGGCAACAGCTTGCTTGCCGCCTTCAACAGGGTTAGCTCGCACATAGCGCGGGGTCACGTCACTGGTGAAAGCAAGAACTTTGTCGGTGCCGTGTACACGAACCATGCCGGCGCCCAGACCAGGCGTACGCACGGAATCGGCCATAACCATGGTGTCATACTGCTCGTAAACCCATTGCTTGCCCGCATAGTTGGGCGAAGCGAGCAGGGCGCGCAGACCGTCGATTGGGTCGATCTGAGGCACGTCGGCCAGATCTTCTGCTTGCGGTGTAGGCTCCCACGGGCGATCATATTCGGGCGCGGTTGAGGAGAGTTTGGATAGAACCAGATCGGCTTTGACCTCACCATTATGCATGATCAGAAAGCGATCTTCGGCGACGGTTTTACCCACGATAGCGAAATCCAGATCCCATTTATCGAAAACGGCGCGAGCCTCGGCCTCAAGCTCGGGTTTGAGAACCATCAACATGCGTTCTTGGGATTCCGACAGCATCATCTCATAGGCTGTCATGTTCTCTTCGCGCTGGGGGACGTTTTCCAGATCAAGCCGAACGCCCAGACCGCCTTTGTCCCCCATCTCAACTGCGGAACAGGTCAGGCCCGCCGCGCCCATATCTTGGATCGAGATCACTGCGCCGGTTTGCATCAGCTCCAGCGTCGCTTCCATCAGGCGTTTTTCGGTGAACGGGTCGCCAACCTGAACGGTGGGGCGCTTTTCCTCGATCGTGTCGTCAAATTCGGCGCTGGCCATGGTGGCTCCGCCCACGCCGTCGCGTCCGGTCTTGGCTCCAAGATAGACAACCGGCATGCCGACGCCCGATGCGGCTGAGTAGAAAATCTTGTCACTGTCAGCCAGCCCGGCTGCGAAGGCATTCACAAGGCAGTTGCCATTATAGGCCGGGTGAAAGCGCACTTCGCCGCCAACGCAAGGCACGCCGAAACAGTTGCCATAGCCGCCGATACCTTCGACCACGCCATTGACCAGCTGACGGGTCTTATGGTGGCCGGGTTCACCAAAAGACAGCGCGTTCATCGAGGCGATTGGGCGCGCACCCATGGTGAAAACGTCGCGCAGGATACCTCCAACACCTGTGGCCGCACCTTGATAGGGTTCGATGTAAGACGGATGGTTGTGGCTTTCCATCTTGAAGACCACGGCCTGACCATCGCCGATATCGACCACACCTGCATTTTCACCCGGTCCGCAGATCACCTGGGGTCCAGAGGTGGGCAGGGTGCGCAGCCATTTCTTAGAAGATTTGTAGGAACAATGCTCGTTCCACATGGCCGAGAAAATGCCCAACTCGGTAAAGGTTGGCTCGCGCCCGATAATCTCCAGGATCATCTCGTATTCTTCGGGTTTCAACCCGTGCGCGGCAATCAGATCCGGTGTGATGGCGGGCTCTTGCATCGTTTGTCCTGTATCCATGGTGGCCGAGATTGCGGGCCTTGTAGGGCAAGGGCGCGTCTGTGGGAAGGGCCAAGTCAGCGCAGGGTCGAATAACGTAACCGGCATATGCCAATTTCGAGCTTTTCTGCGCTTTGTGTACCCAGAAAAAAACGGAACCGCGCCAGTGGCCGGTTCCGTCTATAGTATTTCCTGCCAGACGGCCCAAAAGCCGCGTGGCGTCTGTATCTGGTCTTTAAGCTGGGGTTTCTCCCTTGTTGATCGAGTCCGCCGCAGCGGCCCCAACAGCAGCTTTTTGTTGTTCGGTAAGGTTCTCGGCCTCTTCCAGACCAGGAATTGCTACGCGAACTTCGCGGCGGGCAAAGTCGATGCCATTGGCATTGAACTCGGCCTTCACCCGGTTGAAGATTTCCTTGCGAAGCGTGAACTGCTTGCCCGGCTTGGCCATGAACTTGCCGCGGATGATCATGCCAACATCGTCAAAGTCGAAAACACCTTGCGATTTGAAGGGCTGCAAGAAGCCTTCTTTGTGGGTTTCGTCCGCCATCATCTCGGCGCCGATCTTCTTGAAGATCTTCTTGACCTTGTTGGGATCAGTGTCAAACGGCACGGTGAACTTTAGCTTCATGATCACCCAGTCACGGCTGAAATTGGTCAGCTTTTGAATCTCGCCATAGGGGATCGTGTGAACGGGCCCACGGTGATGGCGGAGCTGCATCGAACGGATCGAGATTTTCTCGACGGTGCCCATGGTGCCGCCGACATCGACATATTCACCCACGCGAAACGCATCGTCGATAAGGAAGAAGACACCGCCGACGATATCTGCCACCAGCTTCTGAGCGCCGAAACCGATCGCAAGACCAAGGACACCAGCACCTGCCAGAAGTGGGGTGATGTTGATGCCCAGCGCGCCCAATGCAAGCAGGCCGAAGATGACCGCAATCGTGACTTGCGCCGTGATCCGCAGCAAGGGAAGAACCGTCGCCAGACGTGAACCGCCTGCGCCGCCACCCTCGCCACCGGCCTCTTCATCCAGCTCTTCTGCCGTTGTCTGTTCCTTGGCAAGACGACGGTTGATCCATAGTGAGACGACCTCGTTCAAGATGTATCCGACAGCGATGATCATCAGGAATTCGATAACCGTACCGCCAACGTCGGTTCCGATCCCGGCAGAGGCGACGTGTCGAAGATCAAGCTGCCAGACCCGTGCGATCATAAAGACCACAAACAGGCCCGCCAGCACGCGACCGATCCGGATATAGCTGCGCTTGGCTGATTTATAGGCGCGTTCGGCCAATGGTCCGTCGCCCAACATTGGGGGTTGAAGATGGCGCACTAGGCCACGGATCAGCGTATCAAGCGCTGGTGCGATCAGCAGCCAGAACATCGTCGTGAAATGTGGCCCTTTGCCAAGCAGGGCAAGTGTTCTGGGATCACGCTGTGCGATCAGGAATTCGACCAGGAACCATATCACCACCGAAACGCCGATAGCGAAGTAGGGATAGTAATGAGCGACCTTTTCATCGAATTTGGTGTGATCCGGGTCCGTGCCCAACATCATCTGAGACAACCCTTCGCGCGCGGTCCAGGCGATGATCCCAATGTATATATGGATGCCAGCGTTCAGCCAGAAACCGATACGCGTATCGGCCGGGGTGATACCGTTAAGCAAGTTGAACCGTACGATAAAGAGCGTGAGGCCGATCAATAGAAGAAGGCCAATCAGGTTGCGATGCAGATATTTGGCCCAATGATCGTCTATGTTGACCAACCGGTAATGTGGCTTTTTGGGCGCCAGTACAAAGCGTGAGGCGGCTGCGCCCAGACGCGGAATCCAAATCAGGTAGAAAACGAATGGGGCGGCATAGGTAAGCTGTTCTGTCGTCAGCAAGCCCCGTCCAATCGCCCGGATAACAACATAGAACACAACAAGTCCTGCGATTTCCCGGCAGAAACGGCGGAACAAGTAACGTACCGCGCTCCAAAGATCAGCATCGGAATTCCCATCGGGCTCTTCGTGCCATTTGCGGGTGAGAAACCCAAACAATTTTTCAGCAGCGTATCCGGCCACCAGAACTGCTAGGATCAGCCCAAACAGGCCAAACACCCCGGTAGATCCGAATTTCGCTGAGAAATTGCTGAACGCCTCAACCTGGGCGCTGACAATATTTGGCAATGTGGTCAAAACCTGCGTCCAAGAGGTAACCATCTCGGCCCAGATTTCACTGATTTCGGTAAGCGGATCTTCATGGTTTTCGTTTGCTGCCGCCTGCTTTTCTGCAACCGCGTCGAGCCGTTCCAACAAAATGGCGCGAACCTGATCGTCGGACATACGTGCCACCAAGCCATCAACCTGATCGGGCGTCAGGTCCTCTGGAATTGTGACCGTAGACGACGCGGTCCCACTGTCTTGTGCGTGTACTGGTACCGCAAGAAGAATGGCGGAAATCAACGCCAGTAATAGGCGGAGTGGATGGTGCATGAATTTTCCCTCGAACACGAATTTTTGATCTTTTACGGGATCATAGGCGCGGAGGTGGAAATTTCCCAGCAGTTTTCGGCTGTTCGGTGTCACCGATTAAGCCAGGACCAAAAAAAAGGCCGAGCACTAAGCTCGGCCGTAGTCCAACAGGGAGGTATGAAGATGATGAGCGTTACAGCATCACCGCCTTCGAGTGCTCATTTAGGCATCAGTTTGATAACGATCAAGGCGTTTCAGTGTGATAGTCCGTCATGTCCGCTATGACGTTGACGCATAGCTATAGTTTCCCCATTTTCTTCAGGTGTTTACGCTGCGCGATGATCTCGTCCTGCACAAAATCGCGGAAGGCTGCCACGCGTTTGGAATGGCGTAGTTCTTCGGGGTAGGCGAGATAAACAGGAACGTCAGCCGTTTCGATGTCTGAAAGTACCGGCAGCAGATGCGGGAAATCATGCGTGACATAATCGGGCAGCAAGCCAATTCCCAGATTGTGCAGTACGCCCTGCAAGACACCGAAATAGTTGTTCACTGTCAGCAACGACGCCGGGTTATAGGTCATCAGATGCCGTACCATTGCCGCACTGGCCCCTACTTGGGGGGCTGAGGGGGTCTGACAGATAAGTCGATGGCTCGAGATTTCTTCGAGGGAGGCAGGTTGACCGCTTTCCTTTAGATATTCCGGGGTAGCATAAAGCAGCATCTGTACTGTCATCAGGCGCTTGCGCACCAGATCAGCCTGGCTAGGCTCTTTCATACGGATGGCGACATCGGCCTCGCGCATTGGCAGGTCAAGAACGCGTTCCTCAAGCATGAGGTCGATATTTAGGTCCGGGTATTGTTCATACAGCTTTGGCAACCTCGGAGCGAGCCATAGGGTCCCAAAGCCAAATGTGGTTGTGACCCGCAGCACACCAAAGACTTCTTCTTCGCTGTCTCGTATGCGCGCCGCTGCCGCGTCCAGTCGCTTGGACATTGCCGAGGTGGCGTCGAACAGCAGCTCACCCTGTTCGGTCAGAATCAGACCGCGGGCGTGACGATGGAACAACGTCGAATCAAGTGACTCTTCCAATGCCCGAATTTGTCTGCTGACTGCCGATTGAGATAGGTTCAGCTTATCGCCTGCATGTGTCAGGCTGCCCGCATCTGCAACCGCGTGAAATATCCTAAGCTTGTCCCAATCCATCGCCGCAACTTTCGTTATCCTGCCGAACGCCTATATGAAATAGGTGACAACTTCCACATTCAAACGGCGAAATCCTTGCGTTTCAGAGGATAAGCTCTAGGCAGGTCAGTTATTATGACCTAATATGGAAGCAGATGAAGCACACTGATCTGACGAGGGGAGGCGTTTGATGAGTAAGCCACAAATTTCTTTGAACGACCGTTTCGACTTAAGCAAAAACACGGTTCTATTGAACGGCACTCAGGCGCTTGTGCGCCTTATGCTGATGCAAAAGGCGCGCGACACGAAATCGGGTCTGAACACTGCGGGATTGGTGACGGGATACCGCGGATCGCCTCTTGGAGCGGTCGACCAGCAGATGATGCGCGCGCAGAAACAGCTGACAGAAAGCGATGTCACTTTTCAATACGGTCTGAACGAGGATCTTGCGGCAACCGCGCTTTGGGGCAGTCAGCAGGCCGGGTTAAGGGGTGACGGCAAGTTCGATGGCGTCTTTGGTCTGTGGTACGGAAAAGGACCTGGTGTAGATCGGTCAGGCGACGTGATGCGCCATGCCAATATGGCAGGGACGGCGGCACATGGTGGCGTTCTGATGGCCATGGGGGATGATCACACGGGCGAAAGCTCGACCGTTCTGCATCAGTCCGAGTGGTCGCTGGTTGATATGTACATGCCAGTGGTCAGCCCGGCCGGAGTACAGGAGATACTCGACTACGGCGTTTACGGATTCGCGCTCAGTCGGTTCGCCGGTGTCTGGGTCGGCCTCAAGACCATGAAGGACACGATCGAGGTGACCTCGGTCGTTGATGGCAACCCTGATCGCATGAAAGTCTTGGTGCCCGAGTTTGATATGCCCGAAGGAGGGCTGAACATCCGGCTTGGCGATACGCCTCATCTGCAGGAAGAGCGCATTATTGATTACAAGCGTTTTGCGGCTGAAACGTTTTCACGGGCCAACCGGATGGACAAACGTGTCTGGGGCAAACCCGGCGCAAAGATAGGTCTGGTGGCCGCTGGCAAGAACTGGCTGGACCTTACCCACGCGCTTTCCTTGTTGAATATTGATGAGGCCGAGGCCGAGCGCCTTGGCATCACGACCTATAAGGTCGGACAGACGTTCCCTCTGGATATGTCCGGATTTCATGACTGGGCAGAAGGTTTGGACCTGATTGTAATCGTTGAGGAAAAACGTAAACTGATCGAGGTTCAGGTTAAGGAAGCGATCTTTGACGACCGCCGTGGTCGACGAGTCTATGGCTGGTACAAGGGCGGTGCTGGGACGCTGCATCGGGAAGAGCTGTTTCCCACCCGCGGTGCCCTTGATCCGAACATGATCGCTGAAAAACTGGGCGGTATCCTGATTGAAGAAGGCCGTGATACCGACGGGGTCCGCGCAGGTTTGACCAAGCTGACCGAAGCGCGCCGGGCGGACAATGCCGAGGAAATAGCCTCGCGCCTTCCGTATTTCTGTTCTGGATGCCCGCATAACAGTTCGACCAAGGTACCAGACGGAAGCCGGGCCTATGCGGGCATCGGATGCCATTACATGGTTCAGTGGATGGATCGAAGCACATTTGGCTTTACTCAGATGGGTGGCGAAGGGGCAAACTGGATCGGGGAAGAGCCGTTCTCGACCACCAATCATGTGTTCCAGAACCTCGGAGACGGCACCTATAACCATTCCGGTGTTCAGGCGATCCGGGCAGCTTTGTCGGCGGGTACGAACATCACCTTCAAGATTCTGTTCAACGATGCAGTCGCAATGACGGGCGGGCAGGGCAATGAGGGTGATCTGACCGCCGAAAGGATCGCGGCCGAGGTCAAGGCTATGGGCGTCACACATGTCGCGCTGGTCTATGACGAAAAAGAAGATGTAAACTTCAAAGCCTTACCCGCAGGGGTAGAGAGCTTTGAGCGTGCCGAACTGATGACTGTGCAAGAGAAATTCCGCACCTATGAGGGCGTCTCGGTCATCGTCTATGTCCAGACCTGTGCCGCTGAGAAACGCCGTCGCCGTAAACGCGGAACCTTTCCCGACCCGGACAAAAGGGTCTTTATCAATACGGATGTCTGTGAGGGCTGCGGTGACTGCGGCATCCAATCGAACTGTGTTTCGATTGTTCCCAAGGAAACCGAACTTGGCCGGAAGCGCGCGATTGACCAATCGAGCTGTAACAAGGATTTTTCGTGTCTGAGTGGGTTCTGCCCCTCCTTTGTAACGCTGGAAGGCGCGAAGATTCGCAAAGAAGCGACGACCGAACTTGATCTGCCCGATCTTCCGATGCCCGAGCTGCCTGAAATCATGGGCACACATAATGTTGTCATTACCGGCATCGGTGGGACCGGAGTTGTCACGCTCGGGGCGATCCTGGCACAGGCGGCCCAGATTGACGGCAAAGGCGCCGGAATGATGGAGATGGCAGGCTTGGCTCAGAAAGGCGGTGCGGTTCATATTCATTGCCGTATAGCCAACCGGCCAGATGATATCAGTGCAATACGTGTGGCAACGGGTGAAGCCGACACATTGATCGGTGGTGATTTGGTTGTTTCCGCCGGGGCCAAAACACTTGGCCTGACACGCTTGGGTCAGACCGGAGCGGTGGTCAACAGCCACGAAACCGTTACCGGTGATTTCACGCGCGACACTAAGTTTAGGATTCCTGGTGAGAGGCTGGAACTGGCGCTGCAAGCACGATTGAAAGAAGACGTTTCCCTGTTTGATGCCACTGAGCTTGCGCGCGCAGTGATGGGAGACTCAATCTATTCGAACATGATGGTTTTTGGGGCCGCATGGCAGCGCGGGCTGATACCCGTCAGCCTCGATGCGGTGATTGCAGCCATTGATCTGAACGGAACGGCGGTAGAACGCAACAAAAGAGCCTTTGAGATCGGTCGTTGGGCGGTTTTACACCCGGAAAAAGTCGATGAGATTCTACGGCCAAGTGTTTCCGACCTCCCGAAATCACCAGAGCAGGTCATCGCGTTCCGCGCCGATCATCTGACCCAGTATCAAAGCGCTCGTTTGGCGAAACGCTACCGCAAAATCGTTGACTCGTTTGAGGATGCAGAAATTCGTGATGCTGTCGCAAAAGGGTATCATAAGCTGTTGTCTTACAAGGACGAATACGAAGTGGCCCGGTTGTTACTGTCCAGTCGGGAGAAAGCCGCCGCCGAATTTGATGGCGAATTCAAAATGACTTTCCACCTTGCCCCACCGCTGCTTGGTGGCAAAGGACCAGATGGCCGACCCCGCAAACGGAGTTTCGGCGAATGGATGCTGAAGCCGCTGAAATTCATGTCTCGGCTAAAAGCTCTTCGAGGTACTCCGCTGGATATCTTTGGCTATAGTGTCGAACGTCGAATGGAGCGCGCGCTGATCAAGCAATATGAGCGTGATCTCAGAGAGATCACTCCGCTGATTTCCATCCAAACAAAGGATGCCGTAATTGCGCTCGCTAAGTTGCCCTTGGATATCAAAGGTTTTGGACCCGTCCTTAAGGCGAATGAGGCGAGCGCCGCCAAACGCAGAGAGGAATTGTTGACCACGATACGGAACGGAGGACCTGAATTACAGGCCGCCGCCGAGTAATTCGTCACAACCGTGTCACGACAGCTAGGCAAAATTGTTACTTGCATCTAAAATGCAGGTACAAAACCGGAGACTTCCATGCCCTCGCGACGCCATGTTGCACGTGACATTTCTTATGCCTATTCCGCTGAAACCAAAAGCGGACGGATGGTCATCAAGCTTATGGAGAACACCACAGGCCGCCTGCGCCTTATCAGGCGTGCTGATGGGTACGAAAAAGACGTGGCCAACGGGCGAGATTTCTGGTCGGTCATGGTTGAGAGATACGGTTTGTCTCTGGATGTGGTTGGCGGGTCATTGTCTAATATTCCCCGTGATGGCCCTCTGATTCTGATTGCCAATCACCCATATGGAATTCTGGATGGGTTGATGATGGGGCACATGTTGTCCAGTACGCGTGGGGATTTTCGCATTCTGGCCAACCATGTGTTTCGTAAGGCAGAGGATCTGAATCGGGTCGTTCTGCCGATTTCATTCGACGATACAAAAGCTGCGATGAAGCAGAACCTCGAGACCCGCAAGAAAGCTTTGAACTATCTGGGCGAGGGCGGCGCGATTGGCATATTTCCCGGCGGTACCGTCAGCACAGGGGCAAAGCCTTTCTCGTACCCGATGGACCCGGGCTGGCGTGGCTTCACAGCGCGGATGGTTGCCAAATCAGACGCGACAGTTGTGCCGGTCTTTTTTGACGGTCATACCTCACGCCTGTTTCAGATCGCCAGCCATCTGCACAATACATTGCGCATGGGATTGCTAATCAAGGAATTCAAAAAACGCGTTGATACCCCGGTCCAGGTGGTGATCGGAGAGCCCATCGGCCGCGACGTTCTGGACCCGTTGGCCAAGGATACGCGCAAGATGATGGATTTCTTGCGCAAAGCAACGTATGAGCTGTCTCCAAAGCCACTAAAGTCTTATGACTATGGCTATGAATTTGAGGAACGGCATCGCGCCTAAAGGGGCAAATGGCAGTAGGCATTTTTGATTCTGGTTTGGGCGGTCTGACCGTTCTGAACGCCGCGCAGAAACGTCTTCCCGACGTTGATTTCCTGTATTACGCGGACAGCGCACATGCGCCTTACGGGGTGCGTGATGTAGAGAATATCTATGAGCTGACCCGGGGTGCGGTGAACGACCTCTGGAACCGGGGATGTGATCTGGTGATTCTGGCCTGCAATACGGCCAGCGCTGCTGCTTTGCGGCGGATGCAGGAAGAGGGCGTGCCTCAAGGCAAGCGCGTCTTGGGCGTTTTTGTTCCATTGATCGAAGCGCTGACTGAGCGGCAATGGGGTGACAACAGCCCGCCGCGTGAAGTCGCGGTCAAACACGTCGCTTTGTTTGCGACCCCGGCCACCGTATCGAGTCGCGCGTTTCAACGCGAGTTGGCCTTTCGTGCGATTGGCGTAGATGTTGAGGCGCAGGCCTGCGGTGGGGTCGTTGATGCCATCGAGGAAGGCGACATGATCCTGGCCGAAGCGCTGGTTCGAAGCCATGTGGACGCCCTGAAACGCAAGATGCCAGAGCCTCAGGCCGCAATTCTGGGCTGTACGCACTATCCCTTGATGGCTGAGGCGTTTCAGAAGGCCTTAGGACCCGACGTTGAGGTGTTCAGCCAGGGTGATCTGGTTGCCGAAAGTCTGGCAGACTATTTGCAGCGGCACCCGAACATGCAGGGTGCGGCGAAGGGCGGTTATCTGACCACTGGTAAGCCAGGCGTTGTCAGTGATCGCGCCACCCAGTTCCTCCGACGACAAATTACTTTCGAGGCTGTCTGACTTTGGTCAAAGACGCGGCCTGAAAGAATCCGTAATCCCATGACCGTCACAGTGGCGGGCATGAACAGTGGCATAGAGTTTCAAGAGGTCCAAGATGACCCACAAAATCGCAATTCTGGGCGCTTCGGGTTATACCGGCGCTGAACTGGTTCGGTTGATCGCCGAGCATCCGAATATGGAAATCGCTGCACTTTCTGCCGAACGGAAAGCCGGACAGTCGATGGCGCAGGTATTTCCACATTTGCGGCACCTGGAATTACCGGTTCTTTGCAAAATTTCAGAAATCGACTTTTCAGGGATCGACCTGTGCTTTTGCGCGCTGCCACATAAAACCAGCCAGGAAGTTATCCGCGATCTGCCGAAGGACCTGAAAATCATCGACCTGTCCGCCGATTTCCGGCTACGCGACCCTGAGGAATATGAAAAATGGTATGGCAACCCTCATGCGGCTTTGGAGCAGCAGGAGGAGGCCGTTTACGGCCTGACCGAGTTTTATCGCGATCAAATTTGCACGGCCCGTTTGGTTGCCGGAACAGGTTGCAACGCCGCTACCGGACAATATGTATTGCGTCCCTTGATTTCGGCCGGTGTCATCGATCTGGATGACATCATTCTGGACCTCAAATGCGCGGTGTCTGGTGCCGGGCGGTCGCTGAAAGAAAACCTGCTGCATGCCGAACTTAGCGAAGGATATAACGCATATGCTGTTGGCGGTACTCATCGGCATTTGGGGGAATTCGATCAAGAATTTTCTGCCCTTGCAGGGCGCCCGGTCCAAGTTCAGTTCACTCCGCATCTAGTTCCGGCAAACCGGGGTATCCTAGCGACTACATATGTCAAAGGTGACCCCACGAGCGTTTATGAAGCGCTTGTGAAAACCTATGAAAGCGAACCATTTATCCAGATGCTGCCATTTGGCGAAACACCCTCGACCCACCATGTGCGCGGCTCAAATTTCTGCCATATCGGCGTGGCCAGCGACCGGATCGAGAAGCGCGCCATTGTGATCGGAGCACTGGATAACCTGACAAAAGGTAGCAGTGGCCAAGCCTTGCAGAACGCTAACCTGATGTTAGGTGAAGCTGAAACTGCGGGTCTGATGATGGCCCCACTTTTCCCATGAGGAACAAATGAAAACGCTCAAGAAACGTCGTCGCGTTCAAATCATCCTTCTGTCAATCGTTGCTTTGGCAGTGTCTACGGCGTTGATCGGATACGCTATGCAGGACGGCATCAATTTCTTCCGCTCGCCCAGTGAAGTAATGGCAGCGCCGCCAAAACCGACTGAAGTATTCCGGATCGGTGGTCTGGTCGAAGAGGGTTCGATCGTGCGGGGGCAAGGGGAAACCGTGCGTTTTGTGGTGACGGACGGTGGCGAAAGTGTGCCGGTCACGTTTACTGGGGTTTTGCCTGATTTGTTCTCGGAAAACCAGGGTATGATTGGTACCGGAAGCTACGTAAACGGAGTCTTTGAAGCCTCAGAAATTCTTGCGAAACACGATGAGACCTATATGCCAAAAGAGGTTGTGGACGCGTTGAAAGAACAAGGTATTTACAAGGAGGCCGGCGAGAGCTGAGCCATAGGCTTTGAGATCGGAATTCGGGCGTTGCGTGGATCGACATGCAGCGCCCTTTCTATTTTAGCTGTATTAACAGAATTGTCCGAGCGTCTGTCTGTCCCAAGTTGGAGAACAGTACATGCAGACGGTTCGGCAGATCGCGGAACAGATAGTTACGCGTGAAGGTGGTTTTGTCGATGACCCCGACGATCCGGGTGGAGCGACAAAATTCGGCGTAACAATCCATACCATGCGCAGATTGCAACTGGACCTGACGCAGGACGGGAACGTTGATGTATCCGATGTAAGGCGGCTGAGCCGGTCGCAGGCCGTTGAAATCTTTATCCGCCACTATTTCTCAAAACCGCGATTACACCTACTACCTAACATTCTGCAGCCATCTGTTTTCGACATGTACGTGAATTCAGGCGTTCAAGCTGTTAAAATTATGCAATATTTGCTGCGTGAAATGGGGTATCATGTCGTCGTAGATGGCGTTGTGGGCCCGCAGACGGCGCAGGCTTGTAGTGCTGCGTCTGAACCGGACCCTGTCGCGCTGCGGGATGCTTATGGCGTTGCCAGGAGAAACTATTATTTCCGGATAGCGGAACGGCGTCCAGCCTCTCGCAAATATGCTCGGTCCCGGTCTGGGGCAAAAGGTGGCTGGATACGACGCGCCGAGGAATTCCTGTCACCGACCTATCATCTTAGCGACGCAGAGTTTCAAAGGAGGGTTTCTGAATGGGGCTGATCTCAGGAATATTTGCGTTCTTGTTTGGCGAGGGTCGGAATGTCGTGCGTGAAACAACCGAAGTCTTTCGTGAAAATTCTGAGCAGGGCGCTAAACGCGACCTGACGCGACAACTGGGAGTACTGGAACAGTATAGGGCTGAGTTCGAGCGGGTTCAAAAAAGTGCATTTGACCGTTTTATGGATGGGCTCAACCGGCTGCCGCGCCCCGCCATGGCCTTGGGAACATTGGGGCTGTTTATCGCCGCTATGGTCGATCCGCTTTGGTTTGCCGCTCGGATGCAGGGGATTGCGTTGGTACCTGAGCCCTTGTGGTGGTTGTTGGGCGTGGTCGTCTCGTTCTATTTCGGCGCAAGACACCAGACCAAAGTGCAGGATCTGCAGCGTGAAATTTCGGCAACGATGACACGTACTCCGAAAGTTATGGAAAACATCGAAACACTGGCAGAGATGCGGGAACGTTTGATTGGGGTCGCTGATACTGGGACAGATGCAGGCTTGGCCGATGAGGTCCTAAAACCCGATTTCAACCCTGCGCTCGAGGATTGGCGGCGGGGTCGGTCCGCCTGACCCGCGACACTATGTGCGTCCGGCAGAGGCGAAAGTGATTGGTGATTGTCCCTCAACAGGAATATATGCGGGACCATGATTACAGAACTTGGTCACTTCGCGCTGATACTCGCCTTTCTCGTCGCCATCGTTCAGACGGTCATTCCGCTGATAGGGGCGGCGAAACGGTGGACTGGCTGGATGTCCTTTGCAGAAACCGCCGCTATTGCACAGTTTCTGTTAGTCGCCTTCTCTTTCGCGGCGTTGGTCTGGGCCTTTACCACCTCTGATTTCTCATTGCGGATAGTGGTTGAAAACAGCCATTCCGCCAAACCGATGCTGTATAAAATCAGCGGCACGTGGGGCAACCACGAAGGGTCAATGTTGCTGTGGGTCCTGATCGTCGCAGTTTTCGGGGCCATGGCCGCTTTTTTTGGCGCAGGGTTACCTCCGACGCTCAAAGCGCGCGTGCTGGCGGTTCAGGCGGCCGTAGGGGTGGCGTTTTACGCTTTTATCCTGCTCACCTCGAACCCATTTGACCGTCTGATTGTCGCCCCGTTCGATGGGCGGGATCTCAACCCATTATTGCAAGATCCAGGTTTGGCATTCCACCCGCCGTTTCTGTATCTGGGCTATGTCGGCCTGAGCATGGCATTCAGCTTTGCAGTGGCCGCGCTGATCGAAGGGCGCGTGGATGCCTCTTGGGGGAGGTGGGTGCGTCCCTGGACGCTGGCCGCATGGATTTTTCTGACCATTGGGATCGCGCTTGGATCCTGGTGGGCCTATTACGAGCTGGGCTGGGGCGGGTTCTGGTTCTGGGATCCGGTCGAAAACGCTTCTTTCATGCCGTGGCTATTGGCGGCAGCCCTGTTGCATTCTGCTATCGTGGTCGAAAAGCGTGAAGCGCTGAAGAGCTGGACCATCCTTCTGGCGATTATCGCCTTTGGCTTTTCGCTGATCGGGACGTTCATTGTGCGATCGGGGCTTTTGACTTCGGTACATGCCTTTGCCAATGATCCTGAACGCGGCGTGTTTATCCTGATCATTCTTGTGGTCTTCATTGGCGGTGCGTTGACACTCTATGCGGCACGCGCGCAAGCGATGGAGGCCAAGGGCGTGTTTGGTATGGTCAGCCGCGAAAGCGCCCTGGTGCTGAACAACATTCTATTGGCGGTCAGCTGTTTCGTTGTGTTCTTCGGAACCTTGTGGCCGATGGTGGCCGAGATGGCATTTGATCGCAAACTCTCGGTCGGCGCGCCGTTCTTTAATGCGGCGTTCACACCGTTCATGGTTGCGCTGGGGATTGTATTACCGCTTGGTGCAATGCTTCCGTGGAAACGTGGAAAGCTTGGCAAGGCGGCGCATTCGTTGCGGTTCGCATTCCTTCTGGCGGTTGCGCTTGGCTTGCTCGTTTGGGTCATGCAGACCGGTCGCAGCGCATTGGGACCCGTGGGGCTGTTTCTGGGGGCCTGGATCACATTTGGCGCTATTGTGGACCTTTGGAGCCGTACTGGAAGAAAAAACAACCTGCAGCGTCTGTTCAGACTGCCCGGTGCCGATTGGGGCAAGGCTGCAGCCCATACCGGACTGGGGGTTACGATCTTTGCCATCGCCGGGCTGACCGCATGGGAGGTCGAGGATATCCGCGTTGCGCAGACGGGGCAGCCTTTCGAGGTTGGCCAGTTCACTCTGACACTTGAACAGGTTCGGAATGTCGAGGGGCCCAACTATTTCTCAACCACAGCCGATGTTAAGGTCGAACAGGCCGGTCGAACAATCGCAACACTGCATCCGGAAAAACGCGACTACCCAGTTTCAAGGATGCCAACGACTGAAGCTGCGATTGACTATCGGTTTCTCAGGGATCTTTACGTCGTCATTGGAGATCAGCAGGCAAATGGTGGCTGGGTCGTGCGGACTTATATCAAGCCTTTAGCGAATTGGATTTGGGGCGGGTGCCTACTGATGGCGCTCGGTGGCGTTCTTAGCCTGTGCGACAGGCGTTTTCGCGTTGCGGCAGGCGCGCGCAAGACGCCGACGCAGGGGGTTCCGGCGGAATGAAACGGTTTCTACTGATACTGCTTTTATTGGCAACGCCAAGCATGGCTGTCCAACCTGACGAGGTGCTTGATGATCCGATCCTGGAACAGAGGGCGCGGGATCTGAGTTCCGGCTTGCGCTGTCTGGTTTGCCGCAACGAAAGCATAGACGAAAGCAATGCAGGATTGGCCCGTGACTTGCGCCTGTTATTGCGCGAACGCCTGGTGGCCGGCGATACAGATGGACAGGCGATTGACTTTATCGTTGATCGCTACGGCGAATATGTTTTGCTAAGGCCAACAACGTCAGGATCGAACATCCTTTTGTGGCTGGCCGGTCCGATCATGCTTTTGATCGCTGTGGCGACTGGTTTCAGCTTTTTACGCAAAAGATCGGCGGAACAGGACCGAAGGGAAGGTGACGGCCTCCTTAGCGACGCCGAGAAAGAACGATTACGCGAAATCCTCAAAGATTGACCTTCGGTTCACCTTTTCCTTCATTGGAAATTGAGGCAGGGTCGCAGGCGCAGCGAACCTTGGAGGGGTGGATGGAATACGAAGCGATCCTGTTGGACATTGCGGATGATCTGGCAGTGGTAACTCTGAACCGCCCAGAGAAGTTGAACGCAATGACCGCTCAGTTGCGGGCCGAAGTCACGCACGCGATGAAACACGCTGCCACCCATGCCCGCGCGATTGTTTTGACCGGTAAGGGAAACGCTTTTTGCTCGGGTCAGGATTTAGGTGATGCCTCAAGCACCGGGAAGATTGATCTTGAGCGCACGCTGCGCGACGAATACGAGCCCATGCTTGAAGCAATCTATAATTGCCCGGTTCCAACAATCGCCGCAGTAAATGGCGCTGCTGCGGGGGCAGGGGCCAATCTGGCGCTATGCGCGGATATCGTGATCGCGACGGAGAGTGCTTATTTCCTGCAGGCTTTTGCCCGTATCGGCCTGTTGCCCGACGCTGGAGGCACCTGGTTTATGCCGCGCCAGATGGGGTTCGCCAAAGCCATGGGCGCTGCTCTTTTTGCCGATAAGATCAGTGCTCGACAGGCCGACGACTGGGGCCTGATCTGGGAAGCCGTTCCCGACGCGGAGTTCGAAGCGCATTGGCGCAAGCGGGCCATGTATCTGGCCAAAGGTCCAACCTCAGGGTTTGGCGCCATCAAAAAGGCTATTCGCGGCACCTATGAAAACACTCTGCCGCAACAGCTCGAGGCAGAGGCGCATCTGCAAGGTGAATGTGGCCGCAGCCGAGACTTTTCCGAAGGCGTCGTTGCCTTCATGCAAAAACGCCCCCCGAAATTCGAAGGGCGTTGAGGTTGTCAGGCGCGGCGGCGTTTACGCACGCGCCGTTCCGGAAGGGCGGACTCGCCAGTCCCGTCAGTTGCGGATGAGAACGGGCCCAGCGCGTCCGTGATCTGATCAAGGGTTGGGCGTATACCGGACGGGGCACCGTCAAGCGCAGCTCTCATGTGCCGCAGATGCTCGGGCATTGTGCCGCAACATCCGCCGATAATGCTTGCGCCAGCCTCTCGCGCCATGGTCGCATAATGGCCCATCAGTTCCGGCGTGCCGTCATAATGAATATGTCCATCCACATATTTCGGAATACCGGCATTGCCTTTTGATATCAGCGGCCGTTCCGTACCTTGTGCGACAAATCCAAGGACAGTGCGCAGAATATCAGACGCGCCAGTCCCGCAATTTGCGCCAAAGGCAACCGGCGGGTTAGGGAGCGTTTCAACCAACTGAGCAAAGTCGGCGGATGTGACACCCATCATGGTGCGGCCAGCCGTGTCAAAGCTCATCGTGCCACACCAAGGCATATCGACCAGCGCAAAGGCTTCTGCCGCGGCCCTGAACTCTTCTGGGGCGCTGATGGTTTCGACCCAAAGAACATCGACACCACCGTCCTTCAATGCCTGCGCCTGTTCGTGGAACATTTCCACGGCATCGGCATGGGACAGGGCGCCAACAGGCTGCATGATCTCGCCGGTTGGTCCGACCGATCCCGCGACGATAACCGGACGGTTGGCTTTGTCAGCAACCTCACGGCCAAGTTCTGCGCCTGCGCGGTTCAGTTCAGCGACCCGGTTCTGAGCCTCGTGCAGTTTGAGACGCGCAGATGTCCCGCCGAATGTGTTGGTCAGGAAAAGGTCGCTGCCTGCGTCCACCGAACCCTGATACAGCGCGCGGATTTTATCCGGTGCATCGACGTTCCAAAGCTCGGGCGCGTCGCCCGACTGCAGGCCCATGTTGAATAGGTTTGTACCTGTTGCTCCATCCGCCAAAAGAGTCGTGTTGGAGTCCAGAAGTTTGCTGAGCGCATTTGTCATAAGAATATTCCGAAACTGGCGAGCCGCGCTAAAAATGCGAGACGCCCCGTGTCTCATGACCGGGGCGTCAAATCAAATTCATAAATCTCATGAAGATCATGAATATTGCGGGGAGACCTTAGCTGGTTTCGTTGAGAACCTGTGCTTTGGCCTCGACCAGAAACTCGGCCATTTTTGCGCGGATATCGTCATCCGAAGACAGATCCCCGAGATCGCCGGAAACTTTGCGCACGACATCCTCGTGCCCGGTTTCTTCCAGGTCTGAAATCACAACGGATTTTGCGTATTCATCGGCTTCATTACCGGTTTTGCCCAGTTTTTCGGCCGCCCAAAGGCCAAGCAGTTTGTTGCAACGCGCCTGTGCTTTGAACTGCATTTCTTCATCATGGGCGAATTTTGCTTCGAATGCATTTTCGCGCTCGTCAAACGTAGTCATCAGTTGGACCCCTTGGGTTGGTAGTTCTTTCCTTAATGATATGACGATACGACGATCCGGGTGCAAGGTATTTGCGCTGCGTCAAAGCCTCTCGGTCCTCGGAACTTGCGGGAAGGTGGGGGTTGGACTAAGAGAGCGCCAAGGCGAAGGAACTTTTTCCCTCGCGACAGTCTGGAAAGGTCGCTCATGGCGCGTCGCAAGAAAATTTACGAAGGTAAGGCCAAGATTTTGTATGAAGGCCCTGAACCGGGTACAATCGTGCAGTATTTCAAGGATGACGCCACCGCCTTCAACGCTGAAAAGAAGGACGTGATCGACGGGAAAGGTGTGCTGAACAACCGCCTGAGCGAATACTTCATGAACGGACTGAATCAAATCGGTGTACCGACCCATTTCATCCGTCGCCTGAACATGCGCGAACAGTTGGTCCGCAACTGCGAAATCGTACCGCTTGAAGTTATTGTGCGCAATTTCGCGGCTGGCACGATGTCCAAACGCCTTGGCATTGCCGAGGGGACACAGCTGCCGCGCCCGATAGTAGAATACTGCTACAAGGACGACGCGTTGGGTGATCCTCTTGTCACCGAAGAACATATCGCCGCCTTTGGATGGGCCAGCCAGCAGGACATGGAAGACATTCTTAGCCTCGCATTGCGGGTGAATGACTTCATGAGCGGTGTGATGCTGGCGGTTGGCATTCGTCTGGTCGATTTCAAAATTGAAATCGGTCGCGTCTATGAAGGTGACTTCCAGCGCCTGATCATAGCGGATGAAATCAGCCCAGACAGCTGCCGTCTTTGGGATATCGAAACCGGCCAGAAGCTGGACAAGGACGTGTTCCGCCGCGACTTGGGCAGCCTGACCGACGCCTACTCGGAAGTTGCGCGTCGCCTAGGCGTTCTGCCGAAAAGCAATGTGTCCAAACCGACCTTGATCAACTGATCGAACGCCGAAGAACAACGCAAAAACGCCGCCGATATTGGGCGGCGTTTTTATTTGAGATCGGGTATTTGACAGGGCCGCAGCTTGTCCGGCATTGTTTGTTGAACAAGCGTAATCGGGTGAACAAAAATGGCCGAGCTATTTGATCAGGCAGTATTTTTAAAGTTCCTCGCTGCGCTGCTGGCGATTTTCAACCCGCTATACGGCATCCCGATCTTCCTCAGCATGACCGAGGGGTACAGCCCGCCAGAACGTAAACGCGTTGCAATGGTTGTGACAGCCACGGTTGTGATTGTATCACTGATTTCGGTACTGATCGGCGAAGAAATTCTGGCGCTTTTCGGTATCGACATTCCGTCTTTTCGCATCGCTGGTGGGTTGATCATTCTTGGGGTTGGCATGTCGATGCTGAACGCGTCTGACCGGTCAGAAAGCGATCAGAAAGCCGTTAAAGATGGCGCGCAGAAGAAGAACATTGCGGTTGTTCCCCTGGCTATCCCGTTGACGATTGGGCCCGGCACTATCGCGACAACCATTGTGTTCGCGCATAGTTTGCCCGACGGCGCCGAGGTAGTAACATTGGGGGCGGCCGTTTTGATTGCCTGCGCTATTGTCGGGCTGGGATTGTTATTCGCTGACCCTATTTCCAGGTTCTTTGGGCCGACAATGATCAATGTGATCACCCGTGTTATGGCCATCATTTTGGTTGCCGTAGCGGTTGAAATGGTTCTGACAGGGACCTTCAACGCAATAGATACGCATTATCCCGCGCTAAAGGGGTCCGGGTAGGTGCTGACAAGGGTTGTCGAACGCCGACAGTCGCGCTATCCCCGCGCACAACGGAACGGGCCTCAAATACCGGCCCTCAGCTGGAGTTGCAGTAAATGAAAGCACGTGTGCATGTGATGCTGAAAACCGGGGTACTTGACCCGCAGGGTGAAGCGGTGCGCCACGCATTGGGTGCCATGGGTTTTGAACAGGTCGAAGGCGTCCGTCAGGGCAAGGTGATTGATCTTGAACTCGCCGAGGGTGCGACGGAATCGGACGTCACCGAGATGTGCGAAAAACTGTTGGCTAACACGGTCATCGAACGCTACGAGATCGAACTGGTCTGAACCGCTTGCAGGAGGGCTAGCCATGCGCGCAGCTGTCATCGTTTTCCCCGGTTCCAACTGTGATCGGGATCTTGCCGTTGCCTTTGAACAGGCCGGGTTCCAGGTAGACATGGTCTGGCATAAAGATGCCGCTCTGCCCAAGGGCGTGGACATTGTCGGTGTCCCCGGCGGGTTTTCTTATGGAGACTACCTGCGCTGCGGAGCGATTGCCGCACAATCCCCGATCTGCAAGGCCGTGGTCGACCACACCGAGCGGGGCGGATACGCCGTTGGTATCTGTAACGGGTTTCAGATCCTGACCGAGACCGGAATTCTGCCTGGCGCTCTGCTGCGCAATGCGAACCTGAAATATATCTGTCGTACCGTAGGCCTGAAGGTCGCAACCAGCGACAGCGCCTTTACCCAAGGCTATAACGCTGGCGATGTGATCGGCATTCCGATTGCGCATCATGATGGAAACTATTTCGCGGATGAGGCTACATTGTCCACGCTCAGGGATCACGACCGGATCGCATTCACCTATACCGAGAATCCGAACGGCTCGGTTGGCGACATTGCGGGCATTCTGTCTGAAAACCGCCGTGTTCTTGGTATGATGCCGCATCCCGAACGAGCGGCAGACGAAGGGCATGGTGGCACGGATGGAACGGCATTGTTTCGCGCATTGTCGGGCATCGTCGCACCTGCGTGACTTGAGCTTGCATCTTAGCCCGCGTAACTTTCGGGAATGAGTTCCGACACACGCTCTATCTGGTCTGCACTGTTCAGACCGCTCCGCGCTGCGCCTCTTGGCTGGCCTTTACGCGCGGCTGTTCTGGTGCTTTTGCTGGCAACGGTTGCGACGATATGGATAACCAACAGTCTGCTGACGGATCGGTTTATTGAATCCACGCGAAACCGGGCCGAGCTGCGCCTTGCTCTGTATTCCGGGAACCTGCTGAGCGAGCTGCGCAGAAATGCGATTGTGCCGCAGCTGCTGGCGCGGGATCCGACGCTGATCTCGGCGTTGCAATCCAGCGATTTTACACTGTCCACGCAGCGACTTATTTCTTTTGTCGAAGAGATAGGCGCCGCGTCCTTGATGCTTTTAGACCGGGATGGCCGATCTGTTGCCGCAACTGATCGCAACCGGTTGGGCGAGACGCACAGAAACGCGCCGTATTTTGTAGATTCCATTCGGTCAAACTCGACCATCTTCACCGTGATTGAAAAGGAATCCGGTGGTTACAGCTTTATCTATTCGCGCCGGATGGAGGCCTCGTCGGACATCCTTGGTGTCATCGTTGTCGAGGTTGATCTGCAGAAATTCGAACGCGCCTGGGCAGGGATCTCCGATGCTGTTCTGGTCGCTGACAGTACGGGCACCATTATTCTGTCGACTGAACCGCAATGGCGCGGAGTAGAGGAGGGGGCTGCCATGCTGCGGCAGCCGCCGCAAAGTGCCATCCAGCGCGCTATCAGGGCCACGACCGATTGGACGGCTCTGCCCCCCGACGCCTATTTGCAGGGCGAGGCGGTGATCCGCATGGAGACACGCATTCCATTCCGCGGCTGGACCATGACCTCGTTCACCACCTACGCCTCGATCCGTGAGAAGGTAAACAGCGTTCTTGCATTGGAAATCATGGGTTTTGCGATTCTGTTGGCGCTTGCCTTCTATGCGCTCAGCCGTAGGGCCACGTTCAGAATGGCCTTGTTCCAGCGCGAGTCGGCAGAGCTTCGCGCATTGAACGCAAGGCTACAGCGGGAAATCGCTGAGAGGGAACGGGTTGAAAAGACGCTGGAAGTAGCCGAGCAGACGCTGGCCCAAAGCTCGAAACTCGCGGCCCTGGGCGAGATGTCTGCGGCCGTCAGCCACGAGCTGAATCAACCTTTGGCTGCAATGAAGACCTATCTTGCCGGCGCGCGTTTGCTGCTGCGACGGAACCGCCCCGAAGAGGCGCTGGCCAGCTTTGGCCGCATCGACGGTCTGATTGAACGAATGGGCGCAATAACACGCCAGCTCAAGTCCTATGCCCGCAAGGGTGCGGATGCGTTTTCACCAGTTAACCTTGGCGAAGCGCTCGCTTCGTCCCTCTCCATGATGGAGCCGCAACTGCGTCAAAGGCACGTCAAGATTACGCAGATACTGCCGGAAGAAACCGTACTAGTCATGGGCGACCGCATGCGGATCGAACAGGTTATGGTGAACCTCTTGCGTAATGCCTTGGACGCCACCAAGTCTGTATCGGAACCGGATGTTGAAATCATACTGGCCGCGGGTGACCAGGCGGTGCTGACTGTACGCGATAATGGCTATGGGATTGAAGACATCGAAAACCTGTTTGAGCCGTTCTACACGACCAAACAACCCGGCGATGGAGTCGGTCTGGGGCTTGCCATCTCATCCGGTATCGTGAACGACCATGGGGGACGGCTGACCGCGCGCAACAGCCAGCACGGTGGCGCGGTGTTTGAGATGCAACTGCCGATACTTGGAAGCGATGGCCTTGAGGCCGCTGAATAACGAGGAATGAATATGGCACAGGCCATGAAAATCGCCATTGTTGATGACGAACAGGACATGCGCCAGTCGATCAGCCAATGGCTGGCACTGTCGGGATATGACACTGAAACCTTTTCCAGTGCCGAGGATGCACTGAAAGTTCTGGGTCCGGATTATCCGGGTATCGTCATATCGGACATCAAGATGCCTGGTATGGACGGTATCCAGCTGTTGAAAAAGCTGATGGGCGCGGACAGCACCTTGCCGGTGATCATGATTACCGGCCACGGTGACGTGCCAATGGCGGTTGAGGCCATGCGCGTGGGTGCGTTTGATTTCCTCGAAAAGCCGTTTAACCCGGATCGGATGTCCGAACTGGCCAAACGTGCCAGCAATGCCCGCCGGTTGACGCTGGACAATAGGGCCCTGCGCCGCGAGCTGTCCGGTGGCACTCAGATTATGAACAAGCTCATCGGTGCCAGCCCCGTGATGGAGCGCCTGCGCGAGGATATTCTGGATCTGGGGCAGGCTGACGGTCATGTTCTGATCGACGGAGAAACCGGCACCGGGAAAACCCTGGTTGCACATGCGTTGCACGCTGTTGGCAGTCGCGCTGGCAAAAAATTTGTTCTGGTTTCGTGTGCTGCTCTCGAAGAAGAGGCCTTGGGAAAGCGTCTGTTCGGCCCGATGATGCCAGAAGACAGCCAGTTGCCCGCGATTGAGGAAGCCCGGGGTGGAACTCTGGTTCTGGAGGATGTCGAGGCGCTCAGCGATACGCTTCAGGCGAAACTGCTGAGTGTCATGAACGATCAGGGCACACCTGCCGAAACCCGCATCGTCGCCATTTCTAACCTGCAGGAAGCTGGGAAAACCAGCGAGGACGTTCTGCGCCCTGATCTGTTCTACAGGCTTGCAGCATTGCGGATCACAATGCCGCCGCTGCGTCAGCGCGGTGAAGACATTCTGACCCTGTTCACACGGCTGAGCGAGCAATTCGCTGAAGAATACGGCTGCGATGCACCTCAGGTCAGTGCGCAAGAGGCAGCTCAGCTTTTGCAAGCGCCGTGGCCCGGAAACGTACGGCAGCTGATAAACATCGCGGAACGTGCCGTGCTGCAATCCCGTCGCGGATCGGGGACGATCGCGTCTCTGTTGATGTCTGATCACGAAGAAATGCAGCCCGTGATGACGACCGAAGGCAAGCCGCTCAAGGAATATGTCGAGGCATTCGAGCGGATGCTGATCGACAATACCATGCGGCGACATAAGGGGTCGATTGCCTCGGTTATGGATGAACTATGCCTGCCGCGTCGGACATTGAATGAGAAGATGGCCAAATATGGCCTGCAACGTTCCGATTACCTGTGACGGGCTTGAGGCGATGCCTTTGTCGCCCTTTGGGTGATACCAAGTGATGTTTTTAGCTGGATAACGAGATCCCGACCGGTGGTCGGGGTCTTCAATGCAGTTTGCCCATTGTCTTTTCCACAGGACTGCTTTTATTGTAACCAGACGGGTTGGGCGGATTTGACGCCGAAAAGTCCCGATCTTTGAGATTCGCTGCTACGCCACTGGTGGAGACCAAGTCCCACACTGGCCAAGCAGACCGATTGTGCCCCTTAACGGGGTGATTGAACGCCTGAGCCCGCAGAAAAGCGGGCGAAAGGAATAAATGGGCAGGCAGCGGTTGTTCGCGCCTGTCGGAGAAGAACCGCGATGACGCGCGCGCAACGACTGAGTGTACGGGCAGGGGGCCATAGTGCCAGACCCTGCAGCGCGCCGTCTGAAATCGCCCTGACAAGACACCACCCCAAAAGCACCCATCCTCCTGGACGGGTTAGGACAACGCGTTTGGCGCGGTGCACTAAGGAAACATGGCTAAGAAAATGCTTATCGATGCCACCCACGCGGAAGAAACCCGCGTCGTGGTGGTTGACGGAAACAAGGTCGAGGAATTCGATTTTGAATCCGAAAACAAACGTCAGCTTGCTGGCAACATATATCTAGCAAAAGTTACACGGGTCGAACCCTCGCTGCAGGCAGCTTTTGTTGACTATGGCGGAAATCGCCACGGATTTCTGGCGTTCTCGGAAATTCATCCCGACTATTATCAGATTCCCGTCGCTGATCGCGAAGCTCTGATGGAAGAAGAGCGCGCCTATGCCGAGGCAATGCGTGCGCGTGATGAGGCTGAGGAAACCAAGCCCAAAAGACGCCGTTCGCGCTCGCGCGCCAAGGCTGCCGATATCAAATCGGATGATGCAGTGGAATCGGTCGAAGTCTCGTCCGAACCCACAGGCATGGAAACGATTGACCTGGATGAGAGCGATGAGGCCAATGATCCTTCTGTAGAAGAAGGAACATCTCCGGCCGATCATGTGGCAGAAACTCCGGTAGAAGAGCCGACGGACGAACCGGAGGCGGAAGAAGCAACCGCAGAAACTGAAGACGCGCCTGCGGAAGAAGTCGATCAATCAGATGCTAGCGCTGATCAGGAAGGCACGGACAAAGAAGCCGAGGCGCAGGAAAGCACCGCGACTGAGACGGACGCGGATGACGCGACAAGCGCTGAAGCCAACGCCGAGGACGCCCCTGACGAGGCTGGCGACGACGAAGAAGAAAACACCCGTACGGACGCCACCGCAAAAGACGAGACCATTGAGTCGGTTGCCGACGAAGATGACAGCGAAGACATCCGTCCACCGCGCAAACCGCGCGCGCGCCGGTACAAGATTCAAGAAGTCGTCAAAGTACGCCAGGTTCTGCTTGTGCAGGTCGTCAAGGAAGAGCGTGGCAACAAAGGTGCAGCTCTGACCACTTATTTGTCACTTGCTGGCCGATATTGTGTTTTGATGCCGAACACCGCGCGGGGCGGCGGCATCAGCCGTAAGATTACCAACGCGCCTGATCGCAAAAAGCTTAAGGAAATTGCGGCTGAGATCGACGTCCCGACAGGGGCGGGTCTTATCATTCGGACCGCCGGGGCGAAACGCACCAAATCCGAAATCAAGCGCGATTACGAATATCTGCAACGTATGTGGGAACAGATCCGCGAGCTGACGTTGAAATCCATCGCGCCTGCGAAGATCTATGAAGAAGGCGACCTGATCAAACGGTCGATCCGCGATCTCTATAATCGCGACATCGACGAGGTTCTGGTCGAAGGCGAAGGCGGATATCGCATCGCCAAGGACTTCATGAAAATGATCATGCCGTCGCACGCCAAGAATGTGCAGCGGTACGAAGACGCGCTGCCATTGTTCGCGCGCTATCAGGTGGAAAGCTATCTGGCGGGGATGTTCAACCCGACGGTACAGCTGAGATCGGGTGGCTATATCGTGATCGGCGTGACCGAGGCGCTTGTGGCGGTCGACGTGAACTCGGGTCGGGCAACCAAAGAAGGCTCGATCGAGGAAACGGCCCTGAAGACCAACCTTGAGGCCGCCGAAGAGGTGGCTCGCCAGTTGCGCCTGCGTGATTTGGCCGGTCTGATCGTCATCGATTTTATCGATATGGACGAGCGGAAGAACAACGCCGCTGTCGAAAAACGCCTGAAAGAAAAACTGAAAACAGACCGTGCGCGCATCCAGGTTGGTCGCATATCTGGTTTTGGTCTGATGGAAATGAGCCGACAGCGCCTGCGTCCCGGTATGTTGGAGGCAACGACACAGCCTTGTCCGGCCTGCCATGGTACCGGCCTGATCCGTTCGGATGACAACATGGCGCTGAGCATTCTGCGCCAGATCGAGGAAGAAGGCACGCGCCGTCGCTCACGCGAGGTGCTGGTGCGCTGCCCGGTCAGTATCGCCAACTTCCTGATGAACCAAAAGCGCGAGCATATCGCACAGATTGAGGCGCGCTATGGTCTGTCGGTTCGCATCGAAGGGGATGTGCATCTGGTAAGCCCTGATTTCTCGATGGAGAAGTTCAAGACCGCCAGCCGGATTGTTCCCGAAGCCAGTGCGCCGGTTGTATCGGTTGATGCCACGCTGATGGAAATGGTCGACGCCTCTGAGGAAGAGACCGTCGAAGAAGAAACGCCGCAGGCTGAAGATGAAACCAAACCCAAGCGCAAGCGCCGTCGGCGTCGTCGCAAGAAGGGCAATGGTGGTGCCGAGGGGCAGGATTCTAACGGGCAGGAGGCTGATGAAGATACAGCTGAAGCGTCCGAAGAAGCTGTGGAAGAACCTGCAACAGATGCCGTAGTAGCGGTGGAAGAGACGCAGGAAGAAGCGCCTGCCAAGCCTAAACGCCGCCGGGCTCCGCGTCGCAAGAAGAAGGACGCCGAAGATGCCGAGACGATAACCGAACAGGTCGTCAAAGCTGAACCAGAGGCCAAGGTCGAAGCTGAAACGGAAGCTCCGGCAGAAATCGAAACTGTCGAAGCCGAAGCAGCACCGAAACAGGAAACGGTTTCGGAAACTGCCGTGCCGACAGAAGAAACGCCGGAAGCGGCAGAGCCTGTTCAAGAGGTTGTTGCGGTTGAAGCCACTGAGGAACCAGCAGTAGAAGTCACAGAGCCTGTGCTGGAAGTGGTTGCGGATGAACCGGAAACGCCATCGGAGCCTGCCAAGCCAAAACGGCGCGGTTGGTGGTCGTTGGGCCAATAACTTGAAAAGGCGGGCCTCAGAGCCCGCCTTTTTCTTTGACAAGCCTCAAACGGACTTCTGGATGGTGTAGACCTGGTGCCCGTCAGATTCTTCCTGTGACAGCAAGCGATGTCCACTTTCCATGCAGAAATGTGGAACATCAATGACTGCAGCGGGATCATCCGCCAGCACTTTCAAGACCGCTCCCGCGGGCATTGACTTGAGCCGTTTACGGGCCTTCAGGACGGGCAGAGGGCACAGCAGCCCCAACGCGTCCAGTGTCTCGGTTTGGTTTGACATGTACCTGAGATATTTCCACTTTCAGACGGTGTCCAGCGTGCAACCACGAGGATGTGACCGAATGGCCCCGTGACGCGGACGACTTCATGACATATGTGCTGAAACATGTTCGGAATTGATATCATTGACGCAGGGCTGTTGCCCGCCATGTTCATCGCATTGCTCGGTGGGTTGATCAGCTTTTTATCGCCCTGCGTGCTGCCGATTGTGCCGCCCTATCTCGCCTATATGAGTGGCGTCACGATCAACGAGATGCAGGATGAGGCCCGTGCACGCAGAAAGGCGACACTTTCGGCGCTGTTCTTTGTCATGGGGCTGTCCACGGTGTTTCTGTTGCTTGGCTTCACGGCTTCGGCGTTTGGGGCGTTCGTGCTGCAAAACCAGGTGCTGTTCGCCAAGATCTCAGGCGCGGTGGTCATCGTTTTTGGCCTGCATTTTCTGAACGTCTTCCGCATCCCATTCCTTGACCGCGAGGCCCGGATCGAAGCCGGAGACAGCGGCGGGTCTGTCTTTGGGGCCTATATTCTGGGTCTGGCCTTCGCCTTTGGCTGGACGCCCTGTATCGGCCCGCAATTGGGTGCGATCCTGTCGCTGGCTGCCTCCGAGGCATCCGTCGCACGTGGGACATTGTTGCTGGGCGTCTATGCAGCGGGTCTTGGCATACCTTTCCTGCTCGCCGCGATGTTCCTGAACCGATCCATGTCGGTGATGAACCGAATAAAGCCCCATATGGCACTGATCGAGAGGATCATGGGTGGCCTGTTGCTGTTTGTTGGTATCATGCTGATCACCGGCCTGTTCACTGAGTTCAGCTGGTGGCTGTTGGAAGCCTTCCCGGCGCTGGCAAACTTTGGGTAACCCTCTTATCTGACTTACTTTGGCTGTAATGCTGCGCTAACCTGCGTCGCAGAAGGTAAGACCATGAGCAGTCAGACAAATCAGCCTCGAGTGAAACGGCGTAGGGTATTCTATATTCCCGGATATGACCCGATCCCCCCACGGCGCTATCGCGAGCTTTACCGCAGTGAAAGCGCAAGACAGGCGGCTATTTCAGGGTATGAAATCTCGGTCTCGCCCAAAACCGGAGAGGGCTTGTATGGATGGCACGTCCATTCGGTTCAGGACGGGGCTGAAGTTCACACAGACGTCGAGGTGCTGGTCTGGTCCGACATCGTACGCTCCAGCATGTCGAACTCGATTGCGGCCACCTATCTGCAGATGCTGCGTACGGCATGGATCTATATCTCGACCGGAGTGTTATGGCGCCTGATGCGATTGCGCAAAGGACCGGTGATAGCCGCTCTTTATCCGATCGTGATGCTGATCGCACAGCTTTTGGTCGCAATGGCTGTGGTCATCGGGTTGACAGTTCTGCTTGCGCCGGTCCTGTCTTTGGTGGCGTTGGTTCTGTCTATTGGTGTTGCCTATGTGCTGATGCTGTGGTTCCGGAAAATCGACAACAAGCTGTTCGTCTATTACCTGATGCACGATTACGCCTATTCAGCGGCTTCAGGCGGTAAAACGCCACCTGAATTGGCCGGACGCCTATCGGAGTTCACAAATGCGATTGCCGCAGCTCTTACCGATGAGACGGATGAGGTTCTGATCGTCGGCCACAGTTCCGGTGCTCATCTGGGTGTCACGGTTCTGGCCGATCTGATCCGATCCGGACGGGTGGGCACAGACGGGCCAGAGCTGTCCTTTCTGACATTGGGGCAGGTGGTTCCCATGGTCTCGTTCCTGCCCAACGCATATGATCTGCGCGCGGACCTGAGGTTTCTTTCGAAATGCGAAGACTTGGCTTGGGTCGACATTTCTGCACCCGGGGACGGCTGCGCATTCGCTCTGTGTGATCCTGTCGCTGTAAGCGGGGTCGCGGATGCCGATCAGCGCTGGCCTTTGGTGTTATCTGCCGCGTTTACGCAAACGCTGTCAGCAGAACGGTGGCGCGCCCTGAGGTGGCGGTTTTTCAGACTGCATTTCCAATATCTCTGCGCCTTTGATCACCCGGACAGGTACGATTATTTCCGCGTGACTGCCGGGCCTCTGTCGCTTGGGCATCGGTTCGCCGATCGCAAACCTTCGGGATCCCGGATTGTGCGATCTGTATCCAAGTATGTTTCGGTGCAAGCATGACCCCGCCAAAGCCCACATCGCGGCCAAACAAAGTTTCGCTGTGGCGCTATTTCAGATTGTTTCGCAAGGACATCCTGTCGGCGCAGCCACAGCGATTGTACCGCGCGTGGATGGCCGAGTTTAAGACGCCGTTCTTTCGGTCATATTTGACGAACCAACCAGAGCTTGTTGAAACCGTTCTGAAAAAACGCCCCGATGATTTTCCGAAATCAGACCGTATTGGCGAGGGTCTGCGGCCATTACTGGGAAATTCCGTCTTTCTAACCAATGGTGAAAACTGGAAACGCCAGCGCCGGGTTATCGATCCGGCCTTTGAAGGCGGGCGCCTGAAAGATACCTATCCGGCCATGGTACAGGCGGCCGAGGCCTGCGTCGCACGTTTGCGCGGGCAGGCCGGTTCTGTCATCGAGTGCGAAGAGGTTACCAGTCACGTCGCCGCGGATGTGATCTTTCGAACGCTTTTTTCTGTACCGATTGAAGACCGTGTTGCGTCTCAGGTTTTTGAGAAATTCCGAACCTATCAAAGAGAGCAACCGCTGTTGAATTTGGCGGCGTTTCTGCCTCTGCCCAAATGGATGCCGCGGCTACATTCCAGAAAAACTCGCAAGACCGCGCGTGAAATCAGGATGCTGATCACCGAAATGACCGCTCAACGCGCGAGGATGATTGAGGCCGGGCAGGCGCCGCATGATCTGGCGACAAAGATCATGACAACGGCTGATCCCAAGACCGGCAAGTGTTTTGACACGCAGGAGATGGCTGATCAGGTGGCGATCTTCTTTCTGGCAGGCCACGAGACCAGCGCTTCTTCGTTGGCTTGGGCATTGTACCTTTTGGCGACCCACCCGGATTGGCAGGACAAGCTGGCGGCCGAGGCGCAAGGGCTGGACCTATCCGATTTTACCTCCGTATCGCTGTTGAAGCTCAGCCGCGACGTGTTTCGCGAAACGCTGCGCCTGTACCCTCCGGTCCCGATGATGGTGCGAGAGGCCACATGCCGCGAAAACTTCAGGGGCCGGGCGATTAAACCAGGCTCGCAGATAGTCATCAGCCCATGGCACCTGCATCGGCACGAACGTCTGTGGGCAGACCCCGACGGGTTCGACCCGTCCCGCTGGGCCAAGGGCAATGAGGAAAGTTGTCCCAGAGAGGCTTTCATCCCATTCTCGGCCGGGTCGCGCATTTGCATCGGTGCCGGTTTTGCAATGGTCGAAGGTCCGTTATTGCTGTCGTCACTACTGCGGAAGTTCAGGTTCGAAATCTCGGACATGCCAGAGCCGGTTCCGGTGGCTCATCTGACCGTCAGATCCAAAGATGGAATTTGGTTGCGCCTGGTTGAGCGCTAACAAACTACCATCGGCATGCTCCATGCTGTATGCGGTTGAAAAACGCGGAATCATTTCGAACGGGAAAGTCATATGTCCAAAACACAACAGCGCGAGCAGATGTCCAACGGTGCCGGTTTTATTGCAGCACTGGACCAAAGTGGCGGCTCGACCCCCAAGGCGCTGGCGCTTTATGGGGTAGACGCGTCAGAATACGGCTCGGACGCAGAGATGTTCGGCGAAATCCAGAAGATGCGCGCGCGTATCATTCTGGCGGATGGCTTCACAAACGACAAAGTCATCGGCGCGATCCTGTTCGAACGCACGCTCGGCGAAGAGATTGATGGCCGCAAAGTCGCAGATTTTCTTTGGAACGTAAAAGGCATTGTTCCGTTTCTGAAGATCGACAAGGGCCTCGAGGATGAGGCCGATGGCGTTCAGGTCATGAAACCGATCCCCGGTCTGGCCGACACTTTGGCTAAAGCCGAAGGCGTTTTCGGCACTAAGGAACGTTCCGTGATCCATGAGGCCAACGCCAAAGGCATCGCAAACGTTGTAGCTCAGCAGTTCGATGTGGCGCGTGAAGTCGTTGCCGCCGGGTTGGTTCCGATTGTCGAGCCCGAGGTGAACATCAACTCGACCACCAAAGCCGAAGCCGAAGCAATTCTAAAATCGGAAATCTTGCAGAACCTAGATCAGTTGGATGATGGTCAGGATGTCATGCTTAAGCTTACCATCCCCAGCCAGGCTAATCTGTATGACGATCTGGCTGACCACCCCAGAGTTTTGCGGGTCGTAGCCCTGTCCGGCGGATATTCGACCGAACAAGCCTGTGATCTGCTGGCGCAGAATAGCAAGATGATTGCGTCTTTCTCTCGTGCGCTGACCGAAGGACTGTCGAAAAAGCAGTCAGATGCCGAATTCAATACGGCCCTCGGCAGCAATATCGATAAGATTTCTCGCGCCTCTGCCTAAGCTGCGCTATTTCGGTTTAGTGAAATCGCGGCGCATCTGCGCCGCTTTTTCCCGCATAGAACACTCGGTCGCATGATCGTTTACAAGACCCATGGCCTGCATGAATGCAAAAACCGTGGTCGGGCCCACAAACTTCCATCCCCTCTTTTTAAGGTCTTTGGACATGGCAATAGATTCAGCCGAAGTTGAGGCTGTTTGCGGCGCTGGCGGTGAACTGGCCTCATAGCGCCAGACATAAGCTGCAATCGACCCCTCAGCTGCCACCAGCTCCTGGGCACGCCGGGCGTTGTTGATGACTGCTTCGATCTTTCCGCGATGCCTGACAATGCCTGCATCCAGCAAAAGACGGGTGACATCTGCCTCATCAAACTTCGCTATTGCGTTGTAATCAAAATGTTTAAATGCTTTTCGAAAGTTCTCGCGTTTGGAAAGAATGGTGCGCCAGCTGAGGCCGGACTGAAAGCTTTCAAGGCACAGCTTCTCAAACAAACGCTGATCGTCGCTGACCGGATAGCCCCATTCATTGTCGTGATAGTCGAAAAACTCTGGCGCAGACTGACACCATGCACAACGCGGTTGACCGTCTGGGCCGGTAACTGTTTCGCTCATCACTAAGTTCCCTTTTTGTTCTAGTATGAGCATAGGCATTTTCCAGAGGCCAAATCAAGAACGGAAAGTCAGCCGCGATACCAGTTCAGAATATAAACGCGTATTGCCGAAGCCAATCCAACCTCAGGGTCACGGTTAAAATCAATTTCCGCAGCTAAGGCATTGATTGCCATATCTTTATCAGCTGCAATGGCACGAAAGGATTTCCAAAACTCGTCCTCAAGAGATACCGAGGTTCGATGACCTTTAAGCGTCAATGAGCGTTTGATGGGACGTCCACTCATTTGTCGATCTCGTGCCCATCCAAGTCGCGCCGCGACTTTTCCAGGTGTTTTTTACTTGCGTCTTTCTCGGCTTTGTTGCGCCCGAATGACACGGCGTTCTGGTCGGCGCGGGCCTTTTTCTCGGCCCGCGCTTTGTCTTTTCTGTACCGGTTCAGATTGACCGGGTTAGCCATCAGTCCTTTGGCCCGATCATCTGTTCGGGACGCACAACCGCGTCAAAGGTCTCGGCGTCGACAAAGCCAAGCGCGATGGCCTCTTCCTTGAGGGTGGTGCCATTCTTATGCGCGGTCTTGGCGACGGTCGTGGCGTTGTCATACCCGATGGTTGGGGCAAGGGCGGTGACCAGCATGAGCGATTCCTTCATCAGCTTTTCGATGCGTGGTTCGTTGGCCTGAATGCCCAGCAACATCCGCTCGGTAAAGCTGTCTGTGGCATCACCAAGCAGTTGGATCGACTGCAAAAGATTGTAGGACATCATGGGGTTATAGACATTCAGTTCGAAATGTCCCTGGCTGCCGGCGAATTTGATGGCGGCATCATTGCCCATGACATGGGCTGCGACCTGAGTCAGTGCTTCGGCTTGTGTTGGGTTTACCTTGCCTGGCATGATGGACGATCCGGGCTCATTCTCAGGCAGGATCAATTCGCCCAGACCAGAACGCGGTCCAGATCCCAAAAGTCTGATATCATTTGCAATTTTATAGCAGCTGCCAGCAATGGTCGCCAAAGCACCCGATAGGAAAACCATCGCATCATGGGCGGCCAGCGCCTCGAACTTATTCGGAGCGGTAACAAAGGGCAGGCCGGTGATATCTGCCATGTTCGCAGCGACCGCTTCGCTCCACCCGGATTGAGTGTTCAGGCCAGTACCAACAGCAGTTCCGCCCTGGGCAAGCTCGTAAATTCCCGGCATCGCGGCGTTGACCCGTGCGATACCTTGACGAATTTGATGGGCGTAGCCGCCAAATTCCTGACCCAGTGTCAGCGGCGTGGCATCCTGCGTATGGGTCCGGCCGATCTTGATGATGTCTTTGAATTCTTCGGCCTTCTGCTCCAGCCCCGAGGCCAGCTTTTCCAGACCCGGCAGCAGAACGTCCCGAACGCTCATACCTGTGGCGATATGCATGGCCGTCGGGAACGTGTCGTTCGAGGACTGGCCCATGTTGCAATGATCGTTCGGATGAACCGGGTCTTTTGTGCCGATTGTACCACCCAGGATTTCGATAGCCCGGTTCGCAATAACCTCGTTCGAGTTCATGTTCGACTGGGTGCCGGATCCTGTTTGCCAGACGACCAGCGGAAAGTTGTCGTCGAACTTACCTTCAAAAACCTCACCCGCGGCCTGAATCACCGCATCCGCAATCCGCGCGTCCAGTTTCCCTGTCGACTTGTTCTGCATGGCGCAGGCTTTTTTGATCACACCCAATGCCCGCACGATGGCCACAGGCTGTTTTTCCCATCCGATCGGGAAGTTCATAATCGAACGCTGGGTCTGTGCACCCCAATATTTGTCTGCGGGAACTTCCAACGGGCCAAAGCTGTCGGATTCGGTGCGGGTTTGAGACATCGGTCACTCCGTCATGTATACCATTGCATGCCAATTACAGTCAGCAGCGTCGCGGTGCAATCGGCCAGTTGCGCGCACCATAAACTTATGCCTGACAAAGGTATAGGCGCAGAGCTGCGTCATTTTTCTCGTCGCATTCGCCATCACCACCATTGTACGCGCCGGTGGGTGAGCTACTATAGAGTCAGAGCACGCCGGAGGCCGCAATGCGTCTGAATCACCCGACCACATGCCTGAAATTCATTATATATTCCTTTGCCACCGTTCTGTGGGCCTCCTTGGCGGTAAATCCGCTTCATGCGGCAGATATTGAGCCCTTTGTTGGCAGCTACGTTGGGTCTGCCAATGTTGTCGATGCAAACGGGACCGAAACACCTCGTGATATGAGTGTGTCAATCCAGGAATTGAAGAACGGGTTCAATGTTAGTTGGAAGACGACAACTTACAAACTGAATGGCCGCGTCAAGGAACAGGCATTCTCGATTGATTTTCAGACCTCGGACAGATCGGACATCTTTTCCGCGGCCATGAAGCGCAATGTATTCGGCCATGAAGTTCCGCTTGACCCGATGCAGGGGGAACCGTTCGTCTGGGGCCGGATTGAGGGTCAAACTTTGACCGTGTTTTCGTTGTTCATTGCAGAAAATGGCGGCTATGAGCTGCAGCAATATGACAGAACGCTGGCTGAAGGCGGTCTGAACCTGTCATTTTCCCGTTTCCGCAACGGTACCAAATCACGTTCCGTAGAGACGTTCCTGACGAAAGAGTAAGCCCCGCGAACCGCGAGGCTTTCCAGCGCATATACTATTTTCTGAAGCTGTCCAGCGACACGACATCAGCGTCATGCTGTTGCGGTTCTTCTTCGACCTCGATTATCTCATCGTCCATCGGATCAAAGTCATCCTCTTCATCCGGGCTTTCAAAACGCAGGCCAAATTCCACAGAGGGGTCGACAAATGTTTTGATCGAGGCATAGGGGATGTACAAAGGTTCCGGCGCGTCGCCAAAGTTGAGCGTGATGGCAAATCCGCTTTCGCCGACCTCAAGATTTTCGAACCAATGCTGCATCACGACAGTCATCTCTTCCGGATAACGATCATGCAGCCAGTCGGCAATTTCCACGCCGTCACACCTGGTATCAAAGGTAATGAAAAAGTGGTGCGCACCCGGCAGGCCATTTTCTGAAACGCTGGTCAGAACCGTCTTGATCAACCCGCGCATGGCGGTGTGCATCAGGTTCCCATAGTCGATGTCTTGCGACATGTGTCATCCTCAAAAGTGGCTTCCCTCAGCATAAGGGATTCCTTTGGAAACGAAAGGCCGGTTACACGCTGACTGTTCAGAGAAAAAACAGGCCGGTGCCAGCAGCTAGCATAACCATTAGCGTAAGTGCCATGCCGAATTTAAGTTTAAAAATCAACGCTCCGGCGAAGACAGTCAGCACAGCAGCTTTCACATCCAATGAGGTCAATTCAGGCCAGGGCAGGCTGATTGGTCCAAAGGTTTTATTT
Organism: Ruegeria sp. CDSC052; assembly: GCF_059610685.1. Taxonomy (NCBI): domain Bacteria; kingdom Pseudomonadati; phylum Pseudomonadota; class Alphaproteobacteria; order Rhodobacterales; family Roseobacteraceae; genus Ruegeria; species Ruegeria sp. CDSC052. The sequence goes on from NZ_JBXWOB010000001.1 coordinate 412,669, forward strand.
GGCAGTTCTGAAAACAGCACATTCAGGGCAAACCACACGGATAGGTTGAGAATCACCCCAACCACAGCAGAGGTAATACCTTGCAGGGCCGCCGATAACCGGGGCCGCGCAGCGATGTGGTCAAGATAGGGGGCTGTGAGGAATATCCACAGAAAGCAGGGAACGAATGTTGCCCAAAGTGCAACGATACCTGCGGCGATGGCCAGCATCGATCCGCCCGAGATCTGACCGGTCAGCATAGCGACAAATTGTGTTACCAAAATCAAAGGCCCCGGTGTCGTTTCCGCCAGACCAAGCGCGTCGATCATCTGATCTGTGGATATCCAGTTATACTGATCCACAACGGTCTGCGTCATGTAGGCTAGAACAGCGTAGGCCCCGCCAAATGTCACAACTGCGAGGCGGGCAAAGAACCAGCCAAGATCGCTGAGAAGTTTCTGACCAGAAAGACTTAACAGCCACAACGGGCCAAGCCACAGAACCAACCAGATCGACGCGTTCCGCAGCACTTCGCTTAGGCGCGGGGTGGGGGTGTCGACCGGTCGGGCGGCGACGCCGTTGAAGCTCAGATACCCCCAAAGGGCTGCCGCCGCGATGATCGCGGGGAAGGGGAGGTCGAACAGAAAGATTGCCAGAAACGCGAGGCCCGAGATCGCACGATGTGAGACGTCCGACAGCGCTTTGCGGGACAGGTTTCGCAGGGCCTGTAGCACGATGATGATCACCGTAGCTTTGACGCCGAGAAACGCGGCCTGCACCAGAGGAAGCGCGCCATAGGCCGCGTATAGTGCCACCAATGCTGAGATAATGATCGCACCGGGCAGAACAAACAGGCTGCCTGCGATCATACCGCCCGAGACGCCGCGCAGACGCCAGCCGGAATAGGTTGCAAGCTGCATCGCCTCGGGGCCGGGCAGCAACATGCACAGCGACAGAGCCCGAAGATAGGTTTCTTCGTCCAGCCAGGGACGCCTTTCGACGAGTTCCTGATGCATCAATGATATCTGGGCTGCCGGGCCGCCGAAGGACAGCAATCCAATGCGGCCGAACACTCGGATGAGTTCAGGATATGTTGGTGTGCTCATTTCTCGACTGCCGGCCAATCATGTTTCTCATCAAACCCGTCGCGGGCCCAGAGATACAAGGCATCGTACAGATGCATCCCGGCCTCGATGGCCTGATGGTCGTCTTTATATAGGCGCGATAGCCCCACCGAGACCGCAAGAAGCCCGGCTGCTTCGGGCGCCAGATCATGCCTGTTCGTATCCGCGGCCCGGACAACTGTCGCAAGCCTGTTCATTGCGGGCGTAGCAAGCTGGAAATCTTTTACCAAAGCATCAAATGTGCAGTTATCCCCACGATGGCTCCAGCGGACGCCCTCAACATCGAACGGGGTGGCGTTAAAGACTTCGGATACCTTTGCCACTTCGGATGGGGCAACAAACAGAAAACGTGCGTTGGGGTCGATGAAACGCCGGATCAACCAGGGGCAAGCAATGCGATCAATCTTAGGCCGATGGCGCGTTACCCAGAGTGAAGGAGACGCTGGTATATCTGCAAATGGGATGCGCGGTGCATCGGGCGTCTCGCGCCAAGCATACATGCCGCCTTCCAGATACTCAGCGGCTACGCCTTCACTCCTCAGCCAGGAAACAACGGCCTGACTCAGCTTTTTGCCCTTTTGGCAAATGATGATGCAGGGGCGGTTAGCGATGAGCCCCTTCAGCCCATCCAGATCCTTCGCCGGATGACGAACCGAGCCCGGTATCAGATAAGGGTCCTGTTCAAAATCGGTGTCAGTGCAGATGTCCACTAGAACAGGCGCCCGGGACGTTCCGATCAGACGTAACAGTTGTTTCGGTGTGATAGCATTAGGCGCAGGCATGGCATGTCTCCTGTGATCGACGGATACATGCGAAACTTGGGCTGTCGCCTCACGGGGCGTTCGCAATCTTACCCCATAGGCTTTGCTACCGCGACAGGCCGGTCGGGGTCAAGATTGCGAGCCCATTTCCTAGGCCCAGTCCAGCCGTTGACCAGTCATGCATACGGGCAGGGTGTCCTTGGGAAACTGACCAAGCTGTTCAAATAGGGAAATGAAGTCAAACTGATTATACGCCTCGACGATACGACCTTCTTTAATGCGGCCAATCATACTGCCAGAGGCCTGCAGTGGTGCGCCGTTATCGGCGCGTGTTGTGCTGACCTGCAATATCGCCGATACCCAATCGCCATTTTCGATGATTTTGGGCAGCTCAACATGGATATCTCCCAGAATGTGGCGAAACGCCATGACCAGATCCCGAAAATCATCGGCCCCCACCTGCATTTCCGGAATCAGTCCTTCGGCTGTTGTTTCCGGCGCGAAATACCGATCAATCGCATCGGTATTTCCGTTTTCCCAAACCTCTGAATACCATTCTCTGAGTATATCTGCGTGTGACATCCCAGCTCTCCTTTTCCTCACGGGCCGAGCATGACGCGAATGAGTGAACAAACTCTGAACGTGAACACAGACAGGGTTAAACAGCAGACATTTAAGGGAAAATGCAGGTTTCTGTTGCCAGGTACCTGCGAACCCCGCCTTACGCTGCTAGGCGCAAGGGCTTAAGTTTCGGTCTTGCTACTGCTTACGCAGCAACTGCAACCGGAGCACGATTGTCATTTGCAATTGTACTGTTTGGGCCGGTACGGTGGCACCCCGCCGAGACAAAGCTAACCCCTTTAGACGTTCGTCGATCCTATTTCGGCCCCGCGATCCTCAAATGAAGGATGTTGGTGGAGCCGCCGGGTACCGCCCCCGGGTCCGATCCGCTTATTACGAGCGCGTTTATGTCCATAGTCCCGAAGGACATCCCTTATATAGGTGAGCCACATGGGGAAAGCAAACCCCATACTTCAACGAAAAGACGGATTATATAATAACGCCTTAGCTTGGTCGGTTAATGTTTGCCAATATCAGCCACAGCGCCAATATCAGCTCGATTCCCCCAAATGTCATCGCTTTGATCAAAGGGGGGTGATCCAGAATGACGGAAACAAACCGGCCCAAGGCTGCGCCGGCATAAACAACGCCCAACATCGCATAGGCCATGGGAGTGTTCAGCCAAATGACCGCAATTCCGGTGACAACAAAAAGTCCACCGACCGAAGCTCGCATTTCGCTTAGACCCATCGTGCTGTTCGTGGGTGCCAGATCCAGCGAGGCCGCGGTCCAGGCGGGCGCGAGAAACCCAAAGAGGCCGAAACCGATTGTCAGAACCGCCGCTGCAACATTCAAAATCGACGTCATTGTACCCTCATTCGGTTGGTTTGCGCCGCTGTTTGGCAACGTCCAGGGCAAGCTTACGGGTATAAGCTTCGAGATCCACCAGTGCTGAATCTACCGCAGCAGCGTCCCGCCGATCCAAAGCATCGGCAATCTGGTTGTGCAACACGATGATCTCTTCTCGGGACCGCGCCGTAAACGTGATCATGTTCATCAAAGGCTGCATCGCCTCGACGGCGCCGGCCAGTTGATAGGACAACACCGGATTGCCGGCCCCATCGACCAATGCCCGGTGAAAGGTCACATCCGAGGCGCAAAAGGCTTCGTCTGTCAGCCCGGGTTGAGCCTGCCGAAATATCTCGGCACGCATCGTCGCCAGATGATCCGCCGTCCTGCGTTCGGCTGACAAAGTAGCGCAGGCGCGTTCCAGCGAATACCGAGCCTCGCAAGCCGTTTCAAAACTGACCGCATTCATGGACAGCAGCAACGTGGATGTGGTGATCTGTTGGGAATACGCATCCTGATAGCTCAGCCGGTTGACAAATGCGCCGCCAGTCGCGCCACGTTGGGTGCGGATCAGGGACTGTGCCGCAAGGCGTTTAAGGGCCTCACGCACGGTTGGTCGGGACACCTGAAACTGGTCGGACAGTTCCGCTTCAGAAGGCAGGCGTTCATCGACAATCAACCGACCTGAAATGATTGCATCGCGGATTGATTGGGCGATCTGAACCGAAAGATCAGCGGGTTTCTTGGGGTCGATTTTCATTTTGAGCAGGACCGCAGGCAAAATTTCATTTGTCTGACATTTAAAAGTCTGACATTTGAATTGCAAGGACTGAGTCGGGAGGGACAAGTGAATCGCGCGGTTCTACGAAATGGATTTTGGTTGGGATTCTACGCTCTGATCCTGTGGGCGTGGTGGATGATGTTCGTGATGAACCGCGCCATGGATCTGGACTGGATCGGTCGTCCCGGAGCAATGGGGCAGGCGATGCGCGCAATGGATCCCAGGATGGACATGTATATGCCCATGGCAGAGTTCGGCCCGCTGTTTTGGATGTGGGCCATCATGATGGCTGCGATGATGTTGCCGACCATTATTCCAACTTTGCGCAGCTATGATGATCTGATCCGCAGTGCAAACGGGACGCGGTCCGGCTGGATTGGTGTCTTGGTGGGTTATTTCGTGGTCTGGGTCGGGTTTGCCGCGCTCATTACCGGGGTGCAGTTGGTTTTGCTGTTTGGTGGTGTTGTAGACATGCTGGGCATTGCGAAATCCGGGTTTGTTGCGGGCGGGTTGATGATTGCCGTCGGCGCCTTTCAGTTCACCCGCGCCAAAGAGCTGTGCCATGGGGTCTGCCATGCGCCGATGACCTACTTTCTTAGCCACTGGAAAACCGGGTTCGCGGGTGGATTTCGCATGGGGCTTGGACTTGGCGCATTTTGCGTTGGATGCTGTTGGGGCTTTATGGCGCTCGGCTTTGTGGGAGGCGTCATGAGCCTGCTGTGGATGGGTCTAGCTACCTTTTTCATGGTTCTCGAAAAACTACCCCAGATCGGTCACGTGATTACACGACCGCTGGGATTTGCTCTTATCGCGGGCGGCTGTGCCTTGCTCGTGTACCCCTTTATCTATGGAGGATAAGCTATTGGCTAAGAACAAAAAACCAGAGGCAGATCGCCTGCCGATCAGCCAACGTATCGACAGCCGCATGCCCAACCCCAAGCGGCGTGAGATGAGCCCGACGAATTGGGCGATCAAAGGAGAGCTGATCCTTAACTGCTCGTGCGATCTGTTCTGCCCCTGTGTCGTATCGCTGGGCGCGCATCCTCCGACCGAGGGTCATTGTCATGCCTGGATGGGAATTGTCATCGATGAAGGCCATTTCGAGGGCGAGGACCTGTCGGGCCTCAATGTTGGCCTTCTGGTCGATATTCCGGGTCGCATGGGTGAGGGGCAGTGGAAAGTTGCCGCCTATGTCGACGAACGGGCCAGCGGTAAGGCCTATAACGGGTTGCTCCAGATATTCAGCGGTCAGGCCGGGGGCACGACCGGCTTGTTTACCATGCTGGTCAGCGAAATTATCGGGGCCGAACGTGCTCCGGTTCAGATCGAACGCGACGGGACCAAGCGCCGCATCATGATTGGTCGGAAAATCCAGGGCGAAATCGAGATGTTGGCGGGCAAAGACCCTGAGCATCCGGTGATGGTCTCAAACTCGAAATACTGGATGGGACCGGACATTATCGTGGCGCGCGGCACCAAATCCAAGGTCCGCGATTACGGTCGGGTCTGGGATTTCGGTGGAAAATCCGCAGAAATTTGTCCAATCGACTGGCAGGGGCCGAAATAATACGTAATCACAAAGGATTACGTGCAATACGTGATCCAAATTTTTAATCGCCAGACACGCCATCGCGGCCTGTTGCACCAGATTCTGACGGGACCGCAGGCTTCGAATTGTGATCTGGCATTATGCCCGAGGAGGCTTAAGTGGCCAATATTTCCTTCTCTCGCCGGTTGCGGCGCACACCTTTTTCTGAAGGGGTCGAAGCCGCAGGCGTAAAGGCATTCACGGTTTATAACCGGATGCTATTGCCAACTGTATTCGACAGCGTCGAGGCTGATTACCGGCACTTAAAAAAGCATGTGCAGGTCTGGGATGTCTCGTGTGAGCGACAGGTCGAACTCAGAGGTCCCGACGCGGCACGCCTTATGCAAATGCTGACGCCACGCGATTTGAGAGGCATGTTGCCCGGCCAATGCTATTACGTCCCTATCGTTGATGAGACCGGAGGCATGTTGAATGATCCGGTTGCGGTGAAACTGTCCGAGGACCGCTGGTGGATCTCAATCGCGGATAGCGATTTGTTGTTATGGGTCAAAGGAATCGCGAACGGCTATCGGCTGGATGTTCTGGTGGATGAGCCAGACGTCTCACCCTTGGCGGTACAGGGGCCCATGGCGGATGAACTGATGTCTCGTGTATTTGGCGAGCGCGTCAAAGACATCCGGTTTTTCAAGTTCGACATGTTCGAGTTTGCGGGCCGCGATCTGGCCATCGCCAGGTCAGGGTATTCAAAGCAGGGCGGGTTCGAGATTTATGTCGAGGGCAGCGATATCGGAATGACGCTGTGGAATGCGCTGTTTTCGGCAGGCGAGGATTTGAACGTACGCGCAGGTTGTCCCAACCTGATCGAACGCATTGAGGCTGGGTTGCTGTCCTACGGAAACGATATGACCGACGACAACACCCCACATGAATGTGGCCTGGGCAAGTTCTGTAACACACACACGGCGATTGGGTGCATTGGCCGGGACGCGTTGTTGCGGGTCGCAAAAGAAGGGCCGATCCAGCAAATCCGTCCGATTGAAATCGCTGGGCCGGCGGTGGGGGCCTGCGTTGCTCCTTGGTCGGTTTACGCGCAGGGGAAACGGGTCGGTCAAATCACTTCTGCCGCTTGGTCTCCGGATTTCAACACCAATGTTTCCATTGGGATGCTCAAGCTCAGCCATTGGGACGAAGGCACGAAGATAGAGGTCGAAACGCCCGACGGTATGCGTGAGGCGACTGTACGGGAAAAATTCTGGGTCTGATCGAAAACACCGCATCGGGTTCAGAAACAGGTTATTACACGGGGTCGGGGCTTTACTCTGACGTCCAAAACAGGAGGACATTTTGATGTTCAACGCACTGGTGATGGAAAAAGACGAGGAAAGCGGGCTGGCCAGCCCCTCGGTTCAACAGCTTTCGGAAGGGGATTTGCCGCAGGGTGAGGTTACCGTGGCGGTTCAGTATTCAACGGTAAATTATAAGGATGGTCTTTGCCTGTCGCCCAAAGGCGGGGGGCTGGTACGCAGCTATCCGCATGTTCCTGGCATCGACTATGCGGGGACGGTCGAGTCGTCTTCGGATGAGCGATATAAACCGGGTGACAAAGTGGTCCTGACCGGTTGGCGTGTCGGTGAGGCGCATTGGGGTGGGTACTCACAAAAAGCCAATGCCCGTGCCGATTGGTTGGTTCCGCTGCCCGATGGGTTGGAGCCCCGCCAGGCGATGGCCGTCGGAACCGCTGGGTTCACCGCGATGCTGGCGGTTATGGCGCTTGAGGATCATGGGCTGAAACCGGGGCACGGTCCGGTCTTGGTCACGGGCGCGGCAGGTGGTGTCGGCTCGGTCGCGACGGCGATTCTTGCCAATTTGGGATACGAAGTGGCAGCCGTCACCGGACGGCCGGAAACCAGCGATTACCTGAAGTCTTTGGGCGCCACGACCATTGTGCCACGCGAAGAGTTGAACGAGACAACTAAGCGCCCCCTGGAAAGCGAGGCATGGTCTGGCTGTGTGGACGCAGTTGGCGGCGCAATGCTGGCACGCGTTCTTGGGCAGATGAAATACGGTGCCTCGGTCTCGGCCGTGGGGTTGGCTGGCGGCGCGGGCCTTCCGGCAACTGTTATCCCGTTCCTTTTACGCGGTGTGAACCTCTTGGGCATCGACAGCGTGATGCAGCCTTATGAAAATCGGCTGCGGGCCTGGCAGCGGATAGCAACCGACCTTCCGATGGACAAGCTTGAGGCGATGATCCATCCCGCAAAGCTGAGCGATCTGCCCCAATTAGGGGCGGATATCCTGCAAGGTCAGGTAAAAGGTCGTGTTGTCGTAGACGTAAACGCCTGATCCGGAATGAATATGTCTGACCGACCGCATTGATTTGCGGTCGGTTAATTTTGTGGCTGCAGGTTCGCGGAATTCCGGCAAACACCTCTGGTCAATGGCGTAAATACGGACCATCATTGCTATACATCCCAAATTGAATGGCTTATGAGCCATGCAAACAGTACCTGAAGACGGGGAGTGAGCAGAATGTCTGACGATTTCGAACTGGACACAGACGACCTGAAACGCCGCATGGACGGCGCAATGTCAAACCTCAGAACCGAATTTGCATCGCTGCGCACCGGGCGCGCCTCGGCCTCGATGCTCGAGCCGGTGATGGTCGATGCCTATGGTTCGATGACGCCGATCAACCAGGTGGGAACGGTCAATGTGCCCGAGCCGCGTATGGTAACGGTCAATGTCTGGGATAAAGGGCTGGTCGGCAAAGTGGAAAAAGCGATCCGCGAAAGTGGGCTGGGCATCAACCCTCAGCTTAACGGAACGATCATCATGCTACCGATCCCGGAACTGAACGAAGAACGCCGTCGCGAGTTGGGCAAAGTCGCCGGACAATATGCCGAACACGCGCGCGTTTCGATCCGCAATGTGCGCCGCGACGGGATGGATCAGATCAAGAAGGCCAAGGCTGACGGTATGTCCGAAGATGACCAGAAGTTCTGGGAAAGCGAAGTGCAGGATCTAACCGACCAGATGATCAAGGTAGTAGATGCCGCGCTTGAGACCAAGCAGGCAGAAATCATGCAGGTCTGAGACCGGGTGATGCCCTCTTCCTCGCATACCATGCCCGAAAGAGGGCCCCAGCATGTCGCGATCATCATGGATGGCAATGGTCGCTGGGCGCAGGCCCGCGGGCGACCTCGCCTGTTTGGCCACCACGCCGGGGCAAGACGTGTGCGCGATGTGGTCGAGGCCTGCCCGAGGCTTGGTATCAAATATCTGACTGTTTTTGCGTTTTCGACCGAGAACTGGAAACGCACTCAGGTCGAAGTTGCCGGTCTGATGAGCTTGTTTCGGCGCTATATTATCAAGGAAACCCGGACGCTCCGAGACTCGGGTGTTCGGGTGCGTTTCATCGGTGACAGGGTCAAGTTGGATGCCAAACTGATCGAATTGATGGATACGCTTGAGGCCGAGACCGAGGGAAATGATCTGGTTCACCTGACCATTGCGTTGAACTATGGCGGTCGGGATGAAGTCGCGCGGGCTACCAAACGTCTGGCACAGGATGTCGCTGACGGGCGCTTGCATCCTGATGATGTAGACGAAGAAACGCTGCCGAAATATCTGGACACACATGTTCTTCCCGATCCTGATCTGGTGATCCGAACCAGCGGCGAGGCTCGTATTTCCAATTTTCTGTTATGGCAATCCGCCTATTCGGAATACGAATTCATCGACACGCTCTGGCCAGACTTCACTGCGGCAGAGCTTGAGCGCCTGTGCCTGAGCTATGGCAGCCGAGACCGACGGTTCGGAGCTGTACCGGCATGAGTGACGGGCGCTGGTCCGACCTGACTGCCCGCGTATTGTCGGCGGGTGTCCTTGTTGCCGTTGGCGCTGTCGAGGTCTGGCTGGGCGGTCTGTGGTTCGAAGCCTTCATTTCCATTGCTTGCGGGCTGATGACCTGGGAACTGGTCCGTATGATCGACCCGGGCAGGAAAGCTGTTGCGATCCAGCTTGCCATATTGACCGGTTTTGCGGTGGTGCTGAGTTACCATCTTCCGGCACTCTATAAACTTCCCTTCTTGCTTGCTCCGGCACTGGTCGGGGCAGGGCAGGTCAGCCGGTACCGGGGTATCTATACTCTCTTCGCGCTGTGGATCGCGGCCGCGGGGCTGGGCTTTATCTCAATCCGGACGAATATGGGATTTGTCTGGATGGTCTGGCTGATATCGGTCGTCGTTGCTACGGATGTCGCCGGATATTTTGTCGGAAAGGCATTGGGTGGGCCAAAATTCTGGCCACGAGTCAGCCCGAAAAAGACGTGGTCGGGAACAGCAGGAGGCTGGGTAGCGGCTGCCATTGTTGGCTTAGCCTTTGCGGCTTACGGCGGCTTCGGAACTTGGTTCATCGTGATCTCGGTTCTGGCGTCAATGGCCAGCCAGGCCGGCGATATTGTCGAAAGCGCGGCCAAACGAAAATTCGGCGTCAAGGACAGTTCGAACCTGATTCCCGGCCATGGCGGCTTCCTTGATCGATTCGATGGGATGATGGGGGCCGCTCTGTTCGTTCTGCTTGTGGGGTTGATTTTTTCCCCCGGAGCCATGTGATGCGCAAAATCTCTGTTTTTGGAGCGACGGGTTCTATCGGGCAAAACACGATAGATCTGATTGACCGAAATCCATCAGCGTATGATGTTGTCGCCCTGACTGGTGGAGCCAATATCGAACAACTTGCACGTGACGCCAAACGTTTGAATGCGGATATCGCGATTACAGCCCACCCAGACCGGCTTGAGGACCTGCGAGCGGCCTTGGCCGGTTCTGATGTCGAGGTCGCCGCCGGCGCGAATGCTCTGGCCGAAGCTGCGGCGCGACCGGCTGACTGGGTCATGTCTGCCATCGTTGGGGCTGCGGGGTTGCAACCAGGGCTGACGGCGCTTGAACAGGGCGCGACGCTGGCTTTGGCGAATAAAGAAACGCTTGTCTGCGCGGGTACTTTGGTTCTGGATACTGCCCGAAAGCACAATGCCCGATTGCTGCCGGTGGACAGCGAACATTCTGCCGTTTTTCAAGCTCTGGTCGGTGAAGATATGGCATCGGTCGAGCGTATCATCATCACTGCCAGCGGCGGCGCTTTCCGTGATTGGCCAATGAGCAAATTGGCCTCAGCCACGGTTGAGCAGGCCTCGAGCCACCCGAACTGGAATATGGGGCAGCGGATCACGATTGATAGCGCTTCGATGTTCAACAAGGCGCTCGAGGTGATCGAAACACGCGAATTCTTCGGCATATCCCCGGATATGATCGAAGTGATTGTGCATCCGGAATCCATCGTTCATGCGATGGTCGGGTTTAACGATGGCGCGGTTATGGCCCATATGGGCGCGCCAGATATGCGCCACGCGATCGGATACGCCCTGAATTGGCCAAAACGTCAGACCCTTCCGGTCGAAAGGCTGAACCTTGCAAAGCTGGGACAGTTGCGATTTCAGGAACCAGACGAAAACCGATATCCGGCTTTGCGGTTAGCACGCGAAGTCATGGAGCGGGGCGGGCTGTCCGGAGCGGTTTTCAACGGAGCCAAAGAATGTGCACTCGACCATTTCATTGCAGGTCGCATTGGTTTTCTTGATATGGCAGACATCGTGGCCGCCGTCTTGGATCGTTTCGATGCACAAGACAACCATATTGACGCCCCAATGACCCTTGATAACGTGCTGCAAACCGACCATCTGGCACGTATATGGGTCGATAACGCCGTTGCGCAACGAGCAGGAAAATAATTTGGACGTACTCTCACTGATCCCACAATTCGGCAATTTGATTTACACCATATTCGCCTTTGTGATCGCGTTATCCGCCATCGTAGCCGTACATGAATACGGGCATTACATTGTTGGCCGTTGGTCCGGCATCTACGCCGAAGTGTTCTCAATCGGTTTCGGTCCCGTACTCTGGAGCCGTATCGACAAAAGAGGAACGCGCTGGCAGATCGCAGCGCTTCCATTCGGCGGGTATGTCAAGTTTCTGGGTGATGCCAATGCAGCATCCGGCAAAGACGAAGCCGCAATGTCTGAAATTTCTGAGCAAAGCCCGGAGGAGCTGCGCCGCACAATGCATGGCGCGCCACTTTGGGCCAGGACGGCAACTGTTGCGGCAGGGCCAATCTTTAATTTCGCAATGTCGATACTGGTCTTTGCCCTAATTTTCTTTACGCAAGGCGCAACCAGAGACCCTCTGACCGTTGGGTCTCTGCATCCTCTGCCGGGGACAGTGCAAGAGCTGCGTGAAGGTGATGAAATCCACGCGATTGCAGGTATTGACCTGCCAGATTTCGAGCAAGAAGGATCGTGGAGCGAGTTCGTAGACTCTTTGCCCGTTGACCCCGTACTTGATTACACAGTTCTTCGTGACGGTGACACATTGGACGTTTCCGCACCTTGGCTGTTCCCCCCCCTGATTCAACAGGTTGTTCCGCGCAGCGCAGCAATGGATATCAGCTTGGCACAGGGGGATGTCATAACAGCGGTTAATGGCGACCCGGTTTATGCCTTTGAACAGCTCAAGGACCACGTGGAAGGCTCTGATGGGCGGCCACTGCTGTTGAATGTCTGGCGTGACGGAGCTGAACTGGAGTTTGCCCTGGCTCCACGCCGCACGGATGAGCCGCAGTCTGATGGTGGTTTTGTAACGCATTGGAGGATCGGGATCGTCGGCGGCATGATGCTAGAACCTGCAACCGAAAGGGCGGGCATCCTGACATCTCTCGGCGGCGGTGTACGACAAACATTGCGTATCATTGACGGGTCTCTTTCAGGTATCTGGCACATGGTGACCGGAGCGATCAGCACCTGCAACATGTCCGGCCCAATCGGAATCGCCGAAACCTCGGGTGCGATGGCCAGCCAGGGTGCGCAGAACTTCATCTTCTTTATCGCTGTTCTGTCAACTGCTGTCGGTTTGCTAAACCTGTTTCCGATTCCGGCTTTGGATGGGGGACACTTGGTATTTTACGCATATGAGGCCATCTCTGGGAAACCACCCAGCGACAAAGCGCTGCGGATTCTGATGGGCATCGGAGTGTCAATCATTCTGGCTCTGATGCTGTTTTCCGTCTCAAATGACCTGTTCTGTTGATTTGGGCGGAGCTTGCACAATCTAGTCGCAATTCCGCCCCAATTCCCTCATAGGATGTGTTCGTTTCATAATTTTGTCTGTCAGAGGCGATCATGGCGAATGCTATCAAAAAATCATATCGCAGCTTTAGCTTCCTGCTTGCGCTGAACTGGGACTCGATCTTGTTTTTCGGCGCGACTGCGTTGGCTATGGGTGGATGCGCTTATCTGATCACCATGTGATTCTGTTCCTTTCTTTTTATTTGCTGAACAGCGGCCCAATGGGCCGCTTTCTGTTTTTCGGCTTTTGACAAGGCCAGACAATCCCGTTACTCAGCTTTAAAGTCTTAAAATTCTGGGTAGAGAAAAATATGACCGACAGGCGAGGCGCAGGCACATCCTGCGGGGGGCAAAAGCCGGTAAACAAGATTTTGTGGCAGGCCCTAACATTCTTTTTCTTATTTGCCACAGTTAGTTTGCTGTCACTGCCGCAGGCTGCTCAGGCGCAAAGCTACACCATCAACTCGTTCGAAGTTGAGGGGAACAGGCGCATCGAGACATCGACAATCATTGCACGTTCGGGAATCGAACCTGGGCAGACGGTGACAGCTGGACAACTCAACGATGCCTTCCAACGGCTGCTTGACAGTGGTGTTTTTGAAACAGTCGATTTGACCCCTCGTGGCAGCACTTTGGTCATCAAAGTTCAGGAATATCCGACGATCAACCAGATCAGCATCGAGGGTAACAAGAGGCTCAAGGATGAGCTGTTGCTCAATGCCGTTTCGTCTCAACCCCGCCGGGTCTTTACGCCTCAGGTCGCTGAAGCTGACGCAGACATGATTGCCGAAATCTATTTGGCTCAAGGACGTGTTGCAGCAACCGTCATCCCCAGAATCATCCGCCGCAGCGACAATCGGGTAGACCTCGTTTTTGAAATCTCCGAAGGTACGACGATCGAGGTTGAGCGCGTAAGCTTTGTTGGCAACCGGGCTTATTCCGACCGGCGTCTGCGCCGTGTGCTTGAAACCAAGCAAGCCAATTTCCTGCGCACGTTCCTGCGGGGCGATACTTTTATCGCTGACCGGATCGAGTTCGACAAACAAGTCATCCGTGATTTCTACTTGTCGCGTGGCTATGTCGATTTCCGCGTCAACAGCGCCAATGTTGAATTCACACGTGAGCGCGACGCGTTTTTCCTGGTGATGAATGTAACTGAAGGTCAGAAATTCTCATTCGGCAAGATCACCACCGTAAGCGAAATACCCGGTGTTGATGCGGCAGAGTATCAGGCCGCACTCAAGATCAAGCCGGGTGTCACCTATTCTCCTTCACTGGTCGAAAACTCTATCGCCAGGCAAGAGCGTTTGGGCATTCGGCAAGGGGTGGACTTTCTGCGGGTTGAGCCGCGCGTCACGCGCAATGCACGTGATCTGACGCTGGATGTTGAATTCGTTCTGACCAAAGGACCGCGTATCTTTGTCGAGCGTATCGACATCGAGGGCAACACCACAACGCTTGACCGCGTGATCCGTCGTCAATTCGACACCGTCGAGGGTGACCCGTTCAACCCGCGTGAAATCCGGCAGGCGGCTGAACGTATCCGGGCATTGGGCTATTTCGCTGTCGCTGACGTTGAACCGCGCGAGGGTTCGACACCCAGCCAAGTGATCGTGGATGTCGACGTCGAAGAACAGCCAACAGGCTCGCTCAGCCTCGGTGGTAGCTACTCGATCTCTGACGGTTTCGGCATTGCGATCGGCCTAAGTGAGTCAAACTTCCTAGGCCGTGGACAGACCGTCGGGGTTACGATTTCGACCGCGCAGGATTCAGAAGAGTACTCCCTGAATTTCACCGAACCCTATCTTTTGGGCCGCAAGCTTCGCTTTGATCTTGGTCTGGGTTTGGCGTCGACCGACTCCAGTTTTGCCAGCTATAATACCGAGCGTGTGTTCTTTAACCCTCAGTTGAGCTATGCGATCGGAGAGCTGTCTTCGTTGCGCGTACGCTATGCCTGGGAAAACAGCGAGATGAAGCAGCAGGACAACGAGGCAAACGGCGCGGTCATCGCCTCTGAGATTGATCAGGGTGAACGCACGACAAGTTCTCTGGGTGTGTCCTATGTATATGACAGCCGCCTTGGTGGGCTTAACCCCAATGCCGGTGTTCTGTTTGAGGTTGGCCTGGATGCCGCTGGGCTGGGTGGGGACAACAAGTTCTACAAAACCAGCGCACGCGGGATTGCCCAAACACGCGTTCTGAGTGAAGAAGTCGTTCTTCGTGCATCGCTTGAAATGGGTGCAATGCACTGGACTGGCAACGATTTCAGCCGGACGTTGGATCGCTTTGTGTTGGGCCCCAATAAATTCCGCGGGTTCGAGCCAGCCGGTTTGGGGCCACGGGATCTGTCAAATGGTCAGGATGACGCTATCGGCGGGAATTACTATTGGGTCGCGCGTCTGGAATCGGACTTTCCTCTGGGCTTGCCCGAAGAATTGGGCCTGCGTGGAGGCGTGTTCTATGATTTCGGTAACCTGTACAATATCGACGATGTAAACACTTCGGGTGCCAACATTGTCGGTGCGGATGGGTCTATCCGTCATGTTCTGGGTGTTGCAGTCCTATGGGAAACACCGTTTGGCCCACTGCGCTTTAACTTTTCGCAAGCGCTCAAGAAAGAGGACTTTGACAAGGAACAGAATTTCGACCTGACCATTCAGGCGAGGTTCTGATCTCGGATGCGAGGTAGTCTTCAAACCTATATGCAGGGCCCCATTCGGGCCCTGTGTCTTTTTCTGACCTTAACCCTGGCAGGACCGGTTACCGGACAGCAGCTTGGCGTGACACAAGCCAGCGTCCTGACAATCTCCAGCGAACGATTGTTTTCTGACTCGGCGTTTGGACGTCGCATTCTCAGTGAGATCGAAGCAGAGGGGACTCTGCTTGCTGCCGAGAACGAGCGGATCGTTGCAGAGCTCAGCGCGGAGGAGAAGGACCTCACCGAAAAGCGCGCCTCTCTGTCTGCTGAAGAATTTCGTCCCCTCGCAGAGGCGTTCGACAGAAAGGTTCAGAACCACCGAGAAGGGCAGCGCGCCAAGCTTGATGCCCTTGCGCGTCGCAGTGAAGATGCACGACAGATGTTTTTTGAACTCGCCCGCCCAGTATTGATCGATCTTTTGCGCGAATCTGGCGCCTCTGTCATTATTCAACGCTCCAGCGTGTTTCTCAGTTCGGATCTGTCCGATGTGACAGATGCCGCCATCACCCGAATTGATACAGCCATTGGTGATGGAACAACACTTGACGAAGGTACAGGCGAATAGGTTTGCTTGCCCTCGGGTCGCGGTGTTGCTAACCACATTGAAAAGAGAAATCCAGAACAGGATATCAGAACTATGAGCACGGACACCAAAAGCGCCGACATTCAGCTGATTCAACGGATATTGCCGCACCGCTATCCGTTTCTGCTGGTCGACAAGGTGGTCGAGATTTCAGGCTTTCAGTCAGCGGTCGGCATCAAGAACGTCACTATGAACGAGCCGCATTTCCAGGGCCATTTTCCTGGTACACCGATTATGCCTGGTGTGACCATTGTTGAAGCAATGGCGCAGACCGCAGGTGTTATGCTTGGCGTTGGGATGGATGTCATCGACAGCGACTTGTTGATCTATTTCATGAATATCGACAAGTGCAAGTTCCGCCGCAAAGTCGTGCCCGGTGACGTGCTCGAGATGCATGTTGAAACTGTGCGCGGCAAGAAGGGTGGCAAGATTTTCAAGTTCTCTGGCAGGGCCACGGTTGATGGAGAGGTCGCAGCCGAAGCTGAGTTCTCGGCCTATGTTGATTGGGACATGGAAAAGACAACATGAGTGGCATTCACCCTAGCGCAATCATCGAAGACGGTGCTCAGATCGGAGAGGGCTGTGTCATCGGCCCTTTTTGTTTTGTTGGTTCAAGGGTGCGGTTGAAAGACCGGGTAGAACTTAAGTCGCATGTTGTTGTTACTGGTGACACCGAGGTGGATGAAGACACCATAATCTTCAATTTTTCGGTCATCGGTGAAATCCCGCAAGACCTTAAGTTCGGCGGTGAAGATACGCGGCTGGAAATTGGCAAACGAAACCGTATCCGTGAACATGTAACAGTGAATTCTGGAACAGACGGCGGTGGCGGTGTAACCCGGATTGGCGATGACTGTTTGCTGATGGCTGGTGTTCACGTGGCTCACGACGTTCAGATTGGCAATCGCGTGATCATGGTGAACCATTCTGGTGCCGCGGGACATTGCATTATCGAAGACGATGTTATCGTCGGCGGGATTTCGGGTTTGCATCAATGGGTTCGTGTGGGCCGAGGGGCGATTATCGGCGCGCTGACGATGGTGCCCAACGACGTGATTCCCTATGGGCTTGTTCAAGCACCTCGCGGCGAGCTGGACGGCCTGAATCTTGTTGGCCTCAAACGGCGCGGTGTCGCACGAGCTGATATTTCAGCTTTACGTGCAGCGTTTCGCGAATTGTCCGATGGTGACGGAACTTTTATGGACCGCGCCAAGCGCTTGGGTGAAGATGCCGAAAGCGAATATGTCCGCGAAATCGTCAATTTCGTAACCGGCGATTCGGATCGGTCCTTTCTGACACCGAGGAAGTAACATCATGTTGGCACTGATCGCGGGAACAGGTGTGTTGCCGGACGAAGTGGTTTCCTGTCTGGCTGAACGGCCCTTGATCTGTGCGATGGAAGGCTTTGCCCCGGATACTCTGTCTGCCGACATCGTTTTCCCGCTGGAACAGCTTGGATCATTCATCGCAGATCTCAAAACCCGTGGCGTAACTGAAATCTGTATGGCCGGAGCGGTTCAACGTCCCGCCGTTGACCCGTCGCGCATTGATGCCGCGACGATGCCGTTGGTGCCTATTTTGGTGCAGGCGATTCAATCCGGCGATGACGGCGCATTACGGGCTGTCATTGGGATATTCGAAAACTCAGGCCTGAGTGTCCGTGCCGCGCATGAGATTGCGCCTGAACTGCTGCCTCCGCTTGGATGCCTGACCGAGGCACAGCCCTCAGATGCGGATCGGGCAGATGCGGATCGGGCATCCGGTATCCTGCGTGCCATGGGGGCAGCTGATATCGGCCAGGCCTGTGCAGTTTCCAAAGGGCAGGCTTTGGCGATCGAAGGGATTTTTGGCACCGCATGGATGCTCGAGTCTCTGACTCAACGGCCTGATGCGGGTGGTGGGGTGCTTTTCAAGGGTCCAAAGCCCGATCAGGACTTTCGCGCGGATCTGCCAGCTATTGGACCTGAAACCATTTCCAGCGCCGTCGCAGCTGGTTTGTCCGGGATCGTGATCGAAAAGGGCGGGGTGCTTGTATTGCAGCGACAACGTGTAATTGCTGAGTGCGATCGCCTGGGTTTGTTCCTTTATGTGCGTGAGCGAACCAACTGATGCGGGTGTTTCTGGTCGCCGGCGAACCTTCGGGCGATCGATTGGGCGGCGCGTTGATGGAAGGGCTACGTGCCCTTGTCCCAGATGTTACATTCGACGGGGTCGGCGGACCATTGATGCAGGCCCAGGGTCTGAACAGCCGCTTTCCGATGTCCGAATTGTCAGTGATGGGCCTGATCGAAGTATTGCCAAAATTCTTTCACCTCAAGCGCCGGATATCTGAGACAGCGCAGGCCGTGCTGGACACCAAACCTGACGTATTGATCACCATCGACAGTCCGGACTTCTCGTTGCGCGTTGCCAAGCTGGTCAAAGCGGCAAGCGATACTCGAACCGTCCACTATGTGGCCCCCAGCGTTTGGGCGTGGCGACCGGGGCGTGCGGATAAGATGGCCAAGGTCATCGACCATGTGCTGGCGTTGCTTCCGTTTGAGCCGCCCTATATGGAACGCGCCGGGATGGAATGCGATTTTGTTGGCCATCCGGTTGCAAGCGAACCCATCGCCTCAGATCGCGATATCCAGGAGTTTCGCGCCGCCTATGATCTTGGGGATGCTCCGCTGGTTCTTGCCTTGCCGGGGTCGCGCAAGGGTGAGGTTGACCGTCTGGCGCCTGTATTTGGTCAGGCCTTGGGGCAATTCCTAGCCGACCGGCCGGGTACGCGGGTTGTTGTTCCGGCGGTTGCACATATGGTCGAGGCCGTAACCGAACATCTGCAGACATGGCCAGGCAATCCCGTCGTGATCGACCCGCGCAATGTTCCGACCGAAGAGGCGGTTCAGCAGAAACGCGCAGCTTTTGCCGCAGCGGACCTTGCTCTGGCGGCATCGGGTACCGTGTCGCTTGAACTTGCAGCCCAGGCAACACCCATGGTGATTGCCTACCGCCTCAGCTGGCTGACCCAGAAACTGGCAGTACGTATGGTCAATCTGGACACGGTTACGTTGGTCAATCTTGTCTCGGAAACGCGTTCCATCCCGGAATGCCTGCTGGATGACTGCCTGCCGGACAAGATTGCCGTAGCGCTACGCGAGGTCGCCCTGAAACCTGACGCACAGCGCAACGCGATGGATCTGACAATGGAGCGCCTGGGCCGTGGCGGCGACGCCCCTGGTTTCAGAGCTGCAAAGGCCGTGTTGGCCAGAATGCCGTCCTGATGGCCGAGTTCATCCTCTTTGGTTTTTCAGCCTTTCTGGCATTGATACTGACCAATCTGGATAATCTTGCCGCCTTGGTGGCGCTGATCTTGGTGTCAGGGGACAAGCGGGCCGTCTTTGGCTTTCTGTTCGCACAGGGCTTGGTGATTTCGGCGTCCTTGCTGTTCGCCATGGGGATCGAGGGCGTAATACCGGGCTGGGCCGGGTATCTGGGGATGATCCCGCTGACACTGGGCTGTCTGGCCGCCATCCGCCAATGGCGCGGGCAGGGCGTCGACACTCCTGCGCATCTCGAAGCCGGAGCATCAATTTTGGTGACAACCTTACTGTTTACTAGCCTGTCGATGGACACTTTGGCCGTTCTGGCGCCGTTGTTGGCGGATTCAACGCCAGGCTTTCGGATCGCCGGAGCCTTCGGCGCAGGGCTTGCAGTGGTAGGATTGGCCACGCTGGCGCTGCTGGGCGCCAAATCGCCGCTCATCAGTGGTCGCATCGCGCGCAAGCTTGAGATGCTTGTTCCTTACGTGATGATCTGCGCTGGCCTTTATATTCTCAGCAACTCGTGGACTGACGCAGTTTAGTATCCGCGCCAAATCCAGCCGCCGCCAAAGATGCGGCTGCCTTCGGACGCATAGAAAACACAGGCCTGACCGGGCGACACACCTTCTTCCGGGGTCAGCAACTCGACCTCTGCCGTGGTGTCCGAAAGCGGGCGGATGATGGCCTCACGCGGGGGGCGGGTCGAGCGAACCTTGACCAGGACGTGCCATTCATCGCGTGACTTAAACGGCTCATCGCCCAGCCAGTTGATCTCACGCACCGGAATGGTGCGGGTGGCCAACATCTCTTTGGGGCCAACCACAACCTGTTTCTTGTCGACATCCAGCTTCACCACGTAAAGCGGATCGCTGAGGCCTCCGATACCAAGCCCGCGGCGCTGTCCGATGGTATAATGGATAACCCCGTTATGCTGGGCCAGCACACGACCATCCGCATGAACGATCTCACCCGGTTCCGCCGCGCCGGGGCGCAGCTTTTCGATTACGCTGGCATAGTTGCCGTTGGGCACGAAACAGATGTCCTGACTGTCGGGCTTGTCGGCAACAGCCAGCCCATATTGCGCAGCCATTTCGCGCGTTGCGTCCTTGGAGGGCAGGTGGCCCAGTGGAAAGCGCAGGAAATCCAGCTGTTCCGGGGTCGTCGAGAACAGGAAATAGGATTGATCGCGGTTGGCATCCTCGGCGCTGTGCAATTCCGGCCCGTTGGGGCCTGTCTTGCGCTGAATATAGTGGCCGGTGGCCATGCAATCAGCCTCAAGATCCTTGGCGGTTTCCAGCAGATCCTTGAATTTCACCCGTTCGTTACAGCGAATGCAGGGAACCGGCGTCGCTCCAGCCAGATAGCTGTCGGCGAATTCGTCGATCACGGCGTCTTTGAAGATGTTCTCATAATCCAGAACGTAATGCGGAAACCCGCGTTCCTCGGCCACGCGGCGCGCATCGTGAATGTCGATACCCGCACAGCAGGCCCCCTTTTTGGCCAAGGCAGCACCGTGGTCGTACAGTTGCAGGGTGACGCCGATGACGTCATACCCCTGATCCGCCAAATGCGCGGCCACGACCGAGCTGTCCACGCCTCCGGACATGGCAACAACCACCCGTGTTTCAGACGGGGGCTTGGCAAAGCCAAGAGAGTTCAGCGGTGTCTCGGTGTCGAGGGCCATGACGGTTCCAGTACGGGTTAAGAAAGACCGGCAGAATATAGGAAAATTCTAGATACTCTCAAGGGGCGGTTTCACAACACATTAAGTAGCATGGTGTCAGCTTTGTCGCAGCACGAAGAGGACCGAAAGATGTATTTGCACAAAGTAGAGGGGCCCAGGTCGGTAACCCTGCCGGATGGAACGGTTTTATCCCGGGCTGATCTGCCGCCAAAAGAGACAACCCGCTGGGTGGCATCCCGTAAAGCGATTGTAGTCCGTGGCGTTCTTTACGGATTGATTACGCTTTCGGAAGCCAAAAACCAATATGGCCTCAGCGACGAAGAATTTAATTCCTGGGTTTCTGCGGTCGCAGAACACGGAACGGACGCTTTAAAGGTCACCACGATAAAAAAATATCGACAACCTAAAGGAGAATGTAAATTAATGATTCAACGGTAACGTCAGATTAACCATTTTTGAGCAGGCTCGATTTTAATTAGTAAATTGAGCTGAATTGGAGCAGTAAATGCGTATACTTCTTGTCGAGGATGATCCAACCACGTCCAAAAGCATCGAACTGATGCTGACACATGCCAATCTGAACGTATATGCGACAGATTTAGGCGAAGAAGGGATCGACCTCGCAAAACTTTACGATTACGACCTGATCCTCCTTGATCTCAACCTTCCGGATATGAACGGGCATGAAGTGCTGCGCCAGTTGCGGGTTGCGCGGGTGGAAACGCCGATCCTGATCCTGTCGGGGGCCGACGATACAGAAAGTAAAATTAAGGGCTTCGGATTTGGTGCTGACGATTATCTGACCAAACCATTCCATAGAGAAGAATTGGTTGCACGTATCCACGCCATTATTCGCCGCTCAAAAGGGCATTCTCAATCCATAATCCACACCGGGCGCGTTGCAGTGAATCTGGATGCGAAAACCGTCGAAGTGGAAGGCAAGGCCGTTCACCTGACCGGCAAAGAATATCAAATGCTCGAACTTCTGAGCCTTCGAAAGGGAACAACCCTGACCAAAGAGATGTTCCTTAACCATCTCTATGGGGGAATGGATGAGCCCGAATTGAAGATCATTGACGTCTTTATCTGCAAATTGCGCAAAAAACTTAGCAATGCCACCGACGGCGTAAATTATATCGAGACCGTCTGGGGCAGGGGATATGTGTTGCGCGATCCTCAGAAAAACAGCGTCGACGAACCTCGCATTGCGGTTGGCGCCTAGGCGCGCAAGTTTTACGTCGCCAAGGGTCCGGGGCGACACCCTCGCTCACTGAACAGCACGTCTGGACCTAGCCATGCCCTCGCCCTATCACTGAACTCCAAGAACAGTTGACGGGGCGAAGGCATGAGCAATTCCATTTCTGTATCAGACCTGACGGAAGATCAGGCACGCAATGAACTGGCGCGGCTGGCTGGGCTTTTACATCATGCGAACGCATTGTATCACCAGAAAGACGCGCCTGAGATTTCTGATGCCGACTATGATGCGCTGAAACTCAGAAACTCAGAAATCGAGTCGCGATTTCCGCAACTCAAGCGATCTGACAGCCCATCGGATATCGTTGGTGCCCGCCCCGCCGATGGGTTCTCCAAGATTTCACATGCCGTGCGCATGCTGTCTTTGGGCAACGCTTTTCAAGACGAGGACGTCTCTGATTTCGATCGATCTGTCCGAAAATACCTAGGGTTGGATGACGAAACGGGATTGAGCTATACGGCTGAGCCCAAGATCGACGGTCTCTCCCTTTCGCTTCGGTATGAGAGGGGTAGGCTTGTCCAGGCGGCCACGCGGGGAGACGGAGAAGTCGGGGAAAATGTTACCGCAAATGCGCTAACCATATCGGATATTCCACAGGTAATCACCGGCGCACCAGACATCCTTGAGGTTCGCGGCGAGGTCTATATGTCTCACGAAGACTTTGATCGTCTAAATGAGAGCCAGTCCAAGAAAGGCGAAAAAACCTTCGCCAACCCGCGAAATGCCGCCGCAGGATCCCTTCGTCAGTTGGATTCCGCAATTACCCGTTCTCGTCCCCTCAAGTTTTTTGCTTATGCCTGGGGGGAGCTGTCTGAGCCTCTGGCAAGCACCCAATACGAAGCCATACAGCGCCTGAAGGAATTCGGATTTTCAACCAACCCGCTAACCCGTTTATGCGCGGATACAAAGCAGATTCTGGATCACTATCGCAGCATCGAGCTGCAGCGCGCGACGCTTGGATATGACATTGATGGTGTGGTCTACAAGGTAAACGATCTTGCGCTGCAATCACGGCTTGGGTTCCGGTCCAGCACACCACGTTGGGCAATTGCGCATAAATTTCCGGCCGAGCTTGCCTGGACCCGTCTTGAAGCGATCGACATTCAGGTCGGCCGCACCGGCGCGCTGAGCCCGGTGGCCAGGCTGCACCCGGTTACTGTCGGCGGTGTGGTCGTGTCGAACGCAACGTTGCACAACGAAGATTACATTTCTGGTAAAGACGCAAAAGGCGGCGAGATACGCGAAGGCAAAGACATTCGGATCGGCGACTGGGTTCAGGTTTATCGCGCCGGCGATGTGATCCCGAAGGTTGCCGATGTCGACATTTCGAAACGCCCGGATGATGCCGAAAAGTTCATCTTCCCGGAAAAATGCCCCGAATGTCACAGCGATGCGATCCGCGAGGAAGGTGACGCGGTCCGTCGCTGTACCGGTGGCGTTATCTGCCCTGCGCAAGCCGTTGAGAAATTGAAGCATTTCGTCTCACGCAAGGCCTTTGACATCGAAGGGTTTGGAGCAAAGCAGATTGAGATGTTCTATGATGATCCCGATCTGCCAGTTCGGACCCCGGCTGACATTTTTACTCTGAAACAACGAGATAATGCGAACCTGAACAGGCTGGCTAATCGCAAGGGATGGGGGGCGCAGAGCGCCACCAATCTGTGGCAAGCGATTGATGAAAAACGAGTTATTCCACTGGGTCGGTTGCTGTTTGCACTGGGCATTCGACATGTCGGCGAGGCAGCGTCGAACCTAATTGCAACGCATTACGGATCATGGGATGAGCTGGAAAAAGCGGTTACCATAGCGCATAGTCAGACCGGGTCAGAATGGGATGAGCTGCTGAACGTTGACGGTGTTGGTGAGGTTATGGCCCGCGCATTGGTTTCAGCCTTCGCCCAGCCTGCCGAACGGCAGAGCATCGACGATCTTGTGGCTCAGCTTGATGTCCAAGACGCGAAACGGCCCGATACCTCGGGTAGCCCCGTTGCGGGAAAGACCGTGGTTTTTACGGGGACGCTTGAAAAGATGACCCGCGCCGAGGCCAAGGCTCGTGCCGAGGCATTGGGCGCCAAAGTGTCGGGATCGGTCAGCAATAAAACCGATCTTTTGGTTGCAGGACCGGGTGCTGGATCAAAGGCGAAAAAGGCGGCTGAACTTGGGATCGAGACGTTCGACGAAGATGGCTGGTTGCAGCTGATCGACGGCAAATGAGTGGTCGGCCCGAATCTCTGTTCCCGCTGTTTTCGCGGCTGGAAACGCTTGACGGCGTGGGGCCGAAAACGGCTCAGGTCTTGGCGCAGTCAGGTGTCGAGACCCCGCGCGACGTCTTGTTCGGGCTGCCTTATGCGGTGATTGATCGGCGCAGGCGCGATACCATTCAAGGCGTCGATTTGCCCTCGACGCTGACCGTAGAAGTCACCGTTGGCATCCATCGCCCCCCTAGAAACAAGGGCGGTGCGTATCGTGTCCATGTTGAAGACAGCCAGGCTGAATTTCAGTTGGTGTTCTTTCATGCCCGCGGCGATTACTTGCAAAAAGTGCTCCCTCAGGGCGCGCGCAGGGTGATTTCTGGCAAGTTAGAGCTGTTCGACGGGATCGCTCAGATGGTCCACCCGGATCACATGCTGCCGCCAGCGGATGCGAAGGATATCCCTGAGTTTGAACCTGTCTATCATTTGACCCAGGGGCTGACCCAGAAAACTGCCTTCAAGGCCGCGCGTAGCGCGGTTGCACTCTCGCCGGAATTGACGGAATGGATTGATCCCGCGCAGGTCGCAAAAGAGAACTGGCCAGACTGGCTGAGCGCTGTACATGCAGCGCATAATCCGCAGGGTGCGGATGATGTAGCGTCTTTTTCTCCAGCGCATGAGCGTTTGGCCTATGATGAGCTGTTCGCGCATCAACTGACCTTGGCATTGGCCCGCCAACGAGAGCGCAGGGTCAAGGGGATCGCCAGCGCTGGTACGGGCAAGCTGCAATCCCGTGTGTTGTCGAACCTGCCATACAAGCCCACCAACGCCCAACAGCGCGCAATTCAAGAGATCGCAGGGGATATGGCCTCCGATACGCGCATGAACAGATTGCTTCAAGGGGATGTTGGGTCCGGCAAGACTCTGGTTGCGTTCATGGCACTACTGGTCGCGGTCGAGGCGGGCGGGCAGGGCGTCATGATGGCCCCAACCGAGATACTCGCTCAGCAGCATCTGGAAGGGTTGCGCCCCCTCGCCGAAGAGGCGGGCGTGGTTCTGGAAATCCTGACCGGTCGTGACAAGGGGGCGGATCGGCGTGCCAAGCTGTTGGCGCTTCAACGGGGGGATATTCACATTTTGGTGGGCACTCACGCCGTATTTCAAAGCGATGTCGCGTTTCAGGAATTACGGCTGGCAATCGTCGATGAACAGCACCGATTTGGGGTCCGTCAACGCATGGAGCTGTCGGAAAAAGGCAAGGGAGCAGATGTTCTGGTCATGACAGCAACGCCGATCCCACGCAGTCTGGCCCTGACTCAATACGGTGACATGGACGTGTCCGTACTTGATGAAAAGCCGCCGGGGCGAAAACCTGTCAAAACAGCGGTTGTGAGCACTGAACGGATTCAAGAAGTCGTTTCGCATCTGCAAAAAGCTATTGCTGAGGGCCGCCAGTGCTATTGGGTTTGCCCGCTTGTCGATGAATCCGAAGTCTCGGATCTGACCGCTGCCGAGGAACGGTTCAAAAGGCTGCGTGCCATTTTGGGGGACGGGATAGTGGGGCTGGTTCACGGCCAAATGCCGCCCGCCGACAAAGACGCAGCGATGAAGGCATTTCAGCAGGGGCAAACCAAAGTTCTGGTGGCGACCACGGTAATCGAGGTTGGCGTGAATGTTCCAAATGCCTCGATCATGGTCATCGAAAGGGCCGAGATTTTTGGCCTGGCGCAGCTGCATCAGCTTCGCGGTCGTGTTGGGCGAGGCGAGGCAGAATCGACATGTCTGCTGATGTATCAGCCACCCCTCGGCGAAGGGGGGCGCAAAAGGCTGGAAGTTCTGCGCGAAACCGAAGACGGGTTCAAAATCTCTGAGACAGACCTGCAAATGCGCGGAGCGGGCGATCTGATCGGTACCGCGCAGTCAGGTCTGCCGAAGTTCCGTATCGCCGATTTGGAAAGACAGGCCGGTTTGATGGCAGTTGCGCAGTCTGACGCAAGGGCTCTGCTGGGCGTGGACGCCAAACTTGAAACGCAAAGGGGCAAGGCGGCTCGTGTTCTTTTGTGGCTGATGAAACAGGATCAGGCAATCCGTTTGATATCAGTTGGTTAGACGAAAACAGGAACATTAGTTCACAAATGTTCTCAAAAAGTTCTTTACCAAGACAGCAAAATATGAGAACAAAAGGTCAACAAAGGATTAAAACCCTGACCGGAGGAACCCATATGCTGACCCAGATCAAGACCACCCTAAGTCGTTCCCAGTCGACGCTGCTGCAGGACGCAGCAGGTGCGGTTGCACTGGTGGTCATACTTATGGTCGCACTTCATCTTCCCGGAACGTATTAAGTCTTTCTGCCTGCGATCTCGTGCCGATCACGCCGCGCTTGTCATCCCCATTTCAATCAAGGGTGACCTGCCTGTCCCAATACCCTTGAAGGGCCATGCCTCGGCCCCGCGCGGATATCCGGACCCCACATGAGAAACGCATTACCTGCCGCCGCCCTTTCCGCCCGAAAGGTGCGGCGGTTTTTTTTAGAGCTGACCGGTTTTCATAATTTCTAATAAAGCAGACAGAACCGAGTTCACTGCGACCGATGCCAGGATCATCCCCATGACACGGCTGATGATGGCGGCGCCTGAATGGCCGATCAGCCGAATGATCGGTTCGGCCAGCAACATCAGGACAAAGGCAAACGCAATAACCGACAACATGACCAGTGCGGTGATCCCCTGATCAGCAATACTGTATCTGTTGTTATCCGTCAGAATGACGATGGCCAGCATCGCCCCCGGCGAAGCAAGCGAGGGGACGGCAAGGGGAAAGATCGCTGGGTTGTGTTTGTGGAATTCGTCTTTGATGTCGTCCTCGGCAGCGCGCTGCTCGACTTCCTGTTTGGGCTCGCCAAAAATCATGGTAAGCGCGAACAGGAAAAGGATAATGCCGCCAGCGACTTGAAAAGAGTTCAGGCCGATATCCAGTGCCTCGATCAGCAGTTGCCCGAAGACCAAGAAAAACAACAGAATCCCGGCGCTTATAAGCGAGGCCACAAGCGCCATCTTACGGCGTGCGGCGGCCCCAAGCCCTGCGGTAACGGCGATGAAGACCGGGATTGTTCCAATAGGATCAATAACAACCCAAAGCGTGACAAAATGCTCAAGTAAACCGTTCAAAACTGGAATTCCCTTCGTTTATTCCGAAAGGCTATAACGTTTCGCCCGTCAAAACCATGTTTAGGCGCAATTTGCACGTTCCGCCTGTTCAAACGCCTCTGCGGTTGCATCAAGAACCAGCAGGATCGAAGCATGGCGGTTCTTATATTCCCGTGCGGGCATCAAAACCTCTAGCCCATCAAATGGGGCCTCGGGTGTCGATCCATCCTTTTTCAGCATCGCGGATAGTTGCTCGCGCGCCTTTTCGACCTGAGCACGCGTTGTGCCGACGATCGCCCCGCCAACGACCGAAGCAGAGGCCTGTCCCAGGGCGCAGGCTTTCACGTCCTGACCGAATTCTGCAATCCGGCCATCCTGAACTTTGACATCAACCGTGATGGTCGACCCGCATAGGGGCGAGCGTTTTTTCACCGTAGCGTCAGCGTCATCAAGCCGGCTTAGATGTGGGATGTCAGCAGCAAGGGCCAGAATTCGGCCAGAGTATAGCTTTATCAGGTCATTCTCGCCGGACATGGCTTTCCCTCGTTGAATGTTCCCAATACATAGTGGCCATCCACCGGGATGCAAAAGGTTTTTGTCATGTCTTCCTCAGTCACGTTCGATGCATCAAGTCTGAAATTCAATGAGGCCGGGTTGATTCCCGCCATCGCGCAGGACGAAAACACGGGCGAGGTGTTGATGATGGCCTGGATGAACCAGAGCGCCATTGAAAAGACGCTTGAAACCGGACGCGTGACCTATTGGTCGCGCTCGCGTCAGTCGTTCTGGATCAAGGGCGAAAGCTCGGGCCATGTTCAGGAATTGGTCGATTTCCGCGTGGATTGCGACCGGGATTGCCTGCTTGTTCTTGTGCGCCAGACCGGCCCGGCCTGCCATACCAACCGTCGGTCGTGCTTTTACACAGCGGTCAGAGACGGGGACGAGGTCGAAATCATGACCCCTATGGCTTGATCGGTCAAAGCCCCACCATCGCCCGAATATCTTCGGGCGTCGCCCCTTCGTCGCGGAACTTGGCAATGGCTCGCGCATCGTCGCGTTTAGCCAGCCGTTTGCCGGCCTGATCGCGTATCAGGCAGTGATGCAGGTAGATGGGTGTCGGCAACTTCAACAACGCCTGCAGCAGAACGTGGATACGTGTGGCTTCGAACAGATCCTGACCGCGAACCACATGCGTAACTTTTTGTGCAGCGTCATCCAGAACGACCGACAGATGATATGACGTCCCCATATCCCGACGCGACAGAACGACATCCCCGATCGTGTCCAACATCTCGGCCTGGGTGAACCGGACTTTACCGGATTCCGCGCTCGGGCCTTCTCCGATCTCTTGAAACGATGCGGTGTTATTATCGTTCTGAAACAGACTTTTAGCTTGTTCTACAGCTGCCGCCATATCCAATCGCAACGGAACATCCAGAGGGCGCGGTTGCTCCGTTGAACCCAGCTGTTCCCAGCGTACACGACAGGTCCCCGGATAGATAAGCCCATCTGGTCCATGAAGCGGGGCCCCTTCCTGAGGGGCGCTGGCTGCGTTAGCGATGTCTTTTCGATTGCAGGTGCAGGGGTACAGCAACCCTCGCGACCACAGATTATCCAGCACGGCATCATAGGCGGCAGCTCGCGTGGATTGGCAGAGCACCGGTTCCGGCCACGACAGGCGAAGCCAGCGCAAATCATCGTAAATCTGAGTTTCCCATTCTGGACGCGAGCGTGAGCGGTCGATATCCTCGATCCTCAGCAAAAACTGGCCATCCTTCGACTTTGCAAAATCATGAGCCAAAATCGCCGAATACGCGTGGCCCAGATGCAGTGGTCCTGTCGGCGAAGGGGCAAATCTTGTTACTAAAGTCACACTTTTTCAACAATATAGATGTCAGACTTCATGTCCATTCCGGGAAGGTGCGGGCCATATTCCCGGAACAGCAATCGTGCTGCGCCCATATCCAGCCACTCACTTAGGCGAACGGTATAGCTGTGATCTTCAAGCGTATGATCATTAAAAGAAAAAGCAATAAGGCCGCCTGACGGTAACGCGTTGATGAGCATATCCAAAGTCTCAGGTGGTGCGGCACCCACGCCGATGACCCCGATTGCGGTGATGACCTTATACGCGCCAGACTGCAGCGGGCTGGGATCTGCGATGTCAAAGCTGATCAGGTTGCGATAAACCCCCTTTGCCAGAGCGCCCTCTAACATCTGCGGGGTGGGGTCTATTCCATCGACGACCTCAAACCCGACCGCGTTCAGCGCGACACCTGACAGGCCGGTACCGCAGCCATAGTCCAGAATTGGGGTTTTGGGCTCTGGCAGTTGCGACCAGAGTGCCCGGGCGATACGTCCCGGGGTCGCATAACCGTTTGACCCAACCTCATCATCATAAGACGAGGCCCATTTTTGATAATGTGCTTTGGTCGCCTGAGGCGAATCCAGCCCATAGACATCCTTTAGGAATTTATCGCTCATACCGATATGTTAGGACGTCGGGGCCGGACCCGTCCAGTCACCAATGCGCCAACCACTTGGTCCATTCTTCCTTGGCCCGGTCAGTATAGGCCTTGTAGCGGTCTTTTCGGCCACGCCGACCGCCTTTCAACCCATCGACAGGGCGGAACAGACCGAAATTAACGTTCATAGGCTGGAATGTCTTCGCCTCGGCACCGCCTGTGATGTGGTGGATCAAAGCGCCCATGGCACTGTCCTGTGGAATTTCGGGAACGGTACGGCCCAACAACTCGGCAGCAGCCAGGCGTCCGGC
The DNA here is from genome assembly GCF_059610685.1 of Ruegeria sp. CDSC052. Taxonomy (NCBI): domain Bacteria; kingdom Pseudomonadati; phylum Pseudomonadota; class Alphaproteobacteria; order Rhodobacterales; family Roseobacteraceae; genus Ruegeria; species Ruegeria sp. CDSC052. The sequence goes on from NZ_JBXWOB010000001.1 coordinate 443,098, forward strand.
CAAAAGACCCATCGCGGCGCTTTCCACATAACCTTCGACACCGGTAATCTGACCAGCGAACCTGATATTGGGCTTTGATTTCAGCCGCATCTGGGAATCCAGCAATGTCGGAGAGTTGATGAACGTATTGCGATGAATACCGCCCAGCCGCGCGAAACTGGCATTCTCTAGCCCGGGTATCATGCGGAACACGTCGGTTTGCGCTCCGTATTTCATCTTGGTCTGAAAGCCGACGATATTGAACAATGTTCCTAGCGCGTTATCTCGGCGCAGTTGAACCACCGCGTGAGGCTTTACCTCGGGCTGATGCGGGTTCGTCAGGCCGACCGGCTTCATCGGTCCGTGGCGCAACGTTTCACGACCCCGCTCGGACATAACCTCTATCGGAAGACAGCCATCGAAATAGCCTGCGGTTTCGCCCTCATGGAACTCGGTCTTATCGGCGGCCAGCAGGGCGTCGATGAAGGCGTCGTACTGGTCTTTGTCCATCGGGCAATTCAGATAAGCGGTCCGCTCTTCTTCGGTTTCGCCCTTGTCATACCGCGATTGCATCCACGCTTTGCTCATGTCGATGCTGTCTGCGTAGACGATCGGTGCAATGGCATCAAAGAATGCTAACGACTCGGCGCCGGTTTCCGCGCGGATTGCGTCACCCAAAGCGGCAGAGGTCAGTGGGCCGGTGGCGAAAATCCATTGGCCGTCATCGGGCAGGGCGGTCACTTCTTCGCCAGTGATTTCGACAAGGGGGTGAGCCTTTAACCTGGCCGTCACAGATTCAGCAAACGGATCGCGATCCACAGCCAATGCGCCCCCGGCCGGCAGTCGGTGCGCATCTGCCGTTTTCAAGATCAACCCTTCGGCCTCGCGCATTTCCCAATGCAGCAGTCCAACGGCGTTCTGTTCGTCATCATCCGACCGGAATGAGTTCGAGCAGACCATCTCGGCCAAGTTGCCGGTCTGATGCGCAAAAGTTCCGACTTTTGGGCGCATTTCGTGAATCACGACCTCGACGCCCATTTCCGCCGCCTGCCATGCGGCCTCGGACCCGGCCATGCCGCCGCCCACGATATGCAATTTCTGTGTCATAAGCTGCCACATAGGGCACAGAAGATCGCAACGCAACACAGCAGCGATGGCGCACGGGAAATCATGTTTTCAAGGGATTTTTGGGGTCGCCGATGCGGGAATGTCTGCGCCAGTGAGAGAAACCAGCTCGGAGGGACCTTCCGCCCACGGCGACCCAAAAAGTGTTCAAGGCCTTAGCCTCGTCTCAGCATTGCCACAGTAACGCCCATTTGAAAAGTCCAAAAATGGCGACATTGCGGAAAAATATGCATGACAAATTCCTTATTGGCTCCAATTTGGATCTCTTTTTCCGATAAATGCAGATATTCCTTCTTCGGTATCCCGATGCATCATATTCTGAGCCATTACCTCGCCGGTATAGGAATAGGCCTGATCCAACGGCATATCCAACTGGCGGTAGAAGGCCTGTTTTCCGACTTTCACGGCAGATCCCAGTTTTGAGGCAAGCTGCTCGGCCAGTGAAACAGCCTCATGCTCCAACAGCATTTCTGGCACCACGCGATTGACAAGACCCAGCTCAGCAGCTCGTGACGCCGGAATGAAATCCCCGGTCGTCAACATCTCGAAGGCGTGTTTGCGTGGAATGTTTCGGCTAAGAGCAACCATTGGGGTCGAACAGAACAGCCCGATATTCACACCGTTTACGCCAAACCGCGTCCCTTCGGCAGCTACAGCAAGATCGCAGGTTGCAACCAACTGGCATCCGGCCGCCGTAGCAATGCCGTGCACCTGGGCAATAACCGGCTGCGGAAGCGACTGAATCGAAAGCATCATTTTCGCACAGCGATTGAAAAGGTCCTGAAAATAGGCTTTACCGCCGTCTTCAGATTGGCGCCCTGCTGTCATCTGTTTCAGATCATGACCCGCACAAAAAGCTTTGCCTTTACCAGAAAGGATCACCGCCCGGATGGAACTGTCTTCGCGCAGAGCATCAAGTTCAGTCTGTAGCGCAGCCAGCATTTCGTCACTTAGGGCGTTGAGCCGGTCTGGCGCATTCATTGTAAGCCTAGCCACGGCGTCTGCGTCATTTCGTTCCAGAATTCCCATCTTGCCCTCCGATCTGATGTGAGGCCAACTCTAGGTCGGCAAATCCAGGAGGGGAAGTATGTCATTGGCAATGAATCGGGAGGAACTGGAGGATTATATGAGCCAAATCTTCCCCCAGGTCAGTCAGGATTATTCGGTCCAGGATCTGACCGAAGCGTCCATCGTCATGAGACTTGCCGTTGGCGACCGTCATTTGCGCCCCGGTGGGACTGTCTCGGGGCCGTCTATGTTTGGATTAGCTGATGTAAGCGTTTACGCACTGATCCTGGCGCGCAGGGGCCAGCAGTCTCTGGCCGTGACAACCGGTTGTTCAATGGACTTCATGCGTAAACCGGATGGAAATGCAGATTTGATTGCGCGCTGTACCTTGCTGAAGCTAGGAAAAACCCTTGCCGTAGGTGACGTTCTAATATTTTCGGAAGGGTCAGACAAACCCGTCGCTCGCGCAACGATGACCTATTCTTTACCACCAGAGGGGTCAGCTGCGGCAGCTTTTGGGTGAAAAAATGGCCGGGATAAACCCGGCCAAGGAAGAGGTCCCATATTGAGACTGGGGATTACCTAGCTCTGCCAAAAAGGGCGTTCGATCTCTCGTCTGGCCTGATAATTAGTCAGGCCCACATCCTTCAGCAGCCTGTCATCGAGATTGGACAAGTTAATTCGGCTGCGGCGTTGCCGCTCCCATTTTGTGACCGTCGCCGCAAACCGCACGGCCAGTGCGGCAATCAGCGGCAGCCGGGGGCTGTCGTTAAGCGCTATCAGGGCGGGGTTGTGCATTGCGCGTGTCATCTTGGGGTTCCTTTCTAATTGTATTGACACAAACGTAATATGTTCGGTATGAACATTTGATACATTCATAATTGTGCTGCAATCAAAGGAAGAATTGTAATGGATACAATTTGGCCAGAGTCACTGCCTAAATCCAAAGGGCCAAAATATACACTGGTCGCCGATACAATTCGAAAAGCTATAGATAACAATCTTTTGGAAGTCGGTACAAAGCTGCCGCCGGTGCGGGAACTTGCCTATAGGTTACAAATCACACCGGGCACCGTTGCGCGCGCCTATACGATACTCACAGACGAAGGTCTGCTCAGCGCCGAAGTAGGACGTGGTACATTTGTGGCCCCGCCCAAGGCGCCTCTGCTCGATGATGTCTGGGCTCGGCAACTTCATCTCAGAGATGACAAATATGAAGCCAATGTCAGCCTGTTCAGCCCGAGGCTTGCCGATATGGGGCAGGTGGCCCTGATCCGCGAATGTATGCAGAAAGTGGCACAATCCGATCCACGCCTGTTTATGAACTATCCAACCCGCGATGCGTATAAACCTATGCGACAGGCTGTTGTAGATTGGCTTTCCGATTTGCCATTGGGACCAATTTCGCAGGACGATATCGTTCTGACCCACGGCGGACAAAACGGTCTTTGCCTTGTATTTCAGACAATATTACGTGGACCAAAGCCGATTGTTCTGGTCGAAGATCTGTCATACGCAGGGTTCCGACGCGCCGGTGAGTTGATGCGTGCAGAGGTCATTGGCGTAAAGATGGACAAATGGGGCGTGGATCCCAACGCTATGGAGCATGTCCTTCGCCAGTCGGCGGCGCAGGCCATATGTGTCTCACCCGAGGTTCAAAATCCGACCGGCTCACATACACCACTGGAACGCCGCAAAGAAGTTGTGGAAATCGCGCGGCGGTTTGGCGTCCAGATAATCGAGGACGACTGCTACCGCATGGGTGATGCAAGAGCGCCCAGCTATCGCGCCCTAGCGCCGGAAAGGGGATGGCATGTGTCGTCGATCTCGAAGATTTTGACGCCCGCACTGCGTGTCGGGTTTGCCATAGCGCCGCGCGAGCGCAGCGTTGATCTGCGCCGTTCAGCGGAATATGGCTATTTTGGCCTTGCTCAGCCGCTTGCCGAACTGGCGCGGCTGATGTTGTCTGATCCGCGGACGCGCCAAATCGCAAAAGATGTCCGGACCCGGATGGGGGAATATGTGCGCGTGGCCGTAAACGCCCTGGGTGGGTTCGACCTGAACTGGGCCTCAGATGTACCTTTTGTCTGGCTGAACTTGCCTTCTGGTTGGCGAGCGGCTGCGTTCAGCCGCGCAGCCGAGCGAGAGGGAATTCAACTGCGGTCTGCCGATGAGTTTGCTTTGCGTGACGGGCGCGCGCCCAATGCGGTGCGCATTGCCATGAACGGGCATGTATCGTTGGATCAATTCGAGGACGCAATGCAGCGTCTCAGGCGTCTGCTGGATAATCCACCCGAACAGATTTCGGTGTAAGGGGACGCTTAATGGATATTCGGGAAATGCGGGGCAGGGGATTTGTCGTCACACCGATGCTAAAAGTGACTTCGAAGACCTGCACCTTGCAGCCAGCGATCCGTTGATTTGGGCCGGGCATCCCGCCAAATCCCGCCATCAGAAAGAAGTTTTCGCCCCTTATTTCGATTTTCTGTTGAGCGCAGGTGGGTCAGTGACAGTACGCGAAGAGGCGACAGGCCGGGTCATAGGGTGCTCTCGCTATTATGAGCCTCCCGAAGTTCCCGGGGGCATCGGCATCGGATACAGCTTTATCACCTGTGATCACTGGGGCGGAGCCAGCAATCGGACGATCAAATCGCTGATGGTAAATCAGGTGTTCGGCGAACTTGATGAGGTCTGGTTTCATATCGACCCAACCAACTTGCGATCACAAAAAGGGACCGCGAAACTTGGGGCGCGGTACGTTGATACCCGGCAACTTGTTCTTGGTACCGGGGCTGGGCAGTGGATGCGTTGGGTATTGACGGAAAAAGATTGGCAAAAACATGGGGTAAAATAATACCTATTTTGTAATACATTGTTTTTGCTAAGTTAAAACTGATTTGCGTGTATTGACCCGCCTTTCGCGTGGGTTTAAACCCCATCCATCGAATTCGGACCGCTCCGTATGGGGGCGGTCTTTCACATCAAACAGGACTATCCTGCCATGAAAACCTTTTCTGCAACACCTGCAGACATCGACAAGAAATGGATCCTGATCGACGCCGAGGGCGTTGTTCTGGGCCGTCTTGCTTCGATCGTCGCCATGCGTCTGCGTGGCAAGCACAAAGCGTCGTTCACCCCGAACATGGACATGGGCGACAATGTCATCGTGATCAACGCTGACAAAATCCAGATGACCGGCAAGAAGCGCGAAGAGAACTTCTACTGGCACACTGGCCACCCGGGCGGCATCAAGTCGCGCACCAAGCAGCAGATCCTCGAGGGCAAATACCCCGAGCGCGTCGTGACCCAGGCGGTCAAGCGCATGCTGCCGGGCAACCGCCTATCGCGTCAGGTTATGACCAACCTGCGTGTTTATGCCGGTGCCGAGCATCCCCATGAGGCGCAAGCGCCCGAAGTTCTGGATGTTGCATCCATGAACAAGAAAAACACCCGGAGCTAATGACCATGGCCGATCAGATCAATACTCTCGAAGAGCTGAGCGCCGTAGCAGGCGTTGAAGTTGTGGCCGAAGAAGTCATCGTGCGTGAACCCGTACGCGACGAACTGGGTCGTGCCTATGCCACCGGCAAGCGTAAAGACGCTGTTGCCCGCGTTTGGATCAAGCCGGGTTCCGGTAAGGTCACCGTGAACGGCAAAGACCAGGACGTGTACTTTGCACGCCCCGTTCTGCAGCTGATCCTGCGCCAGCCGTTTCAGGTTGCCGGCGTAGAAGGTGAGTTCGACGTTGTTGCAACCGTCAAAGGCGGTGGCCTGACCGGTCAGGCCGGTGCGGTCAAGCACGGCGTCTCGAAAGCGCTGCAACTGTACGATCCGTCGCTGCGTGGCGCACTGAAAGCCGCTGGTTTCCTGACCCGCGACAGCCGCGTTGTGGAACGTAAGAAATACGGTAAGCGCAAAGCGCGTCGTTCGTTCCAGTTCTCCAAGCGTTAATCGCTGGCACGAACCTTCAAGACTGTTTCAAACGGCCGCACAATGTTGCGGCCGTTTTTCTTTTGTTGATTGGGATTTGGTTTGCCGAATCTGTTTTCGAACTCAGCCAGCTGCTTTGGTTTCGATCAGCGGGGCCAGAATCTGGAACATGAAATCAGACAGAACCCTGTTGCCGTCGGCATTCAGATGACCATCGTATCTGAAATACAGATCTTTACCTGTGGAGCTGTATTCTTCGGTGAGGTAGGGCAACGCTTCGTGCCACTGAAATCCTTGCTCGGCCACCACACCCTCCATCAGGCGGTCGGGTAGGCCGGGATCAACCTCGGGATCAGAAGATGTTTTTGCGGCCTGGAGAACCTGAAACAACTGTGGGACAGACACGACCACAAGCTCGGATCCCTGCGACTGCGTGAAGGTGGCCATGCGGGTAAACACCTGCTTTGTCGTCTCGACTTTGGCCTGAAACAGCTCGCTCATCGGGGTGGTGAAAAACGCCTTTCGCGGCGTCATCAGGTACAGTTGGGTATAGCTCTGATCGTTGGCCATCAGCATTCGCTTTAACATCGTGACCGAGTGCAGCGAGGATTTCTTGATATTCCCGGACCCCACAACCGAGCTGACATCGCTGTAAGCGACATCAACGCCATCAACGGTCCGAATAGGCTCATTTGCAAACATATCGTTGGGAAGAAAGGTCACCAGCACAATATCGGGGTTATATTTTTCGCTTAACCGCTCAAGATACAGCGCCTGTTGAGATGTGTTATATCCCGGCACGCCTGCGTTGATCAGCTGCACAGACATGCCTTCATCCAGGAATTTCTGGGCCAAAAGTTCAGGCCAGATATCGCCCAGCTCGTTTGAAGCGCCGAAGGTAAATGAATCCCCCAGCAGCAGGATCTTGATGGTGCTTCCATCGTCTGCGGCATTGGCTGGAAAACGCGTTTCACGAAACCCGTTTTCGTCGACTTTATACTCGACCGTGAACTCTGGTGCATTGATGGCGACGACAGTGTTTGGCCTGTTCGTATGCCCGACGACCGGGTCCTTCAATCCAAGTGGACCACCCTCTGGATATGTTGTCAGAACGCCTTGTGGTGACAGCCAACGGATGCCCAGCTCCACACCAGCAAGAAGCGTTGCAGAGATCATCACGATGATCAGAAAGTTCAGAATTTTTGACCGCATTTTTTATCTAACTACCTAGAATACCATTTACTGAATTGGTCCCGTTTTCGTGGTAATGACGAGGACGCACAAAACACATTTCTGAATGTTGAGATTAACAGCCCGCACACGTCAAGCGTGAGACGAAAAGAAAGTCACTCCAGCACGGATTTGTCAGTCCGTTTCACGTCCTAAAGCCTGTTGAGCCAAAGCAAGGAATTTCTGCCGAGTCTGGTCGATTTTTCGTTTATTCAGGCTTGGGAACCACCTGCGAACTGGGATCGCCTGCTTATTTCCGAAACTGTCTATCCAGACCCATCGTCCTGAGCCGTCGGCCAGCGTCTGATAGACGATGTTGCCGGGGTTCTGGTTACTGACCAAAACGTTCTCTTTGACCAAAATATCAAAATGCGCGTTCAACGAATCCAAGTGATGCGGCTTAAGGCGACGGCTTTGGACCAAGCCAATAAGGCTGGGCGATAGCTGTCCGTCAGGCTCGGAAATCCGCTCGTACATAAGCGCCAGACCCAGGTCCGTCTGAACCACACCTCGCACCTCACATACGGGGATAGGGGCAGCGGATTTCTGGTGACGCACCATAAGATCAAACGACTCGTGAAACTCGCGCAGAAATCCTTTGAACGCCGTCGAGCGTCGAAACATCCGATCAAACCAGGTATCCGTCACAAGATGAGCTTCGTCATCTATCGTCTGAGGTTGCGGGATCTTCAGCAGAGTGTCCGGCAGATCAGGGTGTTGATAGACAAATTGCCGATTACCCTGCGCGATGATCTTACGATCTTTCAACGACAACAGATTTTCGATTCGAGTTTTTTCCATTTGGCTTAACTATAGCGGTTTTGCATTGGAACCAATTATCCGCAGGTGGATAGCTCAAAACAAAATGAAAAAGCCGTCCGTATTGGAACGGACGGCTCGTGGTTTCTAACGCCTGAATGCTGATCAAACTCTGTTTTTCAGTCGTTACTCTTCGTGGACCAGCTTCCAAGCACCGTTTTCAACAACGCTCACAAACACCGTATCGGCACCTTGGTGGTCGTCCGGCGAAAACGAGATGTGGTTTCCAACCAGTTCGTCGTTGTAGTCGAGTGTCTCCATCGCAGCGATAAAACTGTCATGAGTCAGATCGGGGCCGGCGGCGTCCAGCGCCTTAACCATCATTTCAGCCGCAGAATAGCCCAACATCGCAAATCCAACGGGGTCTTCGCCTGTTGCAGCCTTATACTCTTCGATGAAGGCTGCAGGGGCCGGTTGATCCGCGCGGGCCCACAAGTCCAGCCATGAGGCGGCGGCATAAAAACCATCCGTCACGCCACCCGGCACCTGGGCAACGACGGTCAGGAAGCTGGCTGATGTTCCCAAGAATTTCATATCCGTTAGACCCATCTTTTTGGCGGTGCCAACCACAGTGATCGCCTGCCGAACCCCAAGGGCCATGGTGACGATGTCGCAGCCTTCATCTCTGAGCTTGCTCAGAGAGCCCACGAAATCGGTCTCATCGGGCTTGTGGGTGGTTTCTGTGCCAAAACCGATCCCAGCCTCTTCGGCACCCGCCTTGCTGCCTTCCAGAATCTCCTCGCCGAAATCGGTGGGCAGATACATGGTGCAGACTGTTTGCGATCCGAATTCGCTGGCCAGATAGTTCACGCCGACACGCGCCTGATCGAAATAGGTGGAAAAGGACGTGAATTTGTTGCGCACCGGGTCTTGCAGCATTTTCTGCGACGATGTCAGAGGCGCGACATTCGGAATGCCCTTGGGATCCAGCAGTTTGAATCCGGCCAGGTTCATCGGCGTACCCAGAGATTGCAACATCGCAAACACCTTGTCGCGGTTCAGCAGCTTGTTGTAGCCCTGCATCGCGCGCGGCATCTGATAGCCATTATCCTCAACCACAAAACGGATGGTCCGACCGTGAACACCACCTGCAGCGTTTACGCGGTCGAACACCACATTGGCGCCTTTGGTGGCTGGGACACCAACGGCGGCGAAGATACCGCTCAGATCATTGACCGACCCGATTACGATCTCATCATCCGTAACACCCTGTGTCTGAGCGCTGGAGAGTGTCGCGACAGCCGTCAAAACTGTGGCAGCGGACAGCCGTTTAATCAGATTCCTCATTATAATCCTCCCTTTGGATAACGTTTTGTCTAATTGTACATGTCTTCGATAAGATGTTCGTGTTTCTTTTCCACAAAGCTGCGCTTGAGCTTCATTGTGGCCGTCAGTTCGTCATCATCTGCCGTCAGCAGAACATCTATCAGGCGGAAATCCTTGATCTGCTCAACCCGTGCGAAATCCTTGTTTGCGGCACCAACTTCGTCTTTGATCTGGTCCCGAACCTCGGCGGAGGCACAAAGAGAGGCGAAATTCGAGAAGGGAACCTTTCGATCCTGCGCAAATTTCTCCACGTTTTCCTGATCAATCATGATTAGTGCAGTCAGGAACTTGCGCTTATCGCCAATTACAACTGCGTCCGAGATAAAGGGGCTGAACTTGAGACGGCTTTCAATCTCGGCCGGGGCTATATTTTTGCCGCCCGCCGTGATGATAAGATCTTTGAGGCGACCCGTAATGGTCACGAAACCGTCTTGGTCGATCTCGCCCATATCACCAGTACGCAACCAACCATCGGCAGTGAAAGTCTCGGCTGTTTTGGCGTTGTTTCGCCAGTAACCCTGAAAGATGTTCAACCCTTTAAGCTGAATCTCTCCGCCTTCGGAAATACGGACGTCATTGACCGGCACAGCCTTTCCAATGGTTCCGATCCTGTTGTTTCCAAGTGTATTCAATGTCGCCAGGCCCGATGTTTCGGTCATACCAAAACCTTCGACCAGAGGTACACCAATGGCCCAGTACCATTTCAGCAAGTCCGCCGAAATCGGAGCGGCGCCGCTTCCACCGCGCCGCATATTGTCCAACCCCAGCATCCGGCGCAGGTTACGCAGAACCAAACGGTCCCAAAGCCAGTACTGCGCGGCAACACTGGCCGGGACCGGCTTGCCCGCCAGGATATATTCGGCACGTGCCAGACCCGCCTTTACCGCCATTCCAAAGGCCGCGCGCCCGGTCGAGGTTGCATCCTGGGCCATGATCTGAACCTGAGAATAGATCTTTTCCCATACACGCGGGACCGCCGTAAACGTCGAAGGAGAAACCTCTTGCAGATTTGCGAAAACAGTCTCGGGGCTTTCGGCAAAGTTGACGACAGATTTCGTTGCCAGCGGGAAATATATGGAAACATCACGCTCGAGGATGTGGCAGAGCGGCAAAAAGCACAGCTGTTCATCTGTTTCCAATGCGGGCAAGGAATGGGCGCCGGCTTCGATTGCGGCCAGGATGTTCTCGTGGCTCAGCATTGCGCCTTTTGGCATGCCGGTCGTGCCGGACGTATAGACAAGAAGGGCGGTATCCTGCGGGGATGCAAGCGCGATTTCGGCGTCAAAGCGGTTCGGCTCTTCACGCTCGGTTTGCTGACCTAGCTCATAAAGATCGCCGATCAACATGCAGCGGTCATGGTCCAGGTCATGCAGACCTTCATCCTCAAGGATGATAACCTTCAAAAGATTGGAAAGATCACCTTCGACCTCAAGGAACTTGTCCAACTGCTCTTCATTTTCGACCACCAGAAAACGGCTGTCACTGTCATTGATCAGATATTTCAGTTGCGCGGCCGAATCCGTCGTATAGATGCCCGAGGCGATCCCCCCGGCGCCCTGAATGCCCATATCGAACCAAGCCCATTCTTTTCGGTCCTCGGACAGGATCGATACGACCTCACCGCGTTTCAAACCGAGCTTTTGCAGGGCGAGGCCTATCCATTTCGCGTGCTGCCAGTAATCTGCCCAGGAATAGGATTTCCAGATACCTAAATCCTTTTCACGATGCGCCGTACGCGCGCCCAAATCGGCACAACGCTTTTGAAATAGTTGCCCGATGGTTGTGCATTCATCTACATAGACCGGTCGCTGACCGGGATTTGCGTTGTACTGAACACCGTTGATCATGATCTGAGAGGGCAGGGTGCTTATATTCATGCTGCTCACCTCCACGTCTTCTTGCGTTTCCAGCGACGGTTTTCACGCGAACCTTCTTCCTGCACGCCCAGATAGAAATTCTGGATGTCTTCTGACTGCATCAGCTCATCCGCGGGGCCATCCATGACGATGCGCCCGACCTCCATGACATAGCCGTGATGCGCCAGTTCCAGCGCAGCATTGGCGTTCTGTTCAACCAGCATCATCGTCATGTTCTGTTCATCATTCAGGCGCTTCAGGATTCCGAAAATCTCTTGCACAAGCAAAGGAGACAGGCCCAGCGAGGGCTCGTCCAGTAACATGATCCTTGGATTTGCCATCAACCCCCTCCCGATTGCCAACATCTGTTGTTGGCCGCCGGATAAGGTCCCCGCCTCTTGATTGCGGCGTTCTTTCAGGATCGGGAAGTATGAAAAAACCAGATCGCGATCATGATCAATTTGCCCCCGGTCCGACGAGGTATAGGCCCCGAGACTCAGGTTCTCCTCCACGGTCAAAAGGGGAAATACTTCGCGCCCTTCGGGTACGTGGACGACGCCTTTCTGCACGACTTTATGCGGCTCGGCCCCTTGAATTTCGACCCCGTTAAAGCTGATCTTGCCCTTTTCCGGGTCCATTACGCCGGACACGGTTTTCATCAAAGTAGTCTTGCCGGCCCCATTAGCCCCAAGGATCGACACGATTTTACCCGGATGCACATCCAGCGACACGCCCCGGATTGCCATGATTGGCCCGTAAAAACTTTCGACATTGCGAATGGTCAGGATCGGATCGCTCATGAAACTTTCCCCAGATAGGCCTCAACCACTGCCGGGTGTGACTGTACCTGCGCAGGGGTTCCCAGTGCGAGCATAGCCCCATCCGCCATTGCAAGGACCCGATCCGAGACGCCCGAGACCAAAGCCATGTCATGTTCGACCATCAGCACCGTAATCCCCATCTGCCGCCGGATATCATCTATCCACCAGCGCATATCGGTCGTTTCCTCGACCGACAGCCCCGAGGCCGGTTCATCCAGCAGTAACAACTTGGGATCGGTGGCCAGGGCGCGGGCAACTTCAACCACTTTGCGCACACCGTAAGGTAGGCCTGATATCATCTTGTCGCGATAGGCCTGCAGATCAAGAAAATCGATGATTTCTTCAACCTTTTCACGGTTTTCGATCTCTTGCCGCCGGGCCGACGGCAGGAACAGCACCTCGGATAAAAGTTTTGTCTTGCGGTGCCGATGACGCCCGACCAGCAGGTTCTGCAAAACAGTGGCGTGTTCGAACAGTTCGATATTCTGAAACGTCCGCGCAACACCAAAAGCTGCAACGCCTGACGGTTTCACCTGCAGCAAGTTATGCCCGTCATACCGGATTGAACCCTCTATTGGTTCATAAAAGCGCGAGATCAGATTGAAAACGGTCGATTTACCCGCGCCATTGGGGCCGACTATGGCAAAAACCTCGCCGTCTTCGACCGAAAAGGACAGGTCGTTCACAGCCGTGACGCCACCAAATTTCAAGGTGACATTCTTAAATTCAAGCAGGCTCATCTCAGACGCTCCGTCTTGAGATAGGATTTCTGACGTTTGAACATGTCCTTGCGATAGAAGGGAAACAGTTCGAACCATGTCCGGATCTTCAGCCAACGTCCATACATCCCCATGGGTTCGAACAGGATAAAGGCAATCAGGATCATGCCGAAGATACCAAATTCCAATCCCGGAATTGCGACGGTGCTGCCCCCGAAAACTGCGCCGACATACTCTTTTGCGATCGACAAAAATTGCGGCAGAAACCCAATGACGACAGCACCCAGGAATGCCCCGTGGATTGAGCCCAGACCACCGATCACGATCATCATCAGCAACTGAATTGAGATTAGGACGCTGAATGTCTCGTTATTGAACGCGCCCGAGAACATCCCCATCAGAGCACCCGCCCAGCCGGTCACAGCGCAGGACAGGGCAAATGAGATCATCTTGGTCTGCGCAATATCAACACCCATCGCCTGGGCCGAGACCTCAGAATCTCGCACGGCGATGAAACTGCGCCCAAGCGGTGCGCGCAGCAGGTTGATATAGCCCAGAGTGACCAGAACCGCGACTGCAAGCACCAGCCAGAAGAATTGGACCGGCGTAGCCCAGCGATCGACCATGAATCCAAATATCTCGACCCCGCCGATATATTTACCGGCGACCCCGCCGGTGATCGGCTCGGCCAGGACAATCACGTCATCCATCAGGATCGACAGGGCCATGGTAAAGATTGCCAGGTAGATACCGTGAAGGCGCAGGGCCGGGATAGCAACGGTCACCCCTGCTATCCCGGTCAGGATACCGGCGATCGGGAAGGCCAGCAGGAATGGCAAGCCTGCCTCAATCAAGATGATATTCGCATAGCACCCAAAGGCCAGAAAAGCCGCATGCCCAAGGCTGACCTGTCCGGTATGGCCGGTCAGTATCATCAACCCAAGACCTGCAATCGCCCAGATCAGAACATTTGTCAGCTCACCCAGATAGAATGCGTCCAACCACCACGGAGCAGCGATCACGACGCCTAGAAGGATCAGGTATAGGCTCAGTTGATACCGGTCTTTCCAAGGCCGGATATCTTGCATGTAACTGGTCTTGAAAATGATCCGCATGGCTTAAACCTTTTTGACCCTAACTTGGCTGAACAGCCCATTGGGGCGAAAGATCAGGACAGCCAACAACAGTGCATAAGGTGCAATCTGACTGTACCCAGCAGCGATATAGCGACTGGCAAACGGTTCGATTACGCCAACGATCAAACCTCCAGCCAATGCTCCAGGTAAACTTCCGAATCCGCCAATGACCGCAGCGGCGAAGGCCTTAATGCCCAGAAGTCCGGTTGCCGGGTCCACGGATCCTTTGGCGGCAAACAAAATGCCTGCGATACCCGCAACCACGCCGGCCAACGCCCAGATGAAACCCTGCACGCGTTTTACCGGGATTCCCATATAATAGGCCGCCAGCTGATTTTGTGAGGAACCCTGCATTGCAAGCCCAAGCTTGGTGCGACTGAAGAACTGGTACAGCCCCCAGGTCAGCAGAACGGTAACGACAATAACCGCCACGTCCTCCATCCCCAGTACAAGGCCACCAAAACGCACTTCTTTTCCGGCCAGGGGATTCTGCAGCGTCTGCGGTTCGTGCCCCCAAATCAGACCAGCGACAAATCGGATTACAAAGCCCAGGGCGATGGTCAGAATGACCACAGCCGTCTGGCTTTCCCCGAAAAGTCGCCGAATGATCAACCGGTCCAGCAAGTACCCCAGCGCGCCCATGATCCCCAACGAGATCGGCAAGGCCAGCCAAAAAGGCAGCCCCATATATTCGGCATTTGTAAGCCCGATGGTAACAAAGGCGCCCAGCATCATGAGGTCACCCTGTGCGAAGTTCACTGCCTCGGTCGCCTTGTAAATCAGAACAAATCCGAGCGCGATCAGCCCATAGACACAGCCATTCGCCAGCCCGCTAATCAGCAGCTGCGCATTATCCAAACTCACCTCCCTATACCGGTTGCTCCGGGTTCATTTAGATCCCGGGCCTCCTCCTTAGCCCGGGGTTTGTACTACTATGGCGTGATAATTACCTTTCCGTCACTCTTTTGCAGTGCATCGACCAGCCCGGACATAACATTTTTTAATGTAAGCTTTTCTGAAACATCTGTTTTCCAACGCCCGTCCGCAAAGCGGGCCTGAACCTCGGCAACGACACGTACCACATCTTCGCGAGGCGTCGCTGTCATCCATTGTGTCAGCCAAAACCCTTCGATTTTCTTACCCATAAAGATGAGCTGTCCCGTCTGCGTTAGTTTGGGCAGTTCAGGGCTGAGCTTGCCATAACACACCCAGCGCGCACCTTTCGGCATCGCACAGAAAATCTGTTCGGAAATCTGGTCGGCGACGGCATCCAGAAAGACCCGAGGTTTAAGCTCTTTGCTAAGCGCTGAAAATTTCTGCAGCATGTCGGGGTCTGATGTTACCAGCACGTCATGAGCGCCCAGCTCCTTCAATGCAGCAACGGTCTCAGCGCGTCTCACGATCGCAATCGGCTTGAGCCCAAGATCGCGACCGAGGCTGCACATAAGCTTGCCCAACTGACTGGTTGCGGCAGATACGATAAAAGCATCTCCGGCCTGACGCGCCAGATCGACCATCGCCATGGCCGTCATCGGGTTCACAATCTGTGCTGACCCATCGTCATCCGAGATATCCGGGCGCAGTGGAATACACATTTGTGCATCGGTCAGAGCGTACTCGGCCCAGGCACCGGAATGAGTGGCCATGAATGCCACGCGCTGTCCCTGCAAACCCTCGGCACCGGCACCGGTGGCGACGACGTCTCCACATCCCTCAAACCCGGCCGGAGACCCCTTTACCCTAGGCTGCCCGTATTCACCCTTGATAAAATGCAGGTCGGACGGATTAACCGATGATGCCCTCAGGCGGATCAGAACCTGTCCTGCGCCCGGCTCGGGCACAGGCATTTCCGTTTCGGCCAGCCAATCAGACGCATTTTGGATGCTGGGACCAGTGGCTTTGCCCGAATACCCATGATGAGTTTGAACGATCGCAAACATGGAAGTGGGAAGGGGGGTCATGAGCGTACCTTTTCTGAACGATAGGAAACTGTCGGGTCCTGCTTGACTGCATCGAACCAACAATTTCGAAAATAATGGCCATGATCGACATCAACCGTGGCATATGTGTTCAGATCAGCCAAGCAAATGGCCAAAGGCGCGTCAATCGAACTATTCTTTGACGTAGGGAAAGACCGCCTTTTCGGCGGTCTTTCTAATTCTTACTGACCAGTCAACAGGGCCTGAAGTTCCTGAATTTTCAGCGCGATTGTTGCAGGTGAGGCTTTGATATCATCGAGAATACCAACCGCTTTTACCTTCAGTTCTTCTGCCAGTGTGCTTTCCTGAACTGAGGCCACCATCGCGTCATAGTCAAAGTTATCAACACTCATAGCGCCGCTCTCAACCCAGGAATTCAGCAGCTCTTGCCCCTGGTTGGTGAGGGCAGCGACCTCTTCTCCAGCCTGATCGGCCAGCTCAGTCGCTGTTTCACCAGCCTGAGTGGCTAAGTCAGACGCGGCTTCACTGGACTGTTCGACGATTTCAGCCGCCTGTTCCGTAACGGAAGACGCAGCTTCGCTAGCCTGTTCAGTAACCGATTCTACGGCTTCGGACACAGCGTTTCCGGTTTCTTCAGCGGCGGCTTGCGGCTGTTCGACCGGAGCGGCAGGTTGATTCAGATAGTAATAGATTGCGGCGCCAACGCCGGCGACGACGACCCCTAGCAAGATTATACGCGACATGGGATTCTCCTTTGAAATATGTGTCGCCGAGATGGGGGGAAACTAGCGGACTGGAAAGGGGAATTCGTGGAACATCCTCTCAGAACAAGGGATTGAGCCAGTGTACGCCGATCTGGGCCGATCCCATGGCAATAACACGCCAACGTTGAACAACCAGTGGCCGAGATGCCATTCTTGTCAACTAACCCACAGGGTCGCACAAATGCCTGTTCGACAGGAAAGCACAGAGGCTAAGAATTCTCGTAGGAAGGCGCGCAAAGCGAATAAGGCGACAAAGGCCTGCATTTCAGGTGCTTGAGCTAAATTCCGGAAAGCTGGTTGCCAATCATGCGCTGAATGGCTGATGGCGGAGAGACAGGGATTCGAACCCTGGGTGGGCTTGCACCCACAACGGTTTTCGAGACCGCCCCGTTCGACCACTCCGGCACCTCTCCGCGGGGGTCTGTGAGGGGGGGATTTAGTGATGAACACCCGGGGGTGCAAGCAGAAAGTTTCATAATTTATCAATCCCAGGATTTTCCGTTGCCAGATGCCGCAAAACCCCTAGGCTTCTGTACATGAGACATTTTACGCACCACATCACCACCGCCCTTTCGCTGTTTCTTTTCACAGTATTCATGCTGTCAATCCCGGCATCCGCGGCCGGGCGCGATAGGATCGAGGCATTCTTGACCACGACCGGTTTCGACGTTGCTCTTGAAAGTATTGCTCTGGCTTCGGCCTCGGCACCTCAGATGCTGGGTTTTGACCCCGATGGATTCGGGTCGGACTGGGCGCGGCTGACCGAAGAAGTTTTCGATACCAAAGACATGCATGAAACTGCAGTTTCGATTTTAGAGCAGACGCTCAGCGATCAGGCGCTGAATCACGCGGTAGAATTCTATGCATCAGATCTGGGTCAACGACTGGTCTCTGCTGAAAACGCATCCCATCTGATCGAAGATGACGAAGCGAAACAACAGCAGGGGCAAGAGATAGTCGCTCAACTTGTCCGCGAAGGCTCTCAACGTGTTGAGAGTCTAAAAAGGATGAACACTGCCATCGACTCAAGCGGTACTTCTTTGCGCGCTCTTCAGGAAATACAAATCCGGTTCCTCCTCGCCGCCAGCGCTTCAGGTGTGATCGAACTACAGTTGGATGCAGATGAATTGCGCGCAATGATGAAACAGAACGAAACCGGGATGCGACAGGCCTTACAGCTCTCCGCACTTGCCGGTGCTGCTTATACCTATCAGGATTTCTCGGATGCGGATGTCATCACCTATGTCGAAGCGTTGGAACAGCCTCTAATGCAGGAAGTCTACGAACTTTTGAACGCCATTCAGTATGAGATAATGGCTATGAAATTCGAAGTCTTGGCAACCAAAATGGCCGAGCTTCACCCCGCACAGGACATCTGATGCGCATTCTGATCGTTTTCGCCCTGATCTTCTGGGCCACATCATCCGGCGCCGTGGAAAAAGCGGATCGGCTGGCGCAGGCAATGCGTCTGGAGAACCTGATCGAAATTCTCCTGTCCGAAGGCGGAAAGATGAGCCAAGAGATGGACGCCACTTTGTTGGATGGCAACGGTGGTGCTCTGTTCGAAACTCGGGTCGAGGCGATTTATGATCCCGATTGGATGTATGATCAGTTGGTCCAGGGATTCCGGCAAAGCCTGGATGAAGTGCATTTGGAACGCGCCATCGCCTTTTTTGAAAGCGATCTTGGCCAGACCATCGTTTCCCTTGAGAATTCCGCACGGCTTGCATTTGTTGATCCGGCAATCGAAGACTTGGCAAAACAGGCCTATTTCGAAAACACCAAAGCCAGCATGCAGTTCAAACTGGTCGAAGAGTACATACTGGCCAACGACCTGATCCAACAGAACGTGCGGAGCGCTTTGAGCGCGGATTACAACTTTTTCAGGGGGATAAATGACGGCCAGGTTCTCAATAACAGCGACCTTCTGGACAACCTTCTGCTGCAAAAGGACGGGATCGAGCAAGAGACAGAAACCTGGCTGTATTCCTTTCTGTTGATGGCCTATAACCCTCTGAGCAACGCCCAGATGCGCAAGAACATCGCGTTTTCTCGAACGGATACAGGGCAAGCGCTGAACAGCTCACTGTTCGAGAGCTTCGACAGTATGTATGATCAGATCTATTACGATCTGGGAAAGGCGGTTGCGGCTGTCTTACAGGGCTCTGATCTTTAGTCGCCATTTCATGTTGACTTTCCCCTGCAATCTTTGGATAAGCGCCCATCCCGGCCGGAATCTCCGCGCCGGGTATCGTTATTGTTGACCCAAGGGGCTGATCCATGGGTCATTCACACAGCCCGAAAAGGGCGCGCTGTTCGAGGTGGCTGAGGCCGAAAACACCCGCAAGGGGACCACAGAACGCGGGTTAGACAAAGGAAAGACGCATGTTTGCGGTCCTCAAGACTGGCGGCAAGCAGTACAAGGTTCAGGCGGGTGATATCCTCCGTGTTGAAAAATTGGCTGCCGACGCAGGTGAAAAAGTTCAATTCAACGATGTTCTGATGCTGGGCGGTGACGCTCCGGTTGTTGGTGCACCGTTTGTAGATGGTGCAGCCGTTCAGGCCGACGTGATCGAACAGATCAAGGGTGACAAGGTCATCAACTTCGTCAAGCGCCGTCGTAAGCACAGCTCGAAGCGTACCGTTGGCCACCGTCAGAAGCTGACCCTGGTCAAGATTACCGACATCCTGTCGTCGGGCGCTGACAAGTCGGGCATCAAAGCTGCAACCGGTTCCGCGCCGGCTGGCGAAGTTGCACCCGCAGCGAAAAAGCCCGCCAAGAAAGCAGAAGCCAAAGCAGAGGCACCCGCCGCTGTTGCTGCTGCAGACGATCTGACCGCGCTGAACGGTGTCGGCCCAGCCGCTGCTAAAAAGCTGAACGAGGCCGGTATCGAGAGCTTTGCCGCTCTGGCCGCCTTGTCGGACGAGCAGATTGCTGCTATCGAAACGGTCAAAGTGAAGCCCGAATGGGTTGAGCAGGCCAAAGAGCTTGCTAAAGGCTAAGGAGAGAGAGAATGGCACATAAAAAAGCTGGCGGTTCCTCCCGTAACGGTCGCGACTCAGCTGGTCGCCGCCTTGGCGTGAAACTGTATGGTGGCCAGGCCGCCATTTCAGGCAACATCATCGTGCGTCAGCGCGGCACCAAGTTCTGGCCGGGCGAAGGCGTAGGCATTGGCAAAGATCACACCATCTTTGCAACTGTTGATGGCGCTGTGAAGTTCCACAAAGGCCTCAAAAACCGCACCTTTATTTCGGTCCTGCCAGTGGCGGAGGCCGCAGAGTAAGCCGAAACCCATAAGGTTTGAAAATTCTTGGGGGACCGGCAGAAAATGCCGGTCCCTTTTCTCGTTTTAACGCAGGTTCGATCAAACAGTCCGATGACAGTCGCAACCACCAGTTTCCTGATCTTTGCCGCCAGTCAGGTCGGCACGCCGGGACCGGCCAATATGGTCCTGCTGGGAACCGGTGCGCGTTACGGGTTTCGGGCAGCGCTGCCTTTTGTGGGCGGCGTCATTCTGGGCAAGCAGCTAATCATCTGGCCGGTGGGCTTTGGATTGCTGCAATTAGCGGATCAGGCGCCGGCGGTGTTTGCTGTTCTGAAATACGCCTCGGCGGCCTATATCATGTGGCTGGCCTGGAAGATCGCCAACACGCGGCTGTCCCGGCAAGAGGCTGATGGCGCAGCGCCAGGGTTTCTGGCTGGATTGATTGTTCATCCGCTCAATCCCAAGGCCTGGGCCATGATCGTTGCGGGGTTCACGGGGTTTGTCGCCATCGGAACACCAACTTTTGAGGCAACGCTCGCAATCGCGGCTTGTTTGTTGATTTGTCAGGTGATTCTTCACCCAATCTGGACATTTGCCGGGGATAGAATTGCCCACGCGGTTGAAGGTCGGCCGATGGAAAAATATCTGATGTGGACGTTAGCAGGTCTCACTGTTGCGTCTGTACTTTTTGTGTTGTTCGGAGGAGGAACGCACCTATGAAACTTGAGACGATCATAAACCAGCCGGTCATAGAAACCGAGCGGTTCGATCTGCGCCCTCTGCGCCGGTCGGATCTGGGTCTCATCGAACATTATGCCGGAGATGAGCGGGTTGCGCGTATGACGACAAGGATTGCGCATCCTTTGCCGCCCGGCGCGGTTGAGGCCTTTGTGACCCGGTCCATGGCCGAAGACCGCAGCGAGGATGTCTGGGCGATGGACGCGACCAAGGATGGCGGTCCGGAGCTGATAGGCCTAATCTCTCTGGAACGCCTGGATCGCAACCAATCCGAGGTCGGCTATTGGGTGGCTCCTGTCTATTGGAACACCGGGATCGCATCTCTGGCGGTCGAAGCACTGGTTGTCGCCAATCCGCTTGAAAACACGTCGATGTTCGCAAGCGTATTTCAGGACAATCCAGCCTCAGCCAGGGTGCTGACGCATTGTGGTTTCGAATACCTGGGTGATGCCGAAATCTATTCAGTGGCGCGTGATGCGAACGTGCCCACTTGGACATACAGTAAAAAACTCTGACTTGTGGCCGGTGGGGCCTTTGCAGTAGGGGACAGTCATGAAATTTCTCGATCTTGCAAAGGTCTACATCCGGTCCGGGGCCGGCGGTGGCGGCTGCGTCAGTTTTCGGCGCGAAAAGTACATTGAATACGGCGGTCCCGATGGCGGCGACGGCGGTAAAGGTGGCTCTGTCTGGGTCGAAGTTGTGGATGGGTTGAATACCCTGATCGACTTTCGCTACCAGCAGCATTTCTTTGCCAAGAACGGTCAGCCTGGCCGAGGGCAGCAGCGCACCGGAAAAGATGGTGATGACATCATTCTGCGCGTCCCGGTCGGCACTGAGATCCTGGACGAAGACGAAGAAACCGTCATCTGCGATCTGACAGAGGTGGGCCAAAGGGTCCTTCTGGCCAAGGGCGGCAATGGCGGTTTTGGCAACCTGCACTTCAAATCGGCCACCAACCAGGCCCCTCGTCGGGCTAATCCGGGTCAGGCAGGTATCGACCGCACGATCTGGCTGCGCCTGAAACTGATTGCCGATGTCGGCCTGTTGGGGATGCCTAATGCTGGCAAATCGACCTTTCTTGCTGCGACATCGAACGCACGCCCCAAAATTGCCGATTACCCCTTTACCACCTTGCACCCCAATTTGGGCGTGGTGGGTGTCGACAATGTGGAATTCGTGGTGGCCGACATCCCCGGTCTGATCGAGGGCGCACATGAAGGACGCGGGATCGGAGACCGCTTTCTGGGCCACGTCGAACGCTGCGCGGTATTGCTGCATCTGGTCGATGGCACTTCCGAGACAGTGGCCGAAGACTACCGTACGATCATTCACGAGCTCGAAGCCTATGGTGGAGAATTGGCCGATAAGCCTCGCATCACTGTGCTGAACAAGGTCGACGCCTTGGATGACGAGGAACGAGAGTTGGCAAAATCCGAGCTAGAAGGGGCCGTTGGTGGCTCTGTGATGGCCATGTCAGGTGTCGCGCATCTTGGCGTAACCGACGTCCTGCGGGCCTTGCGAAGTCAGATCGACGATGACCGCGTACGTCAGAAACCCGCCGAGGAGGAACTGCCTTGGCAACCCTGACCGCAGCCAAACGCCTCGTGGTCAAGATCGGATCCGCCTTGCTGGTGGATCGGAACACAGGGTTGCTGCGCTCGGACTGGTTACATTCGCTTGCTCAGGACGTCGCATGGCTAAAGGGGCAGGGGACCGACGTCATTCTGGTCTCATCGGGGTCAATCGCGTTGGGGCGTGGCGTTTTGGGTCTGCCCATGGCCACGCTTCCGTTGGAACAGTCGCAAGCCGCCGCCGCTGTCGGGCAAATCCGGCTGGCCCGCGCCTATGAAGAAGCGCTGACGCCTCACAACATTACCACTGCACAAGTGCTCGTTACGCTGGAGGATAGCGCGGATCGTCGCCGCTATCTGAATTCACGCGCCACCTTGGAAACGCTGCTGGGGCTGGGTGTCGTTCCGATTGTCAACGAAAACGATACAGTCGCCACGGATGAGATCCGATATGGCGACAATGATCGTCTGGCCGCTCAGATCGCCGTCACTGTTGGCGCTGATCAGCTGATCCTGCTGTCGGATGTTGATGGGTTCTACTCGGCCAATCCAAATGAGGATGCCTCGGCCAAGCGGTTTGACATCATCGAAGACATCACGCCCGAGATTGAGGCGATGGCGGGTGATGCCGGTTCCGGCCTATCAAAGGGCGGGATGAAGACCAAACTGTTGGCGGGAAAAATGGCCACGGCTGCTGGTTGCGACATGGCGATCACCGAAGGCTCCCCTCTGAACCCGTTGAAAACGCTTGAAAACGGCGCGAACTGTACATGGTTCATCGCGACAGTTGACCCGCATGCCGCACGCAAACGCTGGATTTCAGCGATGAAACCCCGGGGTGAGATAGTTGTAGACGCGGGGGCCGCGCGGGCGCTGAGCAATGGCAAAAGCCTGTTGCCAGCAGGAATAGTCGAAGTGTCCGGAGATTTCGGGCGCGGTGATCCTGTTTCGATCATGGACCCACAGGCGCGACGGCTTGCGCAGGGGCTCAGCCGCTATACCGCGCAAGAAGCAGACGCTATCAAGGGGCGCAAATCGACCGAGATCGAAGCCACTCTAGGCTATCCTGGCCGCGCGGTGTTGATCCACCGCGATGATCTGGCTG
This sequence comes from Ruegeria sp. CDSC052, assembly GCF_059610685.1. Taxonomy (NCBI): domain Bacteria; kingdom Pseudomonadati; phylum Pseudomonadota; class Alphaproteobacteria; order Rhodobacterales; family Roseobacteraceae; genus Ruegeria; species Ruegeria sp. CDSC052. Next base: position 466,431 of record NZ_JBXWOB010000001.1, read on the forward strand.
TTTGACAACACTGACTGAAAGGCACCTGAGATGAAGGATTTCGACAGCATCCCCGACCTGATGACCGATCTTGGGAAACGCGCCAAGGCCGCCGCTGCCGAGCTGGCATTTGCAAGCGCCGAGCGTAAACACGCAGCCCTGATTGGGGCCGCCGAGGCTGTTTGGGCCAATCGTGAAAAGATCATTGCGGCCAATAAGAAAGATATGGAATTCGGGCGCGACAAAGGGTTGAGCCCGGCGATGATGGATCGCCTGATGCTGGATGAGGCCCGCATTCAGGGCATGGTCGACGGGCTGCGCGCCGTTGCAGAGCAGGCCGATCCTGTTGGTGAGGTTCTGACCGAATGGGACATGCCCTCGGGCCTGAACATTCAGCGCGTGCGCACGCCTCTGGGCGTGATCGGCGTGATCTATGAGAGCCGCCCGAATGTCACGGCGGATGCGGGGGCGTTGTGCCTGAAATCCGGGAACGCGGTCATCCTGCGCGGTGGATCAGAAGGCTTTCATTCCTCGTCAGCCATCCATGCCTGTTTGGTTCAGGGTCTGAAATCGGCGAACCTGCCCGAGGATGCCGTTCAGCTTATCCCAACCCGCGACCGGGCGGCGGTTCAGGAACTGCTGACCATGACCGATTATGTCGACGTAATCGTTCCCCGTGGGGGCAAAGGGCTGGTCGGGCTAGTCCAGCGCGAGGCCCGGGTCCCGGTATTTGCCCATCTGGAAGGCATTGTGCATATCTATATCGACAAGGCCGCTGATCCGCAAAAGACGCTCGATGTGGTTTTAAACGCCAAAACCCGTCGTACCGGAATCTGCGGTGCTGCCGAATGTCTGCTGATCCATCGGGATATCGCTGAAACGCTCGGACGGGATGTCATATCGGCGCTGTTGGCCGCAGGTGTCGAAGTACACGCCGAAGGTACTTTGGCCGTTGATGGCACTATCGCGGCCACTTCTGATGACTGGGGCAAAGAGTTTCTGGATAGTATCATCGCGGCCAAGCCGGTGGCTGATATCGACTCCGCCATTGCGCATATCCGCAGGTTTGGGTCGAACCATACGGATTGCATCATGACCGAGGATCCCGCTGCAGCTGCCCGTTTCTTTGAACGGCTTGATAGCGCGATCCTGATGCATAACGCCTCAACCCAATTCGCCGATGGCGGTGAGTTTGGCATGGGGGCCGAGATCGGCATCGCCACCGGAAAGATGCACGCGCGCGGCCCCGTAGGTGCGGCTCAACTGACCAGTTTTCAGTATCTGGTGCGCGGTTCAGGGACTGTTCGGTCTTAAAACCGGATTTCGACGCGGGTTGAGGCCGTATCGGTCGCGACCCGCCGTCCAATCGACGATGCGGATTCAGGCAGCAGCGCAAATTGAACCTGCGCAGGGGTGACCTTGTTGGTAAACCGTCCGCTGGGCAGGTTCTTCCATAGCTCGGCTTCCAGCTTCAATTTGTCCGCGGTCCCTGTCACAGACCAGTTCTTCCCGTCGTTTACGATCGTTACATCCCCGCCAAATGGCATCGCGCTTTCGCAGCACATCAACGCCAGAAAGGCCAGTTTCACCTGATTACGCGGTACCGCTTCGGTCAGGTTCCAGTTGACGCGAACACGACCTGCGCGTTCGACATCATTCAACAGCTCTAAAACCTCGGCCCGCCCAAGGGGATGATCGCTGGCCGACCCAAAAGCGACCCTGAAAAAGCGGATACGTGCGCCGGCGCTGCCGACACTTCCCGCGATCAGTTCCATCTCGGGGCCTTGCACCGCGCCAACCATTTCAAGCAGCTCCAAGCCGTTGGTGATCGCCCCGATCGGGCTGATCAGATCGTGGCAGATCCGCGAGCCGATCAGTTCGGCCAGGTTGACGTCCAAGTCGCTCATGCGTACCTCCTGCTGTATCTGCCACCGGACCGGAGCCCCTTGATGACAGATCTGAATGCCATTCTTGCACCGGGCATGTATGTCCGCCACCCCGATTTCCCCGATTGGGGCGTTGGACAGGTACAATCCAACATCGCAGGTAAGATCACCGTAAACTTCCGCGAGCAGGGAAAAGTGGTAATCGACGGGACACGCATCGCCCTGATGCCGGTCTTTGATCCGTGAAACTGGTTTAAGAAAGGTTAACGTTTGATCGAAGCGCTCTATGTTGCCATTCCCCTGAAACCTGCGGTATCAGCGCGGAAACAACACGGAACCTCTGATGCCGGACGCAGGCCCTTCTTTCACCGTCAAACTCGCCGAAAATGACACCGAATTGCAGGCTGCACAGCGGTTACGCTATGACGTGTTCATACGTGAACTGGGCGGCGGTGGAGAAATGGTCGACCACGATGCCGGGCTGGAGCGCGACAGGTTCGATCCCTATTTCGATCATATGTTGGCGATTGACGATCAATCTGGAAAAGTTGTTGGCGTTTACAGGCTGTTACCAGGTGATCGTGCTTCTGAAATCGGACAGTTCTATTCCGAAGATGAATACGATCTTTCCATCTTGAAACAAGGCGGACGCAAGCTGTTGGAGTTGGGACGTTCATGTCTACATCCCGATTATCGCGGCGGCACAGCAATGTACCACCTGTGGAATGGCTTGGCCGCCTATGTCGCCGAGCGCGAGATTGAGGTCTTGTTCGGCGTCGCCAGTTTCCACGGCACCGATCCTCAAGCTCTGGCTCAGCCTTTGTCCATGTTACATCACAATCACCTTGCGCCTCCGGACCTTCGGGTTCGGGCTCAGCCCGAAGTGTTCCAGCCCATGGATATGCTGGATAGCGATAAACTGGATCGGCGCGCAGCGATGGTGCAGGTTCCAGCACTGATAAAAGCATACCTGCGTCTCGGCGGGTTTGTGGGCGAGGGTGCCTTTATCGACCATATGTTCAATACCACCGATGTTTGCCTTATCCTCGACACGGCGCGGATGAATGAGCGACAACGGCGCATCTATGGCGGAGCGTAACGTGATGAGTGACGCCTCTTGGCACAGTGAAGACGCACCTGACCCAATCAATCTGGGGGTCTGCGGATGGCTATTGGTCTTCCTTCGGGGTTTACCACTTGCTGTATTTGTATTCAGCGGGCTGATTGTCCTGCTGATCCTTCGCATGATCGAGCGCCCGCTCTATGGGGTTCACCGTCCGGTCACGCCCTTCATCACGCAGTTCGTATGCCGTAATGCGTTCCGGATTCTCGGGATTAGCTACCGTACAACCGGCGAGCTTATGACCCAGCGTGGTGCGGTTGTTGCGAACCATTCCTCGTGGCTTGATATTTTTGCGCTGAATGCCCGTAAAAGAATCTATTTTGTCTCGAAGGCCGAGGTAGCCAAATGGCCCGGTATAGGCTGGCTGGCGCGAGCGACAGGTACGGTTTTCATCGAGCGCGACCGCAAGAAGGCACGCGAACAGACACTTCTGTTTCAGGAGCGCCTGACAGCCGGTCACAAGCTGCTGTTTTTTCCAGAGGGCACGTCGACCGACGGTTTGCGGATTTTACCATTTAAAACAACACTTTTTGCGGCATTCTTCACCGAAGATCTACGCGATTTCATGTATGTTCAACCGGTGTCGGTCGTTTACCATGCACCTAAGGGTGAGCCTGACCGGTTTTATGGCTGGTGGGGTGACATGGATTTTGCGCCGCATCTGTTAAAGACTTTGGGAGCGCGTCGCCAAGGTGGCGTAGAGCTAATCTATCATTCGCCAGCCAAGGTCAGCGACTTTGAAAACCGAAAAGCCCTGGCCGCCTATTGCGAAGATACCGTGCGTCAGGCGCACAGCCTTGCGCGGCTTGAAAAATAGGGCGATTGGCCCTTGCACTGCCTGAAAACCTGCCGTATACGCGCGCTATTCAAACCCGCAGGCGGGGTTTGGGCTTTATAGGGGAGACATCCCTATCTGGCCCGCCGGTTGGAGCATCCGCTTCTTTCACCCCCGCCGAGGCGTAAACCGGAAAAAGGAAATAAAGCATGGCTCTTCCCGAGTTCTCCATGCGTCAGCTGTTGGAAGCTGGCGTTCACTTTGGTCACCAGACACAGCGTTGGAATCCCCGCATGGGCCCGTTCATCTACGGCTCGCGCAATGGCATCCACATCATGGACCTGACCCAGACCGTTCCTATGCTGGACCAGGCTCTGCAGGCTGTTCGTGACACTGTTGCCAAGGGCGGCCGCATTCTGTTCGTAGGCACCAAGCGTCAGGCCGCAGGCCCAATCGCCGAAGCAGCTGAAAAGTCAGCCCAGTACTACATGAACCACCGCTGGCTGGGCGGCACCCTGACCAACTGGAAAACCGTTTCCCAGTCGATCAACCGTCTGAACCAGATTGACGAAGCCATGGAATCGGGCGCCGAAGGCCTGACCAAGAAAGAGCGTCTGGGCATGGAACGTGACCAGGGCAAACTGCAGGCTTCGTTGGGCGGTATCCGCGAAATGGGCGGCGTCCCGGATCTGCTGTTCGTCATCGACGTCAAAAAAGAAGCACTGGCCATAGCCGAAGCCAACAAGCTGGGTATCCCAGTCGTGGCAGTTGTCGACACCAACTGCTCGCCCGATGGTGTGGATTACATCATTCCTGGCAACGATGACGCAGCCCGCGCGATCTCGCTGTACTGCGATCTGGCAGCACGTGCCGCTCTGGACGGCATGACCGCTCAGATGGGTGCAGCAGGCGTTGATCTTGGCGCATTCGAAGAAGCACCGGTTGAAGAAGTCGTTGCGGAAGAAGCACCCGCAGCAGCAGAAACACCTGCCGAAGCGTAAGCTGCCCGTCACGTAAATGACATCTGGGGCAGGGTATGACCTGCCCCAATTCCGTTTGAATTGAGGAGAGCCAAAAGATGGCAATCACAGCAGCAATGGTAAAAGAACTGCGCGACACCACTGGCGCAGGCATGATGGACGCGAAAAAAGCGCTGACCGAAACCGGCGGCAACATGGACGAAGCCGTTGATTGGCTGCGCACCAAAGGCTTGGCCAAAGCGGCCAAGAAATCGGGTCGTACCGCGGCGGAAGGTCTGGTTGCCGTTCACGTAAACGGCAACAATGGTGTTGCAGTTGAAGTGAACTCGGAAACCGACTTCGTCGGGAAAAACGCCGAATTCCAGGAAATGGTTGGTAAGATCGCATATGCCGCAGAAGGCGTCGACAATGTCGAAGCTCTGCTGGCAGCTGATCTGGGTGGCAAAACCGTTGCGGAAACGCTGACCGACAAGATCGCCACCATCGGTGAGAACATGTCGGTGCGCCGTATGTCAAAACTGTCGGGCGACACTGTTGTATCTTACGTCCATAACGCAGCCACCAACGGCATGGGCAAGATCGGCGTTCTGGTCGCTCTGACCGGCGGTGACGAAGCCATCGGCAAGCAGATTGCGATGCATATCGCGGCTGTGAACCCGGCAGCTCTGTCCGAGGCAGACATGGACCCGGCGATCGTCGAAAAAGAAAAGCAGGTCCAGATGGACATCGCGCGCGAATCCGGCAAGCCGGAGCAGGTCATCGAAAAGATGATCGTTGGTCGCATGAAGAAGTTCGTCGCTGAATCGACCCTGTTGAACCAGCAGTTCGTTGTAAACCCTGACCTGACCGTTGAGGCCGCTGCCAAAGAAGCAGGCGCGACTGTCACCGGATTCGTGCGTCTGGAAGTTGGCGAAGGCATCGTTGTCGAAAAAGAAGACTTTGCTGCTGAAGTTGCAAAAGCAGTTCAGGGCTAAGCATCACAGGCCCTGAACAGGGCCTGTATCGATCAGAGAAACCGGGTACGCCATGCGTATCCGGTTTTTCTTTGCCCTTAGTGTAGAAATGATGCCAAGAAACGAAAAAGGACGCCGAAAGCGTCCACAAGTTAAACCTAGTTTGAATGAGGGGCCCCGCAAAGATGGGGATGGACGAGGCCCCCCAAAATTCCGACAAAGAGACGCGGACAAATAGGCGCCCTATTGTCAGAGCGATCGGAGAGCTTTGTTATTGCAAAGATCCGACCAAATGTTCCCAGGCTAAAGCCACCACTCACGGAACAATACCACTTTGCAACTTTAGCGTTAGATTCGGAAAGTCATGTTTTCCTTACCCTAGGTAAATTGACGCATATTCGCGTCACTCCCTGAGTCAAACCCCAACGATGAACATCTGATTTTGAAGAGATGCTTTCAAAACTGCCTGCGCCGTTGTCTCGACTACGAGGGCCTCGCGCGCCAGACGCAGATGCTTTTCGACAGTGGCCGAAGTCAGCCCCATCAGAATCGCAATGTCCTGAGTTGTTTTGCCGTCGCCGACCCACTCAAGCGCCTCACGCTGACGTTTTGTCAGGGCGCGATTTGGTGCGTTATAGGGCAGGGTGAGGATTTTCAGATGAGCAACGTTGTTCATCAGAAGAATATCCTGGCCAAATTCCTCCCAGACAGCGTCCACATCGTCTTGTGTACGCGATCCATGCGCTGAAAGCGAAATTGCCCCTTTCGACCGAACCGAAACCGAGTCGAAACTGACCGTATAGCCGGCGACGACACCTTTGGTTTTGTTGAACTCGATGACGTCTCGCTCTTTTGCGGTCAGGGTGCCATCAGTCATCAGATCCTGGGCGATCCTCCAGCTTGCGGCCCCTTCATTATGCAAAGCCCATTTCAGCATTGGAGCATGGAAATACAACCCGCCTCCCAGAAACCCATCCAGGTAATCTTTGCTGTGATTGGTCAGGATTACAAAATCCTCGGGATCCCCCAGCGACGTTTCGGTGCGATATCGCGTATATCCGTACAGCAAACGATCGAACCCATATTCTGCCATTTGCCGGCAATGGGCATCCCAGAGCTCTTCCAGGGTTTTGGTATAGCTGAGGAAATTCAGATACTCAGAAAGCTTCATAGCGATCATTCACCCTGTAAATGGGACCGCAACGCATCCAGCGCCAGCACATATCCCTGCGGGCCCAATCCGCAAATCATGCCTACAGCCACACGTGAGATATAGGATCGGTGTCGAAACTCCTCACGCGCGTGGATATTAGACAAATGAACCTCGATGACCGGCAGCTCAACCGAGGCGATTGCGTCCATCAGGGCAATCGAGCTGTGCGTATAGGCACCTGCGTTCAAAACAATGCCGTCCTGCACACCTTTGGCGGCATGAATGGCATCAATCAACGCGCCTTCGTGGTTGGATTGGAAATGAATCACTTCCATCCCGATAGACTTACCGTGTTCGAGGCACATATCCTCGACCATTTGCAGCGTTGTGCTTCCGTAAACCTCGGGCTGTCGCGTGCCCAGCAGATTGAGGTTCGGACCATTCAGAATAAGAGCTTTATGCATTGTTATACTGTCCCCATAACAAGGTTCTTAAACGTGAACAGGTAGAGATGTCCACCGAACCTGGATCATGCGTCAGAACCGCGGCCATTAGGACACGAGGCTATGCCATGGTCACGACAATCTTCCCAAGGGCCTTTCGGCTGGCCAAAAGCTCTAGCGCTTCTTGCGCTTGGTCCAGAGGGAACTGCGCGCTGATCTGTGGTTTGATCTGACCTTTGGCATATAACCCGAACAAATCTTTCATGTTTTTGCCATGTCCCTTCGGGTCGCGAAACACCGAGGCGCCCCAGAAAACACCAACAATTTGACAACCCTTAAGCAGAGGGAGGTTCAATGGTATCTGAGGGATTCCGGCTGGGAAACCGACGACCAGGAATCGCCCCTTCCACCCCAAGCTGCGCAGCGCTGGCTCTGAATAGGCACCGCCAACGGCATCGTAGACGACATCAATGCCCTGACTACCGGCTAAGGCCTTGATGTCCGATCCAAAGGCCTTTTGCGCCTGTTTGTCCATGTCGCGCGCGTAAATGATCGTTTCGTCCGCCCCGATCTGACGACAGAAATCTGCTTTGTCCTGCGATGAGACTGCCGCAATAACCCTAGCCCCCATGGCATTGGCTAGCTCAATCGCAGCCGTACCAACTCCGCCTGCGGCACCCAGAATCAGGACCGTTTCCCTTTGTTGCAGCGCAGCGCGGTCCTTCAGTGCGTGATATGAGGTGCCATAGGTGAAGATAAAGCTCGCCGCGTCCTCAAATGGCATTGAGCTCGGGAATTTAACAGCTGTCGCCGCTTTGACCGCCAGATGTGTGGCAAAACCTCCGTGTCCGGTCAGGGCCAGCACACGGTCGCCAACGTTAAAGCCCGAAACACCTTCGCCCAACCCGATAACCTCGCCAGCGATCTCACCTCCGGGGGCAAACGGTCTTGGTGGCTTTATCTGATACAGGTCGCGTATCATCAGTGTATCCGGGAAATTAACGCCTGCGGCCCGCACGCGAACAAGCAATTCGCCCTTGCCCGGCGACGGATCGGGCAGGGTGGTCAGTTCCAATGTCTCCGGCCCGCCCGGAGCGACGCTGAGTAAGGCTTGCATGTTTACGCTAATGTCCCTGTTATTCGGTAAGGAGGAACTTTTGGCCTACTGTTCTGAGTTGTCAAGAAACCACCCGGCACAACCGGGTTAGGCGTTACTCTTGACCGACAAATGAGACAGTTTGCCAAAATCAAAAACCGAGGAGCAGGTCATGACCCCCGAAACTCTTTTCTCATTGCAGGGCAAAACCGCTCTGGTCACGGGTGGGGCCACCGGAATTGGCCGAATGGCGGCCGAGGCGCTGGTCCGGGCGGGTGCACGTGTACTGTTGGCATCTCGTAAAGGTGACGCGTGCGAGGCGGTCGCGGCCGAATTGAACGCACTGGGCGCCACAGGAACCGCCGAAGGGTTTGCCGGTGATGTCGGATCAAAAGAGGGTGTCGGCAATCTGGTGGCCGAAGTGCTCAAGCGCACGGACCGGCTGGATATCCTCATGAACAATGCCGGTGTTTCCTGGGGCGCACCGATGGGTCAGTTTCCCTACGAAGCCTGGGAAAAAGTCATGTCGATCAATGTGACAGGAATATTCGAACTGACCCAAAAACTGTTGCCGATTCTGATGTCTTCCGGGACTGCCGAAGATCCATCCCGCATCGTCAATGTTGGATCGGTTATGGGCGAAGTTCCTATGGGCGACGGTGCGTATAGCTACTCTGCCTCAAAGGCGGCTGTGCTGCATCTAACCAAAATCATGGCCAAAGAACTTGCTCCGCATCACATCACCGTCAATGCGCTGGCACCTGGACCCTTTGTCTCTCGGATGACGGCATTTGCCACATCTGACGAAGGGACGCGCAAGAAAGTCGGCAAATCCGTGCCCTTGGGTCGCGTTGGACGTGACGAGGATATCGCAGGCTGTATGCTGTTCCTGTGCGGTCTGGGCGGCAGCTATGTCACAGGCGCGGTGATCCCGGTTTCGGGCGGGATCAATGTTGTCACCGCCGGCAACATCTTTGCTGAAGCACTCTGAAGCATCGGCCAAGGGGAGCCACGAAATGGACAACGCAATTCTGGATCTGAAACGCGTCGATGCCTATCTCGGCACGCATCTCAAAAGGTATCGGGGTCCGTTGGAGGCGAAAAAATTCGAGGTTGGCCAATCAAACCCAACTTTTGAGTTAAAAACGCCTGAGAATTCCTATGTCCTGCGCCGCAAGCCGCCGGGAGTGTTGCTGAAATCCGCCCATGCCGTTGACCGCGAGTTCAGGGTTCAAAGTGCTCTGGCCGACAGCGATGTGCCTGTACCCAAAATGCTGCTGCTTTGCGAGGATGATGACGTCATCGGGTCGGCGTTTTATGTGATGGAGCATCTCGATGGCAGGACTTTTCTTGAACCCACAATGCTTGGTGAAAGAACCGAAACCCGCACGGCAATTATCGACGAGATGAACCGCGTTCTGGCGGCGCTGCATAAGGTCGACATCGATTCTGTTGGTCTGTCCGACTATGGCCCGCCGGGAAGCTATTTTGAGCGTCAGATCGGGCGGTGGACGAAACAATTTCGGGCGTCCGAAACCACTCAGATTCCGGATATGGATGCCTTGATCGAGGCTTTGACCAACGCAACCCCCAAGGATGATGGTCAGAGAACGCTGGTTCACGGCGATTACCGCATCGACAATCTGATGTTCGAAAAGCAGGGCACACGCTGTCTGGGCGTACTGGATTGGGAATTGTCGACAATCGGGCATCCCTTTGCCGATCTCGCAGCCGTTATCATGCAATGGCAGATGCCACCTGGAAAAGAGGGGCGGGGTCTGGCTGGCATAGACCGGTCCTCGCTCGGCCTGCCATCCGATCAGGCTTTCATTGATCAATACTGCGAGCGCCGCGATCTGCCCGGAATTGATAACTTTGGGTTCTATCTGGCGTTCAATTTCTTCCGAATGGCCGCGATCTTGCAGGGTGTTTATAAGCGGGCGCTTGACGGAAACGCCTCTGATCCGAAAAGAGCTCAGGTTTTTGGTAGTTACGTTCCTAAGTTTGCACAACGAGGGCTGACTGCATTGGGCTGAGGGTGAAACCACCTAGGGCGTATGAAATCTCGACAATTCAAGCTCAAGGTTGGCCAGGCTGTTTTTGCCAAAGAACATCTCAGTATCTACAAACATGCTGGGGACACCGAAAACACCTCGCTTGACCATAGCCTTGGTTTGGTTTTTCAGGTTTTGTTTTACGTTCAGATTGGTCATGGCCTCGCGCAGTTTTCGTATAGGCAAGCCGTTATCCTGAAGAATGTCGCAAAGGACACCCAGATCATCCACTTTTTGGCCGTGCACCCAAATAGCATCAAATATGGACGCTATATATCTGTTTTCCCATGGTTTACCGGATGCTAACAAAGCCCCGCGCATGGCGAATTTGGTGTTCATCGGGAAATGTGGGCTCATATGAAAGCTCAACCCACGGTGACGCGCAAAGCGATGGAGATCGCGGGTCAAATAGGCCGTCTTCTGCCGGTTCTCTGAAAAAGCCTTAAACGGGCTTTGGTTATTGGTGGCTTTGAAAACAGTGGCCAGCAGAACCGGAACATATGTAACACCGACTTCGTGCTTTGCAGCGATATCAGATATCATCTTCTGCGCGAGGAAGGCGTTCGGACTGCAAAAATCATAAACAAATTCTATATGTTGCGGCATATTTCTCCTCCATTAGGCGAGAGCCGAACCGGACACGAATCTATCTGCGACCACATTAGCAGGCAAAACCCTTCTGGCGTACAGGGACATCGTTGGATTGAGGTGATTTAGCTGTCCTTTTTCCGCTTAACCCCGCAATATCCGGGAAAGATACGTTAATTTCTCAAAGTTGAGCACACACAGATGAAGTTCGAACAAGCCCGGCTAGATCGTATTTGCGATTGGATGCAATCCTATGTGGATGATCGCAAATATGCCGGAAGCTCATTCTTGATGATGCATCAGGGCAGGGAGGTTCTGTTTCATTCCTGCGGGCTTAGAAGCGTTGAGAACAATCTGCCATTCGAGCGGGATACCCTCGTTCGCATCTATTCGATGACCAAGCCGATAACCACTGCGGCCCTGATGATCCTTGTCGAACGCGGTGAGGTTCACCTCGGCGCTCAAGTGTCTGAATATATATCTGATTTCACCGCAACACAGGCGCTGGTACCCGGCGCCACAAGGTTGGATCAGACCGAACCTGCACCTGCACCAACGCTTCATCAGCTGCTGACCCATACAAGTGGCCTGAGCTATCCTTTCAACCCCGGCATCCTGGCTGCGGCAATGGACGAACTTGATCTTGTTTTCGGCCCTAAAGAAGGGTCTTTGGCCGAAAGAGTATCTTTGCTGTCCACTTTGCCTTTCGCCTTTCAGCCAGGAACGCGATGGGAATATTCGGTGGGGATAGACGTTATTGGTCGCGTGATAGAAGTTATTTCTGGCCAATCTCTGGAGCATTTCCTTGCGGAAGAGATTTTCAAACCTCTTGGCATGTCCCAGACCGGGTTCAGGGTTCCGGCGGGAGCAGGGGATCGGTTTGCCTCGCTCTATACGCCTTTGGCGGGCAATGCGATGGCGCTAAACGAAGCCCGTACGGGTGAGCAGACATTGCGTCTGGTCGACAATGCCGAAGCATCGCCCTTTGAATCGGCAACAATGTACTCTGGGGGCGGAGGGTTGGTTTCAACCATTGATGACTTTGCTAGATTTTCAGAGATGCTCCGAAATCGCGGAAGATTCGGTGATCAACAGATTCTTGCACCAAAAACTGTAGAATTCATGCTTCACAACCACTTACCCGGCGATATTGCCTCGATGGGACCGCAGAGTTTTGCGGAACAACCCATGGAGGGCATGGGCTTTGGCCTTGGTGGCGCTGTCATCATTAACCCCGGCAGAACCTGTGTTCCGAGCAGCATGGGGGATTTCAGCTGGGGTGGTATGGCATCGACCTTCTTTTGGGTTGATCGTCAGAACGATTTTACAGCGATTTTTTTCACCCAACTGTCACCATCCAGCTCTTATCCCTCCCGCGCAGAATTGAAGGCGCTCACCCTCGGGTCAATCATTGAATGACATTCGGCGCGCTGATACCCATTCGCCAAGATTAATCGGAGTACCGCATATGACCGAAGCAGAGAGAGTTCTTCTGGATCTTCTGGACGTTGAAAGACTGGAAGTGGACCTGTTTCGGGGAACAGGGTCGGGCGGCGAAACACCTATGCGGATTTTCGGCGGTCAGGTCATCGCACAAGCACTAGCCGCCGCATATCGCACCGTCGACAACCGCCTATGTCATTCCCTGCACGCCTATTTCATCCGCCCAGGCGACCCAAGCATTCCCGTAATTTATCAAGTTGATAGGGCCCGTGACGGAGGTTCCTTCACGACGCGCCGTGTGGTTGCAATTCAGCATGGTAAGCAGATTTTAAACATGTCCGCCTCATTCCACATTCAGGACGAAGGTTGGGATCATCAGCACGACATGCCTGAGATGGAAACGCCTGAATCCTACCCATCGAGATCAGAGCTCAAGAAGAAATATCTGGACAAAGTATCGCCCAGCTTTCGCGGAGAACTAACACGCGAGCGCCCGATCGAAGTCCGCGAGGTCGGCCATCTGGATCCTTTCAACCCAGAGAAATCGGATGACCGCAACCAGATCTGGTTCCGGATGGGGGCCGCGGCCAATGCCGATGCGGTCACGCAGCATCTGTTGCTGGCCTATGCTTCAGATATGTATCTCATGAGCTCGGGAATGCGCCCGCACGGCCTAAGCTGGTTTACTGGTGAGGTGAACGGCGCCAGCCTGGACCATGCGATTTGGTTTCACGCGCCGCTCAAGTTCGAGAATTGGCATCTGTATTCCATGGATTCGCCATGGAGCGGACGAGGGCGCAACTTCAACCGTGGATCAATCTATTCCGAAGATGGCGTTCTGGTCGCATCAGTTGCCCAGGAAGGCCTGATGAGGCGCCCTCAGAACAAAAGTTAAGTCTCTTCAATAAACATTTGATTTAACTTCTGCATTCCTGAAATCCACCTGTCATAATCTCCGGATTTATGGCGAATGTAGTCCAGAACCTGTGGATGCGGCAGTACCAGAAATTGCTCAGAAGATATTGCCTTTACGCAAGCCTCGGCAACATCTTCAGGTTCCAACATTCCGTCAATCGAAGCCACGGAAGTTTCGTGCCCGCGCGTCATATCGGACCGTACGGCTTGTGGGCAAAGTACCGAGACCCGCAAACCTTTGTGCCCATATGTAAACGACAACCATTCAGCAAACCCAACGGCTGCGTGCTTTGTGACACCATATGGAGCTGCACCTGGCTGGTTCAGCAATCCAGCGGCTGAGGCCGTTGTCATGATATAGCCGCCGCCACGTTCGAGCATTCTGGGCACCAGATGCCGCGCGGTCCAAACATGTGACATCACGTTGATTTTCCAGATGCGATCCCAGTCTTCATCCGGAACCTCCAAACCACCAATCGTCAATATCCCGGCATTTGCACAATACAGATCGATAGGGCCAACCGAGCTTTCTACAGCTTCGATCAACTCGGCTGTATTAGCCTCAAGCGAAACATCACAATGGAATGAATGGCCGCCAATCTCTTTTGCGACAGCGTCTGCGCCGGTTTTGTTGATATCAGCGCAGACAACCGTGGCACCTTCACGAGCAAATCGCTGTGCCAAACCTTTTCCGATGCCATCAGCGGCACCGGTCACAACAACGATCTTTCCGTTCAATTCCATTCGATCCTCATGATGCAGTAGGTGTCAGGAACAGATCGTAAGGTATTGTGAGGATTTGAAAAGTTTCCCAAGCGCATTGGCATTAATTTACCATAATACCAATTACACGTATTCTGGAAACTTAGTAAAACGCCTGCAATCCCGTCTGTGCACGCCCGAGGATCAACGCGTGAACATCATGCGTCCCCTCGTAGGTGTTGACCGTTTCTAGGTTCACCATATGTCGGATGACCTGAAACTCTAGCGAAATGCCGTTGCCGCCGTGCATGTCACGCGCATGACGTGAAATATCCAGGGCTTTGCCGCAATTGTTGCGCTTAATGATCGATATCATCTCGGGCGCGGCTTCGGCCTTGTCCATCAGTCGCCCGACACGCAGGCTTGCCTGAAGACCCAGAGCAATTTCTGTCTGCATATCCGCCAATTTGCGCTGGAAAAGCTGCGTCTGCGCCAATGGCTTGTCAAATTGTTTCCGGTCCAACCCATATTGGCGCGCCGCATGCCAACAGCTTTCGGCAGCGCCCATAACACCCCAGCTGATTCCGTAGCGTGCGCGGTTAAGACATCCAAACGGGCCTTTCAGGCCCTGAACATGAGGCAGCAAAGCATCCTCGGTGACTTCGACACCCTCCAGCACAATTTCACCGGTGATCGAGGCGCGTAGGCTCAGCTTGTTCTGGATTTTCGGCGCGCTCAGACCTTTGAGGCCTTTTTCAAGGACAAAACCACGGATCTTTCCGTCATGTGCATCAGATTTGGCCCAAACAACAAACACATCCGCAATCGGGGCGTTCGATATCCACATCTTGCTGCCAGATAGACGATATCCACCGTCGATCTTTTCCGCACGCGTTTTCATACCTGCCGGATCAGAGCCCGCATCAGGTTCGGTCAGACCAAAACATCCGATCCATTCGCCGCTGGCCAGTTTCGGAAGGTATTTCCGGCGCTGCTCCTCGCTGCCATAGGCATAGATCGGATACATCACCAACGAGCTTTGTACAGACATCATCGAGCGATAGCCCGAATCCACGCGTTCCACTTCTCGGGCGACAAGGCCGTAAGAGACATATCCGCCCCCTAGCCCGCCGTATTCTTCCGGGATCGTAGTGCCCAGCAGACCCATTTCACCCATTTCACGAAAAATCTCGGGGTCAGTTTTTTCGTTCTGAAATGCTTCTGTCACCCGCGGCTGAAGCTTTTCCTGCGCATAGGCTTGCGCACTGGCCGCAATCATACGTTCGTCTTCGTCTAGCTGGTCTGACAGGCGGAACGGATCATCCCAGGCGAACTGGCCCATGTCAGGCACATCTTTGGCGCGTAATGTCGGCTTGGTGTCAGGGGCATTCATGGTGCTTCTCCGCTTTGTCAGCTTCGCGGCAAACTAACCCGTCGGCCCGTCAAAAAACAGTAAGAGTTTCGCATCCACCCTTGAGTAAAACTCATAGCTTGCATCCGCCTGCCCCACGCGTTCAACCCAGCGCGTATCCCGCACCGCGAACAGTGCGAACCGGATCATCTCCACCATACTGCGTTAGTGCTTTGCGTAAGCGGCCGATATGAACGTCGACCGTTCGTGTATCGACATAAATATCCCGCCCCCAGACGCGATCCAATAGCTGTTCTCGGCTCCAGACGCGGCCCGGCTTTTCCATGAATGTGCTCAGCAAGCGAAATTCGGTTGGGCCAAGCTTTAGTGGTTTGCTGTCGCGGCTGACCTTATGAGTTTCAGAATCCAAAACGATGTCTGCGAATTCCAGCCTAATTCCTACAGTCGCAGGCCGGACACGCCGCAACTGGGTGCGTACCCGGGCCATAAGCTCGACAATCGAATAGGGTTTGACCACATAGTCATCAGCCCCGGTTTCCAGACCTCGTACTTTGTCGATTTCTTCCGACCGGGCCGACAACATGATAATTGGAATCGACCGCGTGTCGGAGCGGGTTTTCAGCCGGCGGCAAACCTCGATCCCGCTGAGATTGGGCATCATCCAGTCCAGTACGATAATGTCCGGACTGTCTTCATCGACCAGCAACATGGCCTCTTCACCATTGGCTGCTTTGGATACGCGAAAGCCTTCTGCCTCGAGATTATAGGCCAGGACTTCGCGCTGAGCCGGCTCATCCTCGACAACCAGAACGGTCGGTTGATCAGCGGACATTCTCAAATCTCCTAGACGGATTGCGATGTAAAATCGGCTTTGGGACGCGCTTCTGTCGGGCGCTCTCCGGTCACCAGATAAACGACCTGCTCGGCAATCGCCGTCACATGATCGCCCATACGTTCTATATTCTTGGCGATGAAATGCAGGTGCATACAGGATGAGATGTTGCGTGGGTCTTCTGCCATGAAAGTCAGGAATTCTCGGAACAGACCATTATACATCTGGTCGACTTCCTCATCACGTTCGATGACATCCGCCGCCAGCTCAGCGTCGCGCTGGACATAGGCGTCCAAAGCGTCCCTGAGCATCCGCTCGACCTCACGTGCCATACGTCGCAAGGCGGCGGCACTGCCATTGATCTCACTGGTATTGACCAGGACCGTCGTGCGTTTGGCTATGTTCTTTGAATAGTCGCCGATACGTTCCAGGTTGGCGGAAACCTTCAATACCGATAGGACCAGACGAAGATCGCTTGCTGTTGGCGCACGCAGCGCGATCAAACGCGCCGTTTCTTCGTTGATCAGCTCTTCCAACGCATCAATGGCCTTGTCGCCCTGACGCACCTCTTGCGCGAGTTCGACATCGCGCGACTCAAGCGACCGTGCCGCGCTCATGATTGCGGCTTCGACGAGGCCGCCCATTTTCATGATATGCGCCTGAATGGCTTCCAGATCCCGGTCGAAGGCGGATGCGATATGTTGTTCTGTCATCTCAGAATACCTATGTTCAGCCGATACGGCCGGTGATGTAGCTTTCGGTGCGGGGATCTTCTGGGTTGGTGAAAATCTGTCCGGTTTCACCAAACTCGACAAGGTTGCCCAAATGGAAAAACGCGGTCTTCTGGCTGACGCGAGCGGCCTGCTGCATCGAGTGGGTAACGATCACCACCGAGTATCGCGACCGCAATTCGTCGATCAGTTCCTCGACCTGCGCAGTCGCAATCGGATCAAGGGCCGAGCACGGCTCGTCCATCAGCAGAACCTCAGGTTCCGTAGCCACCGCACGGGCGATGCACAGGCGCTGTTGCTGACCGCCGGACAGGCCGGTTCCGGGGGCATCCAGACGGTCTTTGACCTCATCCCAGATGGCGCCGCGGCGCAGTGATTTCTCAACAATCTCGTCCAGTTCAGCTTTGTTTCTGGCCAACCCGTGGATACGCGGGCCGTAGGCCACATTGTCATAGATCGACTTGGGAAACGGGTTCGGTTTCTGGAACACCATGCCGACCTTGGCACGCAGCTGAACCGGGTCGACGCGTTTGTCATAGATATCTTCGCCATCCAGCAGGATATCGCCCTCGACACGGCAGATGTCGATCGTGTCGTTCATCCGGTTCAGGCAGCGCAGGAAGGTGGATTTTCCGCAACCCGAGGGACCAATAAAGGCGGTGACGGTCTTGTCTTCGATCCTGACGTCGACGTCTTTGATGGCGTGATTTTCACCGTAATAAACCTGAACCTTGTTCGCGGCGATCTTGATGTCTTTGGCGTCCACGGTTCTCTCCACTCGTGTCATATCGTTCATAATTGACCCCATTTACCAGCGGCGTTCAAAGCGACGGCGCAGGATGACTGCGATTGCATTCATTGTTACCAGGAAAAGCAGAAGGATAATGATGCCCCCCCATGCGCGTTCGTAAAAGGCCGGGTCGGCGCGCTTGGACCATTCGTAAATCTGTGCTGGCATGGCCGAGTTCGGAGACAGAAAACCGTCCACTATTCCATCCGGCGGGTTCGAGGCGATAAAGCCCACCATCCCGATCAGCAGCAACGGCGCAGTTTCACCAAGCGCCTGCGCCAGGCCAATAATAGTACCCGTCAGGATGCCAGGTGCGGCCAGTGGCAACACATGATGAAACACTGCCTGCATTTTCGAGGCCCCTACCCCCAGCGCGGCGTCCCGGATCGACGGCGGCACCGCCTTTAGCGACGCGCGGGTCGAAATGATGATCGTCGGCAGCGTCATCAGCGTCAGAACCAGACCACCCACCAGCGGGGCCGAGGTCGGCAGGTGCATATAGTTGATGAACACGGCCAGGCCCAGAATACCGAACACAATCGAAGGAACTGCCGCGAGGTTCGAGATATTCACCTCGATAATATCGGTAAACCGGTTCTGCGGCGCGAATTCTTCCAGATAGATTGAGGCCGCAACCCCGATCGGCAGCGCCAGCACCAACACAACCAGCATCATGAACAGTGAGCCCAGCATAGAGACCCCGATCCCGGCAGCCTCGGGCCGCTGATCGGAGGCGTCCGCCCCGAAGATAAAGTCAGGGTTGAACGCCTTGTACAGCACACCAGCAGCACGCAACTGATCCACGAAGTCCAGCTGTGCGACCGAGATGCTCTTGTCATTCGCGATGGAATGGCGTGTCACACGGCCCTTCAGATAGCCATCAACGCGGCTGTTCACCAAAAAACGGAAGCTGACCGACTTTCCGATCTCATCCGGGTTCGAGATGACGTAATTACGAAGGTCCGCCTGTGCGGATTTGGAAAGGATTTGCCCCATCTCTTTGGGCGACAGATCGGACTGGATGCCCAGTTTCTGCACCTCAACCTCCAGTGCGGAGGCGATCAAAGGCGCGTATCCGAAGGTCGAAACCTTGCTGATATCCGCGATGTCGCGGTTGCCCTTTTTGTCGAGCTTGTCTTCCTTCAGCTCAATCGTCAGCTCTAGGAAGCTTTGCTGAAAAGCGCCCGTACCAGCGGTGACGATATTAGTCACCAACACAATCAACATCACAAGACCGATACCAATGGCCGCGATACCGTACAATTTGAACCGGGTTTCGGCCGCATTGCGACGCTTGGTTTGTGTGTCCTGATTGAACAGCGAAGCCCCTTTGTGTTTAGCGGCAGGTGCTGCGTCTTGTTTTTGGGACATGTCAGTCATTCATACTGCTCCCGGTATTTGCGCACGATATAGAGGGCGAAGATGTTCAGCCCCAGCGTGATGATGAACAGGGTCAGACCCAGGGCAAAGGCCACAAGAGTCTCCGGGCTTGCGAAATCAGTATCCCCGGTCAGCTGGCTGACGATCCTAGTGGTGATTGTGGTCATGGCTTCGAACGGGTTTCCCGAGAATTTGGCAATCGCACCTGCGGCCATCACGACAATCATGGTCTCACCGATTGCGCGGCTGGCGGCCAACAAGATTGCCCCTACGATCCCGGGCAAAGCTGCCGGCAGGACGACTTGCCTGACAGTTTCGGAATGCGTTGCGCCTAAGCCTAGCGATCCGTCTCGCATTGACTGGGGCACCGCGTTGATGATGTCGTCAGATAGTGACGACACGAATGGGATGAGCATGATGCCCATGACCAGACCCGCCGTGAGTACAGCGTTCGAACTGGCCATCCAACCAACGCCCAAAGCACCCCCCTGCCCGAACACAGATACCAGTGCCGGACCGACCGTCAGCAGCGCGAAAAGACCGTAAACGATGGTTGGGATACCGGCGAGGATTTCCAGCAAAGGCTTGGCCACAGACCTTGCCACGCTCGAGGCATATTCGGAAAGATAGATCGCAGCGTACAGCCCAATCGGAACCGCAACCAGCAACGCGATCAGAGAAATATACAAAGTCCCCCACAGCAGTGGGAGGATCGACAGTTCACTTCCGCCCCGGAAGTTCGGGGCCCAGGTGCTTCCAAAGAAAAAGTCTTTCCACGAATGAAGTTCGAAGAAATTCATCGTTTCAAAAAACATGGACAGGACGATGCCGACTGTGGTCAGAACTGCGATCGAAGCGGCCAGCAGCAGCAGCGCCAGAATGCCTTGTTCGACAACATTTCGGGCGCGAAATTCTTTATGAGTGCGGATATAGGCAAATGAGGCCCCGATCAGCGTCACAACCAAAACCGCGATCTGCATCGCAATGTTTCCGCTTGCGCTCATCGAGCGATATTTCTGCGCCGCCAGCAGAATGGGTGCGGTTACCTCTTGCGTAATGATCTGGCCAGCCTCTTTCAGTCTCGCGGTCACATCGGCAAAATCCTCATGCGCGCTGCGGGCAAAGTCTTCGGTCATGGTGCCTGCGGCAACCGCGCCGTCCAGGCCGTTGGCGACCCGGCGCACTTCGCTCATCAGCAAGCCGCGGGTCGACCCCTCGGGGATTGCCGAGTCCGGCAGCAACCCAGAGGCAGAATTGCTAACGATCAAGGGCTGCACCAGCAACCAGGTGACCAACAAAACGAACCCCGGTATCAGAGCCGTCAGTGCGACGTTATAGCCGTAATAGGATGGAAGAGAGTGCAGATTGCGCAGGTTTCCGTCCGCGCTGGCCATCGCGCGGGACCGGCCCGCAAAATAGCCAAGAACAGCAATCGCCAGCAAAATGAGCAGCAGCCAGGTTAGTGCCATGAGAACTCCGTCAAGCGGCAGGAGTGGATTTAAGAAAACCGGGGCGTAGACACCGCCCCGGTTCAGTCGTGTGAAAGCTTAGGAACCGCCGCCCAAAGTGGTTTCGCTGGCTACGATTTCCTGAACCTTGACCAGCTCTGGGTCTGATACGAGACCGTATGCAGCCAGAGGGCCATCGGGGCCTGCAACCTCGTCAGCGACGAAGAACTCTGCATATTCTTTCAGCCCGGGGATAACGCCGATATGCGCTTTTTTCACATAGAAAAACAGCGGGCGCGATACCGGGTATTCGCCAGTTGCGATGGATTCGGTCGAAGGCACGATGCCTGCCATGGTCGCAACCTGCAGTTTGTCGGTGTTGTTTTCGTAGAACGCCAGACCAAAGACGCCGATGCCGTCTTTGTTGCTGTCGATACGCGCCAGGGTCTCGGTATAGTCACCGTCGATGTCGACCGAAACGCCATCCGTACGCAGAGCGATACAGGCTTTTTCAGCGGCTTTCTTGTCGTCGCCATTTGCGGCTTTGTAGACATCAAAGTCACCCAGATGCTCACAACCGGCCAGGATCACCTTGTCTTCGAACACTTCACGCGTGCCGTGCTTGGTGCCGGGGATGAAGGCTGCAATCGGCTGCGCTGGGAATGCAGGGTTCACGTCGGCCCAGGTCTTGTTGGGATTGTCGACCAGCTGGCCATCAACCACGATCTGAGCGGACAGAGCTTTGTACCAATCTTCCGGCGTGAACTCGAACGAGTTGCCGTTGATGTCGGATGCGAAAACGATGCCGTCATAGCCGATCTGAACTTCGATGATGTCGGTGACGCCGTTTTCGGCACAGGCTTTGATCTCTTTTTCACGGATCTGGCGCGAAGCGTTCGCTACGTCGATGGTGTTTTCGCCAACACCTTCACAGAACCGCTTGAGGCCGGCCGAAGATCCGCCCGATTCAACAACCGGGGTCTGGAAGTCAAAGTTTTCGCCAAAGGCTTCTGCAACGATCGAAGCATAGGGCAGAACGGTGGAAGAACCAGCAACCTGAACTTGATCACGCGCGGTGGCCGCAGTGGCCGAAACAGCAGCGATAGCCAGAACCGAAGCCGACAGTTTTACAAAGGACATTTCAGTCTCCTTGAGAAATATGTTTCTGGATCATCCTCATGATGATCTTGGCCGAACCTCTAAAAGTCGTGCGTAAGTCTTTTGTGACAAGTGTGTAACGGTTTCATGACATGTTTGGATTTTCAGCCGATACGCCACAGAACATATGCTGTGAAAGAAACAAAACAGATCCGACAACTGGCTTGATCCAAGCGATCAGCGCGGCAAAATCACTGTAAAAACAGTGCCTTTTCCAAGATCGCTTTCCACCCGCAATCTGCCGCGATGGCGGTTTAGAATATGTTTTACAATCGCCAGGCCCAACCCGGTTCCACCCAGTTGCCGTGACCTATGACTGTCCGCGCGATAGAATCGTTCGGTCAAACGCGATACATGCTTCGGGTCGATTCCAGGTCCCCTATCCACGATCTGAACGCGAACACCGGGACCACGCATAGCAGTATCGTGATCCGAAGATTTGACGCGAACTTCTACCCGACCACCGCTGCCGCCGTATTTAATTCCGTTCTCGATCAGGTTGGTAAATACTTGGAGCAACTGGTCGCTGTCGCCAACTAGCATTATTTTGTCTTCGGGCGCATCCAGGCTCAGCACTACATCCGCGTCATCTGCCAACGGGCGCAGAGAATTGAGGGTCGATTTAAGAAGTGCTGTCAACTCAAGTTGTTCTTTCGGGCGAACCCGCTCTTCGCTTTCGACGCGGTTCAAAGACAGAAGATCACCGACAAGCCGGTTCATTCGATTTGCCTCGTCGTTCATGATCTGAAGAAAACGATCCCGGGCAGCCTCGTCATCTCGGGCCGGACCGCGCAAGGTTTCAATAAAGCCCATTAATGCCGTCAGCGGGGTCCGCAATTCATGGCTGACATTCGCGACGAAATCACGTCGCATCTGATTTGCTTGCTCAACATGCGTAACGTCCTGAAATACAGCAAGCAACGCACCGCCGGATACTGCACCGACCCCATTCATATACCGGCACTGAACTTCGAAAGTTGTATCCTGGGCACCGTCATTGGACAGGTGCCGAGTGTTGGACGTTCCCTTCGTGCGCAGGCTTTGTTCAATCGCTTCGATAACCTGCGGCTGTCTGAGGATGGTCGCGAAATGCCGCTGCAGGATATTCTGGCCCAACAACGTCTTTGCTTCGGTATTGACCGCAATAATCCGTTCCGTCTGGTCAACCATCAGCGCGGGCATCGGGATGGCGGTTACAATTTCTTCAAGTTGGTCGTTGGTCATATAGGGGCAGTTCTCTTAGCAACGCAGTTGGACGCTAGGATAGCTCTCGCATTGTATCGCGAAAATGACGCATGTTTTCTTGATAATGCAAGGCGCTGAAGGTCAGCTTCTGGGCGGTCGCATTGTCGATCTCGCGCACGACTTTACCCGGTGAGCCCATGACCAGAGAATTATCCGGTATCTCTTTTCCTTCGGTCACCAAAGCCCCTGCCCCGATCAGACAGTTTTTGCCGATCTTGGCACCGTTCAACACGATGGCCCCCATTCCGATCAGGGTATTATCCCCGATCGTACAGCCATGCAGCATGACCTTATGCCCAATCGTGCAGTTCTTCCCGATGGTCAGAGGATACCCCGCATCAATATGCATGACGCAGTTTTCCTGAACATTGCTGCCTTCTCCAATCCGAATTTCCTCGTGATCAGCGCGGATCGTACAGCCGAACCAGACCGAAGTCCCCTGCTCGAGCACGACTTTGCCGATCAGATTGGCGTCTGGGGCGACCCAGGTGTCCTCGTGGATTTCCGGTACATCAGAGCCAAGGGCATAGATGGTCATGACTGATCCTCGAATTCGTTTTGCAGCGTACGGACATGATCCTGAAGCTTGGGTTGCTGGATACGCCGCATTCGCTCGGCACTGACGATGGTTTTCAGCTTTTCTTCGGTCTCGTCCAGATCGTCATTGACCAGCACATAATCGTAATATCCCCAATGACTGATCTCATCCCAGCTTTTGAGCATCCGCTTGGAAATAACCTCTTCACTGTCCTGACCGCGGCTTTCCAATCGGCGGCGCAATTCGGGGATCGACGGTGGCAGGATGAAAATCGACAGGGCGTGTTTGCCCAGATCCGAGTTCCTAATCTGCACCTCGCCCTGCCAGTCGACATCGAACAGAACGTCCTTGCCGTCATTGATGGACTCGCGGACTGGCCCAGCCGGAGAGCCGTAGAAATTGCCAAACACATGGGCATGTTCCAGCATCTGTCCCTCGGACACTTGCTGTCGAAAGGTATCTTCGGTCAGGAAATAATACTCACGCCCATGTTCTTCCCCAGGCCGGGGCGCGCGTGTTGTGGCCGAAACCGAGAACTCCAGATCTGTGTCCCATTGCATCAGACGCTTGGCCAACGTGGATTTCCCTGCGCCCGAAGGCGAGGACAGAATGATTAATAGGCCACGTCGATCCGCCATCAGGGCGCTCCTGTCATTATTCTACGTTTTGCACTTGCTCGCGCATCTGATCTATTACCGCCTTCAACTCAAGCCCAACCGATGTCAAATCGGCGCTTTGTGCCTTGGAACACAGCGTATTGGCCTCGCGGTTGAACTCTTGCATCAGAAAATCAAGCTTGCGCCCCACGGCGGCATCCTGTGCAAGCAAATCGCGTGCGGCAGTGACATGGGCTTTCAGCCTGTCAATTTCTTCCGTTATATCCGACTTGACTGCGATCAGAGCCAGCTCCTGTGCAACCCGGTCCGGATCTGCGCCTTGCGCATTATCCATCACGCGCTGCAGGTTTTCTTGTAAGTTTTCAGCGATTTTATCCCGGCGCTCTTCAGCGAGCTTGGCGGCTTGCTCCGTAAGGCTTGAAACCTGCGATAGCTGCGCCTCAAGCACATCGGCCAGGGCCCGGCCTTCGGATACACGCATCTTAATGAAATCGCTCAGCAAATCATCAAACGCGCCGGTTAGATGTTTGACCAAGGGGGCCGGATCATCCGCATCCCCACCGGTTTCCAACATGCCTTTGACAGCAATAAGCTCGGCCGCCGTCGACGGGGCCAGCGCTAGTCCCCGTTCTTCTGCCATCGTCTGCGTTCGCGCCAGAGCATCCAGAGCAGCGGCCATCGCAACTGGATTCAGCACAAGATCGGCTGTCGTTTCCTCGCGGCTCAGCTTGAGCGAAAGCGTCACATTCCCCCGGCCCAGGCTTTTCGAAATCCGCGAACGAAGCGCGGCTTCGAGCCCGGTGAGCCATTCAGGCACCCGCAGACGCATATCCAGCCCTTTGCCGTTTACGCTGCGCAACTCCCAGGTCCAGCTATGTGGACCATGTGTTCCCTTGCCCGAGGCAAATCCGGTCATGGATCTGATCATGCCTATCTTCTCCGCTTTGCCCGCCCAGTGTTCTTGTCCGCACCTAATGCCATCCTCGTGTGCAGGGCAAGAGTTTGCTGAGAATGACAGCGTCGGACAGAGGTTAACCATTCATTAAAGAATTACTCCAAAATTGACTCAACCCGTGCCAATCTCGTCTAGGCAAGTACCGACAAGGCGCAAAAGCTCCCGGTATCTTGCATTTTATGAAAATGACGGTCGATTGCAGTTAGGGTGATGAAAATGAAGATCTTTTTCGGTAACGGTTCCGGGACTAAATTTGGAAAGATCGTCGCAATGGATCGTTTTGACAGTGGGCGCAGTCTATCGCCCATACAACAGGCCGAAGCGTACTGGACAGCCTTGCTGCCCGGCGATGGTGTTCCTATGCGATCTCAGATCGACCCGCGCGGGCTTGAGAATATCCTGCCTAACACCTTCATCCTTGAACGCATTGCACCCGGTCTGGCCCGGTTTCGTCTGGCCGGCAGTCACTTGAACACACTGGCGGGTATGGAGGTTCGGGGAATGCCTCTGACCGCTTTTTTCGAACCCAGCGCGCGAACTCAGGTTAACGAAATCCTTGAACAGGTTTTTGCCGGTCCTGCCATTGCTGAACTTGAATTGGCCTCGACCGGTGGGTTTGGGCGCACGGATCTTCAGGCGCGAATGATCCTTTTACCGCTGAAAAGCGAATTGGGCGATGTCAGCCGTGTTCTGGGCGTCATGGTCAGTGTCGGGGCGATTGGGGCAACCCCCCGGCGCTTTGATGTAAGCCATCATAAACTGCGTGCTGTGTCAGAAATACAGGCGCCTCAACAACCGGTTCAGCCTGTTGTCGAAGGATTTGCCGAAGAACAACAAGAGTTCAAACGTCCCGGATTTCACCTTCGATTGGTCGTATCACGGGATAAGTAACGAGTAACGCGTATTAAATGTAAAGAAGGCGGGCCTATTAGACCCGCCTTTTTAAAACCGTCTGACCAAGTGGTTAGGAGGCTGCGCGTTTGCCGCGGTTCCGGCGCAGATCTGTCAGTTCTTCCGCAACAAGGAAGGCCAGTTCCAACGACTGCGACGCGTTCAAACGTGGATCGCAGGCAGTGTGGTAACGGTCTGACAGATCTTCTTCTGTTACAGCGCGTACACCTCCAGTGCATTCGGTCACGTCTAGCCCGGTCATCTCAAAATGCACACCGCCGGGGATCGTGCCCTCGGCCTGATGCACACCAAAGAAGTCGCGAACTTCGCGCAGCACGGAATCAAAGGGCCGGGTCTTATAGCCGGTGGCCGATTTGATCGTATTGCCGTGCATAGGGTCACAGACCCAGGTCACCTTGGCGCCCTCTTCCTTGACGGCTTTGACCAAACGCGGCAGATGCTCTCCCGCCTTGCCTGCACCAAACCGCGCGATCAGGGTCAGACGCCCTTCTTCGTTTTCCGGGTTCAGTTTGGCCATCAAAACTTTGAGGTCTTCGGCAGATGTCGTCGGACCGCATTTCAGACCGATCGGGTTCAGAACGCCGGAACAGAATTCAACATGCGCGCCATCAGGTTGACGGGTGCGGTCGCCAATCCAGATCATGTGGCCGGACCCGGCCAACCAGTTGCCCGATGTAGAATCAAGACGGGTTAGCGCCTCTTCGTATTCAAGCAGCAGACCTTCGTGGCTGGTATAGAATTCAACCGACGAGAATTCATGCGTTGTGTCCGCGGTGATGCCCGCAGCCCCCATGAAATCAATCGAATCCTGAATTCGGTCAGCAATTTCAGAGTATTTCTGAACATCCTGGCCATCGGCAAAGCCGAGTGTCCACGAATGCACATGGCTCATATCGGCGAAACCACCGGTCGAAAAGGCACGCAACAGGTTCAATGTTGCCGCTGCCTGCGTATAGGCTTGCAACATCTTGGACGGATTCGGAATCCGCGCCTCGGGCGTGAAATCCAGCTCGTTGATGATATCGCCGCGATAGCTGGGCAGCTCAATGCCATCCACCACCTCTGTCGGTGCGCTGCGCGGTTTGGCGAACTGTCCAGCCATACGGCCCACTTTGACCACCGGCACCTTTGCGCCATAGGTCAGAACCATGGCCATCTGCAGCATCACCTTAAAGGTGTCGCGGATCGCATCCGCGCTGAATTGTTCAAAGCTTTCAGCACAGTCGCCGCCCTGCAGCAGGAAAGCCTCACCCCGCCCCGCAGCACCAAGATGTTGCTTGAGCCGACGTGCCTCACCTGCAAACACCAGCGGCGGATACTGCGAAAGCTGAGCCTCGACTTTTGCCAGCGCGGCTGCGTCGGTATAGTCTGGCATCTGAACCCGGGGCTTGTTGCGCCAGTTCGTTTTTTGCCATTCGGTCATAGCTTTGATCTCCGCTGAAGTATTCAAGTCGCCTCTATACAAAAACGTTTGATGAGAGGCCATATACGATTTGGACCTCTTGACGTCGCAAACAAGCTTTGATCATGGTGGCGGTCAAATCTGTCGCCGGACGTAGGGTCAAACGGCGCCGAATCAAGGACACCTCGCCATGCAAGAGCAACGCCAAGTTGTCACGGTGGAAACCACTGCGGCCAGCCCTCGTCATTTCGTGTTTGTCCTGTTGGACAAATTCTCGCTGCTGTGTTTCGCATCCGCGCTGGATAGCCTGCGCATCGCAAACCGCATGGCCGACAATGAGCTTTACAGTTGGAGCCTGTCTGGCGAAGGCGGCGAGACGATCAAATGCTCCGCCGGGACCGAGTTCAAACTGGACGCTGATCTAGCCGAGCTGCAGCGCGATGACGTCGTGCTGATCTGCGGCGGTGTCGATGTTCAAGCCGCTACCACCAAGAAAATTCTGAACTGGGTCCGCCGCGAAGCACGCCGGGGATTGCGCATTGGTGGGCTGTGTACCGCAGCTTATACCTTGGCCAAGGCCGGTTTACTGGATGGCAAGCGTGCGACAATTCACTGGGAAAACTCAGACAGTTTCACCGAAGAATTTGATGAGGTCGAACTGACCAAATCCGTATTCCAGATTGACGGAAACCGGATGACAACAGCCGGTGGCACTTCCTCTATCGACCTGATGCTGAAAATCATCGCCGAGGATTTCGGGGAAGACCTTGCCAACGCGGTGGCCGATCAGTTGATCTATTCCTCGATCCGCACCGATCAGGACACACAGCGTTTGTCGACCCCAACACGGATTGGGGTACGCCATCCCAAGCTGAGCCAGGTCATCCTGATGATGGAGAAAAACATCGAAGAGCCGATCTCGCCTTCGATTCTGGCCAAAGAGGTCGGCATGTCCACGCGGCAGCTAGAGCGTCTGTTTCGCCGTTACCTGAGCCGGTCGCCTAAACGCTATTATATGGAGCTGCGCCTGCATAAGGCCCGGAACCTGCTGATGCAGACCGACATGAGCGTGATCAACGTGGCGCTAGCATGCGGGTTTGCCTCGCCTAGCCATTTCTCGAAATGCTACCGGGCGCACTACAACACCACGCCCTATCGTGAGCGCGGTGCGCAAAGCGGGCGCTTGTCTGTTTAATCGCTGGGGGTCATGCGAAAGACAGCGCCCTGCCCGACGGAAATAAACCAGATTGATCCATCCGGTGCCTCGACAATGTCGCGGACGCGTTCCGTCTGAGGGCCCTTGATCTGCTCGACCTCAGTCAATGGAGTGCCTTCAAGCCGAGCAATGTAGTCGAATTTGAGCGACCCGACGAATAGATCACCCTTCCATTCGGGCCAAAGCTTGCCTGAATAAATCAAAAGGCCGGATGGGGCGATGGAAGGGTCCCAATAGAATTCAGGCTGCACCATCCCCGGTTTCGCCGTCCCCTCGCCGATTGTTTGTCCGGAATAGTGCTTGCCATAGGAAATCACCGGCCAGCCATAGTTCCGCCCCGGCCGGATTAGGTTCACTTCATCACCGCCCTTGGCTCCATGTTCCGATACCCATAGATGCCCCCGTGCATCCAGCCCTGCACCTTGGGGATTCCGGTGGCCATAAGACCATATCTCTGGCTGAATTCCCGGTTGTCCGACAAATGGATTATCAGCCGGCACCGAGCCGTCCCGGTTCACACGGATCACCGAGCCGTTGTGACTCGATCGATCCTGTGCGGTCGGGCGATCACCACGATCGCCGATAGTGACAAGTAATGTCCCGTCCTTTGCCTCGACAATACGAGAGCCAAAATGACGCCCAGAATCCCCACCATTTTCAGCTTCGAAAATCGTGCGCAGATCGGTCAGCTCTGATCCGTCTTCGGACAGGCGCGCAATCGCAAGTGCAGTGCCTGCCCCCTTTGGTTGAGGCTTGGAATAGGTCAGGAAAACCTCACGGCTTTGCGAAAAATCCCTGGCAACGGTTACGTCCAGCAAACCGCCTTGCCCCTTTGCAACCACATTGGGAGTGCCTTTGACGCGAACTATGTTTCCCTCCGACACAAACAGAAGTTCACCTTCGCGCTCAGTTACCAGAAAGGACATGTCAGGCAGGATGCCGATTGCCCAGGGCGTATCGAGCCCCTTCACCATCGCCGTCACACGCGCCGATCCGGAGTTGGTAGTTAGCGATTCTGCCCCTGCCAACCCTGAAACAACAGAAAAGATGAAGATCAAAGCTAGTCTAAACATCTCGTTCTCCTTACCGAAAACACCGCGCCGGGCACATCTGAACAACTAGAACTGTGCGCCACAAAAACACGTTTGCGTTAGGACTTTTCTTTTTCGAACAGCTTGCCTAGGGTCGTGCCCAGAACGAATACGTTCACAACTGGGAGTAACCATATGAAAAAGCTGCTTACAGCAACTGCAGCAACCGCCCTTCTTTCGGGCGCAGCTATGGCCGAAGACGTCACATTGGGTGTTCTGTTCGGCTTTACCGGACCGATTGAATCGCTGGCACCCGCAATGGGTTCAGGCGCCGAGATGGCGATGGCCGAAGTCACCGAATCCGGCAAACTGCTGGATGGCTCGACCGTCACCGCATCGCGCGCTGATACTGGCTGCATCGACAACGGTCTTTCCACCTCGAACGGTGAACGCATGATTGCCGACGGCGTTGCCGGCATCATTGGCGGTGACTGCTCTGGCGTGACCGGAGCGATCCTGCAGAATGTCGCGATCCCGAACGGGATGGTCATGATCTCGCCCTCGGCCACCTCGCCCGGTCTGTCGACCATGG
Source organism: Ruegeria sp. CDSC052 (assembly GCF_059610685.1). Classification (NCBI taxonomy): domain Bacteria; kingdom Pseudomonadati; phylum Pseudomonadota; class Alphaproteobacteria; order Rhodobacterales; family Roseobacteraceae; genus Ruegeria; species Ruegeria sp. CDSC052. The sequence goes on from NZ_JBXWOB010000001.1 coordinate 496,740, forward strand.
AGGATAACGGCCTGTTCTTCCGCACCGCCCCTTCGGATGCGCGTGAAGGTCAAGTGATGGCAGATATCTTGAATGATCGCGGTATCACTTCAATCGCACTGACCTACACCAACAACGACTATGGCAAGGGTCTGGCAGACGCGATCCAATCCTCGTACGAGGCATCGGGCGGCGAGGTCACAATCGTGGCCGCGCATGAAGATGGCAAGGCAGACTATTCGGCCGAAGTCGGCGCGCTGGCCTCGGCCGGTGGCGACATTCTGGTTGTTGCCGGGTATCTGGATCAGGGCGGACTGGGCATCATTCAGTCAGCACTGGACAGCGGTGCATTTGACACCTTCGGTCTGCCGGGCGGCATGATCGGTGACTCGCTGCCTGCCAATGTCGGTCCCGACCTGAACGGCTCGTTCGGTCAGATCGCCGGTTCGGGCGGTGAAGGTGCTGAAAAATACTTTGCCATGGCTGAAGCCGCCGGTTTTGACGGATCGTCGCCCTATTCGCCTGAAAGCTATGACGCCGCAGCGCTGTTCATGCTGGCGATGCAGGCCGCTGGTTCGACCAACCCGGCCGACTATGGCAGCAAGATCCTAGATGTTGCCAACGCTCCAGGAGAGAAGATCTATCCGGGTGAGCTGGCCAAAGGTCTGGAACTGTTGGCCGCAGGTCAGGACATCGACTATGTCGGCGCGTCCGGCGTTGAGCTGATCGGCCCCGGCGAAAGCGCAGGTTCGTATCGCGAGATCGAAGTCACCGACGGCGAAAACAAGACCGTCAACTTCCGTTGATTTTGACCTGAGAAGACCTGAAAATAAGCAGCCCGGACCTTGTGTCCGGGCTGCTTCAGTGAAAAAAGACCGCACCTCTACAATGAGGGTGTGAAAACAAGAACGCCGAAAACGGCGGCTAGGGGAAAAGATGATCGTCGTCGAGGACGTGCATAAGCATTTCGGCGGGTTTCATGCGGTGGATGGGGCATCGCTGGAAATCCAGAAGGGTTCGATCACCGGCCTGATTGGGCCGAACGGGGCCGGAAAGACAACTCTGTTCAACGTGATCGCGGGTGTGCTCCCGCCCACCTCTGGACGCGTGTTCATGGATGGCGAGGACATAACCGGCTTGCCACCACACGATCTGTTTCACAAAGGTCTGCTGCGCACTTTTCAGATCGCGCATGAGTTTTCCTCGATGAGTTGCCGAGAGAACCTGATGATGGTGCCCGGAGCGCAATCCGGGGAATCGCTGTGGAACACCTGGTTCGGCCGCAAACGCATCGCCAATGAAGAGCGCGCGTTAAAGGCCAAGGCCGATGAGGTGCTGGAGTTTCTTACCATCGAACATCTGGCCGATCACAAGGCCGGTCAGGTCTCGGGCGGGCAGAAAAAACTGCTGGAACTTGGCCGCACCATGATGGTCGACGCCAAGATCGTATTTCTGGACGAGGTCGGCGCGGGTGTGAACCGCACCCTGCTGATGACCATCGCCGACACAATCCTGCGCCTGAACAAGGAACGCGGCTATACGTTTGTAGTCATCGAACACGACATGGATTTCATCGGCAAAATCTGCGACCCGGTCATTTGTATGGCCGAGGGCAAGGTTCTGGCCCAGGGCACTCTGGACGAGATCAAAGCCAATGAGCATGTGATCGAAGCCTATCTGGGCACCGGCCTGAAGAACAAAGACAAGCTGGAGGCCGGGGCATGAGCGATAATCCTTATCAGGATGACCACGGCAACAAGGATGCCTCGATCACCAATACACACGGCATGGGCACAATGACGCCCGCACATCGCAAAAGCGGAAAGACGCACCGCGTCGAAGGTGGCCCATTCCTGATCGGCGACACCATGACCGGAGGCTACGGCAAGGGCCCGGATATCCTGCATGATTGCACGATTTCCGTCGACGCCGGTGAAATCGCTGTAATCGTTGGCCCCAACGGCGCCGGTAAATCCACTGCAATGAAGGCCGTGTTTGGGATGCTGGATGTCCGCGCGGGATCTGTGCGACTGGACGGAGAAGACATCACCAACCTGTCGCCCCAGGATCGGGTGATCAAGGGGATGGGCTTTGTTCCTCAGACCTCGAACATCTTTACGTCGATGACGGTGGAAGAGAACCTTGAGATGGGTGCCTTTATCCGCCGTGATGATTTCTCGGACACGATGGAGCAGGTCTATGACCTCTTCCCCATCCTCCGCGACAAACGCAACCAGGCAGCCGGAGAGCTGTCAGGCGGTCAGCGCCAACAGGTTGCCGTGGGCCGCGCGCTGATGACCCAGCCCAAAGTGCTGATGTTGGACGAACCGACTGCTGGTGTCTCGCCCATCGTGATGGATGAGCTTTTCGATCGGATCATCGAGGTCTCGCGCACTGGGTTGCCGATCCTGATGGTTGAGCAGAACGCTCGTCAGGCGTTGGAGATCGCCGACAAGGGATATGTGCTGGTTCAGGGGCGGAATGCCTATACCGGCACGGGCAAGGAACTGCTGGCCGATCCAGAGGTTCGTAAGAGTTTCTTGGGGGGGTGAGGATGAATAGATTTAGCTGTCTCGCCGCCTTTTTCGTCTGTCTTTTTGTAACCGTCGCTTCTGCTGAGAGCGCGATACTTCAATCAAAACAAACTGAATCAGAAATTGTGCTTCTTTGTAGGTTTGAGAATCAACGAAATGTGATGCTTTCTGAAACAGAGCACCAATTAATCTGGCACGAAAATGGCTTAGAATACCCAACTAGTGACTGGTCGCATATTCGGGTCACGCATGATCCAATACTTTCGGTATTCGCCTATGGCCCAGACATTGGCAGCCCAAGGCTCGACGTGTTTCAAGGCGTTTTTAATGCGGACAAACCCAACTATGAACTTGGAACTGCAATCTTAAGTGAAACATTGGTTGGACGCGACAAACTACTGACAAGGTCAGTTGAAGGTTTTTGCGAAGCGGAGAATCAAAACTAATGGACTTCCTCAACGCCCTTGTGGCGCTCTCCAACTTCGTCCTTGTTCCCGCAATCGCCTATGGCAGCCAGTTGGCGCTGGGCGCGTTGGGGGTGACGTTAATCTATGGCATCCTGCGGTTCTCGAACTTTGCCCATGGCGACACGATGGCCTTTGGTGCGATGATCGCCGTGCTGGTCACATGGGGCCTGCAGGCCGCCGGGGTCAGTTTCGGGCCGCTGCCAACCGCTCTGCTGGCCCTGCCCTTTGCCATTCTCGGCTGTATCGTTCTGGTTCTGATCACGGATCGGATGGTTTACCGTTTCTACCGGGAACAAAAGGCCAAGCCGGTCATTCTTGTGATCGTCTCGATGGGTGTGATGTTCATCATGAACGGGCTGGTGCGGTTCATAATCGGGCCGGATGATCAAAGGTTCTCGGACGGTGAGCGGTTCATCGTTTCAGCGCGGGAATTCAAGGCGATGACCGGGTTGCGTGAGGGGTTGGCGATCAAGACCTCTCAGGGCATCACTGTGGTTGTGGCCGTAGTCGCCGTGGCACTTTTGTTCTGGTTTTTGAACAAAACCCGCACCGGCAAGTCGATGCGCGCTTATTCGGATAACGAGGATCTGGCGCTGCTGTCCGGCATCAACCCTGAACGTGTGGTGATGATCACTTGGATCCTTGTCGCGGCGCTGGCGACAACTGCGGGTGTGCTTTACGGGTTGGACAAGAGCTTTAAGCCCTTTGTCTATTTCCAGCTTCTGCTGCCGATCTTCGCTTCGGCCATCGTCGGCGGCCTCGGCAACCCGCTGGGCGCTATCGCGGGCGGGTTCATCATCGCGTTTTCCGAGGTGACGATCACCTATGCGTGGAAAAAGGTGCTGACCTATCTGGCACCGGAACATCTGGAGCCATCGGGATTGGTCCAATTCCTATCCACCGATTACAAATTCGCGGTCAGCTTTGTTATCTTGCTTATCGTGCTTCTGTTTAAGCCCACAGGTCTGTTTAAGGGGAAAGCAGTATGACCGAGACTGTCAAAAATACGCTGCTTTTCGTGGTTGTTGGCGGCCTGATCCTGTTGACCGGATTCACGCAAAGCTGGAATTCGGCAATCCTGATCCTGAACATGGGGTTGATCTCGGCCATCATGGCGCTTGGGGTGAACTTGCAATGGGGCTTTGCGGGCCTGTTTAACGTTGGTGTTATGGGCTTTGTTGCGCTGGGCGGGCTGGCAGTTGTGCTGGTCTCAACCCCGCCGACACCCGGCGCGTGGTCATCCGGAGGATACGGGATCGTCCTTGCGTTGCTGTTGGGGGCTGCGACCGTCGTTGCGGCGGTTCTGGTGGCAACAAAAATGCCGAGGGGCCGTGTACAGACGATTGCCATCGTAGCCATTCTGATCGCCGGGTTTTTCATTTACCGTGCGGTGTTTGACCCCAGCGTTGCTGGTGTCGAAGCCATTGACCCAGCCGTTGCGGGCAACCTTGGCGGGTTGAATTTGCCGGTTCTGCTGGCCTGGCCCGCGGGCGGCGTGTTGGCCGCCGGTGCTGCTTGGTTGATCGGCAAAACAGCCCTTGGCCTGCGCTCGGACTATCTGGCGATTGCGACGCTTGGGATTGCCGAAATCATCATCGCAATCATGAAAAACGAGGACTGGCTGGCCCGAGGTGTCAAGAATGTCTACGGCATCCCACGCCCCTCGCCCGTGGTCGGCTATGAGGTTGAGCTGCAGCAGGATCCATCCTTCATTGCCCGTGCCGATTGGTTTGGGCTGGACCCTGTCATCGCCTCGACCCTGTCGGTCAAGCTGGGCTATTCCCTGCTGTTCATGGTTGTTCTTCTGATCCTGCTGTGGATGGCCCAGATGGCGCTGCGCAGCCCCTGGGGCCGCATGATGCGCGCCATCCGTGACAACGAGGTTGCAGCCGAGGCGATGGGTAAAGATGTCACCCGCCGCCATTTGCAAATCTTCGTTCTGGGCTCTGCCATCTGCGGTATCGCGGGCGCAATGATGACAACGCTGGACGGGCAGTTGACGCCGGGTACCTACAACCCTCTGCGCTTTACATTTCTGGTCTGGGTCATGGTGATCGTGGGCGGATCGGGCAACAACTTTGGTGCGGTGCTGGGCGCGTTCCTCATCTGGTTCCTGTGGGTCCAGGTCGAACCGATTGGGTTGTGGCTTATGAACCTGATCACGTCCGGAATGCCCGATGGCAGTGCGCTCAAGACGCATCTGATCGACAGCGCGGCCCATATGCGACTGTTCACGATGGGGTTGATTCTGCTGATTGTTCTTAGATTCAGCCCAAGAGGGTTGATCCCCGAGAAATAGGGCCACAGAACCTCCAATATATGGAACCGCGTCAAGAAATTGGTGCGGTTTCTTGCTTTTGAGTGAGGAACTTACTAGAGCAACTCATCGGCCTGACAAGTTTCACAGTCGTGTTCACCAAATATTTGCCTTTGTGCAGACTACTACCATTTGCCCGCAGGGAATAGAAAACACCGATGAAAACCACTCTTACAAAGACACTCATTCTGTTGCCGGTTCTTGCCTCTTTGACCGCATGTATTCCGTCACCAAAAGATCTGGAAACCACTCCGGTCAAAGTCCAGACCCCCAAGGGCGTGGTAACATGCCAACTCTACCGGCAGAACCGCGTGGACTGGGACCGGGCAATCGACTTTCCGGCAACAAAAATGTCCGTCCCCGAGGCTGATGCATATTGCAGACAAGAAGGCCAACGCCGCCTGATGTGACCGTTGTGAGGCCGGGCAATTAGCCCGGCCCGCCATTCAACGATTACGAAATAACCCGCCCAGAATGCCTCGGACGATCCTGCGCCCGGTTGTTCCCTTAAGCTCTTTAATGACGGCCTCGCTCATGGCGGTGGCAAAGGTGTCTTTCTTTCGCACGATCCGCGAAGAAGACCGCGATACTTTGCTATCTGAGTATCGGCGAGCCGTGGCAAATTCGCGTTCTGCAATCGATTGAGACTCAAGTTGTTCTTCTGCCTCGGCTGCGGCTTGTGCTGCGGCATCAGTCCGCGCCTGGAGCATCTCAAAGGCTGATCTGCGATCTATGCGGGTTTCGTATTTGCCTTTCATCGGAGACGCATTCATTACCGTTTGCCGTTCGGCAGCGGTAATCGGCCCCAACTGTGACCCAGGGGGACGGATCAAAGTGCGTTCGACGATGCCCGGAACCCCTTTCTTTTGCAGCATGGATGTAACCGCCTCGCCCACGCCAACCTCACGGATGGCGGCCTCTGTATCAAAGTTCGGATTCTCGCGGTAGGTTTCGGCCGCAAGGCGAAGGTTTTTCCTGTCTCGGGCGGTGAAGGCTCGCAAAGCATGCTGTACCCGGTTACCCAACTGACCCAGAATGTCTTCTGGGATGTCTGCCGGGTTTTGCGAGATGAAATAGACCCCTACGCCCTTTGATCGGATAAGGCGGGCGACCTGCTCGACTTTGTCCACAAGAACTTTGGGCGCGTCTTCGAACAACAGATGCGCTTCGTCAAAGAAAAATACCAGCTTGGGTTTGTCCGGATCGCCGACTTCGGGCAACTCTTCAAACAGTTCGCTCAGCAGCCATAACAGGAACGTCGCATACAGCCGAGGTGATCCCATCAACTTGTCAGAAGCCAGGATATTCACCATGCCATTCCCGTTGACATCGGTGCGCATAAGATCGGCCAGTTCCAGGGCAGGTTCGCCAAACAGATTGGTGCCCCCTTGATTTTCAAGAACCAACAACCGTCGCTGGATGGCACCGATCGAGGCGGTTGAGACATTCCCATAGCGCAGTGAAAGATTTGCTCTGTTCTCTCCAATCCAGACCAACAGGGCTTGCAGATCTTTCATATCCAACAGGGGCATACCTTCTTCATCGGCAACCCGAAATGCAATGTTTACAATGCCTTCTTGTGCTTCGCTCAGGTCCATCAGCCTGGACAACAACAAAGGTCCCATCTCGGATACTGTGGTTCGAACCGGATGGCCTTGCTGACCGAACAGATCCCAGAAAGTGACCGGGCAAGTGGCATATTTGTAATCCGTGAATCCGATGGTTTCGGCACGCTTCTGAAATGCCCCATGTAGCTTGTGACTTTCACTGCCCGCCAGCGCCAAACCAGACAGATCACCTTTGACGTCAGACAGAAACACCGGCACCCCAGCCTTGGAAAACCCCTCGGCCAGGATCTGAAGCGTCACGGTCTTGCCAGTACCGGTCGCACCGGCAATCAGGCCGTGGCGGTTGGCGTATTTCAACGACAACGTCTGAGGTTGGCTATAATCCGCGCCACCACCGCCAAGAAATATGTTCTCACTCATATGCTTAAGGCCCTGTTTCCTACCGATCTCCACCCAGCATACAAAGTTAACCTTTGGCTGCGATAGTTTTCTGGTTGTTCGTGTATGAGAATTGCGCGGTCAACAAACTTCCTCCCTGTCGACTGGCCGCGCGTTCACGCGCGGCCCTTTTTCCACCATAGCTTCAAAATTAAATTTTCAGGTTAGCAGTTGACCACCGCGCCGCCCTCTCGTAACGTCTGCTCATAAATAAGTCGGCCGGTCCGACGGGGAGAAAAATTCATGAAAGGGAGCCGCTCCACCGGCTCCCTTTTATCTTGGCCACACGTGTTGTCCACGGGGCCTCAGGCGAGATTCCGATCACTTCTGTCTTTTTACGCTGCATAATGCCTGACACTGCGCGCAAGTGGTGCTAGACCCGGCGAAAAGCCACATCAACAATCACGAGGCAATTATGTTCAGGACACCGATAAAGCTTGTTGCGGCAGCTTTTCTTTTCAACGGCGCCGCCCTGGCGCAAGAGACCACCGACACGACAGAACCTGCCACCGAATCCCCTACGACCGAGCAGGTGGACAATGGACTCGACCTGGGGCAACCGGTCGATGAAACCGTCAAGGTTGGACAGCGCTATGACAAAGAAAAATTCGGCGACTGGAGCTTGAACTGTTTGAAGATGAACGCGGGCAAAGATCTGTGTTCTCTGCTGCAGGTCATAAATGGCCCGCAAGATGTGCCTATGGCTGAGTTTTCCATGTTCCGCCTACCCGAAGGTGGTTCGGCCGTAGCCGGAGCAAATATCTTGGTTCCGCTTGAAACACTGTTGCAAGCGCAGCTGACCCTCTCAATCGACGGGGCGCCTGCCAAACGCTACAACTATTCGTTTTGTAACCCTGTTGGCTGCGTTGCCCAAATCGGCCTGACTCAAGGGGATATCGACGCAATGAAGCAGGGCAGCAAGGCGACTTTGACCATCGTTCCAGCGCCCGCGCCGGATCAGGTGATCGAACTTGACCTATCTTTGTCCGGGTTTACTGCAGGCTACGACATTGTTGATGTCGCAACCAACTGAAGACAACATTTCGAGAAAGCCGTTTAACCCAACGGCTTTCTCAAACCCGCTTCAAGGCAAGTACTGCGTTCAGACCTCCGAAAGCGAAAGCGTTGCTTAGCGCAACCTCGACTTTCGCATCGCGTGCCTCGTTGGGCACAACGTCCAAAGCACATTCCGGATCTGGTTCTTCGTAGCCAATCGTCGGTGCAATCACCCCATCTCGCAGGGCCATGATACAGGCCAAAAGCTCTACCGCGCCGGTTCCGCCAATCAAGTGACCATGCATCGACTTGGTGGATGAGATCAAAAGTTCGTCCGCATGCGGGCCGAAAACGCCAGCTACAGCGGCACATTCCGTTTTGTCATTGGCCGCAGTACCTGTGCCATGGGCGTTGATATAACCCACCTGATTGGCATTCAGGCCAGCATCAGACAACGCCCCTGACATCGCACGGGCTGCGCCCTGCTTGCTGGGCATTACAATGTCTGATGCATCCGAGGTCATCGCGAAACCAACAACTTCGCACAAAATTTCTGCCCCACGCGCCTTCGCGTGTTCGTATTCCTCGAACACGAAGATGCCCGCTCCCTCTCCTTGCACCATACCGTTTCGGTTGGCGCTAAAGGGACGACAGGCATCCTTGGACATCACCCGCAGCCCTTCCCAGGCCTTAACGCCACCAAAGCACAACATGGATTCTGAGCCGCCGGTGATCATCGCAGGGGCCGCCCCGCTGCGCACCATCTGAAAGGCTTGCGCCATCGCATGGTTCGATGAGGCACAGGCAGTCGATACGGTAAAGCTGGGACCTTTGAGGTTATGTTCCATCGATACGTGGCTTGCCGCCGCGTTGTTCATAAGTTTAGGAACAACAAATGGATGAACCCTGTTCTTCCCGTCCTCATAGACTGAACGGTAATTGTCGTCCCAGGTCGAAACGCCACCACCTGCTGTTCCCAGAACCACGCCAGATCGTGCAGCCAACTCACCGTGGAATTCGATCCCGGACTGATCTATGGCCTCTTTGGCCGCGGTCAGGGTAAACTGTGTAAACCTGTCATACAGAGTCATCTGTTGGCGGTTGAACCGACCCTCGGCTTCGAACCCCCGGACCTGCCCACCGATCTTGATCGCCAACCTGTCGACGTCTCGAAATTCAAGTTCCGAAATGCCACAACGGCCTTCCCGCATCGCCTCAAGCGTATCTGGAACTGAATGACCAAGCGAATTGATCGTGCCTGCCCCGGTTATTACTACCCGTTTCATTTGCTTGGGTCAGACCTTTTCTGCCACAAGCTTTTCGATCCCAGCTATGATCGCGGCGACATTTGAGATGTCAAAGTCACTGGCCGTTGGTTCATTGGCATTGAACGGAACGGTAATGTCGAACTCTTCTTCGATGGCAAAGATACTCTCGACCAGCCCCAAGCTGTCGATCCCCAGATCTTCGAGCGTACTTTCGGGCGTCACATCCGAAGGCTCCAACACGGCTTGTTCGGCAATGATGGCAATGACGCGGTCGGTGATGCTCATATCGATCCTCTGATTATCACGTTGAATGTGATTTAATCGCTCGGAGGCTGTTTGGAAACAGCCTTTTTCAACGCCTCCACGTCACGAAGCATCCGCGGCAATCTGCGCTGCGCCTTATAGACATCAGTAAAGGTTTCCATCTTCACAGCCGGGTAGCCCATCAATACACGACCGGCAGGTACGTTTGACAGGATTTTGGTACCACCGCCGACAATCACCCCGTCGCCAACGAAAATATTGTCCGAAACGCCTGACTGCCCACCCAGAACCACGTTATTGCCAAGCTCAACCGAACCGGAAATACCAGACTGACCACACAGCAGACAGTCATTACCAACGCGCGTGTTGTGGCCGATATGGACCTGATTATCCAGTTTTGTGCCATTCCCAATGCGAGTATTACGAATGGTCCCGTTGTCGATCGTACAATTCGCACCGATTTCGACATCGTCGCCAATTTCCACAGAACCAAGCGAATGAATGCGCAGCCAGCTTTGCGCGCTGGCGTCTCCTGCATCCCCCAAGGTCTTGCGCGCGTTCTCTACCCCCGATACTTCGGGCGTAACAAAACTGAACCCGTCGCTACCGATCCTTGCCCCTGGTTGCGCGATAAAACGATCCCCGATCTGCACACGGGCACCAATGCTGACCATTTCGCGCAGAACCGCGTCTTCGCCCAACACAGCATCCATGCCTATGACGCAATGCGGTCCGATATTCGCCCCTCTGCCAACTCGGGCCCGTGCACCAATGACTGCCAGAGGGCCGATTGAGACCCCATCTGCCACATCCGCAGTTGGGTCTATGACTGCCGAAGGGTGAACTCCGGATCCAAAGCCCTGCCCTTTATCCAGCATGGAGGTGATCCCGGCCATCGCCATGCGCGGTCGTCGAACGAATATTGCTGCCTTAAGCCCCAACGCCTGCCAGTCAGCACCTTCCCAAAGGATGGCGACCTGCGCCGAACCCGATCCCAGATCCTCGGCATATTTCGGCGACATCGCCATCGCCAGATCGGTGGCAGTTGCATCCGACGGTTCAGCAGCAGCATGTACGACCAGGCTGGCATCGCCCTGGAACTCAGCGTCAAGGGCATCTGCGATTTGTTGAACTGTATATTTCATGTGGGGCTTCCCGGAACTAGGACCTGCCCCCGGTGATTACCCCTGAACGTCCGGCAGGGCCACCCCTGCTTTCTGCAGAGCATTCCAGATTTTCTGATCACGACCATAGACGTCGCGTCGGTACTGTACCTCACCTTTCGGGCCAATAAAGGCAGTGCGGTAAATCAAGTGGACAGGGACATGCTGCTCAAGCTTCACAGTGGTCTCTTTTCCAGTCGCGAGAATACGCTGGAAAAATGCCTTTGGGTTTTCTTCTTGCTTCGCCAACAGTGCGTAAGCGAATTCGAAAGGCTGCGCCAATCTGATACAACCATGCGAGAAGGCACGAGATTCCCGAGCAAACAAACTTTTCTGCGGTGTATCATGCAGATAGATGTTGTGCTTGTTGGGGAACATGAACTTCACCAGCCCCAGGGCATTGCTTTTGCTGGGCGGTTGGCGCATCGCAAAAGGAAAGTTGCTTGCGGTGAACTGAGTGAAATCTACTGCCCCGCGATTGACCTGGCGACCACTGCGATCGGTAATCTGAATATGCCCAACGGCATTTGGGTTGGACTGCAGCTGCGGCAGGTATTCCTTGGTGATGATCGAGCGTGGGACATACCAGCTGGGGTTAATGACCATATGCTCCATCTTGTCGGAAAACTCGGGGCTCCGACGATCATGGGTGTTCTTGCCGATCACAGCGCGGGTTTCAAAGGTAATAAAGCCGTCATCAACAATCTTGGCTGAGAAATCAGCCTGATTGACCAGAATGTGGCGTTCACCGCGCTCGCGCGGCAACCAGCGCTCACGCTCCAGCGCGACATAAACGGCTTTCAGACGATCCGAAGCAGTGCGGTTCAGCTCAGTAATTGTGCCCGGACCCGCGACGCCATCTGCGGCAAGACCATGTGCGATCTGAAACCGCTGAACGCCTGCCAGCAAGGCATCGTCAAAAACAGGGCTGGCTGTTGGGTTCATAAAACCCATTTCAACCAGTCGGTTACGCATCGCTATTACGGCGGGTCCCGTATCTCCCAGTTCGAGCTTAGCCTGCGGAACAGTAGTTCCCCAACCGCCTTGGCGAACCAATTCTTCCAGCGCAAGTTTCTGCTTCATCAAAGCCCGATACTGGGTCGAGCTTGGCGCCAACTGATCGAAATAGGCTGCATCCTCCGAGGTCGTCAGTCCACGCAGATGCCCTGCTGTCGAGGTCGGCTCGACCTTCCTGACCAATCCATCGTCTATATCGGATGGTCGTAAAATGCCTGTCCTCATGTCTTGTGCATAGGCCGCAAAAACGCGCGTCAGCTCGACCTCAATCGCCCCAAGCTCACGCGCTGATTTTGCTGATTGAAGCCGGTCAACCAAGCCCTGCGCATCATAGGCGTTCGCGGGTAGCCCGTGTAATTCGACCGCAGAAAGCCCCTCAATCAACCGTTGACGACGTTCAGCATGTGCAGCCGTGTCGCCAATCCAAACAGGCACGAATCCTCTTTCACGGTAGAAATCGGCAATCTCAGACCCGGAAGGTGCAAATTCGGCAACCGCCATCTGGAATGCGGTGTCAGGCTTGGCCTCAGTGTTCGCCATCGCCGAAGTCGTTAGAAAACATGCGGCCAAAGCAATACCGGTGCTTGCACGAAGAACAGAGAACATTTGGAGCCCTTGAATTTTCAATATAATACGCCGTTTCAGGCAATGCCGAACAATTATGGTTTTGCTTGAAACCCATTGTCTATTCACAAATGCATCAATTTCGTGCTTATACCCAAGCGTGATGCTTGTTTGCATCGGACAGATTTCCGCGACGGCCTAAGACGTTGGATCTTTGCCATTTTGCACCACCTGCGCAAAAAACTGCCGAAAATTCCCCCTTGAAAAGATGAATTTGAAAGACTTCTTGGCCGCCCTTCACGACTGTGTCATAAATCCCTCATCTGGGATGGGAATAAATTAATACAGCGCGCGTAACATCGTGTGCAGGCAGGAACAGTACGGGACGAAACACAAAATGACGACGAGCAGTTCCTCGGGTTTGACCCGGCGTGCTTTATTGGGCGCATTCGCAGCTACAGCAGTTGTAGCAACTCCAACCTACTCCAATGCAGCAGGATTCCTTCGTGGCGGTGGTGATATTCGCCGTATTCGCATGTATTCCGGACGCACTGGCGAGCGGATCGATATGATCTATTGGGTTGACGGTAAATACATCAAAGACGCGGTCAAAGAAGTGAACCACTTCATGCGCGATTGGCGCACCGACCAGGCCAAGGATATGGACCTCCGCACGATCGACATCATGGCGGCGTCGCATAATCTGTTGGATGTCAACGAACCCTATATGCTGCTGTCGGGCTATCGCTCGCCGCAGACCAACGCGATGCTGCGGTCACGGTCGCGCCGTGTTGCCAAGAATTCGTTGCACATGAAAGGCCAGGCAGCCGACCTCCGCCTGTCATCTCGTTCGGTCTCGCAAATGGCCAAAGCGGCGATGTCTTGCCGTGCTGGTGGTGTTGGCAAATACCACCGCTCGAACTTCGTGCATATGGATTGCGGTGTGGTAAGAAGCTGGGGCGGTTGATCCGCCCCGCCTGTCGTCAAGAGAACTTTGTCGGTCACCTAACCGTTTGAATGAGCAGATTTATCTGCCATTGTGGAGGTGCCTATTCTACTCAGGCAGCCTCATAAACCCTGCGCAAACCGGCTGTCGCAGGTGATTTTCAATACGAGCCCAAATATTCAAGAAATGGCGCACCTGAGAGGATTCGAACCTCTGGCCTCTGCCTTCGGAGGGCAGCGCTCTATCCAGCTGAGCTACAGGTGCCTGAGCCGTTAGCTAACCTTGTTCCGGTCCGGGTGCAACTGAAAATCGACCCGGATCAAACAGGTTTCACGCGAACAGATCATGCGCAAGTTCAAGCGCTTCGATCAGGGTATCGACCTCATCTTTCGAGTTATAGAGACCAAAACTTGCGCGGCATGTCGCGGTTGCTCCGAGGAAATCCATCAATGGTCCAGCACAATGGTGCCCGGCCCGAACAGCGACGCCCTTTTTATCCAAAATCGTCGAAATGTCATGTGCGTGGCCTGCACCGTCCAAAGTGAAGCTAAAGATCGCCGCTTTGTCCGGCCGTGTCCCCTGAAGCTGAATCCAGTTCAGCCCCGCAAACCTCTGCATCGCATAGTCTCGGATCTCGGCCTCATGAGCAGCAACGTTGTCCATCCCCAAATCCATCAGATAGTCCAGAGCGACGCCCAGTCCGATGGTTTGCACGATGCCAGGAGTTCCCGCCTCGAATTTCATCGGTGGATCATTGTAGATCACCTGATCCTTGCTGACCTCTTTGATCATGTCACCGCCACCGATAAACGGGCGCATTTCGGCCATCCGGTCAGATTTGATGTAAATCGCTCCCGATCCCGATGGGCCATAAAGCTTATGCCCGGTGATGGCGTAGAAATCGCAGCCAATATCCTGGACATCGACCGGCATATGCACGGCGCCTTGACTGCCATCCACCAGCACCGGGACGCCTTTGGCATGGGCGCCTTCGGTGATTGCTTTGACATCCACAACCGTGCCCAACACGTTCGAACAATGGGTCACCGCGACCAGCTTGGTTTTTGGACCGATGGCATCAATGACAGCTTGCGGATCAAGCCCGCCATCCGCATCCACATCCACCCATTTCAGCACCACTCCCTGACGCTCGCGCAGGAAATGCCAGGGTACGATGTTTGCATGATGCTCCATCACACTCAGGACGATCTCATCCCCGGCCTGAAGACGCGGCATCGCCCAGCCATAGGCGACCAGATTGATGCCTTCGGTCGTGCCCGAGTTCAGAACAATCTCATCTTCATCCGTTACGCCCAGAAATCGGGCAATAGTTCCACGAACGGATTCGTATTTCTCGGTCGCCAGATTGGACAGATAGTGCAGCCCGCGATGCACATTTGCATATTCTTCGGTATAAGCCCGCGTCACAGCGTCAATGACAACCTGTGGCTTCTGAGCTGATGCTCCATTGTCCAGATAGGTCAGCGGCTTGCCGTTTACCTCTCGGGACAGGATCGGAAAGTCAGCGCGAATTTTCTGCAGATCGAACATCGTATTTTTCTTCCCTAGACCGGGCCGCTGGGTGTGAACATGAGGACAAATGAGATTGAAATCAGTGCGGATAACAGAATGACCCCAAAAGATTTCAGCATCGAGTTGAACTTATGAGCTTCATTCAGGAAATGCATTGAGACGTAAAGGCTGACAAGTGCGGTCGCCAGCAAAAACATGACCATCATAAATGGAACAACCATCGAAACGATCAGCGTCACCGACATCGCTGCGATCTGAAGGAATTGCAGCCAGATCGTCAGGATCAGGATATCTTTGAATGTCGCAACGCCCCCGATAGTACGACCAACAAAAAGAAGAGCCACCACGCTGAGCAGCATCGCGCCTGACGAACGTAGAAGGTTCAGAATAACAGGATCAGAAACGGGAAGCGGTTCACCCTGCGGGACAGGGACCATCTGTTCGATACCAATTTGGATGGCACCGTTCAGAACGACAGCCAGAAAGAATGCCAGCCAGACAACTTCACGCCCGGGACGCAGATCCAGCAACCGTCTTGCCGCTTCGGCAGGGTTGGTCAGGGTCAGAACAGCAATCTGACTCAGCACGGCCGGATTCATTCCGCATACCTTTGCGCTTGCCTAAGGCCCGAAAACCAGAACCACAGGAATACGACGAACCAGACCAACCCGACAGTGGTCATGGTTGTCCCCGGACCGATGAAACCAGCGACAAGGCCGTTCAGCAAAATCAACGGCGTCGAGGATAGCAACGCCCAGAACAGAGCCAACCTTGCGCCATAGGCAGTCCCCTTTCCGCCGAACAGACGCGCCGCACCGTGGGACACGAAGGCCAGAAGGTAAAAGAACAGCGGCAAGATAATGACAGTTCCAAGCAAGGCACCGCCCAACAGCATGTTAAGTTCGAGGTCTTCGAGATGCGCCCGCCGGGACAAACGTGGCAGTTGCGCAATGAATGCCACCACGCAGAACGCCATTACAAAGACCAAAGCGCGGTCCTCACGTTCGCCCAAATCCAGAAGCCGGCTTACAACCCGGCCTGGTCCACGGTATGTGGCCACTATATCCGACGTTACCGGCATCAGCTTCGCCGAGAAAGCCAGCCTTCAAGGCGGTCAACCATAGCCTCCGCAAGGCCTTCATCCTCGATCTCTTCCACAGCCTCGGCTAGGAACGACAAAGTCAGCAAATTTGTTGCCTCTTTGACGGGCACACCCCGAGACCGCAGGTAGAACAGAGCCGTTTCATCAAGCGCACCTGATGTCGAACCGTGCGAACAGACTACGTCATCGGCATAGATCTCAAGCTCGGGCTTGGCGAGGAACTGACTATCATCATCCAGCAGCAAAGACTGGCTGATCTGATACCCGTCTGTTTTCTGGGCGCCCTCTTTCACAAGGATCTTGCCCTGAAACACGCCGGTCGCGCCGTTCCGCAGCACCTTCTTGAACACCTGGCGGCTTTCGCAACCAACCGCGTCATGGGTGACGAACACCGTGTCGTCATGGTGAAAATCGCCATCTCCGACGCAGGCACCGGCCACGTGCGCCACCGCATCATCGCCGGTCAATTCGATCACCTGTTCGTTCCGGGTCAGAACACCGTTCATAGTCAGGGTGAAGGATTTGTAGACAGAATTGGCACCCAACCGTGTAAACATATGCGTCGCCGCACGACGCTCGTGGTCACGACCCTGGGCCCGCACATGGTGCAGCGAGCCACCATCGGCAATGTCAATTTCCATACATTTGTTGAAACGCGATGCCGCCGGCCCGTTTTCGAGAATGGTAACCTCGGCGTCAGTTTCGACCCGCACTACGTGATGCAGGATCGCATCCGAATCCTCGGACGCATGGCGATAGATCAGGCTGATCGGTTTCGATGGCTTACCGGTCACATGGATGGCCACGCCGTCTGATGCAAATGCGGTGTTCAATGCGGCCAGCGGGCGCTGAACCGGGACTTGTCCATTTGCTTCAAGAACGCCGTACAAGTCTTTGGCCCAATGGATATCTTTGCAGCAAATATCTTCAAGCCGGTCGATCGAAACACCTTCGAGTGTCAGATCATCGGACTCTTCGGGATTGAACACTCCGTCAACGAAGACAATCTTCAAGCGGTCGAATTCATCGAACATTTGCGGTTCGTCCGACTCGAACAGCGCCGCATGCGCTGCATCAGCCGATACGAGCGTATCGGGTTGGGTGTATTTCCAGTACTCGTCGCGCCGGCTGGGCAAGCCCATTTGGCGCACACGGGCAATTGCGTCCTCGCGCGCAGCGCGAGTACATCCGGCATCGGGCAACGACAGGACGGCCAACCGCTCCTCTGTCGCAGTCTGTTTTGCTTGGGGCAACGCCATCAGTTCACCTCGGCCAGAATGTCGGCATAACCGTTGTTTTCAACCTCAAGTGCCAACTCGGGACCGCCAGTTTTTACAATCCGCCCATCGGCCATGATATGCACGACATCAGGTTTGATGTGGTCCAGAAGGCGCTGATAATGCGTGATAACAAGGAAACCACGCGCTTCGTCGCGCAGCGCGTTCACGCCCTCGGCAACCAGTTTCATCGCGTCTACATCCAAACCGGAATCTGTCTCGTCCAGAATGCACATTTTGGGCTCGAGCATGGCCATTTGCAGTATTTCGTTGCGCTTTTTCTCACCGCCAGAAAAGCCAACATTCACAGGGCGCTTCAGCATATCCGCATCGATCTTTAACGATTTGGCCTTGGCGCGCACCTCTTTCAGGAAATCGGCTGCTGAAAGCTCTTCTTCCCCGCGGGCCTTGCGCTGTGAGTTCACAGCGGTGCGCAGAAAGGTCATGTTGCCAACGCCCGGGATTTCAACCGGATATTGGAACGCCAGGAAAACACCGGCTGCTGCGCGCTCTTCCGGTTCCATCTCGAACAGGTTCTCACCACCAAGGGTCGCCGAGCCTTCGGTCACTTCATACCCATCCCGACCGGACAGCACATAGCTGAGCGTCGATTTGCCCGAGCCATTCGGCCCCATGATCGCATGTACCTTGCCAGCCTCAACCTTCAGGTCGACACCTTTGAGGATTTGCTTGTCTTCTTCTTCAAGTTTGACGTGCAGGTTTTTGATTTCCAGCATGTTTATTTCCTTTGGCGTATCGCAAGAGGGTCATGCCCCCTGTATGTTCTGAATTCAGGGAAAGTCGGGATTAACCCACAGATCCTTCGAGACTGATGGCCACCAACTGCTGGGCCTCCATCGCAAATTCCATTGGCAGTGCCTGTAGCACGTCCTTGCAGAACCCGTTGACAACAAGGGCCACGGCCTCTTCCTCGTCCATTCCGCGCTGACGGCAATAGAACAGCTGATCATCATCGACCTTCGACGTCGTCGCTTCATGCTCGACGCGCGATGAGTTGTTCTTGACCTCGATATAGGGCACCGTATGCGCCCCGCATTTGTCGCCGATCAGCAAGCTGTCACACTGGGTGTAATTGCGGCTGTCCTTGGCTTTTGGATGCATCGAGACCAACCCGCGATAGGTGTTCTGCGCCTTGCCCGCGCTGATCCCTTTCGAAACGATCCGAGACTTGGTGTTCTTGCCGAGGTGGATCATCTTGGTGCCAGTGTCGGCCTGCTGATAGTTATTGGCAATCGCGATCGAATAGAACTCACCTTGGCTTTCATTGCCGCGCAGGATGCAGGACGGGTATTTCCATGTCACGGCAGAGCCGGTCTCCACCTGCGTCCACATCACCTTGGACCGGTCGCCGCGGCAATCCGCGCGCTTGGTCACAAAGTTATAGATGCCGCCCTTGCCATTCTCATCCCCGGGGTACCAGTTCTGAACGGTCGAGTATTTTACCTCGGCATCTTCCTCGATGATGATTTCGACCACGGCAGCATGCAGCTGCGCAGTGTCGCGCTGAGGCGCAGTACAGCCTTCCAAGTAGCTGACATAGCTGCCTTTATCGGCGATGATCAGGGTGCGTTCAAACTGACCGGTGTTCTCCGCATTGATGCGGAAATAGGTGCTCAGCTCCATCGGGCAGCGTACGCCCGGCGGGATGTAGACAAATGACCCGTCCGAGAACACGGCCGAGTTCAGCGTGGCATAGAAATTATCGGATACCGGAACCACAGTGCCCAGGTATTTCTTGACCAGCTCGGGGTGTTCCCTGATCGCTTCAGAAATCGAACAGAAGATCACACCTGCCTTTTTCAGTTCGGCCTGAAAAGTTGTGCCAACGGACACCGAGTCGAACACCGCATCCACGGCCACTTTGCGCCCTTCGACGGGCATATCCTCGGCACCTTCGACGCCAGCCAGAATCATCTGTTCTTTCAGTGGGATACCAAGCTTTTCGTAAGTAGCCAGCAGCTTCGGATCCACCTCATCCAGCGATTTCGGCTTTACCTCCATCGATTTCGGACGGGCATAGTAATACTGGTTCTGGAAGTCGATTTCGGGATAGCTGACCATCGCCCATTTCGGCTCTTCCATCTTGGTCCAGCGTTCGAACGCGGCCAGACGCCATTCGGTCATCCATTCCGGTTCTTCATTCTTGTCCGAGATCAGACGGACGATATCGGGGTTCACGCCTTTTGGGGCGTATTCCATCTCGATATCGGTGTTCCAGCCGTATTTATAAGTTCCGGCCTCGCGCACCGCATCAACGGTTTCCTGATCGACACCTTCTTTTACCTGAGTCTGGTCCAAAGCGGCCATGACTTATCCTCCGTCAGATCACGCGGCACGCGCGCGATGCTTTTTCTCTTTTTCCAGCCACGTATCCGCGAAACGCAGCACATCATCTTCTGTCGTCCAAGGGCCGAGCGATACGCGAATTGCGCTGGCTGCCGTTACCTCGTCATATCCCATTGCCGTCAGAACTCGGCTGGTCTTTACCTTGCCACTTGAACAGGCCGAACCTGCGCTGATCGCAAATCCAGCCAGATCCATCTGCATAACCTGCGTCTCCCCTTTCCATCCGGGAGTTGCAAAACACAAAGTGTTGGGGAGTCGCTCCTGATCTTTCCCGACAAAAATAGTCGCTTTCGATCCGGCCTCAAGAGCGTTCTCTAGAATATTTCTAAATTTAGCAACATTTTCCCAAACACCGTTAGCCAGATCTTTCACTGCGGCCTCGGCAGCGGCACCAAAACCCGCGATTCCAACAACGTTTTCCGTCCCGGAGCGCCGGCCCATTTCCTGCCCGCCACCAACCGCAAGCGGGTTGATGTCCAGCCCTTGTTTTAGGATCAGAGCGCCAACACCCTTAGGACCGCCGATTTTATGCGCCGAAAGAACCGCCATATCCGCATCGCTCCAGGCGAAGGAAAAGGGAATACGGCCAACAGCCTGTGTAATATCCAGCAACAACCAATCGGCGCGCCGTGCGCCATAGGGCCACTGACCTTCGACCTTTTTCGGTGGCAAGGTAACGATACCTGTTTCCGAATTCGCCAACCCCATTGCTAAGATGTGACCAGGACCGAACGGGCGTTCGTTGCAGTTCGATAGATCAAGATGCGACCAAAGCGCGTCATGCGCCGTTGCATCGACGAACACATCGCAATTATTCGGTCTATTCTGCAGGACCCGAGCCGCTTCGGTCGCACCAGAGGTGAAAATAACTTCCTGCGGTCGGCACCCGACAGCTTCGGCCACCTGCGCCCGTGCACGCTCGACCATGGCCTTTGCCGCTCGTCCTTCAGCGTGAACCGAGGAAGGGTTACCGATCTGATCCATTGCCGTGATCATCGCATCGCGCGCTTCGGGGCGAATTGGCGTTGTGGCGTTATGATCAAGGTAAACACGATTCATGGATGCACCTTTTGGCAACCAAAGGGACTTGGACAAAGCAAATTCATCTTACTCGTCCACGACCGCGAACAGATTGGGAACAGCCGGACAGGGTGCCAAGTCGTTCCTGATCACATCAGAAAGCCGCGTTTGATGCAGAAACACATAAACATGGGCACTCAGCCCTTCCCACAATCGGTTGGTCAGCGATTGCGCACGACTGCCCGATGAGGCCCCGGATGCCCCTGCCCCTTTTTTCAACGCGTCTACAGTTTCGTCGACGGCGGACAGAATTTCGACTACACGGATTTCCGACGCAGGGCGCGCCAACCGATAACCTCCGCCCGGACCGCGCACTGACGAGACAAGCTCGGCCCGGCGCAGCTTTACGAACAGCTGTTCAAGATAAGGCAACGAGATGTCCTGCCGTTCGGAAATTTCGCTCAGCGTTACCAGTCCGTCAGAAGACTGAAGAGCGATATCAGCCAAGGCCACCATCGCGTAACGACCCTTGGTCGAAAGCTTCATTCTCATTCCCTTATGGCAGTTAACGCGCGAAATCATTGACGCCGCCGCTGCCAGTGCGTATCTCCGACTGACAGCGCCCTTGCGCCGACTATCACAATTAGAACCGTTCTAAGGTGTCCGACGATTATCGTCAAGTATTTCCGGACACCCAGAAGAAAAAGACAGGACCTATGCACACATGCCCGAGGTGATTTTTCCCGGACCCGAAGGCCGCCTGGAAGGCCGCTACCACCCGCAAAAGGAAAAAGACGCACCGATCGCCATCGTGTTGCACCCGCATCCTCAATTTGGCGGGACCATGAACAACAAGGTGGTCTATAATCTGCACTATGCGTTCTACAACATGGGTTTCACCGTGTTGCGGTTCAACTTTCGCGGTGTTGGCCGCAGCCAGGGCGAATATGACCAGGGCGTAGGCGAGCTGAGTGATGCGGCATCGGCACTGGACTACCTGCAGTCGATGAACAACAATTCGAAACACTGCTGGGTCGCAGGGTTCTCGTTCGGAGCCTGGATCGGGATGCAACTGCTTATGCGCCGCCCTGAGATTACCGGTTTCATCAGCGTTTCTCCGCCAGCCAACATGTATGATTTCTCGTTCCTGGCGCCCTGCCCCTCTTCGGGTCTGATTATCAACGGATCCTCTGATCGGGTAGCCCCGCCTGCAGACACCACTGCATTGGTTAACAAGCTGCATGAACAGAAGGGCATCACAATCACCCATAACGAAGTTGAGGGTGCAGACCACTTCTTTCAGGATCGCCACATGGATACGCTGATCACTGATGTAAGTGACTATGTGAAACGGCGGCTGACAGAGAACACGCGCTAATGTCCGACACGATCATCAGGCTTGCTTCCAAGCTGGCCGAAGACACAATGAAAGTGATGGACGAAACCGGAAACGACCGCTTCTTCATGGAAGTTGGCGAAGTGATCGGGGCGTCCTCACAAACATTGGAAGAAGCATTCCTGACCGAGATCCGTGTCCGGATGGCCGAACGTAAGGCCCGCAAGTTTGTCGTCGAGAAATTGACCGAACATCGGTCAAAACTGAAAGCTATAGAAAAACAATGACGCAAAGATTGTCCGCGCAAATCGACTTCCTTAAACGCGCGGACAGGCTGAAATCTGTCAATCGTGCCAACGCCTTGTTGGATCAGTCCCGCCCAGAGAACGCGGCTGAGCATAGTTGGCAACTGGCGCTTTGGGCCCTGGTTTTGGAACCGGTTGCCGGGCCAGACGTGAATATCGACCGCGTGATCAAAATGCTACTGCTGCATGATCTGGTCGAAATCATCGTAGGCGATCACCCGATTCACCTGAAAACAGATTGGAAAGCACTGGAATTGGCGGAACAAACAGCTGCTGAAGAGCTGTTTGGCATGCTGCCTGCTGATCAGGCCACGACGTTTCTGGCTCTTTGGCAAGAATTCGAGGCCGACACCACTCCGGACGCGAAATTCGCCAAGATTCTGGATCGGTCGCAACCGATGTTTCAGGTGCTGTGTGCAGAACGGCCAAACCCAGAGCATTTAGCTGTCGTGAATGACAACCTGAAACAAGGTCGCGCTGCCTATCTGCAACAAGCTTTCCCGGACGCATATAATCTTGCCCAAGCACTGCTGAATGGAGGCAAACTCGAAACCTCCGAGCTTTCTTTGCGTTTGGGTTTCTTGTCCGAAACTGACCAACTCAAATCGGTTCAGCGCGCATCGCGTCTGCTCTATGATAACCGGTTTGAGAATTCAGCCGAACATTCCTGGCACATCATGCTTTTTGCCTGGGTCCTGTCCGAATATGCAGCCCCTTCCGTTTATGTAAACCGCGCCCTCAGGATGCTTTTGCTGCACGACATTGTTGAAATTGACGCCGGTGATCACCCAATTCATGGGCAGGTCGACCACGCGGCACAAGCCGCCGAGGAACTTGCTGCGGCGCAAAGGTTGTTTGGAATGCTCCCAGAGGTCCAAAATCAAGAATTCATGTCGATCTGGCAGGAGTTTGAACAGGCCGAAAGCCCCGATGCCTGTTTCGCCAAAGCGATTGATCGCTTCCAAACCCCGGTTGGCAACCTCGAGACAGGAGGCGGTTCCTGGATTGATTACAACGTCACATACGAACAAATCCACAGCCGTGTCGGCACGGTGATTATTCCCGGTGCACCAGCCCTGTGGGCATGGCTGGATCCGTTGCTTCGGGGTTACTTTTCTGAGACTGCAGAAGGCTGAAAACACAGCGGAAAAAGGAGCATAACACCCCTTTTTCCTGTATTCGGCAGTCGCTTAAACCGATGCACCAATCAATCGCTCAACATTTCGGGCTGCTTTTGTTTCGACGGACCCCCCGCCAGCAAGCCACCCAAGCGCAACAATAAGTGCCGAAAGAGCGATGACGTATCTTGCAAATTTCGTCATGGCGATACTCATAAAAAAACACGATAAAACGCGGACAAAGTATCACATTGCCGAAAATCCACATAGTCGGGTAATCCTGACCCCTGACGGATGCCTGTAAACTCCTGCTATCGCTTGCGCGTATCGGTCATTTCGTGCTCAACCCAATGCAACCTTATTGAATGCGAGACCCCCGTGCCCAAAGCATATCTTCTACTGCTGTTGGCAGTTGTTGCCGAAACGATTGGTACAACTGCACTTCAGGCCAGCCAGCAATTCAGCCGGTTCTGGCCGTCAGTGCTTGTGGTTGTTGGCTATGGAATTGCCTTTTATCTGATGGCCCTCACGCTCAAATACATGCCGGTTGGTATCGTCTATGCGATCTGGTCCGGTCTTGGAATCGTGCTGATTGCCATCATCGGTTTCATTGTCTTTGGTCAGAGGTTGGATTTACCCGGGATAGCTGGACTCAGCA
Organism: Ruegeria sp. CDSC052; assembly: GCF_059610685.1. Classification (NCBI taxonomy): domain Bacteria; kingdom Pseudomonadati; phylum Pseudomonadota; class Alphaproteobacteria; order Rhodobacterales; family Roseobacteraceae; genus Ruegeria; species Ruegeria sp. CDSC052. The sequence continues at coordinate 520,977 of NZ_JBXWOB010000001.1, forward strand.
TGATTTTGGGTGGAATACTAATCATACACCTCTTTTCCGGTACAGCAGGACACTGACGATCGGTTAGGGCTGGCATATTTCGCCGAGCCGCGTTATGCGCGCGTCAACTTCCCGTTCAAAGGCTGACCTCTCATGGACCTGCGCAATATCGCAATCATCGCTCACGTGGACCACGGCAAAACAACGCTGGTCGATGAGCTGCTAAAACAATCCGGTGCGTTCCGGGAAAATCAAGCTGTCGCAGAACGCGCCATGGACAGCAATGACCTCGAGCGTGAGCGTGGTATCACCATCCTTGCAAAGGCCACTTCGGTGGAGTGGAAAGGCACGCGGATCAATATTGTCGACACGCCGGGCCACGCCGATTTCGGCGGCGAGGTTGAACGCATCCTCAGCATGGTCGACGGCGTTGTCCTGCTGGTCGATGCTGCCGAAGGTCCAATGCCGCAGACCAAATTCGTGACCTCCAAGGCGCTGGCGCTGGGTCTGCGTCCGATTGTGGTGCTGAACAAAGTCGACAAACCCGACGCCGAACCAGACCGTGCGCTGGACGAATGCTTTGATCTGTTCGCAAACCTCGGTGCGGATGACGATCAGCTTGATTTCCCTTCAATGTACGCCTCAGGCCGGTCGGGCTGGGCAGATATGGAGCTGGAAGGACCCCGCAAGGATCTGTCAGCACTGTTCGACCTGATCGTTGACCACGTCCCTGCTCCCAAACAGATCGAACGCAAGGACGAACCCTTCCGGATGCTTGCCACGACACTGGGCAGCGACCCGTTCATCGGCCGCATTCTGACTGGCCGTGTCGAAAGTGGTACGCTCAAGGCAGGTGACACCCTCAAGGCGCTCAGCCGGGACGGAACACTTATCGAGAACTTTCGCGCCTCAAAAATCCTGGCTTTCCGCGGTCTGGGGCAGCAACCCATTGATGTGGCCGAGGCGGGCGATATCGTCACCATCGCAGGTATGAGCAAAGCGACCGTGGCAGATTCGCTTGTTGCCCCACAGGTCGAAGACGCTCTGCCGGCGCAGCCGATCGACCCGCCGACCATCACAGTGACCTTTGGTATCAACGATTCGCCCCTTGCCGGCCGAGACGGTAAAAAGGTTCAGTCCCGTGTCATTCGCGACCGTTTGATGAAAGAAGCAGAATCAAACGTCGCCATTCGCATTACCGACACTCCGGGCGGTGAGGCCTTCGAAGTTGCGGGACGCGGCGAATTGCAGATGGGTGTTCTGATCGAAAACATGCGCCGCGAAGGGTTCGAGCTGAGTATCTCTCGCCCACAGGTCCTGTTCCGCGAAGAAGACGGTCAGCGCCTGGAGCCCATCGAAGAAGTCACCATTGACGTGGACGACGAGTATTCCGGCTCGGTCATTGAAAAGATAACAGGTGTCCGCAAAGGTGAACTGGCCGAGATGCGGCCTGCTGGTACAGGCAAAACCCGCATCATCGCCCATGTGCCGTCACGCGGGTTGATCGGTTATCACGGTGAATTCCTGACAGATACACGCGGTACTGGCGTTTTGAACCGTGTGTTCCACGACTGGGCACCGCATAAAGGACAAATTCCGGGCCGCCGCGCAGGCGTTCTGATCTCGATGGAGAACGGACAAGCAGTTGCCTATGCCCTTTGGAACCTCGAAGAGCGTGGCCGCATGTTTGTTGGCCCTCAGACCGATGTATATCAGGGTATGGTTATCGGCGAGCATTCGCGCGACAACGATCTTGAGGTTAACCCGCTGAAGGGGAAAAAGCTGACCAACGTCCGGGCCAGCGGATCGGATGACGCTGTGCGCCTGACACCCCATATTCAGTTCTCGTTGGAAGAGGCGATCGCCTATATCGACGATGACGAACTTGTCGAAGTGACCCCGAACGCAATCCGTCTGCGCAAACGCTTTCTGGATCCGCACGAGCGCAAGCGTATGGCAAGATCTGCCTGATCATTGCAGTGATGCAGTTCACAGATTGGAAACAATAACACAATCGTGACATATTTGCGCACACGCGTATTAAGGCCCATCCTGGAAGGCTCGCTCTCAAAGCGGGCCTTCTTTTTGTTTTACCTACACTTTCCTCTTTAAGTTGTTTCACTTTTAACATTCACAATTTTAGGAAACTTGTAATTCTGGCTCAAAAGGGATGTATTTGTGTCCAAAGTATGGCACCTGTTTGCCTGCCAAGTTTTGAGTAATGAGTATCAAGGAGTAGCGCCATGCGCATTAAGTCTCGCTTACTTTCAATAGTATTTGTTTCAGCAACATTCCCAGTTATTTCAGCTGTATCCGCTTCAGCTTCAGACATGTGTACAATACGAACAGCCAAACAGTCGGTATCGACTGAAACGCTTTGTGCATGTTCTGTCGTAGACGCCCGGATGCTGCGCTATTTGCAGCGACGCTCAGATTTCGAGGACATCTTGTCCCGTACATTGGAGAGTTGCCCAGCTTTTGCAGCAGTTCTGACTGACTTTCCAACCGCATCTATTCTCGGAAATGAGCAACGATCAGGAGACGGCGCTGCTGATGAAAATGGCGGTGGTGGTTCCGGCGGCGGCGGTGGCGGCGGCGGTGGTACCGGCGGCGGCGGTGGCGGCGGCGGTGATACCCGCGGCGGCGGTGGCGGCAATGGTGACGGCAACGATGATGACGACGGTGGTGACGGCGGCGAAGGTGGCGACGGCGGCGACGGCGGCGAAGGTGGCGAAGGTGGCGACGGCGGCGAAGGTGGCGACGGCGGCGACGGTGGCGACGGCGGCGACGGTGGCGACGGCGGCGAAGGTGGTGACGGCGACGGCGGCGAAGGTGGCGACGGCGGCGAAGGTGGTGACGGCGACGGCGGCGAAGGTGGCGACGGCGGCGAAGGTGGTGACGGCGGCGAAGGTGGCGACGGCGGCGAAGGTGGTGACGGCGGCGAAGGTGGTGACGGCGGCGAAGGTGGTGACGGTGGACCCAAGGGCAACCGTTCTGGCCATAGCGACGGAACCAATCCAGGCGGCCAATCTCAGAACCCGAACGGTACCAACAATCCGGGCAACCCCAAGTAAGCAAATTTAGGCACTACAGAAAATGGCGAAGCTGCTGCTTCGCCATTTTTGCATTCTAACCAGCTGAGATTAGCTTTCCTCAGCTTCTGCCGAAGACCCCGACCCATTTACTGGGCCGCCGAGGGTCCTGCATCCGCAGAAACAGATATCGCGTCGCCGACCAGGGTTTGATGCGGTTGGTCAAGTTATCCAGAACCAGATCGCCACTGGCCGAGCGATAAACCAAAACCGCATGAGAATTTCGCTGCGTATCCAGTACAGTTGCGATCAAAAGTTTGCTCGGATCGACGCCCGCTCGGATAAGATCCCTTTTCTTCAACAGAGCAAAGTCTTCGCAATCCCCACCGCGCGAAGTCGGCAGTGCCCAACGTTCCCGTGTTCTATATTGGGCTTGGTCAGTAACCGAGCGGGTGGTTGCGTTTACCTGCCGGTTGACCTTTTTGATGATCTGCATCTCTTGCTGGCTCGACATTGAATTCGAAGCCTTGCTGGAACATGCCCAAGAGTATTGACGGCACAGTTGCCGCGCTCCAGACGGCGGGGGCGAAGATGCGACTGTGCGGATAAAGTTGCCTTCCCGCGCTTGCGCATCTGGTGCCATAACCGAGGACCCCAACGCCAATGCGAGGATTCCTAAAGTTCTACCAAAACCAGTCCAGATCCGCGCATTAACGGCCCTAAATTCCGTACCCATGGTCGCCATGCCTGTCCCTCGATCCGTGTTTTCCCTGCGATTGCCGCAAAACAGGACCATATTCCGTTTTCCGAAACTATCGGTAAACACGCCTAATTGTGCAATCTGTCTCAAATCTTGCAACTAAAAGAGGCGGAATTCCGTCATTGAAAATGGCATTTTTGGGTAAGAATCTGGCGCTGCTCGCCACATTCGAAACACGAACCCCTTGGCAGGCCCGAAATCAAGACCCGCTAACTACTTGTAAATAAAAAATTTATGGGACTTCAGGTCGACGCTTGCCGCAACGTCATAATTGGGCGGCCATCTTTTGGCTGAAAACCGCCCAATGAATAAGCTGACAGGGGTATTAAATCCCTGATCGCACGGGGTGATTCTAATCTGTGATCTCTACGACCACCAATTCCCGCTCACTTGCACCACGCGCGTGATCCAGTGCTTGCTGATATTCCACCGAATTATAACACTCTACAGCGGCTTCCAACGAGGGGAATTTGGCGACAACGTTGCGCGGCCGTTCTTTGCCTTCCAACTGCACGTATCGCGCAGCACGCGCGATAAACGCACCACCGTGTTTGGCAATCGCTGGCCCGGCGAGCTCGGCATATTTTCCATAGGATTCGGCGTCAGTAACACTGACATGTGCAATCCAAAGTGCGGACATTTTGTTAACCTCCAAGAATATTCTCTGCAGCCTTGATCGCGGCATCAGCATTCGAAGCGTCCTTGCCACCACCCTGCGCCATATCAGGGCGTCCACCGCCACCTTTTCCACCAAGTTCAGCAACCGCCGCCCGAACCAGATCCACGGCCGAGATTGCATCCGTCAGATCAGCTGTGACACCGGCCGCGACGGCTGCTTTGCCGCCGGTATCCGCTATCAGCAACACAGCACCCGATCCAAGTCGGCTTTTGTGTTCGTCGATCAGCGCGGGTAAGTCCTTGCCAGATACGCCAGTAAGGGACTGAGCCAAGAACGAGATACCGTTTACCGTTTTGGCCTCAGCGCTACCGCCCTGCCCCGAACCACCAGCCATCGCGAGATCGCGGCGCAGCTGTGCAACTTCATTTTGAAGGGATTTACGTTCATCCAACAGAGCTTTGACACGAGATACAACGTCATCCGGTTGCGCTTTCAGTTCAGATGCGATCTGCCCCAAACGTTGGTCCTGGTCGGTCAGGTAAACCATGGCTTCGTCACCGGTAAGCGCTTCGATCCGCCGGACACCGGCACTGCTGGCGCTATCCCCCAATACAACAAGCGCGCCAATATCACCGGTCTGGCGAACATGCGTTCCACCACACAGTTCGATCGACCAGGTCTCACCATCCTGGCCTTTGCCGGTTGGCGCTTTGCCCATCGAAACCACGCGAACTTCGTCGCCATATTTCTCACCGAAAAGGGCCTGCGCACCCAGTTCCCGGGCATCATCCGGTGTCATGATCCGGGTCTCGACGGTCGAGTTCTGGCGGATGAAAGCGTTGACCGAGCGTTCAACTTGCCGAATTTCCTCGGGGCTCATCGCCTTCGCGTGGCTAAAGTCGAACCGCAGCCGGTCAGCCGCATTCAAAGAACCACGCTGCGCAACGTGGTCACCCAATGTTTCCCGCAATGCTTCGTGCAGCAAATGTGTGGCCGAATGGTTGGCCCGGATGGCGGTGCGGCGAACATGGTCTACCTCAAGCTCAACTGCGTCTCCCTTGGACAAGGTACCGTGATCGACCCTGACCCGATGCGCATAGATTTTGCCATCCGCAAATTTCCGGGTGTCCTCGACCCGCGCGACATCATCACGCTCTTCCAGACGACGAATTTCGCCGGTGTCGCCTATCTGACCACCGGATTCACCATAAAACGGGGTTTGGTTCACAACGACCCAGCCGGAACAACCTGTCTCGATCTTGTCGACCAAAGCGCCATCCACGACCATTGCCGCGACCTGTCCTTCAGCCTTTTCTGTATCGTATCCAAGAAAATCCGTAGCGCCCGCAATATCCAGAACGTCAAACCAAACGGCTTGATCCGCTGCTTCCCCCGATCCAGCCCAGGCAGCGCGTGCCTTGGCCTTTTGCTCGGCCATCGCCGTATCAAACCCGTCGGTATCAACCGTCCGGCCCTTTTCACGCAGTGCATCCTGCGTCAGATCAAGCGGAAAACCATATGTATCATACAGCTTGAAAGCGGCTTCTCCAGACAGTGCCGCACCCTCTGGCAGGTCAGAGACCTCGTCATCCAACAACTTCAGGCCGCGATCCAATGTTTGCTTAAAGCGGGTTTCTTCCAGCAACAGCGTCTCTTCGATCAGCGACTGAGCCTGGCCAAGTTCGGTGTACTGGGCACCCATCAGTTGGACCAATGTCGGTACCAGCTGATACATCACCGGATCCTTCGCACCCAACAGATGTGCATGCCGCATCGCACGACGCATGATCCGCCGCAGCACATAGCCGCGCCCGTCATTGCTGGGCATTACCCCGTCTGCAATCAGGAACGAGGTCGACCGCAGGTGATCCGCAATCACGCGGTGATGTACGTTCTGATCCCCATAAGGATCGACATTGGTGGCACTCGCCGAGGCCTCGATTAGGGTCTTGAACAGATCGGTGTCGTAATTGTCATGGCTTCCTTGCAACAGGGCACCAATCCGCTCCAGCCCCATCCCGGTGTCGATTGACTGCATGTCGAGCTCGACCATCGAGCCGTCTTCGAACTGTTCGTTCTGCATGAAAACGATGTTCCAGATCTCGATGAACCGATCACCGTCTTCCTCAGGAGAACCCGGAGGGCCGCCCCAGATATGATCCCCGTGGTCGTAGAAAATCTCGGTGCAGGGACCGCACGGGCCGGTCGGACCCATCTGCCAGAAATTGTCACTGGTTGCGATACGGATGATCCGATCTTCGGGAACGCCCACCTTCTTCCACATCTCGAACGCTTCGTCATCGGTGTGGTAAACCGTTGTCAGAAGGCGGTTTTTATCGACCCCGAATTCTTTGGTGATCAATTCCCATGCGAATGGAATTGCTTCGGGCTTGAAGTAATCGCCGAACGAAAAATTGCCCAACATCTCAAAGAATGTGTGGTGACGCGCAGTATAGCCGACATTGTCCAAGTCGTTGTGCTTGCCACCGGCCCGAACACATTTCTGTGCTGTCGTCGCGCGCTGATAGTCACGGGTTTCGACCCCGGTGAACAGGTTTTTGAACTGCACCATACCCGAGTTGACGAACATCAATGTCGGGTCGTTGCGTGGCACAAGGGGACTGGATGCCACTACTTCGTGCCCCTGTTTGGCAAAGTAGTTCAAAAAGGTCGATCGGATTTCGTTCAACGTTGACATAGGGCTCTCTCGGCGCGCGATCAGTTTGTTTCAAAAAGGGTTTATCCGCCTCCCCCGGGATAGTCCACAGGCGAGCGTCGCAGAACGGAACAAGGCGGCCCCGACGGACCGCCTTGTTCGGAATATGGTTCGTTCTTAGGAAAGAGCAGCGAAAATCGCTTTCTTCCCGAACCACTTATGCCTCGAGGATATCATCCTCTTCCGCGCCGGGCGGCACATCGAATTCCAGCCCATGTGCCGCGCGAATCTTGTCCTCGATCTCAAACGCGATGCGGTTGTTGTCGCGCAGATACTGCTTGGCATTCTCACGCCCCTGCCCGATCCGCTCATCACCATAGCTGAACCATGAGCCCGACTTCTCGACCACACCGGCCTTGACGCCCAGATCCAGCAGCTCGCCCATTTTACTGATGCCTTCGCCATACATGATGTCGAATTCAACTTGCTTGAAGGGCGGTGCCACTTTGTTTTTAACGACCTTCACACGGGTCTGGTTGCCAACAACCTCATCCCGGTCCTTGATCGCACCGATCCGACGAATATCCAAACGGACCGAGCTGTAGAATTTCAGGGCGTTACCACCGGTGGTGGTTTCCGGGCTGCCGAACATCACGCCGATTTTCATCCGGATTTGGTTGATGAAGATCACCATACAGTTCGAGCGGCTGATCGAACCCGTCAGTTTACGCATTGCCTGGCTCATCAGCCGGGCCTGCACACCAACGCTGCTGTCGCCCATATCGCCTTCGAGTTCAGATTTCGGCGTCAGCGCCGCGACCGAGTCAACCACGACCATGTTCACCGCGCCCGAACGGACCAGCGTATCGGTAATCTCAAGCGCCTGTTCGCCAGTGTCGGGTTGCGAAATCAGCAACTCGTCCAGATCGACGCCCAGTTTGCGCGCATATTGCGGGTCCAACGCATGTTCCGCATCGACAAATGCGCATACACCGCCATGTTTCTGCTGTTCTGCGATGCAGTGCAGTGTCAGCGTAGTTTTGCCTGAACTTTCCGGGCCATAGATTTCAACGATCCGGCCCATCGGCAGGCCGCCGATTCCCAGAGCGATATCCAGACCCAGCGATCCGGTCGAACTGGCGTCGATGTCCTGCTTGGAATCCTCGCCCAGCTTCATGATCGAGCCTTTGCCGAACTGCCGTTCGATCTGTGCCAGCGCGCTGTCGAGCGCCTTTTGCTTATCTGCGTTTTTCTTGTCGCTCATCGTCAGAAGATCCGCCATTGTCCTGTCGCCTTCCCTTTTGTCACACCCTTGAACGGGCGGCAATCGCTGCTTTGTTCGCCTCTTGTTCCTTATGGGACCAAAAAGAGAACATTTCAACTAAAACTTACATTACTTACTGTTCTGTAATTGTATTAAAGAGTCGTTTACGCCAATCTGAGCTGGAGATAATTACTGCCGATGGACGAATAAATGCTTGTTTTTTATGAAGAACGCCTTGCGTTTCTGGCTGTCCCAAAAACCGGCAGCACCGCTTATCATACGGCTTTGCGGGACCGTGCCGATCTGGTTGTCACCGATCCGCCAGATCTGAAACACGCACCTGTCCGCCGGTATGATCGGTTTTTCCAGAACATTTTCCGTAAAATGTACGATACTGAGATGGAAATCATGGCGGTTGTTCGTGAACCGGTCGATTGGCTGGGCAGTTGGTACAGGTTTCGCGGCCGCCAAGAGCGTCTTGACCACCCGCATTCAACACATGACCTGAGCTTTGATGATTTCGTCCAGGCCTATATGCGCACACCCCGACCTGAATTTGCCGATGTCGGCAGTCAGAGCCAATTTTTTCGCACCCGCAACAACGGGCGTGGCGCCACCCATGTCTTCAAATATGAAAACCAGGACAAAATTCTCGATTTCCTGCAAAACCGCTTGAATATGGATATCCGGCTGCAACGCGAAAACGTGTCACTCACACGAGACCTAACACTGGGCGCAGAGACATTGACCAAGTTCCGCAATACCCACTCCGCGGAATTCGATTGCCACGCCTCGGCACTTTGAAACCCTAATTGATCTGCTGAAAAACAGCTTCGGTTAGTTGGTTTAGTGAAAATGGTTTGGGCAGGAAAGTTGAATCGGAAATCTCTGGTCCGGAATCGCCAAACGCACCCTCTGTGTATCCAGACATGAATATGACCCGGACATCTGGCCTGTTCTGCTTAGCCATACGAACCCAGGTCGGACCATCCAATCCGGGCATGACCACATCGGTGACGAATGCGTCAACATTCAATGTGCCATCTTCGAGAAGCCTCAGAGCCTCTTCTCCCGAATCGGCCTCGAGCACAGTGTAGCCTTTCAACCTCAGTGCGCGGGTCGCAAAGGCCCGAACCGGGGCTTCGTCTTCGACCAGCAGCACGACACCCTCACCCTGGCGAACCGTTGGATTCTCAGGGGATTGCGCAGGCGCTGCCTCGGTTTTTTTGGGGGCGGTTGAAACCGGCAGGTACACAATAAACTCGGTCCCTCTCCCCTGAATGCTGTCGACAAAAATAAAACCGCCGGTTTGCTTTACAATTCCGTAGACAGTCGACAGGCCCAAACCTGTCCCCTCACCCGTGCGTTTGGTTGTAAAGAAAGGCTCGAACACTTTCTGTAGCTTATCGGGGGCAATCCCCGTACCGCTATCAATGACTTTGACGGTGACGTATTCACCAGGTTGTACCGTAGCGCGATCCCTTGTGAAGCGTTCTGTCAGCACGACCACTTCGGTTTCGATCCTGACCTCACCACCTTCAGGCATTGCATCGCGGGCATTTACGACAAGATTCATCAACACCTGCTCTAGCTGGCGTTTATCCGCACGAACCGCTTTCAGAACGGGATCGTGGCTGAGTGTCAGCTTAATCTTTTCTCCGACCAGACGATTTAGCAGATGAATAAGGTCTGAGATCGTATCTCTGAGATCCAGGATTTCCGGCTGCAAAGTCTGTTTGCGCGAAAAGGCCAGCAGTTGGCTCACCAAAGCTGCAGCACGGTTTGCGTTCTGATTGATTTGTACAAGATCCCCGTAGTCAGGGTCATTCTGGTCGTGCCGCAAAAGCAGAAGATCGCAATGTCCGGAAATCGCCGTTAGCAAATTGTTGAAATCATGCGCTACACCCCCAGCCAGTTGGCCAACGGCTTGCATTTTTTGTCCCTGCACAAATTGCGCCTCTAAAGTCTTGAGTTCGGTAGCATCATTCAGAACCGCAATCAGTCTGACTTCTCCCTCGCTCAGCACACGTTTCAATGTGACCTGTACGAATATCTCGCGGTCTTCCCGTGTCAGCCTCAGGAATTCAGATCGTGAAACGGCGCCCTCATTTGAAGCCAGCGTCAGCCAGTCCAGAACCGGATACCCCAGACCATGCATGATATGCACAACATTGGATTCTCCGGGCTCTATGTTTCCGACAAGACGCGTTGCCAGCCTGTTGGCCTCAAGGATGCTCCCGTCGGGAGACAGGGTCATTACCGGGACCGGAAGATCCACAAATGACGCGCCAATTCCACTTTCCTGTGCACGATCAAGCGGTAGAACAAGCAAATCGCGCGTGGTTCCCGACCGAGACAGTTCGGCCATCGTAGCCGGAATTGGCCCCTGTGCCGTCTGTACCTGCACAACCTCACCCAATTCGGGCTGCGCGCCAGTCAGAACCTGTGCAAGGTTGTCGGGTCGTTGCCCCAGGATTTGTTCCGCCGCCCCGTTGATCCGCAGCAATGCTCCGTTTCTGCCTTCAGTCAAAATGGGCACAGGCACAGCATCCCACTGACCTGTTCCATCCAGATGAAACCGCCAAAAGAAAAAGTTTTTCCCAACACCGAGAACAGAAATCGGTACGGTTGTCTCTAAAGTGACAACGTCTTCTCTTGCACGGCCATGGATCTCGGCCAAAGACTGTAGGCGCAGCAAAATTGCCGACGGGTTCGCAAAAATAGACTTTAGACCTTCATCCAGCCGGTTGCCGGGAAAAACATGGAGCTGAGCCCGGGCATGAGAATTGCAAATCAGAACATCACCCTGTGCATTGGCAATCGCGCAGGGGTACAGCTCTTCTTCGGCAAAAACCTCCATAACCCTAAGCTCACGACGTACCGAGTCGTCGGAAATCAGCGCCCTCGCCACGACCAACAGTGATGCAGCAAGCAAAGACACACCTGCCACCACAAGGCCGAGATTCCAGGCTTGGGGAATGATTTCTGCCAGCGGCAGCAGTGACAGCAACACCCCTATCGCAACCAATGGTGCTAGACGCAAACCGCTTGGTGAATTTCGTAACTTTGGGTCAGAATAGAAATCTGCGGTATCGGACATTAAATACTCAACTTGCCGGGCTAGGTGTAACCCAACGCAAAAGGGTTAACGCCCACTTAATTAACAAAGTGAGCAATTCTCCTTTAGGTTGCTATTTGTCCGCCAACTACCGCGTCAAGTGTGACGTGAAAAACCCGTCAGTACCGTGTGATACATACCACGTTTTGCGAAACGTCTCGGTCCATTCGGGGTGCGCCGCCACGAACGCATCGACCACTGCACCGTTTTCGACCTCGAGCAAGGAACATGTTGCATAGGCAAGAACACCCGCTGGCCCCACCAAAGGCGCGACATCATCTAGGATCGTCCGCTGCGTTTCCGTAAGCCGGTTCAGTCCATCTTGTGTAAGAGACCATTTTCCCGCCGGGGCGCGACGCCAGGATCCGCTGCCTGAACAGGGGGCATCCGTCAGCACAATGTCGAATGGTGCCTGCGCAGAGATCTCGTCATTGGTCAGGAGTGTTATCTGTGCACCCGCTCTCTCGGCCCGGGCGGGCAAATCACGCATTCGCGCCGCATTAACGTCATGCGCGAACACATCTACACCGTGATGCGCGGCCAAGGCCAAGGCTTTGCCGCCACCGCCGGAACAATAATCCAGAACCCGCATGCCGGGGTTTAAGTCCAATGATTCAACCACGGCCTGGCTCGCCGCATCCTGCAGTTCGACCAACCCATCAGTATAGGCACGGCTTCCTGAGATTTTCCGCTCGCCCTCGACAACTTCGAGTGCGGTCGAACAAGCGGGATGTGGCCTCGCTTGGATGCCGTCCGCCAGCAAGACCGAGACCGCCTGATCGACACTCGACTTAATCAGATTGACCCGCAAATGAACCGGGGCCCGAGCGCGCAATGCCTCGGCCACTGGAAGGGTCAAATCACCCAAAGACTCTTGAAAGGTTGGCCAAAGCCATTCCGGTATGTCGTATTTCTGGGCGTCGGATTCACATGGTTTAGCCTGTTCGTGTTCTTCCAAACTGGCCGGAGCGTACCCTTCGCCATTGAATATCTGATCCAGATCGACTTCTTGCATGCGCATCGCGCCGATCATCAACCCCCGACCGGTTTCCACCCCACCTGCCGCCGCAAATGACCTTTTGCACCGCAAAGCACCAAACACGTGGTCGCGAATAGCAGCCCTGTCTTTGGAACCGGCGAAACGGCTTCGCCGCGCCCAACCTGTCAGGGCCTTTTCGACCGGGGCACCCGAAAGAATCTGATCAAGAATTTCGATGGAGGCCTGAACACGTGCGGCGGGGGTCATTTCATTCTCCGTTATAGTGCAGGGCAAAAACGCAAAGCGGCGCCCTCACCGGGGCGCCGCAGTTCAGGTTCCGGCAATTTACATCACTCGATAATTCGGGCTTTCGCGTGTGATTTGCACGTCATGCACATGGCTCTCCTTCAGGCCAGCCCCTGTGATTCTGACGAAGTTGCAGTTCTTTCGCATCTCTTCGACCGTGGCGCAGCCGGTATAACCCATGGCTGCGCGCAGGCCGCCGACCAGTTGATGCACAACCGCGCTGGCCGAGCCCTTGTAAGGCACCTGCCCTTCGATCCCTTCGGGCACCAGCTTGTCGCTGGCGGCATCCTTCTGGAAATAGCGATCCGCAGAGCCGCGTGCCATCGCGCCTAGACTGCCCATGCCGCGATAAGATTTGAACGACCGGCCCTGATACAGGATCACTTCGCCCGGGCTTTCATCTGTTCCGGCGATCATTGAGCCAACCATGGCACAGGACGCACCCGCAGCAATCGCCTTGGCAAAATCGCCCGAGAATTTGATACCACCATCTGCGATAACCGGCACATCGCCGGCGGCCGCGGCGCAATCCATGATCGCAGTCAGCTGCGGCACGCCCACACCGGCAACCATCCGCGTAGTACAGATCGAACCCGGCCCTATCCCCACCTTGATGGCATCCGCGCCTGCGTCGATCAGCGCCTTGGTTGCGTCCCCAGTGGCGACGTTACCGGCAATGATCTGCACCTCGTTCGACAGGGTCTTGACCCGCTTCACCGCGTCCAGCACCCCTTGAGAATGCCCATGAGCGGTGTCTACAACGATAATGTCGACACCGGAATCCACCAGTTGTTCGGATCGTTCGAAACCAGAGTCACCAACCGACGTCGCTGCCGCGACTCGCAACCGGCCCAGCCGATCCTTGCAGGCCGTTGGGTTCAGCACCGCCTGTTCGGTATCTTTCAAAGTCAGCAGACCCGTCAGCTTGCCCGCCCCGTCCACAACCAGAAGCTTTTCGACCCGACGCGCGCGCATCAGGCTTTTGGCCTCTTCCAGATCGGCGGGTTCCTGAAGCATCGCCAGATTGTCCGAGGTCATCATCGCGTGAACCGGCGTATCATCCGAGGTCGCAAAACGCATATCACGGTTGGTCAGAATACCGACCACGCGGCCTTCTTCGTCCACCACGGGAAAGCCGGTGAAGTTATAACGCTGCACCAACGCGTTGGCGTCCGCCAGCGTCTGATCCACCCGCAGTGTCACCGGGTTGTAAACAATACCGGATTCAAACCGTTTGACCCGGCGCACTTCGCGGGCCTGTTCATCCACCGTCAGATTCTTGTGAACCACGCCGATGCCGCCCGCCTGCGCCATGGCGATGGCCATGCGCGCCTCGGTCACCGTGTCCATCGCCGAGCTGAGCAGTGGGATGTTCATGGTGATTTCCCGCGTCACGCGCGTGGTCGTATCCGCCGTGGCCGGCAGCACAGAAGATGCGCCCGGAACCAGAAGAACGTCGTCAAAGGTGAGTGCCTCACGAATCTGCATCTGTTAACCCCATGCAAAAGCCCGTTTGACGGTGACCCTATTGCATGGATTGCATCTAAGGAAAAGCCCCCGACATAAACTAGTTTTTACCTGCTGGTCGGTGCTGCGGCAAAAAACGACGCAACGCACACAAAACGTGCCGCTGAATGGCCTTTCCCTTTGCGTACAAAACCATATCTTGCCCGACATAGGCGCGAATATAAAAGGCAGGCCAATCATGACCACCGACCCTCTTGTTGTCTTTACCCCATCGGGCAAACGCGGGCACTTTCCCGTAGGCACTCCGGTTCTGACTGCGGCACGGCAACTGGGTGTGGATCTGGATTCCGTTTGCGGTGGACGCGGGATTTGTTCGAAATGCCAGATCACGCCAAGCTATGGCGAGTTTCCCAAGCACGGCGTGACCGTAGCCGACGGTGCACTAAGCGAATGGAACGCGGTTGAACAGCGCTATGACGACAAGCGCGGATTGAAACCCGGCCGCCGTCTTGGATGTCAGGCCACGGTTCAGGGGGATGTGGTGATCGACGTGCCACCAGAAAGCCAGGTGCACCGTCAGGTCGTACGCAAGGCCGCCACAGCACGCACCATCACAATGGATCCGGCCACCCGGCTTTATTTTGTTGCGGTAGAAGAACCCGACATGCATTCACCAACCGGCGATCTGGAACGTCTGGAACGCGCGCTGCGCGAGCAATGGAACGTCGACGCCGTAACCGCTGATCTTTCCTTGTTGTCCAAACTGCAGCCTATATTGCGCAAGGGTAAGTGGGAGGTCACCGTTGCGGTGCATAAAGGTCACAAGGACGATGTCGCACGGATCGTGGAAATCTGGCCTGGATTGCACGAGAACGGACTTTTCGGTCTGGCCATCGACCTCGGCTCTACCACGATTGCAGCTCACCTGACCGATCTGGACACAGGCGAGGTCAAGGCATCTTCGGGCCTTATGAACCCCCAAATCCGCTTTGGCGAAGACCTGATGAGCCGCGTGTCCTATTCGATGATGAACCCCGGCGGCGACAAAGAGATGACCCGAGCCGTTCGCGAAGCGATAAACGATCTGACAACATCCATCGCGGATGAGGCCGGGATTGACGCTAACCTGATTGTCGAAACGGTGTTCGTCTGTAACCCGGTCATGCACCATCTGCTGCTTGGGCTGGATCCGGTCGAGCTGGGCCAAGCGCCCTTTGCCTTGGCTACGTCCGAAAGCATGTCTTTGCCCGCGCGCGAGATGGATCTGACCAACATGAACCCACGTGCGCAGGTCTACATCCTGCCCTGCATTGCGGGTCATGTGGGTGCGGATTGTGCGGCGGTTGCCTTGTCGGAAGAGCCCGGCAAATCCGAAGATCTGGTTCTGATCGTAGATGTAGGCACCAATGCCGAGATTTTGCTGGGCAATACCAGCCGGGTTCTGGCGTGCTCCTCACCGACCGGCCCGGCCTTTGAAGGCGCGCAGATCAGCTCTGGTCAGCGTGCCGCCCCCGGTGCGATTGAACGGATCGAGATTGATCCTGTCACTAAAGAACCCCGTTTTCGCGTCATCGGGTCCGAGAAATGGTCGGATGAAGAGGGTTTTGATCAAGACATCGCAACCACTGGCATCAGCGGCATCTGTGGATCAGGCATTATTGAAGCGGTGGCGGAAATGCGTATGGCGGGTTTGCTGGATGAAAGCGGCCTGATCGGATCCGCAGAACAAACGGGCACATCACGCAACGTCCCCGAGGGGCGCACCCATTCCTATCTGATCCACGACGCAAGCGCCGAAGGCGGCCCACGTATCACAGTCACTCAGGGCGATATTCGCGCGATTCAACTGGCAAAATCCGCGCTTTATGCAGGCGCGCGGCTTTTGATG
Source organism: Ruegeria sp. CDSC052 (assembly GCF_059610685.1). Taxonomy (NCBI): domain Bacteria; kingdom Pseudomonadati; phylum Pseudomonadota; class Alphaproteobacteria; order Rhodobacterales; family Roseobacteraceae; genus Ruegeria; species Ruegeria sp. CDSC052. The sequence goes on from NZ_JBXWOB010000001.1 coordinate 537,045, forward strand.
GACGAAATGAACGTGGATACTGTCGACCGCATTGTTCTTGCTGGTGCCTTCGGCGCGCATATCTCGACCAAACATGCCATGGTTCTGGGAATGATCCCAGATGCGCCCTTGAACAAGGTCTCAAGCGCGGGCAACGCCGCCGGTACAGGTGCCCGGATCGCACTGTGCAATATCGGATCGCGGAGTGAAATTGAACGCGTAGTACGCGAAATCACCAAGGTTGAAACTGCCATCGAGCCCAAGTTTCAGGATCATTTCGTGGCAGCGAACGCGATCCCCCACAAGACGGATCCATTCCCGGAATTGGCAAAAGTGACGACCCTGCCCGCGCCCTCGTTCAACACCGGTGGTGGAGATCAGGAAAACTCTGGCCGCCGCCGTCGCCGGAGGTCATAGTCGCGGCAACCACGGAGGGGTACGATGCAGTCGGTGAATGAGGAACAGGCAGAATACTGGGGAAAATCCGAATCCGGAGCCAAATGGCTGACATATCAGGATCAGTTGGATCAACTGATGGCTTCGGTTCTGGACCTTGTGCTGGAGAATGCCCAGCTTAAACTAGGAATGCATGTGCTCGACATCGGCTGTGGCACTGGCGAAAGCTCTCTTGCAGCCGCGCGATTGGTCGGGCCGGATGGCGATGTTCTGGCCGCCGATATATCGCAAGCGTTTCTTGATCGTGCCAGCGCCCGAGCCTCGGAAAACGGGCTGAGCAACATCAGCTTCCAACATGCTGACGCGCAGATATTCGGGTTTCCTGCCAATCAGTTGGACTCCGCGATTTCACGGTTCGGCGTGATGTTCTTTGACGATACGGTTGCTGCATTCGCCAATATCGCCCGCGCACTTAAACCCGGCGGGCAGATGACCTTTGCAGCTTGGGGGCCATTGGATGACAACCCGTGGTTCAAAATACCCCATATTGCTGCGGTAAAACGCCTTGGGCAGCCGCCTCGGGTAGATCGTTATGCGCCGGGTCCGCTGGCGTTTCACGATCTGGATCACGTCACCGGCATGATGCAACAGGCGGGGCTGTCGGACATTCAGGCCCAAGCCATCTCCCTAAACCTGCCCGGCGCTGGCGGGTCAGAGGAAATAGCCGCCTTGTGCACCCGCGTCGGCCCCGCCGCGCGAACCATCGCGCATTTCGAAGGCACCGAACAGGACGCAGCAGCAATCCAGCACGAGGTCTGTCAGGAATTCGCCCAGTTCACATCCGAAACCGGCCTGCACATCCCGGCGGTGATAAACCTGTACCAAGCGCGTCGATCGAACTGAATGGAGCGGGTAGCGGGAATCGAACCCGCGCGTTCAGCTTGGGAAGCTGACAGGCTACCATTACATCATACCCGCCGCTGCTAGCTGAATATCACTGGTACAAGATCAGGTTCAAGCGGTTTTGATCCAAACCGTCAGGCTATTTGCGACGGCGAAGACAAAAAAGGCCGGATCAAAAGACCCGGCCAGCATGTTGTTTTATAACGCTTATGCGCGACGGCGACGGCCACCGCCGCGACGACCACCTCCAGTTCCTTCGGCACCGGCTTCGCTGGGGGCTTTGTTGAATTTGATCCAAGCCCCGCCATGCGGATCGTTATTGGTCAGCAAGTTGGCGGCGCGGATGGCCTCCATCTCTTTACCGGCGCGCGGCAAGGTCGAACCCAGGCCAAACAGCTGGCAGAAGGTCTCATCATCCATGTCCGCAGGCAGGATGATGCCCTTTGCTTCAACTTCAGCCTTCTTCTCGGCCAGTTTCTTGGGACCAACCGGCAGAGCCACCGGGTTCATGATCGCTGAGGTCATGCCGGCGCCCATAGCCATTGGCAGGAAGGCGTTGTTGATACCATGGCGGTTCGGCAGACCGAACGAGACATTGGACGCCCCGCAAGTGGTGTTCACGCCCAGTTCCTCACGCAAACGACGAACCAGAGCAAACACCTGCTGACCGGCAGTTGCCATTGCGCCGATAGGCATCACCAGCGGATCGACCACGATGTCATGGGCCGGGATGCCGAAATCAGCGGCCCGTTCGACAATCTTTTTGGCCACTTCGAACCGCACATCGGGATCTTCCGAAATCCCCGTATCGTCATTTGAGATCGCCACCACAGGGACATTGTATTTCTTGACCAGCGGCAGAACCAGCTCCAGACGATCTTCTTCACCCGTGACCGAATTCAACAGAGGACGGCCCTCTGCCGCCTCAAGACCCGCTTCCAGAGCTCCCGGAACCGATGAATCGATACACAGCGGCACTTCGACCAGCCCCTGCACCATTTCAACGATCTTACGCATCAGCGGCGGTTCGGTCTCGTTCGGGTTGGGGTTCGAGTTGTAGACAACGCCCGCGTTGATATCCAGAACGGTCGCGCCAGCAGCTACCTGCGCGATGGCGTCCTTTTCAACGGTCGAAAAATCGCCTGCTTCCAGTTCCGCCGCCAGTTTCTTGCGGCCTGTCGGGTTAATCCGCTCACCGATCACGCAGAACGGTTCGTCAAAGCCCAGGACGGCGGTTTTTGTTTTTGATTCTACGACTGTACGGGTCATGTCCGATCCTTAGGAGTTTACAGGCTTTGCCGAAGCGCCGCCGTTGTTGATGGCCCAGTTGGCGTTTGTCTTGATGCCACCAAGCGGGAAGAAGTGTACGTTTGTGATATTGAAATCAGGGTTGGCTGCTTTGTGGTTGGCCAATTCGGTGATCACATCCGTGGGCTCATAAGGCAGCAGCAGCTTGGACACATCCATAGCGCGCTTTTGCAGGACCTTCAGTGACGGGCCAACGCCGCAAGCGATGGCGAATTTGATCAGCGTTTGCAGCTTGGCCGGACCGGCGATGCCGATATGAACCGGAATGTCGATCCCCGCCTCTTTCAGGCTGTCGGCCCAGGCGATGATCGGTTTGGCGTCAAAGGCAAACTGAGTGGCCAGCGCCATTTCGGCATCTGTGGTCTCAGAGAACTTCTGTTTCCAACGCAGCGCGTCGTCAACATTCTTGGTCGATCCGTCAGGGTCGATGTCCTTGTTGCCTTCAGGGTGGCCCGCGACGTGCAGACGCTTGAACCCGGCCTTGTCGAACAAACCAGTTTCCAGCAGCTGCATCGAGCTGTCGAAATCACCATGAGGATTCGCGACACCACCGGCCAGCAACAGCGCCTGATCCACACCTGCTTCACCCTGGTACATGGAAATCCAGTTTTCCAGCGTCGCCGTGTCTTTAATGATCCGCGCCGGGAAATGCGGCATAACAGGATAGCCGTCCGCCGCGATGCGCTTGGCGGTCTTGACCATGTCTTCGATCGGAGTGCCTTCGATATGGGCAATATAGACGCGTGTGCCTTCAGGCAACAAAGCGCGAAAATCCTCGACCTTCTCGGCGGTGCGCGGCATCACCTCAATCGAATAGCCCTGCAGGAAGGCTTCGACGGTTGGATTTACCGGACCGTTTTCGGCGGCATCACGTTTCTTGAAGTTCAGCAAAGCCATAGCGGCCTCCCATATAGATTTCGAGCTCATGCCCAACCGTCATTGGCGATCAGAGCCTTGATACGGTCCTGATCATATTCCGTTTCCAAACGCACAGCCTGCTGTTCGGCAATTTCGGACGGATCGCCCTCAACCGCGAAAGGCGCGGCCTTGCGCCATTCGGCCAGATAGGCATCGCTGTCCTTGGCGTTCACCTTCATGGCAGCGCGGTCAATGGCTTGCTCGAACCGTTCTTCCAACTGCCGTTTTGCGCCCCGGCGGCCCTTGCCGACGATGACTTGGGCGGGAATGTCGCGCCAGTATACGATGGTGACGTCAGGCATCTGCTTTGATTCCTCCTAACCAGATGGACCGGTTCTAAACTTCAATGTGGTCGCAGGTCGGTCGATTTTCGACACAAGGCGCATTTCAAACGACGTTTTCACCTACAACGGGATACACGGCTTCTAACGAATTGTTCCTGTAAACCGCACCTCGAAATTCTCATCACTTTAATGAGTATCTTGCACGAACCAAAAGGCCGACCTATGGTCGGGGTAACTCGTAAATCGGAGGGCGTTGAAGATGGCGCCCAAGCGTCCCAAAGGTGCGGGCGCGTTCCCGAAGGCGGTCGAAAGCCCCGCGCCGGCAAGACCCGATCCTGATGCGCTTTATGCCGCGCTGGATTTGGGAACAAATAGCTGTCGCATGTTAATTGCCCAGCCCAAGGGCAGCGGGTTTCATGTGGTGGACAGTTTTTCTAAATCCGTGCAGTTGGGCGCGGGCTTAGAGCGGACGGGGCGCTTGTCTCGGTCGTCGATGGCGCGCACCATTCAGGCGTTGCGCATTTGCCAGCAAAAACTGAAACGCAACAAGGTCAAGCGGATGCGTCTAGTCGCAACCGAGGCTTGTCGCCGTGCAAAAAATTCACGTGAATTCATTCGCCAGGTAAAGGGTGAAACCGGGTTGACGCTTGAGATCATCCAGCCCGAGGAAGAAGCGCGCCTGGCCGTAATATCCTGTGCCCCGCTGGTGTCCACTAAGACAGAACAGTTGTTGGTTGTGGATATTGGCGGCGGTTCGACAGAGCTTGTCTGGATCGACATATCCTCGCTTCCGCGTCGGGATCGCCCGGCGGCGATTATGCGTCTGCATAATGGATTTCATACAACAGATAGCCCGTTTCCTGCAGCCAAGGTTGTGGATTGGATCAGTGTTCCCCTCGGCGTTGCGACGCTGCGCGATCAGTTCCATGATGTCGAAGATGATGCGGCGCGGTTTGCTTTGATGAGCTGGTTTTTCGAAGAAAACTTGGCCGATTTTGCGCCCTATAAGGATGAACAAGCCCGCGAAGGTTTTCAGATCGTCGGCACCAGTGGCACGGTTACGACAGTCGCAGCCTCACATCTGGGATTGAAGCGGTATGACCGGACCAAGGTAGACGGTTTGCGCATGACAAGCGATCAGATTGACAAAGTGATACGCGGGTATCTAGAACTCGGCCCACTGGGGCGGCGGAGAGATCCGCGTATCGGCGATGACCGCCAGGCCCTGATCATGTCCGGCTCGGCCATATTGCAGGCTTTGTTACGATGTTGGCCAACCGACCGTCTTTCAGTGGCGGACCGGGGGCTGCGCGAAGGCCTGCTTTATGCGCAGATGAGCGCGGACGGTGTATTGGAAGACGGACCGTTCTGATGGCGAAGACACCTACTGGCAAAAACAATTCGGGCCGCGGGCAGCGCGACCTGAAGGTTAAGGTCAAAACCGCCCGCGGGCGCAAAATCAGCTCGACCCGGTGGTTGGAACGTCAGCTGAATGACCCCTATGTCAAGCGCGCGCAGGTCGAAGGCTATCGTGGGCGTGCGGCTTTCAAGATATTGGAACTGGACGATAAATTTCGCTTCCTGGTTCCAGGTGCGCGCATCGTCGATCTGGGTTGCGCCCCAGGCGGCTGGCTGCAGGTTGCGGTCCAGCGCGTTAATGCATTGGGTGAGAAAAGCGGTAAGAAAATCGGCACTGTTCTGGGTGTCGACATACAAGAGGTCGAACCGGTGGCCGGGTCCGAGGTTCACCAGTTGGACTTTATGGAGGACGATGCCGACCAGAAGGTCAAAGACTGGTTGGGTGGCAAAGCTGACGTGGTGATGTCAGATATGGCTGCTGCGTCCTCGGGGCATAAACAAACCGACCATTTGCGGATCATGGCCTTGTGCGAAACCGCCGCCTATTTCGCCTTTGATGTGCTTGAACAGGGCGGCACATTTGTCGCCAAGGTTCTGGCCGGAGGAGCCGAAGGGGATCTGCAGAAGATTCTGAAACAGAAGTTTGACAAGGTAGCGCATGTTAAACCACCGGCATCCCGCGCCGACAGTTCGGAAAAATTCGTTGTGGCAACAGGATTTCGCGGCTGAAGTTAATCTGCGAAGTCAGCCAGAGAACGCGCAAGGCGCTGTTCACGCAGCGAAGATATTGCGTTTCCTTGCAACAACAATGCCTCACCGTGACTGATATCCGTCGCCGGTTTGGCCCGTAATTCTTCAATCCGCCGGGTCAGCGACGATGGATTTTGCGATTTCGCGCTTTCGGGCAGTTTGGTCATGAGGCCTCACCTTGATGCGTATGGGGTCACAGTCCCATGCAGTTTTGGTAAGAAAAGTGCCGATTTCATGACGCAAACCGGGCTTTGAATTGCTATTTTACAGCCCCAGCCACCCTGCCCTTCAGGTTTGTCCGTTACTTTGATCCTGCAAATCCATCAGCGCGCCGTTGAATTCAGCGCCCAGAATCAGGATGGCCGCGCATAGATACAGGAAAATCAACGCAGCCATCGCCCCCGCAAGACCAGCATAAGTAGCGCTGTACGAGGCGAACTGTCCGATATAGATCGAAAAGCCCCAACCGCCCATCGCCCACAGAGCAAGTGTCAGAACAACGCCCGGAAGGATCTGCCACAGCCGATGGCGGCGCGTCGGCAGCACAAGATGTGCAACGATAACCGTGCCCGCAGGAACCGCCACGGTAAAGGTCCAACGCAATCGATCCACAGACAACCAGTCTGATACGTTGACGTCAGTTTTTTCGGACACGAGGCGCGTGTAGACCGGCAAGACGACTTCGACGGCGGCGATGGCCAGAATGGCCCCCCCGCCAACAATCACCAATCCCAGGCACAGCAAGCGTGTCTTCCAGAATGGCCAGGCGTCATGATCATGATAGGCCTGATTCATGGCTGCCCGCACCGCAACTACGCCGTTTGAGGCAAAGAAAATGGCCAGCAAACCGCCCAGGGTGATTACCCCCGAACCTGATTCCGCCAGGACCGAGCGCAACTCTCCCACAATCGGGCCGGCGACATCTTTTGGCCAGGCGCCAAAGATCAGTTCGATCAGCTCGTCCGTGACATAATCCTGAGACAGCGTACCAGCCAGTGCTACAGTGAACAGAACAAACGGAAACAGGGCCAGCATCAGGGACATGGCAACGTGGCTGCTCATGACCATGCCGTTTTTGGCCCCAAATCGACCCAAGGCCAGCCAAAGGGCTCGAATTACTCTTCCAGTCAGGGGAATCAAACTTGTCGTCATCCGAAAACTCTACCCTGACTGTATTCGAACCAGAACCGGCAAAACCCGAATGGACGCAATTAACCAACTCCAAATGTTTGGTTGCATTGCATAATCCCTTTGTCCCGTGCAGGATCGAAACGGAACCTACACAAAGCCGGGCGAAAAATGCCAACCAGCGACCAGAACCCAAGCATGCCGAACAGGTTGCGCCTTTCGGTTGTCCGCGACACCGCGATTGTCGTGTCACTGGTCGTATTGGGGCTTTATGCAGGTTCCGCTTTTCTGATCCCGCTGACCATGGCCTTGCTGATCAACGTCCTGATCATCGCGCTGAGTGACCGGGTTATTGCGCTGACCAAGGCTCCGGTCTGGTTGGCTAACCTGGCTGGAGTGACCGTGGTTTTGGTCGGGTTGTTCATGATCATGTATATTCTGGGCAATCAGGCGACGCAGTTTGCACGCTCGATCAATACATATGAAAGCCAGTTCGACGAGGCCGTTAACCGCATAAACGACCTTGTGGGCAACGATATCACGGCCTTCATCAGGGACAATCTGGTCAACATTGATATGTCTTTCGTCGCCCGGATGTTGCTGGGCAGCGCAACGTCCTTGCTGAACCAGTTTTTCCTCATCAGCCTTTACGTTGCCTTCCTGATGGCCGAACGTCTGGCGTTCCGCAAAAAGATCCGTATGGCCGCCGGTGACCCTAAAACCGGTGCCGAGTTCGCTTTGGTTCTGGACGCGATTTCCTTTAGTCTGCAGCGTTATGTCGGAGTGAAGACCTTTATCAGCCTGATAACGGCTGGAATCAGCTATGTGGTCTTCAAGACCCTTGGTCTTGAGTATTCCGAGACATGGGCAGTGCTGACCTTTGCCCTGAATTTCATACCCTCGATTGGGTCAATTATTGCGGTTCTGTTTCCAGCGGCGATTGCACTGGTTCAATTTGAAAGTATCGGGCCGTTTCTGATCATAGTTTTCGGCTGTGGCACGCTTCAGTTCATGACCGGTAATTTTCTGGACCCGGCCATGCTGGGCCGATCGCTGAACATGTCGACATTTCTGGTCATTCTGGCACTTATGTTCTGGACTACGGTCTGGGGTCTGATCGGAGCCTTCCTGAGCGTTCCGCTGACCGTCTGCATCCTGATCATCTTCAGCCATATTCCCGCATTGCGCCCGATCGCAATTTTAATGTCCCTGAATGGTGAACTCGGCGACGAAGGGCCGCCATCGGGGAATACAGTCTGAACAGGCCAATCCCCAATGCAACTTGAAACACTAAGGAAAATGCCAGGATCGAATCCTCCATGCTGACACTCTTTGTTTCCCTCTTTGTCCTATGTTTGTACCTGACCGCCGCGGTCTTTTCGATACGCGCCGCTCAAACAGCGCGCACACCGCAGGGTGCCGTGGGATGGGTGGTCTTTTTGATCTCGGCGCCGATAGCTGGCGTACCGCTGTACTTGTTTCTGGGACATCATCGTTTTCGCGGGTATCGCCTGGCCCGAAAGCACGCTGAGACTGTTGTCGAAGGGATAAAAAGCTTTGCGGATTTTTCGCGCCCAGATCCGGGCATGATCACGATCAATCCGCTCCCTTTCGAAGAGCTTGCGCATCTTCCCATATCACGCGGCAACGGTGCAGATTTGCTTGTCGATGGGCAGGCAACCTTTGACGCTATCTTTCAGGCTATCGACGCGGCTCAGGACTATGTGCTTGTCCAGTTCTACATCGTGCGTGATGACGGATTGGGGCGGCAACTGCAAAGCAAACTGATCGCTGCCGCAGAGCGCGGCGTGCTAGTTCGCTTTATGACCGACGCCGTAGGCAGTTATGGCCTACCGACAAGCTACATCACGTCGCTGCGCGCGGCGGGAATTCACGTTGCCGGTCAGCATGAAAAGCGTCATCCAGGACAGCGATTTCAGCTAAACTATCGCAATCACAGGAAAACGGTGATCATAGACGGTGAAATCGGCTTTATCGGCGGCCACAATGTCGGCGACGAATATCTCGGTCAGTCCGCAAAGTTCGGACATTGGCGGGACACACACATAAGGCTGACTGGACATATCGTGCGCCAACTACAACTGATCTTTACAGAGGACTGGTACTGGGCGCATCAAGAAGACCTGATAGATCAACTGGCCTGGGCGGGTCAGGAATCTGATCAGGACATGAACGCCCTTCTCGTCGCCACAGGTCCGGGGGACGAAACCGAAACCGGCGCCATGATGTTCTTTTCTGCAATCACGGAAGCAAAGGAACGATTGTGGATCGCATCCCCCTATTTCGTTCCTGATATCGACATCATGACCGCACTACGCCACGCCGCAATGCGCGGGGTAGATGTTCGCATTCTGGTTCCCGACGTGATTGATCACCGCTTGCCTTGGCTGGCGGCCTTTGCCTATTTCGACGAGATCAGGGAATGCGGCGCGCGGGTCTACCGGTACACTGATGGATTCATGCATCAAAAAGTATTTCTGGTGGACGACACCCTGACCGCTGTTGGCACCACCAATCTGGACAACCGCTCTTTCCGCCTGAATTTTGAGGCGATGGCCCTGTTCTTTGACAAGGACGCGGCCCATGCAGTTCACGACATGCTGCTAATGGACTTTGAATCCAGCTATGAGCTGGACAAAACCTTGCCCGAACAACCGGCCTATATTCGGTTCGGCTCACCTCTGGCGCGGTTGTTCGCACCAATCCTTTAAAGGATCGACTCTTCCTGCAGCACCCGCGACATGACCGCGACCAAAAAGGCTGTGGACAGCCCAAATGCCAAAAGCCCGGTGACCGACGCAAATGCACCAAAGATGCGCAGCCCCTCTCCTAACACAATGTCGCCGTAACCCAGCGTAGTGAACGTCACCAAGGAAAAATACAGCGCCGAATTCCAGTCCGCCAGAACATCCCCAAAGACCCAGACAATCGCCCAAAGCCAGACCTGAAAGGTATGGATCATCACGATAAAAATCAGTGCGATACAGAGCGGACTGGCGATTGTGACAAACCTTTTGCTTTTTTCCAGTTTGATCGACATCACGCGGATGATCTGCATGCACCAGGTCAGCAGGGCAATTTCGATCAAAAAGCAGATACCCAAATAAACGCTTCCCCAGATAATCTGCTCGGATAAGGTCACCGGCGCCCATCCCCTCTGTTTTTAAGTCTCGTCACAATCGCTTCAATTGCAGGATTGGGCAACCCTGCGTCTGCGACGAATGGAAACGATAGCGCCATTGAACTGGACACCGCTTCGGTCGGCTGCAAATTGTGAGTGGCAGAATACAGGGCGCCTATGAATGCTGCTTAAAATAACTGATGTCCATAAATCATATGCAAACGGTCGACCGATTTTGAACGGAGTATCTCTGTCGTTGGACCATGGCCAAACGCTTGCCCTAACCGGGGAAAGTGGCAGTGGCAAAAGCACGCTTCTAAATCTCGCAGGTGCGCTGGACATATTCGATGCGGGCGAAATCTCACTGGGCGGAACCAACCTGTCCAAACTAGACGATACCGGGCGCGCAGCCCTTCGGCGCGAGCGTGTGGCCCTGGTATTCCAACAGTTCAATCTGATCCCGTCGTTGACGGTCGGCCAAAACCTGTCCTTCCATGCCCGGCTTGCCGGTAAACATGATCCGGACTGGTGCGATCATCTTGCCGACAAACTGGGATTGCGGGACCTGCTGAACCGCTTTCCCGAGAACCTGTCAGGCGGCCAGCAGCAACGCGTTGCCATCGGACGCGCCCTTGCGCCGCGCCCCAGTCTTTTGCTCGCGGATGAACCAACAGGAAATCTGGATGAGGTCGCAAGCACCAATGTATTGGATTTGATGCTTACGCTGGTCGCCGAAACCAGCGCAGCCCTGCTTTTGGTGACACATTCGCAGTACATAGCAGCCCGTCTGGACCAACAGGTCCGCCTGTCCGGCGGCCTTATCTCGTGACTTTGGCCATCATACAGGCGTTGGTGTCGCACTGGCGTGCCCATTGGCTTCAGCTGTTAACCTTGTTGACCGGCATTGCGCTTGCGACCGGGCTGTGGTCGGCAGTTCAAGCCATAAATTCCGAGGCGCGGGCAAGCTATCAACGGGCCAATGATCAACTCTCATTTGGTCAATACGATGAATTGCGCGCCACCTCGGGGAATTTGACGATCGACCATTATGTCAGCTTGCGTCGGGCTGGCTGGCAGATCGCCGCGGTGCTTGAGGGGCGTTGGCGCCATAGCGGTCACAATCTGCAGGTCATGGGGGTCGACATGGTCGCCTTTCCACCCCTGCCCGCCCTCAGCCGTCTGGAACAAAGCGATACGCCGCCTGATCCCGCAGACATGCTGACCGCGCCCGGCAGGATACTGGTCGCGCCGGAACTGGCCCAGATTCTGCAGCAGGCCAGCAACCTGCCCCCGATCCTGTCCAGCGACGCGCTGCCACCGGATCTGGTCTTTACCGATATTGGCGTTGCCGAACAGCTGCTTGACAAAAAGGGGCAGATTTCACGTCTGGTCGTCTTGCCAGAGCAGCCCCGAGCGATCCCATCGCTTGAGCAGATCGCCCCCGATCTGACACGCGTTGCAGCCTCGACCAGATTGGACACGGCGCAACTGACAGAGAGCTTCCACCTCAACCTGTCTGCCTTTGCTCTTTTGTCCTTTGCCGTCGGGCTGTTCATCGTCCATGGCACCGTCGGGCTGGCCTTTGCACAGCGCCGAGCAATTATCAGAACAATACGTGCGCTGGGCGTTCCGATGCGTCAGATCGTATGGATCATTCTGGCCGAGCTTTCGCTGCTGGCCCTGATTGGAGGGGGCGCCGGTCTGGTACTGGGTTTCCTGCTGGCCGGGTCCTTGCTGCCCGACGTGGCATCGACCCTACGCGGGTTGTATGGTGCACCAGTTGAAGGTCAGCTTTCGCTTCAACTGCACTGGGTTCTCGCGGGCTTGGCCATGGCCCTGTTCGGAACGCTATTGGCCAGCTCTCAGGCTTTGTTCCGATTGGCTCGGCTGCCGCTGTTATCCAGCCCGGGTCCGCAGGCCTGGCGGGGGGATGACACTGCAACCAAAAGATTGGCTCTGATCGGAGTATTCCTGATTGGGTTGGGGATCGTTTCAATCTTTGTGGCCGACGGTTTGGTCGCAGGGTTCGTGCTGGTTGCCGGAATCCTGACGGGTTCTGCGTTGATTTTACCGTTTCTCTTGCTGATCGCAGTAACCGGACTTCAGAAGCTACAGAACGGCCCAGTCAGACAATGGGTATTCGCCGACATGCAGGCGCAACTGCCCGGTCTCTCTTTGGCCCTGATGGCATTGATGTTGGCATTGGCCGCAAATATCGGCGTTGGAACCATGGTGTCGAGTTTCCGGCTGACATTTACTGGGTGGCTTGACCAACGACTGACATCAGAACTGTATATAACCGCAGCCGACGAACAACAGGCGCAGGACATCAAGAAATGGCTGCTGCCTCAGGTCGACGCCGTTTTGCCGATCCGAAACGTCGAGCTGGCGCACGGAAGCGGCCCCTTGTTTCTTTACGGGGTGGTGAACAATCCGGTTTATCAAGAAAACTGGCCGCTGATCGCCTCAGTGCCCGGAGTATGGGATCAGGTGATGTCCGGAACCGCCGTTCTGATCAACGAACAGCTTGCGCGCAGATCCAATTTGTGGCCCGGAGATCAAATCACGCTCCGCCCGGGTCACAAGCTGGTCATTGCAGGGGTCTATTCTGATTATGGCAATCCAACCGGACAAGCCATCGTGTCGATGGAGCTTTTGGAAGACATCGCACCCAATACCGAGGAACGGCGATATGGCGTTCGCATGCCCCCTGATCAGGCCAGCGATGTTGCCGAAAGGCTTCGGGCGGAATTTGACCTTCCTCCGCAGGCAGTCGTTCATCAAGCAGACATGAAGGCCCGATCCACGGAAATCTTCGAAGACACATTTGTGGTGACCTCTGCGCTGAATATCCTGACGCTCGGGGTTGCTGGATTTGCAATTCTGACCAGCCTGCTGACGCTTTGGACGCAACGGCTTCCACAGATCGCACCGGTCTGGGCGCTTGGCCTGACGCGGGCGCAGCTGGCGCGGTTTGAACTGACGCAGAGCGTGCTTCTCGCCTCTCTGACCGCCGCGCTGGCCTTGCCGCTTGGGTTGGTTCTGGCCTGGACGTTGCTGACGGTCATCAATGTCGAGGCGTTTGGCTGGCGGTTACCAATGTACCTATTCCCAAGCGACTGGTTCTATCTATTTCTTCTGACCTTACTGGCCGCTGTTATCGCCGCTGCGGTTCCAGCCATTCGGTTGCTGCGCATCCCGCCTGCCGAGTTGTTAAGAGTGTTTGCCAATGAACGCTAAAGTCTGGTTCCTAATTCTGGCCCTGCTATTGCCCGCCCAACTTCGGGCGCAGGGCTTTGCCGGTCTTGGAGGTGAGGCCGACGGGTTCGACGTCCCCCAGCTTGGGTATCAGTTGAGCTTTCCGCAGGATCACGGTCCCCATCCCACTTTCAAGATCGAATGGTGGTATCTGACCGCGAACCTGAAAGGAGAAGACGGGCGCGATTACGGAGTACAATGGACTTTGTTCCGCTCGGCGCTGAAACCCTATGAAGAGCAATCCTGGCAAAGTCCGCAGTTGTGGTTGGGCCATGCCGCCTTGACCACCCCTGTTGCCCATTACTTTGCTGAACGCCTGTCGCGGGGCGGTATCGGTCAGGCCGGAGTAACCGCCACCCCATTCGAAGCCTGGATCGACGAATGGTACATGCGCGGACCCGACTTTAATGCGCTGAAGATTAGGGCCAACGGTTCTGAGTTCGGATACGATCTGTCAATGCGCGCAACGGGGCCTTTGGTCTTTCACGGGGATGCCGGGTATTCGGTCAAGTCTACGCAGGGGCAGGCAAGTCATTACTATTCACAGCCGTTTTTCGACCTGACAGGCACAGTGCATCTGCCGGATGGGGATGTTGCGGTATCCGGACAGGGTTGGCTGGATCGGGAATGGTCCTCGCAGCCCTTGGCCGAGGATCAAAGCGGATGGGATTGGTTCTCGCTCAGCTTTGAAGGCGGCGACAAGCTGATGGCCTTTCGCCTGCGCGGAGAGGCTGAGGATTTCACCTCTGCAACGTGGATCGGCAAGGATGGCGAAACCACCGCGCTTGCCGATGGCTCTGTTTCATTTGAACCGCTTCAGACCGCTCATGTCGCTGACCGGGATATCCCGATTGAATGGCGTGTTACACTCCCCGCCCGCGGGGTGGATATTGTCGTCAGCGCCCTGACACCCAAAGCCTGGATGGCAACCCGCTTTGCCTATTGGGAGGGGCCCGTTACGGTCTCAGGCAGCCATTCAGGCCGTGGCTATCTTGAAATGACCGGGTATTAGATCATCGCACCACGTAGACCGAGACTGTCGAATGCCGCACGACGCGCGCAGCATTCGGACCCAGCAGGTAATCCTTGAAGTCCGGCTTATGCGCCCCAATGACGATCAGGTCAGATCCGGCGCTTTCTGCGGTTTTCAGGATCTCCTGATAGGCCGTGCCCGTGGCCACGACATGGCGGATCTTTTCATTGCGCTCACTGCCCAATGTTGATGCGCACAGCTCGGTCAGTTGTTTTTGCGCCTCAGCCAAAGCCTTTTCATGGAAATCCGCCTGGAAAAAGCCGGACACCCAGCTTTCTCCAAAATCGGGCAGAACACTGACCACATCCAGCTGCGCCCCCTCCAAATCGGCCAATGCAGCGGCCTTTTGAAGGACCGGGCCATCAATTTTGCCATTGCTGATATCAACAGCACACAGAACAGAACGTGTCATGCGGGCACCCCTTGTCTGGCGGCACGGCCGCGTTGCAGGAAGGCGATCAGACCCAACAGGATCATCGCCGGGATATAGACCAGTTGCTTGGGTGGCTGGCTTGACGGCAGGCTGACCGAGGTCAGGCGCACGGCCTCATCCCCGTAATAGTCGAAGATGCTCAGATCATCGGCAACAGGCGCGCCGAACAGCGGCTCTTCCAGCTTGATCAGACCGTCCTCTTCGATCAGCAGTAGACCCATCGCATCAACCCGTGCAGGACCGCCGTCTTCGTCACCGACAGAGACGACAACCGTGGTATCCACCATCTCAAGCGTGTCGAAATCCGGGCCGCTGATGACCAGACGCACCTCGGTTCCGGGCGGTGTTTCCCCGATCGTTTCGGTGAATGCAGCCGGTTCAACGGTCTGATATGGGGGTGAAATCCTGTCCATAAAGTAATCCGGACGGAATAGTGCGAAAGCAACCGCGACCAAGGCAACGCTTTCATAGATCCGGCTGCGGGTCAGGAAGTAGCCCATCGTGCCCGCCGTAAAGACAAGGATCGCTATCGTCGCAAATATCGCAACGATTATCCCTTCGACCCAGGTCACATCAATCAACAGAAGGTCTGTGTTGAAGATGAAGACAAACGGCAACGCGACCGTGCGCAGGCTATAGAAGAAGGCGATGAATCCGGTCTTGATCGCATCGCCCCCAGATACAGCCGCAGCCGCGAAACTGGCCAGCCCCACGGGCGGTGTCACATCCGCCATGATGCCAAAGTAGAAGACGAACAGATGCACCGCGATCAGCGGCACAATCAGCCCGCTCTGCGCGCCCAGCTCCACGACCACACCGGCCATCAAAGAACTGACGACGATATAGTTCGCAGTGGTCGGCAGGCCCATGCCCAGGATCAGGCTGAGGATACCGACCATGATCAGCATCAGGATCAGATTGCCACCCGACAGGAACTCGACCAGATCGGCCATCACCTGGCCCACACCGGTCAGGGTAACGGTGCCAACAATCACACCCGCCGTGGCCGTCGCCAGCGCGATACCGATCATGTTGCGCGCGCCGTCGATCATGCCCTGCCACAGATCCGCGACACCGTCGATGAACGCGTTGTAGAGGTTGCTTTGCCCCCGGAACATCGCCTTCAGCGGTTTCTGCGTCAGCAGGATCACGAACAGCAAGGACGTGGCCCAAAAGGCCGAAAGACCGGGCGATTTCTGTTCAATCATCAGGAAATAGACCAGCACGATGATCGGCAGAAGGTAGTGCAGGCCCGCCTTGTAGATCTCGCTAATGACCGGCAGCGTCACCTCTTTGGCATTCGGGTCATCGGGTTCCAGATCGGGCACCTGTGCGGCCAGATACAGCAGCGCCACGTAAATTGCGCAGATGATGAGGCTGAGGACCAGACCGGCCGAGTTCGGCATCCAATTTGTCACTGCTTCCACAGGGAATTGAGAGCCATAGCAGAGCCCAGCAAAAACAATGAAGAACGAGAACATACCAACCACGGTACGTGCCAGCTTCACTTCGCGGTCGCCCAATGTGGGCATGTTCCGCTTTACGGCTTCGAGATGCACGATATAGACCAGAGCAATGTATGAGATCGCCGCTGGCAGGAAGGCGTGGGTGATCACCTCGACATAGGAAATACCCACATATTCTACCATCAAGAAAGCTGCAGCGCCCATGACGGGTGGCATGATCTGCCCGTTCACCGAAGAGGCGACCTCGACCGAACCTGCTTGTTCGCTGCTGAACCCAACACGTTTCATCAATGGAATGGTGAAGGTACCAGTGGTCACAACGTTTGCGATGGACGAGCCCGAGATCAGACCGGTCGCAGCTGAGCCCACAACCGCCGCCTTGGCGGGGCCGCCGCGCAGGTGACCCAGCGCGCCAAAGGCCATCTTGATGAAATAGTTCCCTGCCCCGGCCTTATCCAACAAGGCGCCAAACAGAACAAACAGGAATACAAACTTGGTCGAAACACCCAAGGCGATACCGAACACGCCCTCGGAGGTGATCCACATATGGCTCATCGCCTTTTTCAGGCTGGCGCCCTTCCAGCGGATGACTTCGGGCACCCATTCGGATGATCCAAAGAAGACATAGGCCAAAAAGATCGTCGCAATAATCGCCATCGCCGGGCCAAGCGCGCGGCGCGCGGCCTCGAACAACAGTAATAGCCCACCCAGGGCGATCCATTTGTCTGTATCGTCTGCCAGCCCTCCGGCATCAACGATCTTGGTGTAGAAGAAATATCCGTACAGCGCCACAAAAGCGCCCAGAAGGCCCATGATCCAATCATGCACAGGGATATAATCCCGTGGGCTGGATTTCAGCGCCGGATAGGCTGCAAAGGCCAGAAACATCGCAAAGGCCAGGTGAAACTGACGCGAATTGTTAACCACGCTGCCGGGCAACACATAGTTCGCCAGAGGCGAAGCAAGTACGACCTGAAAGATCGACCAGATCGCCGCCACGATCGCAAGGAAAACGCCTACATTCCCAACCGGATTACGCCCTCCGGCATCTGAAGATGCGACCAGATCCTGTAGTTCTTCTTCGGATAGCGGGCGGTTCGATTGTGTCTCGGAACTCATGAAAATGTCTCCCCGTCGTGGCCATTTGCGGCCTTCTGCATCACCCGCTTGATACGGGTTTTGTGCGGGGCGCCCGACGGGCACCCCGCGTCAGGTCTGGCTTATTGAATCCAGCCTTTTTCTTTATAGTACTTCTCGGCACCCGGATGCAGCGGAGCCGACAAGCCGTCCGCGATCATCTCTTCGGGCTTAAGGTTGGCAAATGCCGGGTGAAGCTTTTTGAAGTCATCGAAGTTCTCGAAAACCGAGCTGACAACCGCATAAACCGCATCATCCGACACGTCCGCCGAAGTCACGAAGGTCGCGCCAACGCCGAATGTCGCGGTATCACCATCCGACCCGCGGTACATGCCGCCGGGAATGGTAGCAGTACGGTAGAACGAGTTGTCGTTGACCAGCTTGTCCACGGCCTCGCCGCTGACATTGACCAGAACCGAGTCGCAAGCCGTGGTGGCTTCTTGAATCGAGCCCGAGGGGTGACCCACGGTATAGACCATTGCGTCAATCTGGTTGTCGCAAAGCGCCGCAGACTGTTCCGCCGCCTTCAACTCGGTCGCCAGTTCGAAATCGTCAGTGGACCAGCCCATTTCGCCCAGCAGAACCTCCATGGTGCCACGCTGACCGGAACCGGGGTTGCCGATATTTACGCGCTTGCCTTTCAGGTCTTCGAAATTGGTCACACCGGAATCGGCACGGGCCACAACGGTAAACGGTTCGGGGTGAACCGAGAAGACGGCGCGCAGGTTTTCAAACGGGCCCGCCTCTTCGAATTTCGAGCTGCCGTTATAGGCATGGTACTGCCAGTCGGACTGCGCAACACCAAACTCCAGCTCGCCTTCGCGAATGGTGTTGATGTTGTACACGGAACCGCCGGTCGATTCGACCGAGCAGCGCACACCATGTTCCTTACGCCCTTTGTTGACCAGACGACAGATTGCACCGCCAGTTGGGTAATACACCCCGGTCACGCCACCTGTGCCGATCGTGATAAACTCTTCGGCATAGGCCGCAGGCGCCATCAGAGCCGCCGTGACAACCGCGCCGAGGCTAAGCTTGCTGCTGTTTTTCATAAGTGAACTCCCATTATTTTTCTGGTGGGAGACACATCAAAGCGCCGGATAAATGGCCCTGCGATATGCAACAACGCCCGCTATGCAGCAGGCATATCTTTGATTTTTCAGAATCTCCCAACCCGTAAGAGGTTTCATTCTGAGCATTAGCTTGTCAAGGCCAGCAGGTCACCAAAGCAGGCGTATCCTCAGATTTGACAAGCCCTCCTGAATTTTCCCCGCCTTTGACGCTTTTCTTGCGCATCTGCCCCGCAGTGACCGCAAACAAATCCAATTATGCGCTTTTGACTTCGGGAATTCTGACCAGAACGCGAACGTGTGAGTTGGGAATGCGAGCAATTAGAACTGCCGAAAAGAAAAAACAGAAGGCAGGTTCCCCTAACCCTCTGTTTTTACTTTGGTACCCAAGGCCGGACTCGAACCGGCACGGTATCACTACCGGGGGATTTTGAATCCCCTGCGTCTACCATTCCGCCACTTGGGCCACGGACACTGAATTAGCGTTCAAAATCGAGAAGGTCCAGAGGCAAAAAACACCCTGATTAAGGAATGTTCCAGCCTGCAAGGTTGACGGCCTGCGGGGCGCATGATTTGGCTTACCCAACACATGTACAGGGAAATTGCACCTGATGCTGCGACCTCTTTATGACTGGACCATTCGCCTGGCAGAACACCCGAATGCCTTGTGGGCGCTGGCTATTGTTTCCTTCATCGAAAGCTCTTTCTTTCCGATACCGCCGGACGTTCTGATGATCCCCATGATCCTTGCCCGACCCTCCCGGGCCTGGCTGATTGCTTCTGTTGCACTGGTAGCTTCGGTTTTGGGCGGTATGTTAGGCTATGCAATCGGCGCGTTCTTTTATGAAAGCCTCGGTCAGCCCATCCTTGAATCCATGGGCAAAGCCCACGCCATGGAAGAGTTCAACACACGGTTCAATGACTTTGGTTTCTGGGCTGTTCTGGCCGCTGGGGTTACGCCTTTTCCCTATAAGGTCATCACCATCATGTCCGGCTGGACAGGGATGCCTCTGGGCACCTTCATTGCCACCTCGATTCTGGCCCGAGCGATACGGTTCTTCATCGTCGCAGGTTTGCTTTGGGGCTTCGGAGAGCCGATCCGCAGCTTTATAGAAAAGCGGCTGGGCCTTATGTTTACCCTGTTCATCATCCTTCTGTTCGGCGGGTTCCTAGCGGTGAAATTCTTATGACAAGACGAAATTTACTGGTCCTGGTTGCCACGTTTGGATCTGTGGCATTGCTGCTTGGGGCCTTTGCGTTTCAGTATCTCGGCGGGCTTCCACCCTGCAAAATGTGCATTTGGCAACGCTATCCACATGGCGTCGCCATCCTGATCGGCGCTGTGGCGCTTGCGCTACCTCGGCTGGCGATCCTCCCTCTTTTAGGCGTCATGGCGGCGCTGACCACTGCGGTCATTGGTGTCTATCACGCTGGTGTAGAACGCGGTTTGTGGGAAGGTCCTTCAAGCTGCACATCAAGCAGCATCGGCGGTCTGTCGGCAGAAGAACTGCTGGATCAGATCATGTCGGCACCACTGGTACGCTGTGATGATATTCCATGGGAGTTATTTGGTGTTTCCATGGCCGGATGGAATGCCGCTTTCTCTTTCGTTCTGGTTCTGCTCTGGTTCGCCGCGTGGCGTGAAGGCCGTTAGAGCTCGTCCAGTTCCGCATCCCAATAGAGAAAGTCGATCCAACTGTCATGCAGGTGGTTCGGTGGGAATTTTCGTCCAACGTTGCGCAAAGCCTCGGCATCCGGCTGCCGCGGAGGCTTGCGCAATGTCATTCCTGCTTGCCGTAGTGATTTAGACCCTTTGCGCAAGTTACATGGGCTACAGGCCGCAACAACGTTCTGCCAGCTTGTCACCCCGCCCGCCGCGCGCGGGATCACGTGATCAAAGGTCAGATCCCCACGGCTGCCACAGTATTGGCAGCGGAATTCATCCCTCAGAAATAAATTAAAGCGCGTGAAGGCCACGCGCTTTCTGGGTTTTACATAATCTTTCAGCACAACGACCGAGGGTATTCGTATCTCGGTGCTCGGGCTTCGGACAACTTCGTCATATTCGGCGACGATATCCACTCTGTCCAGCCAGGCAGCTTTTATGGCCTCCTGCCACGGCCAGAGCGATAGTGGATAGTAGGACAAGGGGCGGTAATCGGCGTTCAAAACCAATGCCGGATGATGCTTGAGCGCACCGGGTTCCCTGACAAATTCGGTCCTGAAGTCTCCGTCCATATCAGAATCGCTCCACGCTCTGCTCTGCCTATTTTGACATCAGAGCGGAGAACCCCCGCCCCGGCCTTAGCTTTACTATATATCGTGTTAAAGCTCTGACAAGCCCTGAGTTTCCACAATATCTCGGGGATTGAGTATTCCGAATCCGTAACAGGCCGATGACAGTTATCCACAGGTTGCACCAATTCGATCGCCGGGCTATGGCGGGTAATGTCCTGGTTCATCCGCTTCAATAAACCATTCGATGTATTGCCACAGTTCACGGATCGCGCGAATGCGGAGTCTCCGCGCAGGACGCTGTCGGATTTCATTGATCTGCCGGATGTGTATCCGGCCGGGCGATTGGACCGCGATAGCGAAGGTTTGATGCTGTTGACCGACAATGGTCGCCTGCAGGCGCAGATAGCCGATCCCAAGCATAAAATGGCTAAGACCTATTGGGTGCAGGTCGAAGGGGAGCCAGACGCCTCCGCCCTAAAAGCCCTGCGCGATGGTGTTGAGCTGAAGGAGGGCTTGACCCGCCCTGCCAAGGCGCGATTGATGGATCAGCCCGAGGCATTATGGCCGCGCGACCCGCCGATTAGAGTGCGGCAGACGGTGTCGGATTGTTGGGTCGAACTGGTCCTTCGAGAAGGTCGAAACAGGCAAGTGCGCCGGATGACGGCGGCCGTTGGGCACCCGACCCTTCGACTGATCCGCGCCCGGATAGGCGACTGGACATTGGACGGGCTTGAGCCGGGGCAATGGGATAGCCTATCTATGCCTGCCCTCGCACCATCTTCTTCGCGCAAACGGGACCGGCGCCCACGTCGGTGACCGAAACGCCTATTTGTGATAGGATAGCGGAATGAAGGTATCACCTGACATTCCGCAGCCAACCGGCCTTTTAGAAGCGTCACTTTATGTCGACGACCTGGATGCTGCAGAGCATTTCTATGGGGACGTTCTGGCGCTTGAGCAAATCCAGCGTGTCGCCAACCGGCATGTGTTCTACAAGGTGGGTGGTTCAGTGTTGCTGCTATTCAATGCGGCAGAGACCGAAAAACCTCCGGGCAACCCGCGCCTGCCTGTTCCCGCCCATGGCGCCCAAGGTCCGGGTCATGCCTGCTTTGGCATGGCGCGCGCGCAAATCGCGGTGATGCGAAAACATCTTATAGACTGGAACGTGCCCGTAGACGCTGAATTTGAATGGCCGAACGGAGTACTGTCTTTATACGTTCGCGACCCGTCCGGGAATTCCATCGAATTCGCCGAGCCTTCCTTATGGGACTAGGATCACCGCAGCGGTTTCTTGTCACCTCCCGTGATCCGATAGATTAGACTTTCAGTCACTCCGACCTTGCCCAGCACCGCCTGAAATGTTGCCATGTGCGGTGTGGCAAAATGCGCCTCGAGCGCGGCCTGACTTTCCCATTCTTCGTAAACCCGAAACCGATTGGCATGACCCAGAATCTGGCTGAATTCATAGACCGTGCAGCCTGCTTCCTTCACCGTCTCGGCAACCATTTCCTGCGCAGCTTTTCTGGCAGCCTCGGCACCTTCCGGCGTAATTTCGATAGTTCCGGTTACGATCAGCATGGTATCTCTAATCTCAGATCAATCCGTTTGGTAATCCTGTCGACCGGCGTGCCGTCACGAAGGGGCACACCAAAATCAACCGAGTAATCTTGGAATCCCATCTTCTCGTAATAGTTCAGGCCCATCCGGTTATCGGCCCTTATTGTCGCGCTGATGGAACCGAGCCCAACCCCTACGGCAAATTTGGCGGTTTCTTCAAACAAGGCACGCCCTGCCCCCTTCAATACCGGTTCGCGGCGGGTGAAGGTTGCAATGTCAGCGCAATCGTCGGGAAGTGCGTCATTCACCCCGAGCCATTGAAACCCGGAAACCTCACCTTGCGCATCCAGCGCCACGTGGCAGCATATCTTATCCTGCCCCTCCAGATAACTCTGCGCAAACTGCGCCTCGGAGAAAGGGGTTTCATTCGCAGTCGTACCACCAATGGCGATGATCTGGTTGAGCAAATCGCAAGCTGCTGCGACATCCTCGGGCATCATGGGGCGGACCGCAATCATTGCTTAAAGGCTCAGCTTGTCACGCATGAAAGCCAGTGCGACGCTAAGACCATCCGGGGCAATACCGTGGCCGGTGCCCTTCATGACATGGGCATAGACCTCTTTGAACTCAGCCGCTTGCAGGGCCTCGGCGGCTTCGGGCAATGATTGTGGCGGCACGACGTCATCGGCGTCGCCATGTACCAGTAGGACCGGCATGCGGCTGACTGTTTCATCCGGCAGCAGATCGGGTTCCAGAAGGCGTCCTGAAATGGCTACTATCCCGGCCACTGGGTCCTCGCGGCGCGGGGCGACATGCAGGCTCATCATCGTGCCTTGCGAAAATCCGAACAGAACCACCTGCTCGGGCAGAACGTCTTCGTCCACCATCAACGCATCGAGGAAAGCGTCGAAGTCATCCGCCGCCATTTCCATCCCGCGGCGCGATTCTTCTTCGGAAGAGCCATCAATCCACGGGATCGGGAACCACTGAAAGCCATTGGGCATACCCGGGATCTGCTCGGGCGCGTCAGGGGCAACGAACAGCGTGTCCGGCAAGTGCTCGCCCAACACATCGGCCAGCCCCAGCAAGTCGGCCCCGTTGGCGCCATAGCCATGCACGAACACCACGACCGAGCGCGTATCGCCCGAAACCGGCTCTTTTCGGAGCGCATTCAAAACCCGTGTCATCTGATCCCTTCTCGTTCTTTTGCGACCCGGTAATAGGCCCACAACACCCGCGCTGCAACCGACCGCCAGGGTGACCACGCTTCGGCCATCCGGCGCAGTTCTTTATCCGTAGGGCGCTTGGGTAAATCATAGAGGATGCGCGCGGCCTCTTGCAGCGCAAGGTCGCCCGGTGCAATCACATCGGCACGGCCCAGAGAAAATATCGCGTAAATCTCGGCAGTCCAGACGCCTATGCCTGAAATTTCGGTCAGGATCGCCACAACATCCTCATCAGGTGCGTCGCGTAACGCCTTGTAATCAATACGAGCCTCCGCAAGCGCTCGGGCATATCCGATCTTTTGGCGGCTAAGGCCCACCGCACGCAAATCCTCATCGGTGGCCCACATGATTTTGCGTGGGCCCGTCAGTTTTGCATCTTGCAGTCGTTTCCAGATTGCGTTCGCCGAGGCCACACTGACCTGTTGGCTGACAATCGCACTTAGCAGCTGGGCAAACCCGTCAGGCTTACGGCGCAGCGGCAAAGGCCCGGTCTGGTCCATCGCATAGGCCATGCGCGGACAGGTCTCGGCCAGCCACTTGGCCCCCTCGGCCACGCAATCGGGGGTTTCAATGATACGTCCGACGGACATGCGCGCTCCGGCAAATTGGTCAGCAGCACGTTAGGGTGCTTTGTCGCAGATGCAACCGTCTTGTATGACCCTGCTTTCATCGCTACGCATTGGCGCATGACAATGACACTCACGATCCCGGATAACAGTCAGGCCAAGCGTAATGTCGCTGTTCTGGTCGCAGCTCAGGCCATTCTGGGATCGCAGATGCCGATGATCTTTATTGTTGGCGGTCTGGCCGGGCAGTCGCTGGCCACCAATGCCTGTCTAGCAACCCTGCCCATCTCGTTGATCGTGCTGGGGTCAATGCTGGCGGCAACACCGATTTCGGCCATAATGCAACGCTGGGGACGGCGCGCAGGGTTTCTGGTTGGGGCAACGGCAGGTGCCTGCGGGGGGCTGGTTGGGGCCTACGGTTTGTATCTGGCCTCGTTCCCGGTCTTCCTGGCGGGCAGTCTGCTGACCGGAATCTATATGAGCGCGCACGGATTCTATCGCTTTGCCGCCGCGGACACAGCCTCGGACGCCTTTCGCCCTAAGGCAATCTCATACGTCATGGCCGGCGGTCTGGCCGCCGCGCTCATTGGCCCCCAAATCGTTAAGCTGACCTCAACCGCCTATGTGATCCCATTCCTGGGCACCTATCTGGCGGTGATTGTGCTCAACATTCTGGGTTCGGTCTTGTTTTTCTTTCTGGACATCCCCACGCCTGCAAAAGCCGCTGAGGGGGCCCCGACCGGACGCACCCGGCTTGAGATGCTAAAGACGCCGCGCATCGCCGTGGCCATCATCTGCGCAATGGTTTCTTATGCGTTGATGAATCTGGTCATGACATCCACTCCGCTGGCAGTGGTTGGTTGTGGCTACACAGCCAATGACGCGGCAGATGTGGTCTCTTTTCACGTTCTCGCCATGTACATCCCCAGTTTCTTCACCGGCCAGTTGATTGCCCGTTTTGGCGTCGAAAAGATCGTAGCTCTTGGTCTGGCAATCCTTGCCGGTGCTGGCGTTGTCGCCTTGCAAGGGGTTGAGCTCGAAAACTTCTTCATCGCTCTGATCTTGCTGGGCGTCGGTTGGAATTTTGGCTTTATTGGCGCGACCACCATGTTGGCGGCATCGCATGACATCAACGAGCGTGGCCGTATGCAGGGTCTGAACGACCTGCTGGTATTCGGTGGCGTCACACTGGCTTCACTTGCTTCGGGTGGGTTAATGAACTGCTCTGGCGGCTCACCGGTTGAAGGCTGGACCGCGGTAAACCTTGCCATGGTTCCATTGTTGACTCTGGCCGGGGGCGCATTGCTTTGGTTGGTTCTGCGCCCGTCCGATCCCGAAACGGTCTGAGGTCTACCAGCGACCCCGGACCACCTTCCACATCAGGGAAACCCGGCGCCGAACCTCACCCTGCATCAAATTCCCTGCGGCCACGCGATCTGGCTGAGCAATCGCCTTGCGCAACACCCATTCAGATTGCCAACCCGCCAAAAGCGCCGGGCGCGCCTCTGGTGAAATCGCCAGACGCTGTCCCTGTGCGCGCCGCAACCGGTTCAGAGCCTTTTGCGCCAGATCGCGCACTGCATCGGGTGTTCCATCCAACAAAGGAATACGCCTGCGCGCTTCAAGATCCGGGATTGCGCGCAACCAGTTCGCTACGCCAACGGCATAGCCGAAATCTCGCAACACAAGCTCGTCGGCCTCACCCAAAGATTGCGCCGACGCGACCATCAAACTGGCTGAGCTGTGATTGAGGTAGGCCTCGAAATGGGCCTCGTCCTCGAAAGGATCGCGATAGATATCCCAGCGCCTTACGGCCACGTATTCATCCAGCATCACCGCCAGATGTGGGGAAAGAACCTGCGATAACGGCGTCACGACCTCATGTCGACGCACAGTCGGACCTTCAGCAATTTCCTGCAATGCATCGCGCCACCATTGCAGGCGCATTTCGGCAATCATCGCCTCTTGCGTGACCCAGGGCGCTCGGGCGACCTCGACATTCAGCGCATAGATCGGAAACAGAACCGAACGTGCAGCAATCGGCGCGGCCATCGCCGCCATGAACCGGTCCGGATCGGCGCGATGCACCAATGCAGCACAAGCCTTCAGATCGTCATTGAACTGCACCGTCACTCGGCCACCACCGCCCGAGGACGGCAATCCCGTACAAGCTTCCACTGGATCGCATCCAATAGGGCCTCAAACGACGCATCCACTATGTTCGCGCTGACCCCGACAGTTGACCAGCGCCGCCCCTGCCCGTCTTCGCTGTCGATGATGACCCGCGTCACGGCCTCGGTTCCGCCTTGGGTGATCCGCACCTTGAAATCGACCAGATGCATGTCGTCCAATATCCGCGAATACTGCCCAAGATCCTTGGCCAGAGCCTTGGCCAAAGCGTTCACCGGCCCTCGGTCGCTGCCATCTTCGTCCAGAGATTCACTGACCGACAGCTTCTTTTCCCCGTCGACCTTCACCACGACAACCGCCTCGGACAGGCTGACCATCTTGTCGTATTTATTCTTCCGCCGCTCGACCGTGACCTTATAGCGTTTGACCTCGAAAAACGCGGGCAACTGGCCCAGCTCATCGCGCGCCAACAGCTCAAAACTGGCCTGGGCGGTGTCATAAGAATAGCCTTCGGCCTCGCGCTGCTTGATCCGGTCAAGAATGCGCCCCAGCGCCGGATCACCACTTTCCACGCTCAGGCCGGCCTCAGTCAGGCGTTTACGCAGATTCGACTGCCCCGCCTGGTTCGACATCGGGATGATCCGTGCATTGCCGACAGTCGCCGGATCGACATGTTCGTATGTCGACGGATCCTTCAGGATCGCGCTGGCATGCAGCCCCGCCTTATGTGCAAAAGCCGACGCACCCACATAGGCCGCTTGCTTGCTGGGCACCCGGTTCAGGATTTCGTCCAACATACGGCTGACCCGAGTCAGACCCGCCAAGGCCCCGACGCTGACCCCGATATCAAACTGCGACACATAAGGCTCTTTCAGCAACAAGGTCGGGATCAAGGCGGTCAGATTTGCATTCCCGCAACGCTCGCCCAACCCGTTCAGCGTTCCCTGAACCTGACGCACGCCCGCATCCACAGCAGCCAGAGAGCATGCAACCGCATTTTCCGTATCATTATGCGTATGAATGCCCAAACGATCCCCGGGCAGGCCTGCGGCAATCACCTCGGCCACAACCCGCGACACTTCACCGGGCAATGCGCCCCCATTGGTGTCACACAGAACAACCCAGCGAGCTCCGGCCTCTAAAGCGGCTTTGCAGACCTCAACCGCATATCCGGGATTGTCCCTGTAGCCGTCAAAGAAATGCTCGGCGTCAAACAACGCCTCACGCCCCTGCGCCACGATATGCGCAACCGAGGCGCGCACGTTCTCGACATTCTCCTCCAGAGTGATCCCCAGCGCCTGGGTCACGTGGTAATCATGCGACTTGCCCACAAGACACACTGCCTTCGTGCCTGCGTTCATCACCGCCGCTAGAACATCGTCATTCTCAGCCGACCGGCCCGCGCGTTTGGTCATCCCAAAAGCAGTCAACCGCGCCGCAGTTCTCGGCGCGGCATCAAAAAACGCACTGTCAGTCGGGTTCGCACCGGGCCAACCACCTTCGATGTAATCCACACCCAACTGGTCCAGAGCCTGCGCGATCTGCACCTTCTCAGCGGTCGAGAACTGCACGCCCTGCGTCTGCTGCCCATCGCGCAGCGTGGTGTCGTAGAGGTAGAGGCGTTCGGTCACAGCATGGCTCCTTCTTAGGCCGCACTTGCATCTAGGTTCGCCCCCATCCTTGGGTCGAAGGCAAACCATTGTTGTTTGTTAGAGTGTCGCGAGCAGTTCTTTGAACTTGTTTTCGCCCTCAACATGAGCAAGCTCTAATTGGAGGCGGGTTTGCGGTACAATATTGCTCTGGCTTCGCTCGATACGTTCATCATTTATTTTTCCGTCCGGGGTCCTAATGACAAGTACCGGCGTCCAAACATATCCAACTTTTGTGTCTTTCACTTCAAAACCTAGCCCCTTTAGAACACGGTCTCTTAGATCAGATCGCAACTCAAAAAGTCGGTTACCGGCCTCTTTGTTGCCCGCCTTCATCAAACTCATCGCTTCCGTTTTGATGTTCGTTAGCAACGTCTGCCATTGCTCGATTTCCCACTCATAGTCGGCTGCATCAAAACTATCCTCAACTTCTGCCCAAGCTCCCATCTCCTCGGTCAACAAGCCAAGTAAATGTCCACTTGCCAACAACGCACCAACCTCTCCATTCGCAGCCAAACGGTGCATTTCGGCCAAGGCACCCGCCGTGTTTAAATCATCGCTCAACGCAGCGATGACTGCGGGTGCCGCGCTGGCTGTGGGCTCGGTGTGCTTTGTAAGCGTCCGCCACTTCAGCAAGGTCGCTTTGGCTTCGCGTGCCTTTTTCTCGGTCCAGTCCATCGGCTTGCGATAATGGGTCTGTAGGAACACAAAGCGAATTATCTCACCGGGCACTTTCTTTTCCAAAAGGTCGCGCACGGTGAAGAAATTGCCCAGCGATTTGGACATTTTCTTACCCTCGACCTGCAACATCTCATTGTGCAGCCAAACACGCGCGAACTCCCCATGCGGGTGGGCGCATTTGCTCTGGGCGATCTCGTTTTCATGGTGCGGGAACATCAGATCGTTGCCACCACCGTGAATGTCAAAGCTCTCACCCAACAGCTCATAGCTCATGGCCGAGCATTCGATATGCCAACCCGGACGCCCTCGGCCCCAAGGAGACTCCCACCCGGGCAAATCGTCGGTAGACGGTTTCCACAGAACGAAATCCATCGGGTTCTTCTTATACGGCGCAACTTCGACCCGGGCACCCGCGATCATGTCATCCACGGACCGACCGGACAGGGCTCCGTACTGCTCTTTCCAACTGTCCACCGCGAACAGAACATGCCCTTCGGCCGCATAGGCGTAACCCTTGGCAATCAGATCCTCGATCATCGCGACCATCTGAGTAATATATTGCGTCGCGCGCGGCATCTCGGTCGGCTCCAACGCCCCCAGCGCGCCCATGTCGTGCAGATACCAGCCAATGGTCTCATCCGATCGTTCCTGCACCAACTCTTCCAACGTCCCCGCGGCCCCCGCCTTTTGGCGTTCCAGGGCGGTCGCGTTGATCTTGTCATCCACATCGGTGAAATTGCGCACATAGGTCACATGATCTGCGCCATAAACATGCCGCAGCAAACGATAGAGCACATCAAACACGACCACGGGCCGCGCGTTACCCAGATGGGCACGGTCATAGACGGTAGGTCCACAGACATACATCCGCACATTGTCGGCGCTGATCGGAACGAAATCCTCTTTTGTCCGTGTCCGTGTGTTGTGCAGTTTGATCGTCTTCATCTGTCGGCTCCTAAGAACGGCATAGCGTCTCGCGTTGGCGCGGGCTTAGCAACTTGTCTCAGGGAAGAAAACGAAAGAAACCGGCCCGCTTGATAAATCAGCAGGTAATGCAGCAGATAATGATGCAGGTCATCCGGTTCATGGATCATCCTCTAGCACGGCTATCCCGCCGCGCCAAGCCTTACGTTCTATCATGACCGGGGAGTGATTGGCGAACGCCCTGAATTGGAACAGGAAATCGACGCCATGCTCCGCAAACGCCAGACCTTCATAGTCGTGAATTCGGCAGCTCAGATCAGATTCAATCTGGAAATCTTGCTAGAACCGAAATGTCGTACGCAGATTGAACACATTCGAATCCAGCCCCCCATTCGATCGGGTAACGTCATTGAAATTCTGGCGCAGCGCCTCACCGCTGATGACGAAATTATTGCCAATCGGATAAGCGACACCAATGCCATAAACCGCTGCGGTATCGTTTTCGACCGTGGAATCCACGCGCGCCGCACCGATAACTACATATCCCAACGCATTACCGAAATCGTATCCGCCGCGCAGTTTCAGCCGGGTCATGCTATCCAGACTGCCTTCGCCCTGACCAAGATTCAGCGACAGCCGGTTATACTCAAGCTCACCACCCAACACGAACTTGCCGAAATCAAAGTCATACCCGAGATGAGGACCAAAGCTGGTGTCGCTGCCGCTTGAACCATTCGGCCCGTGTGCATCAGCATAGCCAAAGCTGAATCCCGCATAGGCACCGCTCCAATCCTCGGCCAAAGCCGGTGAGAAGCCGGATGTCGCCAGAGCAACAATTAATGCGATATGCACCTTCCTACGATTCACCAAAAACCTTTCAGAAATGCTTTCGAGTATTCAGATCAATTTGCTACAAACTGGGCCGCATTCGTTAAAAAAGTGTTTAGCCTAGTGGCCCAATTCAAGTAAGCAGAGAAATTATAGCAGATTTCGACCGCCTCGGGGAAAAATATCTTTAGGCAACAATCACTTGAGAATTTGCTTCGCTTTTCGGCATCAAGGTCGCAAATAGAACAGATAATGCCGTTCTGAATTGGAACACTGCGGCCACTGGATGAGGAACCAAATGCAGAACGAATTTTGGAAAATCCACCTGATCAGCCGCACAATCGGCGCGGATCGGGGACGTGCTGCCAGGGGGCGTCCTTCAGGCTTTTTGTAAGGCCTCTCAAAATACGTTTCTCACTATTGGATCCTAAACATGAACGACCAACCCCGTAACTCTTCCCGCAGTGGCGGACGTGCTGCGCGTCGTGCTGCCCGCGCATCTGCTCTGCCTGATCATCTGCGCCCTATCCGCCCGGGAATGGAGGGCGGACGCTACAAGCCACTGACTCAGCCACAAGTCGAACGCATTCACGAGGCCGCGCTGCAGGCGCTTGAAACCATAGGTTTGGCGGATGCTCCGCAAAGCGGGATCGACTATCTGGTTGGCGCGGGCTGCACACTTGGCGACGACGGACGCATCCGGTTTCCGCGCGCGCTGGTTGAAGACACCATTGCCAAAGCCAACCGCTCGGTCACATTGTTCAGCCGGGATGGTCAAACTGACCTGGAATTGTCGGGGGCAAAGGTTCACTATGGGACCGCCGGTGCCGCTGTCAGTATGGTTGAAGTCAACGGCCGCGAATACCGCGATTCGACTGTGCAGGATCTGCACGATGCCGCGCGGATTTGCCAACAGCTGGATAACATCCATTTTGTCCAACGCCCGATGGTTTGTCGCGATATTTCCGACAATCTCGAGATGGACCTGAACACGATTTATGCTTGTAGTTCTGGCACTTACAAGCATATCGGCACATCGTTCACCGATCCTAGTTATGTCGCGCCAGCGATGGAACTAATCCACATGATCGCAGGCGGTGAAGACAAGTGGCGCGAGCGGCCATTCATCTCGAACTCGAACTGCTTTGTCGTACCGCCCATGAAGTTTGCCACTGAAAGCTGTCAGGTGATGGAGGAATGCATCAAGGAAGGAATGCCTGTTCTTCTTCTTTCGGCCGGAATGGCAGGTGCAACTGCTCCGTCCACAATCGCAGGCGCCATTGCCCAGGCGACAGCAGAATGTCTTGCCGGTTTGGTTTATGTAAATGCCGTAAAGCCAGGTGCACCGGCGATTTTTGGAACCTGGCCCTTTGGGTTGGACCTTCGGACAGGCGCCATGTCCGTAGGATCAGGTGAACAGGCTCTGCTCAGCGCAGGCTGTGCCCAAATGCACAAGTTTTATGATCTGCCAGGCGGAGCCGCCGCAGGCGCGTCGGATTCCAAATTGCCCGATATGCAAGCGGGATGGGAGCAGATGTGCTCGAACGTCATGGCCGGCCTGTCGGGCCTGAATATGGTTTATGAATCCGCCGGGATGCACTCGTCTCTGTTGGGTTTTTGCTTTGAAAGCTTGATCTTAGGGGATGATCTTATCGGACAGGCGATGCGCTGCGTCCGCGGGATCGAAGTATCTGACGAAACACTGGCATTGGATCAGATGGCCGAGGTTTGCCTTGGTGGGCCCGGTCACTATTTGGGAACCGATGCCACACTTGGGCGCATGCAGGCCGATTATGTGTATCCCGCACATGGAGATCGAACGTCTCCGAAAGAATGGGTCGAGCTTGGCAAACCTGACTTGATCGAAAAAGCGACCGCGCGAAAACTGGAAATCCTGTCGACCTCTTCTCCGGCACAGTTCGATCCGGCATTGGATGCGCAGATTCGCAGTAAATTCAACATTCACCTACCCAGATAAACACCTAGAAAGGCGGCCAGAATTTTCGTCTGGCCGCCTTGATAATTTGTTGATCAGCCGTTTGTGGATGGCAGCAACCCGGCTTCCTGCGCGATTGCAACTTCATCCTGATCCAGCGCGCCGTCGCCATTTGCATCCATTGCTGCAAATCCGTTTGCGTCAACGTCTGGCACGACGGCCTGAACTTCTTCGATTGTCAGAACGCCGTCCCCATTGGTATCAGCCGCAGACTGCGCGAAAGCCAAAGTCGGCAGAGCAAAAGCAAGTGCGGAAAATGTGACCAGAGTATTCAGTTTCATTGTGATGCCTCCTGATAGAGTTTGTGTGTTTTGTGTCCGGACAAGCATCAAGAACACGCAATCACCACCAGTTGTCAGCCACTGAGTGCCATCGTTTTGATTTCGCGCCAAACTCCGCGCGTTTGCCAGAGTCGCATCCGCGATCTGTCGCTGGGTAAAACTCCCCCAAACACGGTCGGCGGTTCTTGCCCGATGGGAAACAGGCAATATGGCGAGGCTCTGCCGAGTTAACGGCTTTAGGACAAAAAGAAAGGGGGCCGAAGCCCCCTGTCAGTTTCGCCATCCAGGCTCCATTCGTTGACCGCCCGGTGTTTTGTTTGCCTGCGGCCTGGACGTCGCATGGAACGAGCGCACCCGTTCCGTGAAAGAGTGGGAAAGAGCAAATATTCCGCCCCACCCTGTTCCCGGCCAACACGGGCATGTCGGCCGAGTGGACCAAGGCATCGAAGGTAAGTCTCTGCGCCTTGATCCGTATTCGTCGGGGCCGGCAACTGTGGCAGCTTCCGACCCCCTGCGCCCCGGGTTGCCGGGGCGCTTAACTCAGCTACACCCGCTTGTTGAGCCGCAGGTGTTGCATTTCATGCAGGTGCCGTTGCGCACCAGCGTGTAGTTTCCGCATTCACCGCAGGGATCGCCCTCATAGCCTTGCATCTTGGCTTTGGTGCGGGCGTCCATCCCGGTTGCTACGGCGGTTTCGGCCACCGGCGCTTCGAATGTGGCTGCGGTTTCGGCCATGCCGTTCACCACGTTCTGTCCGCCGTTCAGAACCATCAGCTCCTGCGGCATCCGCTTGCGCAGATACCCGGTCGAACTGATTTGTTTCAGCACTTCCAATGACTTGGACGCCGCGCTTTCGCTGATCTCGGACACGTTCGAGACACCTTCTTCCTCGCCCCGGCCCAGATCATCAAAGCTTGCGCCTTCTGGTTTCACATGGGCCAGATCGGTGCGGTCCAGATAGGACACGGCCAATTCGCGGAAGATGTAATCCAGGATCGACGTCGCATTCTTGATCGAGTCGTTGCCCTGTACCATTCCCGCCGGTTCGAACTTGGTGAAGGTGAAGGCATCCACGAACTCTTCCAGCGGTACGCCATATTGCAGGCCAACCGACACGGCGATGGCAAAGTTGTTCATCATCGCACGGAAGCCAGCGCCTTCCTTGTGCATGTCGATGAAGATCTCACCCAATTGGCCGTCTTCGAACTCGCCCGTGCGCAGGTATACCTTGTGGCCACCCACGATTGCCTTTTGAGTGTAACCCTTGCGGCGATGCGGCAGTTTCTCACGATGGCTGCGGATGATTTCCTTGACGACGACCTTCTCGATGACCTTCTCGGCCAGAACGACGGCTTTTTCCTGCGGCGTCCCGGTTTCCAGAACTTCTGCTGCCTCTTCGTCATCCTCGACCAGCGCGGCTGCCAATGGCTGCGACAGTTTAGAGCCGTCGCGATACAGCGCGTTTGCCTTCACACCCAGCGACCAGGACAGCTCATAAGCTTTCTGGCAATCCTCGATGGTGGCGTCATTCGGCATGTTGATCGTCTTGCTGATCGCACCCGAAATGAAGCTCTGCGCTGCAGCCATCATGGTGATGTGGCTGTCAACACCCAGGAAACGCTTGCCTTTCTTGCCGCACGGGTTGGCACAGTCGAAGATCGAATAATGCTCTTCTTTCAGATGCGGTGCACCTTCCAGCGTCATGGTTCCGCAAACGTGGTCGTTGGCCGCGTCGATATCCGCTTTGGTAAAGCCCAGATGGCGCAGCAGATCGAAGGTCGGGTCATTCAGCTTGGTCGCAGGGATGCCGAGAACACCGGTGCAGAAATCCTCGCCCAGAGTCCACTGGTTGAACACGAACCGGATGTCGAAGGCGCTTTCCAGTGCGGCATCCACTTTGGCCAGTTCATTGGGGCCAAAGCCGTGACCCGTCAGCGAGGTGTGGTTGATCCCCGGAGCGTTGCCGATGGTGCCATGACCAACCGCGTAGCTGACGATCTCTTCAATCTGAGCCGAGGAATACCCCTGCTTTTCCAACGCTGCAGGCACCGAGCGGTTGATGATTTTGAAATACCCGCCACCGGCCAGTTTCTTGAACTTTACCAAAGCAAAGTCCGGCTCGATCCCGGTGGTGTCGCAATCCATCACCAGACCGATGGTTCCGGTTGGCGCAATCACAGTGGCCTGCGCATTGCGATAACCGTTCTGCTCACCCAGGCTCAGCGCTTCATCCCAAGCTGACATCGCCAGATCAACCAAACGTTTATCCGGGCAGTTGCCATGGTCCAGAGGTACAGGCTTCACTGCCAGTTTCTCATACCCTTCAGTCACACCCTGAGATGCGCGGCGATGGTTGCGGATGACCCGAAGCATGTTATCGGCGTTGCGCTCATAGCTATTGAACGGACCCAATTCACCAGCGATCTCGGCCGAGGTTGCATAGGCTACACCGGTCATGATCGCGGTCAGCGCGCCACAGATCGCGCGGCCTTCATCCGAGTCATAGCTATAGCCCATGTTCATCAGCAGACCGCCGATATTGGCATAGCCCAAACCCAAAGTGCGGAAGTCATAGGACAGCTGCGCGATTTCCTTGGACGGGAACTGCGCCATGGTCACCGAGATTTCCAGCGTTAGGGTCCACAAGCGCGAGGCATGCATATAGTCCACTGCCTGGAACTCATCATCCTTGAGGAAAGTCAGCAAGTTCATCGACGCAAGATTACAGGCCGTATCATCGAGGAACATATATTCCGAACACGGGTTCGATCCGCGAATCTCCCCATCTTCGGGGCATGTATGCCACTCGTTGACTGTGTCGTGAAACTGGATGCCGGGATCGGCGCAGGCCCAGGCCGCGTGGCCAACCTTTTCCCACAGGTCGCGCGCCTTGACGGTCTTGGCGACTTTCCCGTTTGTGCGGTTGATAAGCTCCCAGTCCGCGTCCTTCTCGACAGCGGTCAGGAAGGCGTTGGTTACGCGAATCGAGTTGTTCGAGTTCTGGCCCGAAACCGAGCTGTAGGCTTCCGAATCCCAATCCGTATCGTAGGTCGGGAATTCGATGCTATCGTGGCCCTGCTTGGCGTAATCCAGAACGCGTTTGATGTAAGTCTCTGGGATCGCAACATTTTTCGCCTCGCGAACCGCCTTTTTCAGGCTGTCATTCGTCTTGGGATCATACGCGTCTTCCTGCGCGCCGTCCCAGCTGCGGATGGCCTCGAAAATGCCGTTCAGCATCTTCTCGTGCATCTTCGATCCGGCAACGATCGAGGCCACCTTCTGCTCTTCGATCACCTTCCATTCGATGAATTTCTCGATGTCTGGGTGATCTGCATCGACGATGACCATCTTTGCTGCTCGACGGGTCGTGCCGCCTGATTTAATCGCGCCAGCGGCGCGGTCGCCGATCTTGAGAAAGCCCATCAAACCCGAGGATTTACCGCCACCCGACAGTGCCTCGCCCTCGCCACGCAGGTGGCTAAAGTTGGTCCCGGTTCCGCTTCCGTATTTGAACAGGCGCGCCTCGCGGACCCACAGGTCCATAATGCCACCCTCGTTCACCAAATCATCATCTACGGACTGGATGAAACACGCATGCGGCTGCGGATGTTCATAGGCGGATTTCGATTTGGTCAGCTTGCCTGACTTATAATCGACATAGTGGTGCCCCTGTGCCGGGCCATCGATTCCGTAAGCCCAGTGCAGGCCGGTATTGAACCATTGCGGGCTGTTCGGCGCAGCGCGCTGAGTCGCCAGCATATAACGCATCTCGTCGAAATAGGCGCTCGCGTCATCCTCGGTCGAGAAATAGCCACCTTTCCAGCCCCAATAGGCCCAGGCGCCGGCAAGACGGTCAAACACCTGTTTGGACGAGATTTCGCCCCCAAATTCAGCGTCCTCAGCCGGAACAGAACGCCACAGAAATTCTGGGACATCCTTTTCCTTGACCTTCTTCAGCTTGGTTGGAACGCCTGCCTTGCGGAAATACTTCTGCGCGATGACGTCGCTTGCGACCTGGCTCCAGCTGGTTGGAACCTCGATATCGTCTAGGCGGAAAACGATGGTCCCATCCGGGTTTCGGATTTCTGACGTCGCAGAAGCGAACTTAAGCTCTGCATAAGCATCCTGTCCCGATTTGGTAAATTTTCTGTCAATCTTCATGTCCGCCGCCCTAGATTCAATCAACTTGTCCCTTGGCTTTTGATCCCAATAAACGGACCATCTGCCCTAACCGAAAATCTTGGGCGCAGGAAACCGGCCGCTGCCCGAAGCAGCGTGACCCCGTTCCGACGGACGCACGTAAGTATGATGTGCTCTCCAGCCCTCGCCCTGTGCCACGTTCTGGATTTTCTACCAGATTTAGTGGCAGCACTTTCGGCCTATACAATCTGGCGTATTCACACATAGATCGTCAACGGCCTTTTTCCGCCATTTTTGGAATCTTTTATGTTGACCGATCCGCATAGACAAACTGGTGAAGGACAGTTTCCGATTCCTCCACAGAGTTATCCGCCATGGTTCGCCATCACCTAGCCAAGTCCGTAATACGATTAACCGTTCTTTCCGGCTTACTTATCGCGATTTGATAAACCAGCCTTAAGATGTCTAGGTTGAAATAGAATCAGCATCCGGCCGATTTCGACATTACTCAGAAGTGCGCGTAAAAGCACATCCAACAAAGGGCAGACCGATCAATGACCGCGTTTCGAATAATTTCCCTGTTTGCCCTGATCGTGGCCTGCACACCACAAGAAACGCCCGCCACATCGCGCAGCGCGCAGTTCTCGGCCTTTCCCGACAAGTTGTTTGCTACGTTCGAGACATCCTGCAACGGCCCGGGTGAGGAATTTAGGAAAATCGGAAATCGTCAGTTCGAGTGTCAGGAACTTCTGCCTCCGAAGACCACAGCCTACCTGATTCTCAACTATGACGGCTATCCACAGAACCTACCCAAAAGTGTGACTCGGCTGACCGCCGAAAAAAACGCAGGTGGCTATCTAGTTGAAGCGGATCTGTTTTTTAATGTGCCGCGCGAAACAGGGCCTGCTGCAAAAGTCCCTGTAGAAAGCAAAGAATTGGATAAAACCCTTAGCGCCATCTATCGAACGATGGGTGGGTCGCCATTTTAATTTTTGAAGAAGTGGTCGGGGCGGCAGGATTCGAACCTACGACCCCCTGTACCCAAAACAGGTGCGCTACCAGACTGCGCCACGCCCCGAACCGTGCGCCTTCCTAACCGTGCCGTTCTGATTTGAAAAGCCCTAACAGGGCCAAATCGCCGGACCATGTGAAAAAACTTTGTGCTGGATCTGTGTTCCAGGCGTGATCAGATAACGATCTGCGAGACCAGCGTTGATTTCCAACACCGCGAATACCGAATCGCCCCCTCCGATGGGGGTCAAATCACCGGGAATCGCGTTGTGATGAACTTTCGTTACCATACCCGTCTTATCTATGAAGATCAGGTCCAGAGGAATCAGCGTGTTCTTCATCCAGAACGCAACAGGTTGCGGCGGGTCGAATACAAACAGCATCCCTGAACGTACCGGAAGCGATTCTCGAAACATGAGTCCGCGCGATCGCTCCTGTGGCGACACGGCGAGTTCAATATCAAAGCCGATTTGGGACTTATCATTTTTCAGGCTAACACGATCTGTACGACAGGCGGCTTCTGCGCCACCGGCCCAAAGTAACAAGACGACAGTCAGAACCTTGAAAAGCCCTGCCATGGCAGATCAGTCATCCATAGCTGCTTCCCAGGCCATAACCTGGGCCGCCATCCGACCACGCTGTCCGTCTATGACCCGCATGGCCAATGCTTCACCGGGTTGCAGATCCGCAAGCCCCGAACGGCGTAGAACCTCAATATGCAGGAACACATCTTCGCCACGCCCGAATACATTAGCGAAGCCAAACCCTTTGCCCTTGTCGAACCACTTAACCCGCGCAGCCACCAAAGGGGCCGCTGCAATCTCAACTGGATCAAGTTCAGCAAAATCCGCGAGCATCATCGTATCAGCGCGCGCTGGCGGATCGACGCTGATGACTTCGACAGCTTGCACACCGCGATCAGTGCGATGCGTCATAATTTCGATGCCCGCCCCGTCTGCAACCGAGCTTTGACCGAAATTACGCAAAACGTTTACGTGCAGCAGAATATCCGGCCCACCTTCATCCGATACGACAAAGCCGTATCCTTTGGCAGGGTCGAACCATTTAACGTGTCCTCGGACGCGGTACATGTTGTTCAGATCTTCTGGCACTGTGGTCCCACTGCGTTTTTTTTCACTTTGTTAAGGGTCCGATGTGTATGGGATTGACGCGCAAATTCAAGGTGAAAAATCCCTTTGTTATCTGCGCATTGCAATTCGCGACACGTGAACGTCATGGATTCAACCTCTGAATCTGCCATTCGGAATCAGCGTCATCCCGGCACCACCTGAACCTGTCATGCAGACGAAATGCGCCGTCTGCCCAGAATTCAATTTCCGTCGGCACAAGCCGGTAACCACCCCAAAATTTAGGGCGCGGAGGGTTAGGGCCAAGCCTTGCGGTCACTTTCGCCACATCCGCCATCAGCGCGGAACGGCTGCTAAGCGGCTGAGATTGCTTGGACGCCCATGCACCAAGCCGACTTTTCAAGGACCTGGAGGCATAATATTCATCAGCCTTTGGTCCATCCTCGCGCGTGATTGTACCACGAACGCGGATTTGACGCCGCAAAGATTTCCAATGCATCACGAAGGCCGCCTTGCCAGCATTGTCCAACTCGCCTGCCTTGGCACTTTCGTAATTTGTGTAGAAAACGAAGGCGTCGGCTTCGATCTCTTTCAACAGCACCATTCGTACATTGGGCATACCATCTTCGCCCACGGTTGCCAGTGCAATCGCGTTAGGATCGTTGGGTTCACTCTTCACAGCTTCGCCCAGCCACCGCCCTGCTATTGCAAATGGGTCGGTTCCTGCGAAGATGCCATCACGTTCGCTCATTTCCATCCCCTGGAAACTATTGAGGGATACCCTAGGGCGAGTTCCCGCCACGGGCAAGAGTGCACGGCCTTGAAGCAGACCAGCCAATGGCATAAACCAACGCAACATAACGCGAAGACAGGCGGAGAACCGAACATGTCAAATCAGTTGATGGCCGGAAAGCGCGGCCTCATCATGGGACTGGCCAATGACAAATCAATCGCATGGGGAATCGCCCGCGCCTTGTCCGAGGCCGGGGCCGAGTTAGCATTCTCATATCAAGGGGATGCCTTGAAAAAGCGCGTTGACCCTCTGGCGGCACAGCTGGGCAGTGAAATCGTCCTGCCCTGCGATGTCAGCGATGAAGCCTCGATCGACGGATTGTTTGATGCGCTATCCGAGAAATGGGGAAAGCTGGACTTTGTTGTCCACGCAATCGGGTTTTCAGACAAGAATGAGCTACGCGGGCGCTACGTTGATACGTCGCGGGCGAATTTCAACCTCACGATGGACGTGTCGGTTTATTCCTTTACCGCCGTGATGCAGCGTGCCGAAAAGATGATGACCGAAGGCGGCAGCGCCATCACCCTGACCTATTACGGCGCCGAACAGGTGATGCCGCATTATAATGTCATGGGCGTTGCCAAAGCCGC
This sequence comes from Ruegeria sp. CDSC052, assembly GCF_059610685.1. Lineage (NCBI taxonomy): Bacteria > Pseudomonadati > Pseudomonadota > Alphaproteobacteria > Rhodobacterales > Roseobacteraceae > Ruegeria > Ruegeria sp. CDSC052. The sequence continues at coordinate 577,307 of NZ_JBXWOB010000001.1, forward strand.
GCTGGAAGCATCGGTCAAATATCTGGCCGAGGATTTAGGCAAGGACGGCATTCGTGTGAATGCGATCTCGGCCGGGCCGATCAAGACACTGGCCGCCAGCGGCATCGGCGACTTTCGCTATATCATGAAGTGGAACGAATATAACTCACCCCTGCGCCGCAATGTGACCATCGACGATGTGGGCAACTCGGCGCTGTATCTGCTTTCCGATCTAAGCGGCGGTGTCACTGGTGAGAACCTGCATGTGGATTCGGGATACCACATCGTCGGTATGAAAGCCGTTGATGCTCCAGACGTTGAGAAGGGTTGAATCATGAGTGCCAAGGACCGCCTGCCCCACGAAAAAGGCTTTCACATCAGCTGGGATCAGATTCACCGCGATTCCCGAGCGCTCGCTTGGCGGCTGGATGGGCAAGGTCCGAATGATGGGGCCTGGCGTGGCGTCGTTGCCATTACCCGTGGCGGTATGGCACCGGCGATGATTGTCAGCCGCGAGCTGGACATTCGCACAGTCGACACGATCAGCGTGCGCTCCTACCATCACCAGGATCAAGGCGAAGCCGAAGTGCTCAAAGCACCCGACGCTGACCTCATGGGCGACGGCACCGGAATCCTGATTGTCGACGATCTGGTCGACAGTGGCAAAACTCTGGAACTGGTGCGGGCGATGTATCCCAAGGCGCATTTCGCGACGGTTTATGCCAAGCCGAAAGGCCGCCCGATGGTTGACACTTTCATCACCGAAGTCAGCCAGGACACCTGGATTTTCTTCCCGTGGGATATGGCTTTGCAATATGTCGAACCCTACCGGGGCACGGATTGATCCGGCCCAAGCGCAGCAACTGACTGGGGCGCAGAGATGACCCGGACACGCACCGCCGCCACCTTTCCGCCCCCAGTCATGGAGGCGCGCCGGTGGATCGAAGGCGTGACCTTCCCTGAAGAGCGGCCCTTGATAAACGTAAGTCAGGCGGCCCCCGTCGATCCGCCTCCACTTGAGATGCGTCAGGCGATGGCGGCTTATGCGTCGACCGAGGATTCCGCTCATCTCTATGGCCCGGTTCTGGGCAACAGCGCCCTCAGGTCTGAACTGGCCAGCCAGATTACGGTTCATTATGGCGCACCTGTCGCACAGGAACAGGTTGCCATTACTTCTGGCTGCAATCAGGCCTTCGCCGCTGCGATTTCCTCCATCACAGACCAAGGGGATGAGGTCATTCTGCCCACGCCGTGGTATTTCAACCATAAAATGTGGCTGGATATGACAGGTGTTAACGCCATTGATCTGAGAACTGATGATGGACTGTTGCCAGAGGTGAACGCGGCGCGGGATTTGATAACGGATAAGACCCGCGCCATTGCTCTGGTCACTCCGAACAATCCCGGCGGTGTCGAATACCCGGCTGAGCTGCTGCGCGCGTTTTTCGAACTGTCGCGCGAAACCGGAATTAAGCTTTTGGTTGATGAGACCTACCGCGATTTCGACAGCCGCAGCGGCCCGCCCCATGATCTGTTCGCTCAGCCGGGCTGGGATGACACTCTGATTCATCTATATTCGTTTTCAAAGGCCTACCGTCTGACCGGTCACCGAGTAGGTGCTGTTGCGACCAGTCCGTCGCTGCTGTCTGAGATTGAGAAATTTCTGGATACCGTCGCGATCTGTCCAAACCAAATCGGTCAGTTTGGTGCGCTTTGGGGGATGCAAAACCTGTCGCAATGGCTGGCCGATGAACGAAGGGAAATCCTCGACCGTCGCGCTGTCATTACAAGACAACTTCCCAAACTGACCAGTAAAGGATGGCGGTTGCTTGGGTTGGGCGCCTATTTTGCTTATTTCGAACACCCGTTTGACATCTCTTCGGATGATTTAGCCCGTCGGCTGGTCACGGATGCCAGCATTCTGTTGCTGCCAGGCACGATGTTCATGCCCGATCACGACCCGGCCGGAAAACGACAGGTCCGCATCGCATTTGCCAATCTTGATCGCAACGGAATTACGGAATTGTTTGACCGCCTGCACGCTCTCTCCTTCTAAGCTTGCCCCTCGGCGGTGCGCGTCGTATTCAGGGCCGCAACCGACAGGGCAAATACTTGCCGAATAAAACAAGAGGGCACCATGGCCGCAGGCATGAAAAATCTATCAAAGACCTTTGTCTGGATCCTCATGGGTCTTTTGATGCTGGGCCTTGCAGGATTTGGCGCGACCAGCCTGACTGGAACTGTGCGCACTGTAGCACAGGTGGGCAACGAAGATATCTCGATTGACGATTACGTCCGCGAACTTCAGCGCGAAATCCGCGCGGTCGAAAGCCAGACCGGCCAGCCCCTGCAAATGTCACAGGCCCGCGATTTTGGCTTGGACCAGCTGGCTCTGTCGCGCCTCACCGCGCTGGCTGCTTTGGATAACGAAGTTGGTCTGCTGGGTATTTCGATCGGCGATGAAAATTTGCAGGAAGAAATCGTCTCGATCCCTGCGTTTCAGGGGCCTGACGGTTCTTTCGACCGTGAGGCATATCGCTTTCAGCTTGAACAGGTTGGTATGACCGACACCGAGTTTGAAACCGATCTGAGGAAAGAATCCGCACGGACCATCGTGCAGGATGCCGTGGTCAGCGGAGTAGAAATGCCCTCGATCCTAACTGAAGTTCTGACAGACTTTGTCGGTGCGCGCCGCAGCTTTACTGTTGCAACCGTTTCACCCCAAGCTTTGGCAGAGCCGGTTGCAACCCCAACCGATGAACAAATCCAGACCTATTACGACGAGAACCAGGACCAGTTTTCCCTGCCCCGCACCAAAAAGCTGACCTATACGATTCTGTCGCCCAATATGCTGCTGGATAGTGTCGAGGTGGACGAAGATTCAGTTCTCCGGCTTTTCGAACAGCGCGCAGACGAGTTTCAGCAACCCGAACGCCGCCTTGTTGAACGCCTTTCTTTTTCTGATGACGCCGCTGCGCAAGATGCCATGGCACAGATTGAAGTTGGCGGGACAACCTTCGAACAACTTGTCCGTGACCGTGAGCTTGAGCTGAGCGACGTGGATCTGGGCGACGTTACCCGCGACGACCTGGGCGATGCGGCCGAGGCCATTTTCGCGGCTGAACTGGACACTGTTGTTGGACCTCTGCCCTCGGTATTCGGCCCTGCCCTTTTCCGCATCAACGGCTCGCTGGCTGAGAACAACACTCCCTTCGAAGACGCCGCCCCAGCTCTGCGCGAAGAGTTGGCCGCAGACCGTGCGCGCCGCCAGATCGAGGCTCAGTCCGAAGACATCAATGACCTGCTTGCAGGCGGGGCAACACTTGAGGAGTTGGCAGCCGAGACCGGGATGGAGCTGGGACAGATCGACTGGACTCGCGCCAGTCAGGATGGTGTGGCCGCATATGACGGTTTCCGCAGTGCAGCCGAAGCCGTGCAAGACGGAGATTTTCCCGAGATTGCATTCCTTGAGGACGGTTCGATCTTTGCGCTGCGCCTGAACGAAACGCTGCCTCGTCGGCCTGAACCGCTGGAATCAGCGCGTGATCGCGTTGCGGCGGCCTGGACACAGGTTCAAACTGACAAAGCGTTGGAAGACCACGCGAATGCCGTGTTGGAGCAGTTGCAGGAGAACGGGGATTTCAGCACGACCGGCCTACCTCACCGCGTGGAAAACGCTTTGACACGAACTGCATTTCTAGAAGATGTACCCGCAGGTTTCATGCCGGAAGTGTTCGACATGGAACTAGGAAGCTATCGTGTCGTTCCCGGTGCCGGGGTCGCGTTGATCGTTCGACTTGACGAATTGTTGCCCCCTGCCGAGACCGATGAACGCCGTCAGGTTCAACAAGCGCTTGCCGCTCAGCTGAATCAGGCTCTGGCACAGAACATTTTCGATGCCTATGTTCGCGACGCCCAGGCCCGCGCCCGTCCTGTGGTGGATCAGCAAGCACTGAACGCCGTTCAGGCGAGCTATTAATTAAGAGACCGAATATGGCCCTGACCCCAGAGTTTGACAGCTTCGCCCGTGCTTATGAGGCCGGCGAGAACCAGGTCGTTTACACCCGTCTGGCAGCCGATCTTGATACGCCTGTCTCCTTGATGCTGAAACTGACCGGCGCGCAAAAAGACGCCTTTATGCTCGAGTCGGTAACTGGCGGCGAGGTCCGCGGACGGTATTCGATCATTGGTATGAAACCCGACCTGATCTGGCGCTGTCGCGCTGAGACCTCGGAACTGAACCGCTCGGCCCGGTTCGACCCGGACGCTTTCACGGCGCAGGATGGCGATCCGATGGACAACCTTCGGACGCTTCTGGCCGAAAGCCGGATCGAGCTGCCTGACGACCTTCCACAAGCTGCGGCGGGACTATTTGGCTATCTCGGTTATGACATGGTGCGCTTGGTCGAGCATCTGCCGAACATCAACCCCGACCCTCTAGGCCTGCCGGATGCCGTCATGCTGCGCCCTTCTGTCGTCGCGGTTCTGGATGGTGTGAAGGGCGAAGTCACGGTCGTTTCCCCCGCCTGGGTCAGCGATGGCCAGTCGGCCAAGGCTGCATATGCCCAGGCAGCCGAGCGCGTTATGGACGCAGTGCGCGATCTGGAGCGGGCGATGCCTGCTGAAACACGCGACCTTGGCGATGCGTACGAAGTCGCCCCGCCCGTCTCGAATTTTACCAAATCCGGCTATCTGGAAGCGGTCGAGAAAGCCAAGGAATACATCCGCGCTGGTGATATCTTTCAGGTAGTGCCAGCGCAGCGCTGGACGCAGGATTTCCCGCTGCCTCCATTTGCGCTATACCGGTCGCTGCGGCGAACAAACCCGTCGCCCTTCATGTTCTATTTTAACTTTGGCGGGTTTCAGGTGATCGGCGCCAGCCCGGAAATCCTGGTGCGCGTGTTTGGCAATGAAGTCACCATACGACCCATCGCCGGGACGCGCCCACGTGGAGCGACCCCGGAAGAGGACAAAGCTTACGAAATTGAGTTGCTGGCCGACAAGAAAGAACTGGCCGAACATCTGATGCTGTTGGATCTAGGCCGCAATGACACCGGGCGGGTTTCAAAGATCGGAACGGTGCGCCCGACCGAAGAGTTCATCATTGAACGGTACAGCCATGTTATGCACATCGTTTCAAACGTTGTGGGTGAGCTGGCCGAGGGTAAGGATGCGCTGGACGCCTTTTTTGCGGGAATGCCTGCGGGGACGGTCTCGGGCGCGCCCAAGGTACGAGCCATGGAAATCATTGATGAGCTTGAGCCGGAAAAACGCGGTGTCTACGGCGGCGGCGTCGGCTATTTCAGCGCCGGCGGAGACATGGACATGTGTATCGCCCTGCGAACGGCCATCGTTCAGGATCAAAAGCTATATATTCAGGCCGGTGGTGGCGTTGTGTATGATAGCGATCCAGAGGCTGAATTCATGGAAACCGTCCACAAGTCCAACGCCATCAGACGCGCTGCGGCTGACGCGGCCCGATTTACGCTGTCCGGCAAGAATTGATAAAGGCAGCCCGTCTGGGCTGCCTGTTTCGGGGAAGGAAGTGATCGGGCTTATTGTGCCCCTTGCATCATCACTGCCGAAATAGGCGCCATTGCAACGCGGCCTCCGCGATCTTCCAGACCCCAAAGCAGCAAGGCCGATATGGTATCCGGGCGCAACCGGCCCAACATGACAACAGTGCCCTCCTGCCCGGCCCGGAACGCAGCCTGGTCCAGGAAACGTCGCATGATTTTTGCATCCTGCCGCGCGCCGTCGATATCCCTGAAAATTACCGCAGACGGAATTCCATTACGGGAGGCCAGCTTCTGTACCGTGTTGAGCCCGTTATCCTGAGTGATCAGTCCTCGACCCGTTCCACCGGCGATGGCGGCGACCTGATCCGCCAGTTTTCGGTTACCCTGGATGCCGGATCCATCACCTTCAAGAATTCCTACCGTTTCGGGCAACGCTTCAAGCCACACCGAAAGCGATACCTCAGCATCCTGTGCGCTGGCCGCCTTGGGCAGGTCAGCAGTGACCATCACTTCGAACCCGGCCGCCCGATGTCGAGCCATTTTCTCAGCTGCATCGGGGTCTGATGGGCGCACCGCAAACGTAAGCGGATATGGGAAATCCTGAAGCGCCTCGGCGCCATATGCACCTTCATCGTCAATCAGAATGATCGACATGAGGGGTTTGGAATCCGGATTGTCAAACTTCTCTGCGAAGGCCTCGATCGGTTTACCTACAGGAACTTCTTCCTGCGGATTTTGGGCTGCTTCATCATCTCGTTCAGTCAAAGGCACTACACGACGCCCGATAGTGGTATTTCCCGACGTGTTGTCCTCTGCGCCGATCTGCGGAACCGAGGCGATACGCGGTAGCGGCTGACTGGGCAGCGTGTCCTCGTCCCCTTCCACTGCGATTGGGTTATCCTCCGGATTCACCTCCAGCTCGATTGATTCCGAAGGCGAGACTTCGGGCAAGGGCTCGGCAAGAGCAACCTGATCAGCCGGTGGCTCAGGGGCATCTTCTGCGGCATCTGGGCTGAGGTCGGCAAACGGCGCAGGCTGAACGGGGACAGGCATTCGCGGAACGACCGGGGCCTCACTCGAGATGCTTACGGAATCCGCCTCGCTGGGCGTCGGCGCTTCGACCGGAACGCTTACGTCATTCACTACCGGCTGGCTGTCCGGGGCGTTCTCAGCTTCGGATAAACCGGCCAGAGAATCCTCTTCTTCGACTTCATTCTCGGGCGTCTGCGCAGGGAGTTTGAGCAGATCGGCATCTGCACCCGCCTCAGCGACAACCTCGGAGCTCTCCGACGTCTGCACCGGTGCAGGTTCTGGTGCGACTGTCGCTATGGACGGCTTTTTCGACAGCGGCGCGTTGAGCGATAAGACTGCCCCCAGCACCACAACGACAACTGCGCCTGCGATCATTCCGCCGACAAATCCGCCCATAATATTTGCCTCTCGCCTTAGTCCTGCTGCCTTGCCCTTGCACCATCTGTTGTGGCACCTGCCTGCAGGACCGCCAAGTTCGGGATGCACCCTTGACGCTGCCCCACAAGCCTGAGCATGTATGTGCCAACACTATACCGTGGCCTTGGGTTGCATCGCCAGCCCGAAATGCCCAACACGAGACAAGAGCCAAATGCTGCTGCTGATCGACAACTACGACTCATTTACCTACAACCTGGTACATTATTTAGGCGAACTTGGCTCGGAAATGGTCATTCGAAGGAATGACGCGCTGGACGTGCAAGAAGCGATGGCCATGAACCCCGCTGGCATCCTGCTCAGCCCTGGCCCTTGCGACCCTGACCGGGCAGGCATTTGCCTTGCCCTGACCGAGGCAGCCGCCGAAACACGGACGCCTTTGTTGGGTGTCTGCCTTGGCCATCAGACCATAGGTCAGGTTTTCGGTGGAAAAGTCACGCGTTGCCATGAGATTGTGCATGGCAAAATGGGAACAATGCACCACACCGGTAAAGGTGTGTTCGCGGGCCTGCCCACGCCGTTTGAGGCGACGCGCTATCATTCGCTGATTGTGGATCGCGATACCCTGCCCGATTGCCTGGAGATTACGGCGGAATTGGAAGATGGCACCATAATGGGCCTCCAGCACCGCGAACTGCCCATTCATGGCGTACAGTTCCACCCGGAATCCATCGCTTCCGAGCACGGCCACGCGTTGCTCAAGAATTTCCTGTCCGAGATGAAAGTTCCCGCATGAGCGACGCCCTGAAACCGCTGATCGGAGTTGCCGCCGACCGCCCCCTGACTCGCGCCGAAGCGGAAGAAGCCTTTGGGATCCTGTTTGACGGCGCCGCAACACCCAGCCAGATCGGCGGGCTATTGATGGCTATGCGCACACGCGGAGAGACCGTCGATGAATATGCCGCCGCCGCTGCCGTGATGCGTGCAAAATGCAATGCAGTTCAGGCACCAGCTGGCGCGATAGATATTGTGGGCACCGGCGGTGACGGCAAGGGAACGCTGAATATCTCGACCGCGACCGCCTTTGTGGTTGCGGGTGCCGGTGTCACCGTGGCCAAACACGGCAACCGGAACCTGAGTTCTAAATCCGGAGCCGCAGATGCGCTAGGCCAGCTGGGTATCAACGTTATGGTCGGCCCGCAAACCGTTGAAAATGCACTGCAAGATGTCGGCATCGGATTCATGATGGCCCCCATGCATCACCCGGCGATTGCGCATGTCATGCCCACCCGGCAAGAGCTTGGGACACGGACGATCTTTAACATTCTCGGTCCGCTGACCAATCCGGCAGGCGTCAAGCGGCAGTTGACCGGAGCCTTTAGCCGAGAGTTGATCCGCCCGATGGCCGAAACGTTGGGCCTGCTTGGGTCCGAACGCGCATGGCTGGTGCACGGATCGGACGGCACAGACGAATTGACCATCACGGGTATCAGTTGGATTGCGGCCCTCGAAGACGGCACAATTAAAGAGGTCGAGCTTCACCCAGAAGATGCAGGGCTGCCGGTACATCCCTTCGAGGACATTCTCGGCGGAACCCCCGAGGAAAACGCAGTAGCCTTCCGAGCTCTTCTAGACGGCGAGGCCTCCGCCTATCGCGATGCGGTATTGTTGAATGCCGCAGCTGCCCTGGTCGTCGCAGAGGCCGCTGCTGATCTGCGCGAAGGTGTCGCAAAAGCCGCTGAAAGTATCGACAGCGGAAAAGCCAAAGACAAGATCGCGGCCCTGGCCCGCATTACTCAGGAGGCCGCATGACCGAAACGGTTCTGGACAAAATCAAAGCTTACAAGCTCGAAGAGGTCGCTTCGGACAAGGCCAATAAGTCTCTGGAAGCTGTTGAAAACGAAGCAAGATCAGCCTCTGAACCACGCGGATTCGCATCAGCCTTGCAAATGGCTGTACGTACTGGGTACGGGCTGATTGCAGAAGTCAAAAAAGCCAGCCCCTCCAAAGGTCTGATCCGCGCTGACTTTGATCCACCAGCACTTGCTCAGGCTTACGAAGAAGGTGGCGCTGCCTGCCTTTCCGTGTTGACCGACACGCCCAGCTTTCAGGGTGCCAAAGAGTTTCTGGTTCAGGCACGCGCAGCCTGTTCTTTGCCGGTTCTACGCAAAGATTTCATGTACGATCCCTATCAGGTGGCCGAAGCCCGCGCTCTTGGGGCGGATTGTATTCTGATCATCATGGCATCGGTTGATGACAGCCAGGCGTCTGAGTTGGAACAGACCGCCTTTGACTGGGGCATGGACGTTCTGATTGAAGTTCATGATGAAGCCGAGCTGGAACGTGCAACGCAGCTCAAAAGCCCGTTGATTGGGATAAACAACCGTAATCTCAAGACCTTCGAGACCACTCTTGATACGACACGCCGCCTGTCAAAACTAGTTCCCGCTGACCGGACCATCGTTTGCGAAAGCGGGTTGAGCACTCCAGCAGACTTGGCCGATATCGCCCGTTTCGGTGCGCGTTGTTTTCTAATTGGCGAGAGCCTGATGCGTCAGGATGACGTCGCAGAAGCGACACACGATCTGCTGTCGCGTCCGCTCAGCCCGGGTGTGATGTGATGCCGCTGACTCACTTTGATGCCCAGGGACAGGCTCATATGGTCGATGTGTCGAACAAGCCCATCACGGATCGTGTCGCCGTCGCAGCGGCTCATATCACGATGGCACAAGATACGTTCGACTTGATCGCAGAAGGTCGCGCCAAAAAAGGTGACGTCTTGGGGGTTGCACGTCTGGCCGGTATCATGGGGGCAAAGAAGACACCCGATCTGATCCCGCTATGTCACCCACTGCCAGTGACCAAAGTTACCGTAGACCTGACACTGGACCCAGAATTACCCGGCATACAGGTACAGGCAACCGTCAAGACATCTGGTCAAACCGGCGTGGAAATGGAGGCGCTGACAGCGGCCTCAACTGCCGCACTGACCATATACGACATGGCCAAAGCCGTCGATAAGGCAATGGAAATTGGCGGCATTCGCGTCTTGCTAAAAGATGGTGGTAAATCAGGTCGTTACGAGGCGAAATGATAACCGTTGAAAGCGCCCGGGCGCAGCTATTCGATCTTGTAAACACCCTCCCCTCCGAGCCGGCTCCCTTGATGGATGCGGCGGGTAGAGTACTGGCCGAGGATGTAGCAGCCACACGCGATCAGCCGCCATTCGCTTCGTCTTCGATGGATGGCTACGCGGTAAAATCGACCGAGGTAGAGCCGCACGCCATGTTCAAAGTCATTGGCGAGGCTGCGGCCGGTCGGCGATTTGACGGTCAGGTTGGACCCGGACAGGCGGTTCGGATCTTCACTGGCGCCCCTATTCCTGAAGGTGCAGATTTTGTTGTCATTCAAGAGGATGTTGATCGCCGAGGTGACCTAATCACCATTTCTGATCTGCCGGGCCCTAAATCCAACATTCGTCCAAAAGGCGTCGATTTCGAAATTGGCGCCAAGATTACGGCTCCACGTCGTTTGCGCCCCGAGGATCTGGCGCTTTTGGCGGCGATGAATATCCCCATGGTGCCGGTTGCACGTAAACCCGTGGTCGCACTGATCGCAACCGGGGATGAATTGATCATGCCCGGCGAAACACCGGGACCGGATCAGATAATCGCCTCAAACACCTTTGGTATCAAAGCGTTGTTAGAGAATGTTGGAGCGCATGTTCGGGTTCTGCCTATCGCCTCTGACACGGTTTCGTCCCTTGAGACCGCCTTTGCTCTAGCAGCCGACGTTGATTTGGTGGTTACGATCGGCGGTGCCTCGGTTGGGGATTATGATCTTGTCTCTCAGGTCTCCACCGCACTGGGGTTGGAGCGGAGTTTTTACAAGATCCGCATGCGCCCCGGCAAACCGCTGATGGCCGGTCGCTTGGGCGATAGCGTGATGGTTGGACTTCCGGGTAATCCGGTCAGCGCAATGGTTTGCAGCTATCTGTTTCTTGCCCCGATGATCCGTAAGATGCTGGGCCTGGAACAGGTTCTGACCCCGCTTCAAAGCGCCAATTTAACCGAGGCAATCCCCGCGAATGGGCCGCGAGAGCATTACATGCGTGCCATCGTGACCGCGGACGGGATAAAAGCCTGCCAAAACCAGGACAGCTCGCTGCTCAGCGTCCTCGCCGAAGCAAACGCGCTTTTGGTTCGGCAACCCAATGACCCGGCACGCCTGGCCGGAGACGAAGTGATGTTCCTTCCGATCTGAGACCGCGCAAAACCATTGACACAAAACGTGAACATGCGTAGAACAAAAGAAAACGTATGAGCGACGAGGTGTGAGCAATGCTGACCAAGAAGCAGTTGGATTTGTTGGAGTTCATCCATAAACGCGTTCAGGCGGATGGCGTCCCCCCAAGTTTCGATGAAATGAAAGCTGCGCTGGACCTGCGGTCCAAATCCGGCATCCATCGGTTGATCACAGCGCTTGAAGAACGCGGCTTTATCCGTCGTCTGGCCCATCGTGCCCGGGCCATCGAAATCGTCAAACTTCCTGAAAGCCTGGGAGGAGAGCCTACAGTCGCTTTCAAGCCCCGTGTTATCGAAGGTGACAAACCCGAAGGCAGACGCCCCGCGAATTTCGAACCAGTGACCGTTGACGCAATGGAATTGCCGGTCATGGGACGCATCGCAGCAGGTGTTCCGATCGAGGCGATCAGCCATGTCTCGCACCGCGTTGCCGTTCCCGGGAGCATGGTTTCCGGCAGAGGTGAGCATTACGCGCTTGAGGTGCGTGGCGACTCGATGATTGACGCTGGCATCAACGACGGTGATGTGGTCGTCATCCGCGAAACCTCCGCGGCTGATAATGGCGATATCGTTGTCGCTCTGGTCGAAGATCAGGAAGCAACGCTCAAACGGTTCTTTCGGAGAGGTCAGGCGATAGCGCTTGAGGCTGCGAACCCGGCCTATGAAACGCGTGTACTGCCTGAAGATAAGGTCAAGGTTCAGGGCCGTTTGGTTGGGCTGATCCGAAGCTATTGATCTTTAGCTGTCTGGCGACCACAGCCTTTTGCCTATGACTTCGGCACTGGTCATTACGTTTCCGATGGACAGTGCAATACTTCCTGTCTTGTTCAGCAACTCGGGATCAATCACCATACAGGTGCCGGACAGCTGGACCGGAACAGCAGAGATGACGATTTGGTCATCTCCACATTCGCTGAATTCGCGCGCAGATCGTTTGCCGGTGAGGTGAATCAGCTCTTTGCCCTGCCAGAAATATCTTTGCGACAGATCTTTCCCATCGGGCCAGCGATTTGCGGCAGTTTTCTGGCTCGCGCCGTCTCCGTCGTTTTCAAGCCACACGGTTGCAATAAATTTGCTGCCCTTTTCCTTGCTCAGCGCGCGCCCCTGATCAGTCATCACACCAACTAACCCACCGGAGTCTGCGACCAAAACTTCCGGACGGTTACCCTGCCCCCAAAGCGCAATCGCCACCATGCAAGGTGCGACGCCGACCCACCTTGCCCCACCGCGCCACAAGGCGATCCACAGCGCACCCAATGCAAATATGGGCAAGACGTAGGACGGTGGACTGACCACATAACCTTGCGCACCTTCCAGTCCCGAGATCCAGTCTGAAACCGCCAGAATCCATTCTAACCCTGCCCCCATGACCGCCAGCCCAAACCACTCGAGCCCGAATGGCGCCAGGATTGCGGCAATAACGGCCGCAGGAACCACGACGGCTCCCATCACCGGGACCGACAGCATATTCGCAACGAGCCCATAGTGAGACAGTGAGTTGAAATGCGCGGCCCCAATCGGTGCGGTTGCAAGCCCGGCTATGGCAGAGGACATCAATACCCCGATAATGGGCCGTAGCCATTTCGGCCCGAAAGCGGAACCGAAACCGCGTAAGGCTCCGAAAACGGCCACAAGTGCCGTTGTTGCAGCAAAGGACATCTGAAAACCGGGGCTTAACAGAGATTCCGGGCGCAACGACAGCACGATAAGGGCAGCGACGGCCACCGCGCGTAGCGAAATTGACCTTCTGTCGATCAAAATGGCCCCCAGCATTACGCTGACCATGATAAAGGCCCGCTCTGTTGCGACATTCCCGCCAGACAGCAATAGATAAACAACCGCCGCGACCAAGGCGCAAACCGCTGCAATCTTGCGGACCGGAAGTCTAAGAGCGAGCACCGGGACAGCAGACAGCGTGACCCTGCAAATCAGATAAACAAAACCTGTCAACAACCCCATATGCAATCCGGATATCGCCAACAGATGAGCCAGATTAGATGCCCGTAGATTGTTCAGCGTTTCCTGACCCATTCCGCTGCGATCACCCGTCGTGACAGCCGCGGCGAAACCTCCGACCTCTCCAGGCAGCAAAGCGCGCACATGTGCAGAGATCGCCATCCTCCACGCCGTGATGCGGAGATTGGTCCTGTCCGGCGGGGCAACCAACAACACCGGTACGCGCGTGTATCCGACTGCCCCTAAACGTTGAAACCATGCGTGGCGACGGAAATCGAAACCGCCGGGCTCTACCGGCCCCTGAGGTGGCGACAGATGACCTGTTGTCATGATCCTTTGCCCAGGAACCAGCGCGACATCCCCACCATGCAGGGAAAGTCGGACGCGCCGCGGTCGTCGATCCAAGGGCACGTCCCCTAATCGCACCCGATCGAGCGTCACCCGCAGCGCATCCGACGCAGAGCGGTCTATGGCGACAACACGTCCCTCGACCGGGCCATAGTACCGCCAAGACAGAACCGGCTCTGCCACCGTATGGGCACGTGCGCCGGCCAGGATAAACCCGGCAGCGATCAGCGTCCCCCCGATTGCCAACGAAGCCCAGCCAGACCGCGATTTGCGGGCCATCCCCATAGCCGCAACAATCACCGAGCTGAAACAGACGTAGATCTGCCACCCCGGCTCGAACCGGAGCGCGAAATACAGGCCGATGCCAATGGCCAAGCACACTGGTGACCACTGAAACAAATAGCCTGTCTGGTTCAGCAATGCGGTCTCGACCCGTGCCAGAACACGCATGGTTGCCCCCGTCCTTCGGGCTCGTTAGACAGGCGCCAAGTTAAGCCCGACACGGTTACCAAAAGGTTAATCCACACTATGTCCGATCAGGTCGTCACCCGTTTTGCACCTTCACCCACTGGTTTTCTTCACATCGGCGGCGCGCGCACTGCATTGTTCAACTGGCTCTTTGCTCGGGGACGTGGTGGCAAGTTCTTGTTGCGGATTGAAGACACGGACCGCGAACGCTCAACGCCAGAGGCTACTGCAGCAATTCTTCAGGGGATGTCCTGGTTGGGCCTGGACCATGATGGCGATGTGATCAGCCAATTCGAAGGCGCCCCGCGTCATGCTGAAGTGGCACATCAGCTGCTGGCGGACGGCAAAGCCTACAAATGTTTTTCGACCCAGGACGAGATCACAGCCTTTCGCGAACAGGCGCGTGCAGAGGGAAAATCGACGCTGTTCCAGAGCCCCTGGCGCGACGCTGACCCTTCGACCCAACCTGACACCCCATATGCGATCCGCATAAAGGCACCGCGGGACGGGGTCACTGTGATCCGCGATCAGGTTCAGGGCGACGTGACAATCCGCAACGATCAGTTGGACGACATGATCCTGCTGCGCTCGGACGGAACACCGGTTTATATGCTGGCGGTTGTTGTGGATGATCACGACATGGGTGTGACCCATGTTATCCGGGGCGACGATCACCTGAACAATGCCGCACGCCAGATGATGATCTATGAAGCCATGGGTTGGGATGTTCCGGTCTGGGCACATATTCCGCTGATTCATGGTCCGGACGGCAAGAAACTATCCAAACGTCACGGAGCTTTGGGTGCCCAAGAATATCAGGCGATGGGGTACCCGGCCGCGGGTATGCGCAACTATCTAGCCCGTCTCGGCTGGAGCCATGGGGATGACGAATTCTTTACAGATGAGCAGGCGAAAGAGTGGTTCGATCTGGCTGGAATCGGTAAAAGCCCTGCACGGTTCGATCTGAAAAAGCTCGAGAATCTATGTGGTCAGCATATTCCAATCACTGGCGATGCCGCGTTGCGGCAGGAAATTCAGGGATACTTGGCGGCGGCGGGACTGCCCGCTCTCACCAATGCACAATCAGGTGATCTGGAACGTGCGATGTATTGCCTCAAGGATCGGGCACGCACATTCCCGGAACTCCTTGAAAAAGCGCATTTTGTGCTGACGTCACGCCCGATTAAACCTGATGAGAAGGCTGCAAAGGCGCTGTCCTCTGTATCCGACGGTATACTGAGTGAATTGACGCCGCACGTGCAAAATGCTAGCTGGACCCGGAACGAACTGGAGAGTGCCCTGAACTCGTTTGCAGAAGCGAAAGGGCTAAAGTTTGGCAAGCTGGCAGGGCCGTTGCGCGCTGCATTGGCTGGTCGGGCTGTAACGCCTTCGGTTTTTGATATGATGCTTGTGCTTGGGCGGGATGAAACCCTGGCACGGCTCTCCGACGCAGCGACATAACCAAAGGTTTCACATTTGGGTAACGCTGCTCCGCTAACACCCGGGCTGCGCCCCTGTGCGCAACCGTTGCCCGCCGAAACGGACGACGATCCGTTTCACGTATGAATGAGGAAGGGACATTATGACCGACAGCAATAAATCAGCCACTTTGACCGTACATGGTAAAACATACGAGTTGCCGGTTCATTCGCCTACCGTGGGACCTGATGTCATCGACATCCGCAAGCTGTACAGCGAAGCGGATGTGTTCACCTATGACCCCGGCTTCACCTCGACAGCCAGCTGCGACAGCACCATCACCTATATCGACGGCGAAAAAGGTGAACTGCTGCACCGTGGCTATCCGATCGACCAGTTGGCCGAGAAATCGCATTTCCTCGAAGTGTGCTACCTGCTGCTTTATGGAGAGCTGCCGGCGGCCAAGGAACTGGAAAAGTTTGAAACCACGATCACCCGCCACACCATGCTGCACGAACAGATGCAGTATTTCTATCGTGGCTTCCGCCGTGATGCGCATCCGATGGCGATCATGGTCGGTGTCGTGGGCGCGATGTCTGCGTTCTATCACGATTCGACCGATGTTTCGGACCCGCATCAGCGTGAGGTCGCATCCCATCGTCTGATCGCCAAGATGCCGACCATCGCCGCCTGGGCTTACAAGTATCATACCGGTCAGCCCTTCGTGTACCCGCGCAACGATCTGGATTATGCTTCAAACTTCCTGCGCATGTGCTTCAGCGTCCCTGCCGAAGAATATGAGGTAAACCCAATCCTCAGCCGCGCGATGGACCGCATCTTTACTCTGCACGCGGATCACGAACAGAATGCCTCGACTTCGACAGTGCGTCTGGCCTCGTCCTCGGGGGCGAACCCGTTTGCGTGTATTGCCGCTGGTATCGCGTGTCTTTGGGGCCCTGCCCATGGCGGCGCAAACCAGGCCTGCCTTGAAATGCTGGAAGAAATTGGCACGGTTGACCGTATCCCGGAATTTATCGCCCGCGCCAAAGACAAGGCTGATCCGTTCCGCCTGATGGGCTTTGGTCACCGCGTCTATAAGAACTTTGACCCGCGCGCCAAGGTTATGAAGCAATCCGCCGACGAAGTGTTGGATCTGCTGGGGATTGAGGACAATCCCAAGCTGCAGGTCGCCAAGGCGCTGGAAAAACAGGCACTGGAAGATCCGTATTTCTCCGAAAAGAAACTGTTCCCGAACGTGGACTTCTATTCAGGGATCATCCTTGAGGCGATGGGTTTCCCGACGTCGATGTTCACCCCGATTTTCGCACTGTCGCGCACCGTTGGCTGGGTCAGTCAGTGGAAAGAGATGATCGCAGATCCACAGAACAAAATCGGCCGCCCGCGCCAGCTCTATCTGGGCGAAACCAGTCGCGATTACGTGGACATCGAAAAACGCTGATTTCGATCCCCAACAAACCAAACAGCCCCGGACCAGAATCCGGGGCTGATTTGTTAGAACAGCGTCAACTGGTCCCCGGCTTGGGGCGGGATATCGAACAAATCGCACCGCAGCTTCGGGGTGCGCGTTGCAAGGCCCAGTCGTTTTACAGCCAGTGAAAACCGCTTAGCCACCATCTCGGCATATTCGCCCTCACCGCGCATTCGGTGGCCCCAGCGCGGATCATAGTCCCTGCCCCCGTGCATTTGCCGAAGCTTGGACATGACTTTTTCGGCGCGCGTTGGCTCTTGCTCTTGCAGCCAGGTTTGCCAAAGTTGCGAAACTTCGCGCGGCAGCCGCAGCATAATCCAGCTTGCTGCATCCGCCCCGGCATCCCTGCCCGCCTCTAACAGGCTTTCCATCTCATGATCTGTCAAACCGGGAATAGAAGGCGAGGTCATGACTCGTACCGGAACCCCCGCTTCGGTCAGCCTGCGAATGATTTTCAGGCGCCGATTTGGCGCGGGTGCCCGTGGCTCCATTCGGCGCGATAAATCCGCATCCAACGTGGTCAGAGATATCCCGACCCGAACCAAACCCTGTTCCGCCATCTGTGCGAGCAGATCGAGGTCACGTTCGATCAGTGCCCCCTTGGTCACAATCGCAAACGGATGGCGAAACTCAGTAAGCACCGACAAACAAGACCTTGTGATTCCGAGGTTTTTTTCAACTGGCTGATAAGGGTCGGTATTGGTTCCAATCGCGATTGGCGCAACAGTGTAACCTTTCGCAGAAAGCTCTTTGCGAAGAAGCACGGCCGCATTGGGTCGGGCAATCAAGCGCGTCTCAAAATCCAGCCCCGGCGACAGACCCAGATAGGCATGGCTGGGCCGCGCAAAGCAATAGATGCAGCCGTGCTCACACCCCCGATAGGGGTTAATCGAGCGATCAAATGGCAAGTCGGGGGAGCGGTTATAAGTGATTATGCTGCGTGCCGTTTCGTGCCTGACTTCAGTCCGCAACGGAGGAAGATCGTCATCATACCCCCAGCCGTCATCGCAGGGGATTGTGTCAAACCGTTCGAATCTGCCTGCCGTATTTTCCGTGGCTGCTCGCCCCTTGGGAATGGCCGAAGGTAGGTTTGTTCTACTTTTGTTCATGTCATTTGGTATATGGAATATCGACCGGTCCAGCAAGCGGCACATTTACCTTGCTGAGGCATCATCAGAACCCCAATCAGGCCCTGAACAATTGGTACATTTGAACGAATTGCAGGATGTTCATGTGTAAAATGACGTCGAGATAACGACAAATTTGGCCTATAGGTCGGTCTCGGAACTGCCAAGGTCGCAATCGTCACAGTAGTATTACGGCGAAATGGCCAAAACGGAAAAAATGCCACCACGGGCGCAAGGCCCGAACAGCTCAGGGAAACGCCCCATGTCCGATGAAGAAGACATCGTCCTGTCCGAACTGAACGACGACGAACTGGTCGAACAGATGTTCGATGACCTTTACGACGGTCTGAAAGAAGAAATCGAAGAAGGTGTGAACATCCTGCTGGAGCGCGGCTGGACACCTTATGACATCCTGACCAAGGCACTGGTCGGCGGCATGACGGTCGTGGGCCACGACTTCCGTGACGGCATTCTGTTCGTACCCGAGGTCTTGCTGGCCGCAAACGCAATGAAGGGCGGCATGTTTATCCTCAAGCCGCTGCTGGCCGAAACCGGCGCACCGCGTGTTGGTAAAATGGTGATCGGCACTGTTAAAGGCGACATTCACGACATTGGCAAAAACCTGGTGTCAATGATGATGGAAGGCGCCGGATTCGAGGTTGTTGATATCGGCATCAACAACCCCGTCGAAAACTATCTGGAAGCGCTTGATACCGAACAGCCCGATATTCTGGGCATGTCGGCACTGCTGACGACGACCATGCCATATATGAAAGTCGTGATCGACACACTGATCGAACAGGGTCGGCGCGACGACTATATCGTTCTGGTTGGCGGTGCGCCCCTGAACGAAGAGTTCGGCAAGGCGATCGGTGCTGATGCCTATTGCCGTGACGCGGCCGTAGCGGTTGAGACCGCAAAGGATTTTGTCTCGCGCAAGCACAATCAGCTGGCGGGTTGATCGACATCTAGACCATTTCAGGGCCGTCCGGTTTTCGGGCGGCCTTTTTCATTTATTCACCCTACCCTGATCCGAAGCCGACATTATGTGTCGAATACGGGCTTGCCAGCCACCGAATAAGCCGATTTTCTAGATAACGAGAAAGAGGCGCGAAATGACTCAGGACCAACTTCCCGACGACGCCAGCCTGACAACACAGGGCTATTCAGACCATCACGGCGCAGGGCGAATTCTGCTATTGGCCTGCGGTGCGCTGGCGCGGGAAATCCTGGACCTAAAGCGTCGTAACGGCTGGGATCATATGGAACTGACCTGCCTGCCCGCCATCTTGCACGTCCACCCGGAACGGATCACGCAGGCGGTGGAAGAGGCCGTTGCCAAACACCGCGACCAATACGATAAAGTTTATGTCGTCTACGCAGATTGCGGCACCGGTGGCCTGTTGCAGAAAGCCTGCGAGGAGATTGGAGTGGAGATGATTAAAGGGCCCCACTGCTATTCTTTCTTCGAGGGGAACCAGGTCTTTGAAAATCGCGGCGAGGATGAAACTACAGCGTTCTACCTAACAGATTTTCTGGCACGTCAATTCGATGCCTTCGTCTGGAAGCCGCTGGGGCTGGATCGGCACCCCGAGCTTAGGGAAATGTATTTCGGCAACTACACGAAACTGGTTTATCAGGCACAGACTGATGATGCGGTTCTGACCGAACGGGCCAAGGAGTGCGCAGACCGAATGGGCCTAGCTTTCGAGCGCCGTTTTACCGGCTATGGTGATCTGCAATCCACGCTGAGCGACTGGGCCAGCCGCCCGCTTTAGGCGGCCTCTATCGCGACCTCGCGGATACGGTCGATCATCGCCCTCAAACCGTTAGATCGTTGCGCGGAAAGATGATCGTTTAACCCCAGCCGCGCCAGTTCGCCTCCTGCGTCAACCTGCGGGACTTCTTGAACCGGCAGGCCGTTATATAGGGATCGCAGAACCGCAATCAGCCCCCGCACGATCAGAGCATCACTGTCGCCGTCAAAATGAAAGGTCCCTCCCTCGACACTGGGATGCAGCCAGACCTGGCTGGCGCAACCATGTACTTTGGTTGCAGGCACCTTCAACGCATCATCCATTGGCGCCATCGCTTTCCCCTGCTCGATGACATGGCGGTACCGGTCTTCCCAGTCCTCCAGGAATTCGAAATCTTCGACGATTTCTTCGAAAGCAGGTGTCGCCATCTCGGGGCTGTCCTCTCATTGGGTTCACATTTTTGAACTATGATCCTGACCAGCATCTGTCCAGCCCCCCACGTGGCTTTTCAAACCCGGAAAAGTGCTATAACTCATTGCCATATAGACTGCTCTGGGTGTTGTGACGATGAAGAAATCACTGTCTGTTCTTTTGGCTGCTGCCTTGACCCTGTCGGCTTGCAGCGCTTGGCGTGATTCTCGGGTCAACCCGACAAACTGGTTTGGGTCCAGTACTCCGGCACCCTCTGAAGTCTCGGTGAACGATGCAAATGCGCTGGTTCCCCAGACAGACGATGGTGTTGGCCTGTTTTCCAAGAAGCCACCCGAGGATAAGAGCTTCCCGATCGCCAAGATCGAAGAATTGCGGATCGATCCAATTCCGAATGGAGCTATCGTTTACACGACTGGTATTGCTGCAAGGCAGGGTGCCTATAATGCGCGGCTTGTTCGTGTTGAAAGCGAAGAGAATGCAAAAAACGGCATTCTCGAATTCACGTTCCGTGTCGACTACCCGTCATATGCGACAAGCCAGGGGACCGAACGGTCCCGAAGAGTATCCAATGCAATCAATATCAGCCGAGACGAGCTTGCAAACATTCGGTTGGTCCGCGTCAAAGGGGAACAAAATGCCCTGGAATCCCGCCGCAGATAATTCCTGCTAAAGCTCTACGACCGTGACGGTCTGCCCTTTAGCTGCCAGGGCGATTTTGCCATCGCACAGTTTCAGGGCATCTTCGCCGAATACCTCGAACCGCCAACCGGACATTGCAGGTAATTCCCGTTCACCGGCTGCGATCTGATCCAGTTCGGAACTGGTAGCAATCAGTTTGGCGGCCACGCCCGAGCTTTCGGTTTTTGATTTCAGCAGCACCCGCAATAGGTCGGCAAGCGCAGGATTTACCTTCATCTTGTCACGGCTGGTATCAATCTTGGGCAATTTTTCTGGTGGGCAATTAACACCCTTTTTGACGGCGGCCAGAATCCCATCCGCAATGACCCCTTTGCGGGCCTCGCGCAACAGCAGGCGCGATCCACCCAAATCTGAGAAAGATTTCGGCTTGGTCGATGCCAGTTCGATCAGAGCGTCGTCTTTGAACACCCGGCTGCGCGGTACGTTGTTTTCCTGCGCATAGGTTTCGCGGAACTCGGCCAACTCGCGAACAACAGCCAAAAACTTGGCCGAGTTCGTCCGGGTTTTGATACGCTTCCACGCATTTTCGGGCTGGATCTCATAGGTGCCGGATTGCGTCAGCGTGCGCAGCTCTTCGGCGACCCAATGGCTGCGCTTGGTTTTCGTCAACTCGGCCGACAGATACTCATAGATTTTCCGCAGATGCGTTACATCTGCCAGGGCATACGTCTTTTGCGCCTCGGACAGTGGGCGGCGTGACCAGTCAGTAAATCGAGAGGTCTTGTCCACGCCTTCCTTACAAATCTTGCGCACTAGGGTTTCATAGCCAACCTGCTCGCCAAATCCGCAGACCATAGCAGCGACCTGGGTGTCGAACAGAGGGTTGGGGAACACACCCGCCTCAACCCAGAAAATCTCAAGATCCTGACGGGCTGCGTGAAATACTTTAACCACGCTTTCATCGGCGAAGAGCTCGTACAAAGGCTCCAGAGTCATCCCTTCGGCCAACGGGTCGACCAAAACGGCGCTGTCTTCGTCGGGCGACGGGACCGCCAGTTGAAGCAGGCAAAGTTTGGAATAGTAGGTCCGTTCGCGCAGGAACTCGGTATCTACGGTTACGTAATCAAAGGCCGCAGCCGCTTTGCAGAAATCGGCCAGCTCTTGCGTCGTCGTGAGGGTTTTCATTCGTGGTGCTATTCTTGCTTTTGTTTTTAATCACCCGTCAGTCCTACACGTTTCCGGGCCGTCGGGCGAACCATAGGCCGAATGGCAACCGCGTGTAAATCACCCCGCGGGATTCACGGCAAAAGCACCGGTGTGCGGTCATTTCCGGCAAAGCGGCGCAATACGGCCGGATAAAGCCTGTGTTCGTAGGTCAGAACGCGCGACGCCAAAGTCTCAGGAGTGTCTCCAGCCTCAATATTCAGGCGGGCTTGCCCCAAGATTGGGCCATCGTCCAGCGCTGCGGTCACTTCGTGAACCGAGCATCCATGCTTGATATCACCTGCTGCAATCGCACGGGCATGGGTGTTCAGACCCTTGTATTTCGGCAACAGTGACGGGTGGATGTTGAGCATCCGACCCTGAAAGCGCGAGACGAAATCACCGGTCAGCACCCGCATGAACCCAGCCAAACACACGATGTCCGGTTGTGCTTGCTCTAACGGTTTCAGCAGCTCGGCTTCGAAAGCCGCGCGGTCGCCTTTAAAGGGTCGGTGATCAACGGCGGCGGTCGCGATTCCACGATCAGCGGCCTTTTTCAGCCCGCCTGCCCCGGCATCGTTGGACAAGACCAGACAAGGCCGTGCCGGATGGTCGCCGGTCATGCTGTCGACCAGAGAGACCATGTTCGACCCCCCGCCCGAGAGCAGAATGGCGACGCGCTTATGGCTCACAGCAATTTGCCCGAATAGGCCACTCCTGCGGTGTCGGTCACGGTGCCAATCCGCGAAACCGTCTCACCAGCTTGGGCCAGCAGTGCCGACAGGTCGTCGGCCTGCTCTGCGCCGCAAACCACGATCATGCCGATGCCACAGTTGAAAGTCTTGAGCATCTCGGATTCAGCAATACCGCCGGTTTCTGCCATCCAGCGGAATACGGGTGGCAAATCCCAGGAGTTCAAGTCGATCTGGGCACCCAGCCCTTCGGGCAGCACCCGTGGCAGGTTTTCGGTCAGGCCACCGCCGGTGATATGGGCGAGCGCATGCACCCCGCCTGTCCGGATCGCCTGTAGCGCAGGTTTCACGTAAAGGCGCGTCGGGGTCAGCAGTGCCTCGCCCAGCGATCCATCCCCAAAGGGCGATGCCGCATCCCAACCCAGGCCCGAGATCTCGACCAGCTTGCGCACTAGCGAATAGCCATTGGAATGCACCCCGTTTGAGGCCAGCCCAAGCAACACGTCACTCTTTTGAACATCTGCAGGAAGGTGTGCGCCGCGCTCCATCGCACCGACCGAAAACCCGGCCAAATCGAAATCACCATCGGGGTACATGCCCGGCATCTCGGCAGTTTCACCACCGATCAATGCGCAATCCGATTGAACGCAGCCTTCGGCAATGCCCTCAATAATCCGTGCGGCGGTCTCGGTATCCAGTTTGCCTGTGGCGAAATAGTCGAGGAAGAAAAGTGGCTCAGCCCCCTGACAGATCAGATCGTTGACGCACATGGCCACAAGATCGATACCGACGCCATCGACCAGGCCTGTATCAATCGCGATCCGCAACTTGGTGCCAACACCGTCGGTGGCGCCGACAAGAATCGGGTCCCGATAACCTGCATCCTTCAGGTCGAACAATGCGCCGAACCCGCCCAGCCCGCTCATCACACCGGATCTGTTGGTCCGCTTGGCAGCAGGTTTTATCCGGTCGACCAGAGCATTCCCCGCATCAATATCAACGCCCGCATCCGCGTAGGTGATTCCGTTTTTGCCCGCTGTCATGGCCAACCTCTTTTGAATGGTTCCCGCGCGGGTTAGTCGATTGTTGGAGATGTTGCAACGGTCAGGCTTGACGCGGGCGTTCACCATGATAGGCAAAGCGCCTAGGCGGGCCTGTAGCTCAATTGGTTAGAGCAGAGCGCTCATAACGCTTTGGTTGGGGGTTCGAGTCCCTCCGGGCCTACCAAATTCCGCAAATTTTCCTTTAGAAACAACGATCGATCAGCCCGAAAATAGAGAGAGATGCTCCACGACCTAACAATAGGTTGCGAGGCAAGTGCCCCACGGTTTCAGGACATATCTTCGATTCCCGCCCGGGATATCCCGGTAACTTTTCAGGCGCTTGAATCAGTTTATCGGTCACTGAACATCCGACAATCCAAGATGAACTCACACCAGATTTGGCAGAGCAGAGGTCCGGTGCACGATGCTCTAGCGACCGATGATAATATCGGCACACAGACCGCCCAGATGTTCGCTTTTGCCCAATCGAAGCACGCCGCCATGGGCTCGGGCGACATCTGCCACAATGGCCAACCCCAGACCAACACCGCTGCCCCGATTCTGGTTGCGCGCAGGATCCAATCGCGAGAAAGGTTTGACCGCTTCGGTGCGCTGCTCGGGCGGAATACCCGGACCATCATCTTCGACGCGGATACGCAGCGATTTGGAGGAGACCGACAGGCTGATCTCAGCGCGATTTCCGTACCTGACCGCATTCCCGATCAAGTTCTCTACCGCGCGACGAATAGCCGTCGGGCGCAACATCGCGGTTCCTGCGCCATCAACCTTTACCAATTCGACCTTATGCCCTGCCCTGCACGCATCCTTGACGATCTGCCGAAGGAACCTCTCAGGGTCTACGGATTCCGGCGCCACCTCTGCCGCTCCTTTGGAAAAGTCCAAAAACGCGTCCAGCAATAGCTGCATTTCATCCACGTCCTGTTGCAATGGCGCTGCCTCACCTTCGGGCAACAAAGACAGCCCAAGCTTGAGACGCGTCAAAGGCGTTCGCAAATCGTGGCTGACACCGGACAGCATCATGGTGCGCTGCTCCATCTGACGCTCAATCCGGGCGCGCATATCCAGAAACGCACTGCCAGCGGCCCGCACCTCGATCGCGCCGCCTGGCGAATAAGGAACAACCCGCCCGCGTCCGAACGCCTGTGCAGCCTCGGCCAGACGGGTGATCGGTCGTAGCTGGTTGCGCATGTACAAAAACGAAATGGTTGTCATGATGATCGCAAAGAACAAGACGGTCACAATCAACTGATGCGGCGCGGTTGGGGACAATCGCCGACGGTCGAAAGTTAGCTGCAATACACCCAAATCCGTCTGCAGATACAATCGAGCCTCCTGCCCGCTTGGCAAGGCGACCGCTACAAGATCGGGAAGCAAAGCGCGCAACTCGGATTCGACTTGAGGTGCAATGAAATCATACCAGCGGCGATTCCCGATGACTGGCGTTTCGTTTATCCCGAGAAACCGCAGTTTCATATCAAGCGCGGCCAGATCGGGCCGAAGTTCGGCCACCGCCTGATGCTGCGTTTCAGAATGTTCTATCACATCCGTAACCAGCGTAACCTCACGCGATGCGGCACGAGTCATTTGCGCGGTGACATCTTCCAGGTGCTTTTGCAAAAAGGCGACACTGATCACCAGCAGCATCACCACCACCGGCAAAATGAGAATCAAAGCCGCCCGTGCGTACAGGCTGCGCGGCATATAAAGTTTGAGCCATTGCGTCGTCATGGGTTAAACCTAACGGGCTGTTCAGACGAGAGAAAGAGTGCAGAATGCAAGCACCGGACGATTTCAATCCAATGCCAGGTCGAGATGACGAGTTACAACCGGGCCTAAGGCGGATTCTCGCCCCCAACCCGTCTCCGATGACATATCGCGGCACCAATACATACTTGCTTGGCCAAACCGATCTTGCGGTGATTGACCCCGGCCCTGCCAATGCGGACCATCTGGATGCAATCCTGAACGCGGTTAAACCCGGACAACGGATCAGCCACATCATTGTCACACATTCTCATCTGGACCACTCTCCGCTGGCTGCACCGCTGGCCGAACGAACGCAAGCAAAGATCATTGCTTTCGGAGGCCCTGAAGCAGGCCGCAGTGAGGTGATGTCCGAATTGGCCAATCAGGGGCTCGCAGGCGGAGGTGAAGGGATCGACACGGCGTTCCGCCCGCATATCGAAGTCGAAGATGGTGATGTAATCGCCGCCGAAGGGTGGCAGTTGAATGTGATCCATACGCCCGGTCATCTTGGTAACCATATTGCGCTGGGTTGGGGGGATGTCTGCTTTACCGCCGATCATGTGATGGGTTGGGCCAGTTCACTGGTGTCACCACCTGATGGTGATCTGACCGATTTCATGGCGGCTTGCGAAAAGCTAGGACAACATAACTGGTCCGTATTCCACGCAGGGCATGGCGCACCGATTAACGACCCTGCCAAAAGGCTCGATTGGTTGATCACCCACCGGCGCGCCCGGGAAAAACAGATTCTGTCCGCATTGGAAACCAGGCCAGGAACCGCCCGGGAATTGGCCGAGCGAATCTATACCGAAACCCCCGCTGCCCTGTTGCCCGCTGCCGAACGGAATGTATTCGCCCATCTCGTTGATCTTACATGCCGATTTCTGGTTGCACCGCAGTCAAAATTATCCGTCGGCGCGATCTTCGCCAGAACCCCATAGATGCCGAGGTAATTTTTTTTCCAAAACCGCGCTTCCCCTCTGGACGGCGAAGAGTCGGGTTGCTATACGGCGCGAACCGTTCCGGCGTAGCTCAGCGGTAGAGCAGTTGACTGTTAATCAATTGGTCGTAGGTTCGATCCCTACCGCCGGAGCCAATCTTCCAAAATCTTCACGACTATAGAAACACCCTGCCTCAGGCCGTGCGCCATAACTCAAGGCAGATGATAAACGGTTTCAAAGTTTCATCCTCTAATTTTTCCATTCCCTTCAACTCAAAGTTGAGGGATAAGTTCCCAATTACATTTGCATTGAAGGACTTAGTCTGGGCCCAAGTTATTAGCAGGCTCAGGTGAACTTGAGATAAATTGAAAGAAGATTTTATGCCGGTCACGCTTGTCCCAAAGCCAAACCAGGCAGATCAGAAACGCCACTGGCAAGTCGCGAAACGGACATACGAGCATAAGGAAGTATCATGAAGCAGGTGAACTGTTTGATCATAGGTGCTGGCTTTGGCGGCATTGGTATGGGCTACCAGCTCAGACAAGCGGGAATCGACAGCTTCGCAATACTCGACAAGGCCACTGAATTTGGGGGCACTTGGCAGCATAACACCTATCCCGGTGCGGAATGCGATGTGCCCTCGCATTTGTATTCTTACTCTTTCAGCAAAACGCCGAACTGGAGCCGAAAATGGTCGGGACAGAAAGAGATTCTGGATTACATCCGGGATTGTGCGGAAACATTCGGAGTGATCGCGCATTTACGCCTTGGCTGCGCCGTCACTTCAGCAAGCTTCGATCCGACCAGTGAAATGTGGACTGTAACGACCAAGGGCAATGGAGATGAAACCTATCTCTGCCGCCACGTGGTTTGCTCGGTTGGTCAGTTGCACTTTCCCAACCGTATTGGGATACCGGGGATGAAGCTCTTCGGGGGAACCATATTCCATTCTGCCGAATGGCGCCATGATATCGACCTGAAGGACAAATCAGTTGCCGTGATTGGAAATGCAGCCAGCGCGCTGCAGTTCATCCCAGAGATCGCCAAACAGGCACGCAGTCTGACAGTTTATCAACGCACGGCAAATTGGGTCATGCCCAAAGGCAACAAGACCTATGGCGAGAGCTTCAAGTCGCTGATGCGTTCGATGCCTTTCCTTCAAAAACTTTATCGTTTCCGCCTTTGGGCCGAGAATGAATTCAAGATCTTTCCAGTCATGAAAGGATCGAAACTGCACGAGATGCTGATGCAGAACATACTGAACCGGCATCTGGAAAAGACGATATCGGACCCAAAACTGCGCGAGGCGCTTCGGCCCAAATACCCGCCCGGCGCGCGTCGTCTTTTGGTCTCGGACAGCTACTATCAGACCCTGAACCAGGATAAGGTTGAGTTGGTGACGGACGGAATCGACTGTTTCACCAAAGATGGGATCAAGACCACAGACGGTACCGAACGCAACCATGATGTGGTCATTCTTGGCACTGGGTTCCAATCCAACCCCTTCCTGCAAGCTATTGATATCAAGGGACGTGATGGTATCTTGTTGCGCGATGTTTGGGATGAAGGTGGTGCGCGGGCCTATCTTGGCATCTCGGTTCCCAAATTCCCTAATCTGCACATTATTTACGGACCAAACACAAACCTTGGCCACACGACGGTTCTGGCCATGATCGAAGCGCAAATCGGTTTTGTCATCCAACTTATCAAGGCGGCCGATCACGGCACGATCGAAGTAAAACCTGAGGCGGCATTGCGTTTCGATGACGAGATGCAACAGCGTCTTGCCAAAAGTCAGTGGGCGCGGATCGAGCGCAGCTATTACAAAGATGGCGAGCGGATAACCACCAACTGGCCCGGCAGTTCATTCGAGTATTTCAGGCGCACGAGGAAGCCCAAACTGGCAGATTTCAGGCGTGGAACTTCAGAAGGCTGAGGGGCTATAGATCTACGTTCGCCGCGAAGTCAGAAAACCCGGCAAACCATCTCGCTTGTGTCTGCCAGGCCAGTGATCTTGCGCTAGGTACTCAGCACATCTTTGAAGTCTTCCCGCAGGTTGCGTTTCAGGATCTTGCCAGTCGCGTTCAGTGGCAGCGCGTCCACAAAGACTACCCTGTCCGGGATCTGCCACTTGGCGATCTTACCACCAAAAAACGCCAGCAATTCTTCTTCGCTTGGGTTTGCCCCCTCGGCTTTCACCGCCACAAGAACGGGCCGTTCGTCCCATTTCGGATGCGGCACACCCACAACGGCTGCGCCTGCCAGCTTTGGATGTGCCACCGCGATATTTTCGAGCTCGACCGAACTGATCCATTCACCGCCGGATTTGATGATGTCCTTTGAGCGATCTCGGATCGTCATATACCCGTCCGGGTCCAGTGTCGCCACGTCGCCAGTGGCAAACCAACCGTCTTGCAGCAGACCCTGATCCTGCATCATGAAATAGCTGTCCAATACCCAGTATCCGCGCACCATCAGGTCTCCCTGTGTTTCACCGTCACGCGGAAGCTCATTGCCGAAATCATCAACGATTTTCAATTCGACCCCATAACAAGGACGGCCCTGACTTTCCCGAAGCCCATACTGCTCTTCTTTGGGCAGTTTTCCATGTTTCGCCAAGGGCTGGTTCGCGGTTCCCAGCGGGCTCATCTCGCTCATCCCCCAGGCGTGGACTGTATCGACACCATAGGTTTCGCGGAACGTCTCGATCATCGACGGCGGACATGCGGCCCCACCAATAACTGTGCGCTCAAGACTGGACAGTTGACTGCCCGACTTCTTTGCAGAGGCCAGCAGACCCTGCCAGATCGTCGGCACGCCCATGGCCAGTGTCACCCCATAGCTGTCAATCAAATTGACCAATGCCTCGCCATGCAAATCTGGTCCCGGTAATACCATCCGAGACCCCGACATCGCGCAAGCGTACGGCGATCCCCAAGCGTTCACATGGAACATCGGCACAACTGGGAGTACCACATCCATCGCCGAAAACCCGATCACGTCACGCGTGTTGGATCCAAAACTGTGCAAAACTGTCGAGCGATGGGAATAGAGCACCCCCTTGGGGTTTCCGGTTGTGCCCGAGGTGTAACAAAGGCTTGAGGCTGTGTTTTCGTCCAGTCTGGGCCATTGAAAGCCGGAATCACCGGTTTCGATCAGCTCATCATAGAACTGCACCCCTGGAACCTGCGCGATTGCGTCATCATTCCGCGGACCCATTAACACGAAATGCTGCACCTCTGTCAGTTGGTCCTTCAAAGCGGCGACAAGCGGGATGAATGTGGCGTCGAAAAACAGAACCCGGTCCTGCGCATGATTGATGATATAGGTCAGCTGCTCTGGAAACAGCCTGGGGTTTACGGTGTGGCAGACGAATCCAGCACCCGAAGTGCCATAGTAGATTTCCAGATGGCGGCGGTTGTTCCATGCCAATGTCGCTATCCGAGCGTGCGGTTCCAGCCCAAGACCTAACAGTGCAGAACCTAATTTTCGTGCGTTCGCGGCGACTTGCGACCAGTTCGTTTCAGTCAAGCTGCCGTCAGTTTCGACAGAATATATCTCGGTTTGGCCATGATAGCGATCGGCATGCTCGATCAGTGACGAGATCAGCAACGGTTGCGTCATCATTTGTCCCAGCATGGACATCCTCCCTGTGTCGGGGCCGCTTTTTGCAGCACCTTCTTGTTTGCCACGCATCTTCTGCAATCGGCGCGGTCAAAAGAAACCCTGCCAAGCATTTAATTGTCTGACAATAGAAGAATGCGTCATGCCAGGGCTGTAAAGCTGGCTTTTATTCGGTTTCCCGGTGCAACATGGCATAGGCAACAAGGGCGGCGGTTGACCCGTCTTTGGTCTCGGTACCTTCTGCACCGTCCACGATTGGCCCCAGTGAAGTCGCCAGTTCCTTGCCCAGTTCAACGCCCCACTGGTCAAAAGAGTTGATCCCCAACAGGACCCCTTCGACGAATACGCGATGCTCGTACAGGGCAATGACCTGACCCAGAACAAAAGGCGTTAGTTTGGGGTACATCAGCGTGGTCGAGGGACGATTGCCAGCAAACACCCGATGTCGGGCCTGACGTTCGCATTCTTCACCCGTCAACCCTTTGTCGGCCATGCGCTGCCGCGCCTCGTCCAGCGATCGGCCGCGCATCAGCGCCTCGGACTGGGCCAGACAGTTGGCCAGCAGCAGCCGGTGATGGTGGGTCAGCTCAGGTTCATGTCCCTCGGCAGCGACCATGAATTCGCAAGGGATAACGTCTGTGCCCTGATGGATCAGCTGATAAAACGCATGCTGACCATTGGTACCAGGCTCACCCCAGACCACCGGACCCGAAGGAATGGTCAGCGCACTGCCGTCCATGGCAACGGATTTGCCATTCGACTCCATCTCGAGCTGCTGAAAATATGCGGGCAAGCGCAGGAGACGCTGATCGTATGGCAGCACGGCCCGGCTGGCATATCCCAGAACCTGCCGATGCCAGATACCGGTCAAAGCCAACATCACCGGCATATTCTCGGACCAATCGGCGGCGCGAAAATGCACGTCCATTGCCTGTCCACCACGCAAAAACGCGTCAAAGGCCGTCGAGCCTACGGCAATCATCACCGGCAGGCCCACAGGCCCCCAAACCGAATAACGTCCGCCGACCCAATCGGCGAAACCAAACACGCGCTGTTCGGGAATGCCAAAGGCCTGAGTCTTGTCCAAAGCACTGGAAACCGCAGCAAACTGTCGGGCCGGCTCCCCGCCGCCATCGACCATCCAGGCGCGCGCGGTGCGGGCATTGGTCATGGTTTCAATGGTCGTGAACGTCTTGGACGCGACAATCACAAGTGTCCGCGTCGGATCCAGCTGCCGTAGAACATCGGCAATATGTGCCCCGTCTACATTCGAGACATAGTGCAGCCGCGGCCCGTCGTGATACGGAGCCAGTGCATGCGTGGCCATAACCGGTCCCAGATCAGACCCACCAATTCCGATATTCACCACATCGGTAAAGCTGCCCCCTGCCCCGGCCACCGCGCCACCGCGCACCTCTTCGGCAAAGACACGCATCCGCTGCAGCGTATCCAGAACGCCAGGCATGACATCCAGACCATCCACGTCGACCGGACCGCCATCCAGATTCCGCAATGCCGTATGCAGAACCGAGCGTTCTTCGGTTTCATTGATCTTGGCACCCGCAAACATCGCGTCGCGCCTGTCGGCAAGCCCCGCCTCGTCGCATAGGCGGATCAGGGCTGCGCGAATATCTGCGTCAATCTGCGTCTTTGAATAGTCAAACAGCATATCGCCCGTTGAGGTCGAGAAAACCTGTGCCCGATCCACGTCTTGTTCGAACAAGTCCAAAATGGAATGACCGCCATCTGACGCAAATGCCTTGAGAGTATCCAGGTTCATAACTCTACTCCGCCCAATGGACCGTCATGCCGCCCAACACAGCAGCAATCGGCGCCTCTTTGGGATGCAGGGACATGGCCCGGTCCAGCGCCTTGCGTTTGGTTTCCCCAAAAATCACCAGATGCTTAGACAATGCGCCGTCCAAGACCGGAGCCGTTAATGTAATCCGCGCCTCGGGCTGAACTTCGGGTCGGGCCACGGCCAAAGGTGGCGCATGCCCGTCCAATGCGGCGGCCAACCCTTCCATCCCCGGAAACAGCGAGGCGGTGTGCATATCTTCGCCCATACCCAGCATGAGAACCGAAAGAGGCAGCACGGGCGCAATCAAGCTCTCAATTTCGGGCAGCACCGATTCCGGATCTTTGCCATCCAGATACAGAGGCACATATTGCGCGACTGAGGCGCGATTGGTCAGCAAACGCTCTTGGATCAGCCGCGCATTTGCGCGATCGCTGTCGCTGGGCACGCACCGTTCATCCGTTGGCAGAATTCGGACCCGGTCCCAATCCAAATCAGCGGCACACAATCCGTCAAAGACCGGCCCGGGTGTGGTACCGCCCGGCACAGCAAAAGAGACCAGATCGTGATGCAGCAGCGCCGCCTCAAGATCTCCGGCGATAGCATTGGCCACGTCGATGGCTAGCATATCCCGGTCGGCGTATTCCTGAATTTTCATGGGTTTATCCCTTGCCAACGGCGACCGTCCCGTTTCATCAGCAGCTCGGCGTCGCCCGGCCCAGTGCTGCCGCTCTCATAAGGTTTCGGCACGTCGCCACGCGCCTGCCATCCTGCGATGATCGGGTCTGTCCAGGCCCAGGCGGCCTCGACCTCATCACCGCGCATGAACAGCGTCTGATTGCCTCGGATCACATCCATCACCAGACGTTCATAGGCGTCTGGCGGGTCCTGGTTCTCGGCGCCCAATGCCTCGGCAAAGCTCATATCCAGGGGCACGTCGACCAAACGCATACCTCCTTGCCCGGGCTCTTTGATCGTCACTTTCAGCGTGATACCCTCATTTGGCTGCAGGCGGATCGACAGCGCATTCGCATGACGCCCGGCATCCGCTCCAAAGATCGAGTGCGGAGCGTCTTTGAACATCACGTTGATCACCGAAGACCGGGCCACAAGGCGCTTGCCTGTGCGCAAGTAGAACGGTGTTCCCGCCCATCGCCAGTTGCTGATATGCGCCCGCAGCGCCACATAGCTTTCCGTGGTCGAGCGCGGATTTCCAACCGCTTTGCGGTAACTTGAACTTTCGCCCTCAAACTGCCCCCGCACGATATGATGCGGCTTTACCGGGTCCAGAGCGCGAATAACCTTGAGCTTTTCATCACGCACCGCATCCGGGTCGAACTTGGCCGGAGGCTCCATGGCGATCAGGCACAAAAGCTGCATCAGGTGGTTCTGCATCATGTCGCGCATCGCGCCTGCGCGCTCGTAATACTCTTCACGGCCGTTAATTCCGACGGATTCGGCTACGGTGATCTGGATATGGTCGACATACTGGCTGTTCCAAAGTGGTTCGAACAACATGTTGCCGAACCGAACAGCCATCAGGTTTTGGACGGTTTCCTTGCCCAGATAGTGGTCGATTCGATAGATTTGACTTTCCCTGAAATGCGCGGCCAGCGTGGCATTCAAAGCTCGCGCACTTTCCAGATCATGGCCAAAGGGTTTTTCAACCACGATCCTCGTCTGCGGCGTAGTCAGATCATAAGCCTCGATCCGTTCCGCCAGAGGGCCAAACAACCGCGGCCCCACCGAAAAATAGAACGCCCGAACCCGATCCGGCTGAAGTTTCTGCGCAAGCTCGACCCAGCCATGATCCGCAACAGCATCCAATGTCACATAATCAACCCGCTGCAAAAACGCGTTCAGTGCAGCGGTGTCCTGACTGTGTCGTCCGGCATGTGCCTCAAGCGAGTTGCGGACCAAATTGCGGAACTTGTCACGGTCGTAATCCGTTCTGGCCGCCCCGATTACTTGCGCGCCTTCAGCCCACTGGCCAGCACAAAACCGGCGAAACAGAGCAGGCAGGATTTTACCCTGCGCCAGATCGCCGGTTCCGCCAAAAATGACCAGATCAAAGGGGTCTACAGGTATGACGCGAGAAACCATGTGTTTTCCTTACCTTGCCCTATGCTCAATGTCCAATGTTAGCGCAACCATTTTTGCGGATTTCCGCGACATCAATTCTCTGTCAGCTCACCCATGTCTCACTTTGCGAAACGGTCTGAAACCTCTAATTCAAGGTGACAACAGAAAAGAACCGGAAACCGGAATGAAAGACAACGCCCCTCAGATCGTCAATATCGGCAAGTTTCAAAACAAATTGGTGACAGCGGATGGCCAGACTCGTGCCTCGGTGGCGTTGACCAACCCCGAGACGCTCTGGTTCAATACCGGGACTTTGTGCAACATCGAATGTGTCAACTGCTATATCGAAAGCAGCCCGACCAATGATGCGTTGGTCTATATCTCGGCGGATGAAGTGCGAGACTATCTGGACCAGATCGAAGACAGAAACTGGCCCGTGCGTGAGATTGGCTTTACCGGTGGTGAGCCGTTCATGAACCCCGACATGATCGAGATGGCACGCGCTGCGCTGGAACGCGGCTATGAGGTGTTGATACTGACCAACGCGATGCGGCCAATGATGCGCCAGAAGATGCGCGAGGGATTGACTGAACTTCAGCGCGACTACGCTGGGAAACTGACGCTGCGGGTATCGCTCGACCATTATCGTGCCGACCTGCACGATAAGGAACGTGGCAAAGGCAGTTTTGACAAAACCGTGGAAGGTATGAAGTGGCTACGCGATGGCGGATTCCGGATGGCTGTTGCCGGCAGAACCGTATGGGGCGAGGACGATGAAAAAAGCCGTCAGGGATATGCTACGTTATTCAACCGCCACGGGTTTGGCATCGACGCGCATGACCCTGCGCGAACGGTCCTTTTCCCTGAAATGGACGAAACCGTCGAAGTGCCGGAAATTACCACCGCCTGCTGGGGTATCTTGGACAAATCACCCGCGACTGTGATGTGCGCCAGTGCCCGGATGGTGGTCAAACGCAAGGGCGCTGAAAAACCGGCCGTTCTGGCCTGCACGTTGCTGCCTTATGAGCCGGAATTCGAGATGGGGCATACGCTGGCCGAGGCGGAAACGGACGTGCACCTTAACCATCCGCATTGTGCCAAATTCTGCGTTCTGGGCGGGGCCAGCTGCTCGGGTTGATCAGTTCAGTTCCGGCGATTTCCAGAATTTTGTACCCGACGCGCCCGCTGCCACGCGCCACCCTGTCTTGGACAATGCAAAAAAGGACCGACCGTCGCTGAATCGCACGATTTCCGTCGTGTTTTCGTCGCCGTACATGGCACCGGTTTCGGCGGTCGCGTCATAGCCTTGAGTGATGAACTTATCCAGATCAGCAGATGTTTCGAACATGATCACAAATTTGGATTCAAAACCGCCGATGCCGATCGCTCCACCCACGCCGCCTGTTCCCATGTTCATATATGTGTGCTGGCCGGTGTCCTTTGACACCGCCACACCCCGCCCATACCCAGCCGAGACTGGAAACACCGTAACCTTGCGCGAGTCGAACACGGCATAGCCGGCACAGACCTCGTACAGTGATTGCGCTTCGGGATTTTCGGCCAGCAACTGATCCAGAATCTGCGTGGCCAATGTGTCCAGCTTGGCGCGCGTCTCTTCCGGAGTGGCCTCATTGCTTAGCAATTCGGTGGTCGAGTCGACCGTACCCTCAACAGCTTTCGCGCCTTTATCGATTGTCTCGCCAACGGTTTCGGCCCCTTGCCCGACAACGTCAGCCGCGTTTGCCGCGCCTTTTTTGATCTTGTCCAAAACTCCCTCAGCGGCGACTGACCCACCAAGCAAAACGGCGGCGACAAACAGCAACATTCTGGGCATGGGACATTTCCTTAGCTGATCAATGGTTTGGACACGACCCTAGCCTAAGAAAATCAAATGGAACACGCCCTTTCGTTACACAGCCAATAATCTGTCAGGGCGGCTAATTCACCCGAAACTCGCCAACTTGATTGCGCCACTCTCCGGGCGCGATCATCTTACGGTGGGTGAATTTTACGGAATGTAAGGGACCTTCGATCTCTCGCTGCCAGAAATCAATGAACTCGAACAGTTTCGGATGATCCGGCGCCAGATCGTATTCCTGCCAGATGAAGGTGTTCAGAACATGGATATAGTCGGGCATGTGGTAGAATAATTCCGCCGTTGTCAGCCCATATCCTTTAAGCATCAATTCCGTTTCGCTGCGCTCCATTTCGACCTCAATATTAATTGCAAGGTCCGCCTATTGTATCACGAAAACACCCTAATCCTTAGTTAACAATATGTTACCGTGATGTTACCGGAGTTTCTCACTTGCAAAATGGTTGCTTGCTTGCACCTTATGTGCCG
The DNA here is from genome assembly GCF_059610685.1 of Ruegeria sp. CDSC052. Lineage (NCBI taxonomy): Bacteria > Pseudomonadati > Pseudomonadota > Alphaproteobacteria > Rhodobacterales > Roseobacteraceae > Ruegeria > Ruegeria sp. CDSC052. Next base: position 613,645 of record NZ_JBXWOB010000001.1, read on the forward strand.
GGTCTGATAAGGTGTATCCACAAGATATAGAGTCTGCATACAGAACGGGCAGTTTACGTGAGCGATACGCCAGAAGTTCCTGAAAATATGGATGAAAACCCACCAGAACGCCCCGTTTACGGTGGCCCGACGGTCTCCATCGAATCCGAAATGCGCACGTCCTATCTGGACTATGCGATGTCGGTCATTGTTAGCCGTGCGATTCCTGATCTGCGCGATGGGTTGAAACCGGTACATCGGCGCATCCTTTACGCGATGCACGAGACCGGAAACACCCATGACAAATCCTATCGCAAATCGGCCCGTCCGGTCGGCGACGTAATGGGTAAATACCACCCACACGGCGACAGCGCGATCTATGACGCGTTGGTGCGGATGGCTCAGGATTTCTCGATGTCGCTGCCGCTGCTGGATGGTCAGGGCAACTTTGGCTCGATGGACGGCGATAACCCGGCGGCCATGCGCTATACCGAAGTTCGGATGGACAAGCCCGCCGCCTCTCTGCTGGCGGATATCGAGAAAGACACCGTCGATTTTCAGGACAACTATGACGGCAAAGACAGAGAGCCGACAGTCTTGCCCGCACGGTTCCCGAACATGCTGGTCAACGGCGCTGGCGGCATTGCCGTGGGCATGGCGACCAATATCCCGCCGCACAATCTTGGTGAGGTGGTCGACGCCACCCTAGCCCTGATCGACGATCCCGATCTGACGTCCGAGCAGCTGATCGAGTATGTTCCAGGCCCCGACTTCCCGACCGGCGGCGTAATGCTGGGCCGGTCCGGCGCGCGCAAAGCCTATTTGGAAGGGCGCGGCAGCGTCATAATCCGCTCCAAGACCCGCGTCGAGGAAATCCGCAAAGACCGCTATGCCATCGTGGTTGATGAGATTCCATATCAGGTGAACAAGGCTTCGATGATCGAAAAGATCGCCGAGGCCGTGCGTGAGAAGAGGATTGAAGGCGTCAGCCACGTTCAGGACGAATCCGACCGTAACGGCGTACGCGTTGTGGTCGAACTGAAACGTGATGCCACGCCCGAAGTGGTTCTGAACCAACTGTTCCGTTTTTCGCCGATGCAAACCTCGTTTGGCTGCAACATGCTGGCGCTGAATGGTGGCCGGCCCGAGCAGTTGACCCTGCGCCGCTTCCTGACCAGCTTTATCGATTTCCGCGAAGACGTTGTTGCGCGCCGTACGGCTTACGACCTGCGCAAGGCCCGCGAACGCAGTCACATCCTGTGCGGTTTGGCCGTGGCAGTTTCGAATGTGGATGAGGTGGTTGCAACCATCCGGTCATCCGCTGACGCCGCGCAAGCGCGTGAAAAGCTGATGACCCGCCGCTGGCCCGCGGCTGAGATCGAAAGCTATCTGCGCCTGATCGACGACCCTCTGTCGATGATGAACGACGACGGCACCTATAACCTGACCGAAGTTCAGGCCCGCGCCATCCTCGACCTGCGCCTGCAGCGATTGACCCAGATCGGTGTCAAAGAGGTTACGGACGAACTGGAAGAATTGGCGGGTAAGATCCAGGAATACCTGGATATTCTGTCCTCGCGAGAGCGCATCATGTCGATCATCGGGGACGAGCTGCGCAGCGTGCGTGAACAGTTTGCCGTGCCCCGTCGCACCGAGATCGTCGATTGGTCCGGCGACATGGAAGACGAGGACTTGATCGAGCGTGAGGACATGGTCGTGACCGTCACGTCGGGTGGCTACATCAAGCGTACTCCGCTGGCCGATTTCCGGGCGCAAAAACGTGGTGGCAAGGGCCTGTCGGGAATGCAGACCAAGGAAGAGGACGTCGTTACCAACCTCTTCGTGGCGAACACGCATACACAGTTGTTGTTCTTCACCACTGACGGGATGGTCTACAAGCTCAAAACCTGGCGTCTGCCGCAATCCGGGCGCACTGGCAAGGGCAAGGCCATTGTCAACATCCTGCCGATTCCGACCGGGGTTTCCATCGCGGCGATCATGCCCGTGGATGTGCCGGACGAAGAATGGGAAAACCTGCAGATCATCTTTGCCACCAGCGCAGGTGATGTGCGCCGGAACCGACTGTCGGATTTCACCAATGTCCGCCGCAACGGCAAGATTGCGATGAAATTGCCCGAAGGCATCGAACTGGTGAATGCACGCATCTGCTCTGAAGACGAAGATGTGATGCTGGTCACCAATTCGGGCCGCGCAATCCGGTTCCGCACCACTGATGTTCGCGTATTCAACTCACGCGAATCCACCGGTGTTCGGGGCATAAGGCTGAGCAGTGGCGACCGTGTCGTCTCGATGTCGGTGATCCGCCACTTTGAAGCTGATCCGGATGAACGCGCCGCCTATCTCAAGATGCGCCGCGCAGTGGCAGGCATCGCCGATGACGGTGAGACGGATGAGGATGAAGCAACCCCCGGCACCATCACGCAGGAACGCTATGCCGAGATGTCTGCGGCCGAGAACATGATCCTGACGATCACCACGGGCGGTGCGGGCAAGCTGAGCTCCAGCCACGACTACCCCGTTCGCGGGCGCGGTGGCATGGGTGTTGCGGCGATGGATAAGGCGATGCGCGGCGGGGCACTTGTGGCGTCGTTCCCGGTCGATATCGAAGATCAGATCATGCTGGCCACGTCCAAGGGTCAGTCGATCCGGGTCCCGATCGAAGGCATCTCATTCCGCTCGCGGTCAGCAGGTGGCGTGAAGGTGTTCAACACCGGCAAAGGCGAAGAGGTCGTATCCGTTGCCTGGATCGCAGATCAGGGTGATGAGGACGAGACGGAAGAATAAGCAATGAAAGCCGAGGCTCTCTGGCCTCGGCGATGTTTCTGGGTGTCTGGTGTGCGGACAAAACTGCCTATCAATGCATAGACCTAATGCCCGAATTAAGGCTAAGAACCGACCTGCATCGCGTGGTATTTTGATGCTCTTTATTTTACCTGAAGTTGGCGCATAAGGACCTCAACCATCTTTTGTGCCTCAGAAGCATCAAGCCGTCCGTGCTGCAACAAAAACTCTGCGACATCTCTGTCTGTGTACCGGCCCGTAACTATGTCATCGCGCAAGATCAACTTTTGGCGCGCAAATTCGGCGGCGTTGTCGTGGCAAATAATGCATTTTTCTTGGAATAGACGGCCAGATTCTTGGATGAACTCAAACTGTTCTATCAGCACATTGATTTCTTCGTCTGACAACTCGCCGTGTCCTGCCTTCAGATAATCAATGACGGGACGACCAGAAGCTTTTCCGACAATGCCGCTTTCTGACACAATCAATTTTTCGGAGACAAAATCTCCTGCATGCGGCAGGTGACAAGATGCGCAATTCTCTTCGTAGATCAAATGGGGATTCGCCCTCTGGGCAGTTGAGGGAACTGCCCAAACTATAATACTGATTGCTATACCAATTTGGATAAATCCGTTCATGTCGGAAGCGCCTAAGTAGTGGACAATCCATTGTCAGAGTAGGTGAACTAAAAGTCTCGATCCTTGACAAGTGTCAACTTATAAGCAGGTTGGCGCTTTCTCGGCAGGTTTGGGCTCAGAGCAAGCTTTCGTCTCCTATCACGAATTGGGTGTACGATTGAGTGCGTTGTCTGGTCAGGCCCAGTTAGGCCCACTATCACAACCCGTACAACGATCCAAACTTTTGCTCCAGATACTCCAACAGTGGTTCTGGACCCGGTTCCATTCCACTTGCGCGTTGGATGATCTCGCGTGGGGCGAAAAGGCCGCCGTGGCGTTGGAGGTTTTCGCGCAGCCAACCGGTGGCGCCCGACGTGTCACCCTCGGCCAGTTGAGTATCCAGATCGGGCAGCGCGGATCGCAGAGCCTGATTCAGGCATCCGGCATAGACATTGCCCAGCGAGTAGGTCGGGAAATACCCGAACAGACCGACGGACCAATGGACATCCTGCAGACACCCGTTCGAGGGCTTATCAACCGCATAGCCGAAATCGGCCTTGAACCGGTCATTCCATGCACCCTCAAGGTCTCTGACCTGCAGATCGCCGCTCATCAACGCACGCTCAAGATCAAAGCGCAGCATGATGTGCAGGTTGTACTGCACCTCATCCGCCTCGGTGCGGATATAGCCGTTATGGACCCGGTTGACCGTGGCATAGAACGCATCGGCATCGGCGACGCCGAAACTGCCAAAAGCCTCGACCATCTGGCCAAACAGCCAGCCGGTATAGGCGCGTGATCGACCCAGTTGGTTTTCGTAAATCCGGCTCTGGCTTTCGTGCACGCCCATCGACACGCCCTGCCCCAGCGGGGTCAAAAGGTAGGCCGGGTCGATGCCCTGTTCATAGGCGGCGTGGCCGACCTCGTGAATGGTTGAATAGAAACAGTTGAACGGATCGGTCTCGCTGGTGCGCGTGGTGATCCGCACGTCCAATCCGCTGCCCGAGCTGAACGGGTGAACGGCCTTGTCGACCCGGCCAGTGTTCAGGTCGTAACCGAATCCGGTGGCCAGCTTCTGTGACAGGCGCATCTGGGTCGCTGAGTCAAACGTCCCAGTCAGGGCGGCCGGTCCGGGCTGATCCAGTACGGCTGCTCGCAATGCCACCAGACGCGGACGCATCTGGTCAAAGATCGCAGCGATCTGAGTGCCGGTCGTATAGGGCTCGTAATCTTCGACCATGGCGTCATAGACATCACCGCCCTGTGCCAGGGCCTGACCTTCCTGACGTTTGAGCGCCACAACCTCTTCCAACACGGGCAAAAAGGCCGCCACATCCTCATCGGCGCGCGCCTGTGCCCATGTGCCCTGCGCGGCTGAGGTAACGCGTGCGATGGTCTTGGCCAAATCGGCGGGCACTTTCACGGTCCGCTCATAGGACCGGCGGATCTCGCGCAGTTGCGCGCGGGCGACATCGTCCTGCGGGTCGGCCTGCTCCAGCCACTCTGCCACACGCGGATCAGACCGTCGGGCATGCAAAACAGATTCGATCGCGGCCATTTCTTCTGCGCGCTGCGGTGCTGCGCCGCGCGGCATAACTGTTTCCTGATCCCATCCCAGACGCCCGGCAATCTGACCAAGGGCTGAAGTTTCACGTTGGAAGGCCATCAGTTTATCATAGGCAGTCATCTGGGTCAGGCTCCGCGGATCGAAGTTGCGATGGGATAGGCTGTCAGGAAGCGCGCACGCAGGATCAGAGTCCACACGATCACGGCCATGAACTGATGGAAAATGGCGATCTGCCAGGGGGCCGCGTAGATCACGGTCATGATCCCGACAACCACCTGCAGCGACAAGGCAGCGAAAATCATGTTGAAGGCAAAGCGCGTTTGCGGATGCGCACTGGAATTGCCACGCCGCCAGACAACGATGGCAAAGATCAACAGCAGATAACCCGCGCAACGATGGATGAACTGCACAAGCCCGGGGCTTTCGAAAAAGTTCCGCCACATCGGTTCCAGTATCGCCGCGTCCGGCGGGAAAATCTGCCCGCCGATCAATGGCCAGTCGGTATAAGACCGCCCAGCGTCGATACCTGCGACAAGTGCGCCGATGAGGATCTGCAGGAATGCGAAATGCATCAGGCCGGTAGACAGGGAAAACAGTTTGGCCTCTTTCGCGCGGCGGGCCTGCATCAGGTCACGCTCATCCCGGCCAAGTTCGAACATATACCAGGCGAGGAAACCCAAGATCACAAAGGCCAGACCCAGATGGATCGCCAGGCGATAGCTGGCAACGGCGATCATCCCCTCGCCCTGCGTCACGCCTGACGCAACCATCCACCAGCCAACCGCTCCCTGAATCCCACCCAAAGCACCGGGGATCATCAGCTTGCCGGTCCAGCCTGTTGGTATCTTGCGGGCAATAAGGAACCCGAAAAAGCCAAGCGCCCAGACCAGCCCGATCACACGGCCCAACTGCCGGTGGCCCCATTCCCACCAATAGATGGATTTGAAATCCGCCAGCTCCATCCACTGGTTCTGGATGCGCCACTGGTCGATTTGCTTGTACTTGTCGAACTCGGCCTGCCAGTCGGTTTCGGTCATCGGCGGGACAGCCCCAGTGAGCGGGCGCCATTCGGTGATCGACAGCCCGCTATCGGTCAGGCGGGTCAGCCCACCGACCGCAATCATCACAACCACAAGCGCAAACAGGATCATCAGCCAGGCCCGGATAGCCTTACGCGCACCACCGCGGCCCCGGTCAATCATACCAGGTTGAACCGCTTGTTGTTTTTCAGAGTCTGAGACCTCTTCGAAGATGCTGCGCTTGCCGCTCATGCGTTCCTCATGTGTCTTGAATTTCGTTGCAAGCTAGGACCACCATGGGACGAGGTCCAGCCTTACCCTTTGTCTTTCCAACGGACCATCTGACGCATGACCCCGTGCAACATCTGCACATCCGCCCGCGTCATCCGCATCCGTGACCACAGATTGCGCAGATTGGTCTTCATGCTTTCGGCCTTTTCGGGGGGGTAAAAGAACCCCGCCTCTTCCAGCCGGTCTTCATAATGTTCGACCAGTTTTTCGACCTCGATGCCTGTGGCCCAGTCGCCTTTGCCCAGATCGGTTGCCTCATGCACGACGTCGCCTGTCTGGCGCATCCACTCATAGGCGGTCAGCAACACGCATTGCCCAAGGTTCAATGAGGCATATTCCGGATTCACCGGGACCGAGATGATGGCATTGGCCTTGGCGATATCCTCATTCTCAAGCCCTGCCCGTTCCGGGCCGAACAGCACGGCGACTTTTTCGCCCGCAGCGACCTTTTCGGCCGCGATCTGCATAGCGCGTTCGGGGCTGAAGACCGGCTTGGTCAACCCGCGCTGGCGGGCCGTGGTGGCAAAGACATAGGTGCTGTCGGAGAGTGCGCCAGCCAAATCGTCAAACAGCTGCGCCTCATCCAGCAGACGGCCCGCACCGCTGGACATCGCCACTGCCTTGGGGTTCGGCCAGCCATCACGTGGGGCCACGATCCGCATCCGGTCCAGCCCGAAATTCCACATCGCCCGCGCGGCGGCACCGATGTTTTCACCCATCTGCGGGCGCACGAGCACAAATGAGGGCTGGGATTTGTCGCTTGGCATGGTTGTCTCCGAAAACTGCGCCTGCTGTAATCGTCGCGCCAACGCAGGGCAAGCCATTGGCGGCGCCAATTCTGCCTGAAACAGGCATAAAAGTTTGCTTCCGCCCCGCAATCCGCTAAACCGCGCAAAAGACTTAAAGCTAAGGACGCGCCGATGGACACCCCCGAGCAGCCGCAGATTTACCTGATCACCCCGCCGACCATCACGTTGAGCACGTTCCCCGACCAACTGGCCCGCGTTCTGGACAGCACCGAAATCGCCTGTATCCGACTGGCCCTTGCGGGAAATGACGAGGATACGATTGCCCGTGCCGCTGATGCCTGCCGCGAGGTGGCACATACACGGGACGTGGCGCTGGTGATTTCCAACCACGTCCTGTTGGCGCAGCGTCTGGGTCTGGATGGGGTGCATCTGGATGATGGCGCGCGCTCGGTCCGGTATGTGCGTAAGGAATTGGGTGCCGATGCCATTGTCGGCTGCTTCTGCGGCACCTCCAGCCATGACGGCATGTCGGCTGGTGAGGCCGGCGCCGATTATGTGGCCTTTGGCCCGGTTGGCACGTCCTCCTTGGGTGACGGAACCGTGGCCGAGCATGATCTGTTCCAGTGGTGGTCCGAGATGATCGAAGTGCCGGTTGTGGCAGAAGGCGGCCTGACCCCCGAATTGATCCGTGACCTCAGCCCCTGCACCGATTTCTTCGGCATCGGGGATGAGATCTGGTCACAGGATGACCCGGCCGCCGCACTGAAAACTTTGATCTCCGCCATGGGCTGAACTGGGTGTGAGCGTTAACCCTTGCACCCACGCCGGGGCTGCGGCATGACGTCGACATGACTCAGAACAGCGAAATTCTTTGTATCGGTTCTGTCCTGTGGGACGTGATCGGACGTTCTGCCAGCGCCATGCGGCAGGGGTCGGATGTTCCCGGCAGGATCACCCGCCTGCCCGGAGGCGTGGCAATGAACATTGCCATGACGCTGGTGCGGTTTGGCATGACGCCCACCCTGTTGACCGCCATTGGCCGCGATCCCGAAGGGGATGAGCTGGTCAATGCCTGCGCCCGGCTAGGGATGGTAACTGATCACATCTATCGCTCGCAGGACCTGCCGACCGACCGATATATGGCTGTCGAGGGCGCCAATGGGTTGATTGCCGCGATTGCGGACGCCCATTCACTTGAGGCTGCAGGGGCAAAAATTCTGAAACCCCTGATGCAAGGCCCATTAGGCACAGAGACCATGCCATTCGATGGTCCTGTTGCTTTGGATGGCAACCTGACGCTGTCGCTTTTGGAAGAAATCGCGCAAAGCCCAGCCTTCGCCGGGGCCGACCTGCGCGTGGCACCGGCCTCACCCGGCAAGGCCGATCGCCTGCTGCCTTTCCTCAAGCATGCCCGCGCGACGCTTTATGTGAACCTCGAAGAGGCTGGCATCCTGTGCCAGCGCGAATTCGCGGATTCGGCAAGCGCCGCCAAGGGGCTGCTGGATCGCGGCGCGCTGCGCGTGCTTGTGACCGATGGCGGCAGTTCAGCAACCGTTGCCAGCGCTGAGGAAATCTTGACCCAAAAACCCCCATCCGTTCTGGTCACCCGTGTGACCGGCGCGGGTGATACATTCATGGCGGCGCATATCGCATCCGAGGCCACCGGTGCCCCAAGCGATGAGGCCCTGTCACGTGCCCTGCATGCCGCCGCAACTTACGTTTCCGGAGAAACCCCACTGTGATCAACATTCAATATTCTGCCGAGGTCCGCGCCGCCAAAGACGCAGGCCAACCTATCGTTGCGCTGGAAAGCACGATCATCACCCACGGTATGCCCTACCCGCAGAACATCGAGGTTGCGGCACAGGTTGAACAAGACATCCGAGACGCGGGCGCTGTGCCAGCCACCATGGCGGTGATCAATGGTACGCTTCACGTCGGTCTGGAAGCCGAAGAGTTGAAAGCGCTGGGCCAAGCGCATGGGGTCGCCAAACTGTCCCGTGCCGATATGGCAGCCTGCATGGCAACCGGTGGCACCGGTGCAACAACGGTCGCCGCAACCATGATCGCCGCCCATCACGCCGGGATCGACGTTTTCGCCACCGGCGGTATTGGAGGCGTCCACCAAGGGGCTGAAACCTCGTTCGATATCTCTGCTGACCTGCACGAATTGGCCCATACCCCGGTCACGGTTGTTGCCGCAGGCGCCAAAGCCATCCTCGATCTGGCCAAGACGCTTGAGGTTCTGGAAACACTGGGCGTTCCGGTCATTGCCTATGGCCAGGACGAATTTCCGGCCTTCTGGTCGGCAAAATCCCCGCTGGCAGCCCCTCTGCGCATGGACAGTGCGGAAGACATCGCGCACGCACATGCGACCAGACGCGCGCTTGGCCTGCCCGGCGGCCAACTTGTCGCCAATCCGATCCCGGAGGCCGATCAGATCCCATCCGAGGAACTGGCCCCGATCATCGCCTCGGCCCAGGCGGATGCAGATGCGCATCGGATCAGCGGTAAAGGGGTTACTCCCTACCTGTTGCAACGGATTTATGAGCAGACCGAAGGTCGTTCTCTGACCGCCAATATCGCATTGGTCCGCAACAATGCCCGTCTGGCAGCCGGGATCGCCCGCGCCCTGTCCGCCAAGGCGGATTGACATATAGCTATTGTACCAAGGCCAAGGACTGCTTAACTAAATTCGCAAGCCACTCAGGACCGCAATGAACACTCCTTTTGACGAAGAACCCAACCGACAGCCCGGCCTGTTCTCAAGGCTGCGCGCGTCCTTTCTGACGGGCATCGTCGTTATTGCTCCGGTGTGGTTGACGATCTGGCTGATCTGGTCTGTTGTCGGCTGGATCGACAGTGCGGTTCTGCCGCTGGTTCCCCACCAATTCCAGCCTGAACAATATGTTGGCATCAACCTGCGCGGTGTAGGTGTCATCTTTTTTCTGGTGTTCACCGTCGTGGTGGGCTGGGTTGCCAAGGGCATCCTGGGCCGATCCTTTATCTCGTTCACCGAAAGCCTGGTGAACAGGATGCCGGTCATCCGGTCCATCTATTCAGGCATCAAGCAGATTTCCGAGACCGTCTTTGCCCAGACTGAACGGTCATTTGAAAAAGCCTGTCTGGTTCAATATCCGCGCCGTGGCATCTGGGCCATCGGGTTCGTCTCGACCACCGCCAAGGGAGAAGTCAACGAACGTGCAGAAGCGGGTGGCGATCTGTACAGCGTGTTCATTCCGACGACACCCAACCCGACATCGGGGTTCTTGCTGTTCTTTCCGATCGAGGACGTCATCCTTTTGGACATGTCGATCGAAGATGCCGCCAAGCTGGTGATTTCGGCCGGTCTTGTTTACCCGAACGACAAAGACCCGACCCAGCCACCAGAGTGACTATCCAAACATTTCCGGCAGATTGACCGTGCTGCGTGCACCCAAATCGGCCTTGTGATCTGTCAAAAACTGATCAGCTGCATTGCGGCCAGCTTCTTTGAGTTTATGCAGGACCACAGGGTTGGGCACTGTCTTGGTCGCGACCGAGAGGTCATTCATCAACGCGTCATCGGCAATCATGTGAACCAAAACACGGCTCATTTCGCCCGCTTTCAGCTTGCCATCTTCCAGCAAGCGCTGAACGAAGCTTATGGCCCTCAGTTCCCGAAACAGCGATGAGTTAAAGCCAATCTCATTGATCCGGTTCTGGATCTGCTGCGGCGTCTTTGGGATTTCTTCCCGTTCCAGAGGGTTGATGTTCACGATCACCACGTCCTCGGGCAGATCGGAATTGAACAAGGGATACAGAGCTGGATTACCGGTATATCCGCCATCCCAGTAAGCCTCGGTCCGGCCCGATTTTGGATCGAATATCTCGACCGCCTGAAACAGGGTTGGCAAACAGGCGGAAGCAAGGATGGCCTCAGTCGACAGCTCGTCCCCTGTGAACACCCGTATCTTTCCGCTGCGCACGCAAGTCGCGCAGACATACAGACGCGGACCTTCGGCAGCGCATATTTCATCGAAATCAAAGCGCTCGACCACAGGTTCCAAGGGGTTACGGTAGAACGGCCCATAGGCATAAGGCGAAACCAATCGCGACCAGGCGTCGCCTACAGCAAACGGCAGCGAATTTTCGATGGACTGTGCGATATGTGAGGGCTCAAACGCACGCATCCAGTTGGTCAGGTTCGTATCGTCGACGGCCCCCATACGAGCCCAGAGCGCATCCAGATTGGCACGCGCGCCCTCACGGCCTGCCCTCACCATGCCAGACTTAAAGGCCGCCCCGTTCAGTGCACCTGCCGATGTTCCGGTGATCGCCGCGACTTCGATATCATCTTCGTCCAGCAGACGATCCAGCACACCCCAAGTGAACGCTCCGTGCGCACCGCCGCCCTGCAAAGCCAGATTGATACGTATCACTGCCATACTCCCCAAGGCTCAGAGCGCGGTCCACCCGCCATCAACTGAAATCGTCGTGCCGGTGATCTGCGCCGCCGCATCCGAGCACAGAAAGATCGTCGTACCGCCCAGTTGTTCGACCGTAGCGAATTCTTTCGAAGGTTGCCGCTTTAGCAGGACATTCTTCACGACATCCTCACGGCTCATATCGTATTCTTTCATCGTATTGGGTATCTGCTCTTCGACCAGCGGCGTCAGCACATATCCCGGGCAAATCGCATTACAGGTAATCGGCTCCTGTGCGGTCTCGAGGGCTACGGTTTTGGTCATCCCGACAACACCGTGCTTGGCCGCGATATAGGCGGCTTTGAAAGGCGATGCCGTCAACCCATGGGCCGATGCAATATTCACCACCCGTCCCCAGCCCGCCTTGCGCATCATCGGCAACGCGGCGGCAGTGGTGTGAAAGGCCGAGTTCATGTTGATCGCAATGATCGCGTCCCATTTGTCGGTTGGAAACTGATCAATCGGCGCCACATGCTGAATGCCGGCATTGTTGACCAGGATATCGCAGGCTCCAGCCTTTTCGATCAGCGCCCTACACTCGTCACCCTTGGACATGTCCGCTTTGATATAGCGCGCGTTGGTTCCGGTTTCCTGCCCGATCTCTGCGGCCAGAGCATGATCTTCGTCGCGGTCAGTAAACGAATTCAGCACCACATCCGCCCCGGCTTTGGCCAGCTCGCGGGCGATGCCCAGCCCGATGCCCGAATTCGATCCTGTGATGATTGCTGTTTTGCCCGAAAGACTCATGGGTGCTCTCCGTCAGATTCCGTGTTGACGGCACAGTGCCATGCTGCACCTGCAAAGAAAACGGGGAAAGATTGGGGGCGCTGTATCAGCGAAAATCGCACAAAAAAAACGCCCGCACGAAGCGGGCGTTAAGTTATTGAGGCAGGTTTCATACAGGCAAGAAACCTATCGAGCAGTACGCCCTTTATAAGCAATTCTACGCCTTCGTCCAAGCTAAAAGTTTGATAATATGAAAAATCATGGCTACGGTGAATCCCAACAAAATAAGGCCAGAGCAGGATTGTTTCCAAAATGAGCCCCGATTTCCTTCGCCCCGTTCGCCCTATGATCGCGGGAATCGTTAGTGTTTTTGCCGTTGCAGCAGCCCATGCAGAATCGACCCATGGCATAGCTATGTATGGCGACCCTGCCCTACCACCGGATTTTGTGTCGCTACCCTATGTCAACGCTGATGCACCCAAAGGCGGCAAAGTCGTATTTGGAAATACCGGCGGCTATAACAGCCTTAACCCGTTTGTGCAAAAAGGCACGTCACCCTGGCAGTTGCGATTTTGGACCCATGAAAGCCTGATGGGGCGTTCCTGGGACGAACCTTTCACTCTTTACGGGTTGTTAGCCGAATCAGTTGAGACGGCTCCAGACCGATCCTGGGTCGAATTTACCCTGCGAGAGAATGCCCGATTCTCGGATGGGTCACCAGTCACTGTCGAGGATGTCATATGGTCATATGAGACTTTGGGAACCGAAGGGCATCTGAGATATCGCGGCCTTTGGGGAAAGATCGACAGTATCGAACAAACCGGACCGCGTTCCGTCCGCATCACGTTTAACGACCCCGACCGCGAGCTTGCGTTGATCGCCGGGATGCGCCCGATCCTTCAGAAGGCACAGTGGGAGGGTAAAGACTTTGCCGACGCGCCGCTGCAAGACATCCCCTTGGGGTCTGGACCATATGTCATCGACGGGTACGAAGCCGGACGGTATGTGAACCTGCGTCGAAATCCGGATTACTGGGGCGCTGACATTCCGTTTCGGCGCGGCACCATGAATCTGGATGAGATGCGGATCGAGTTCTACGGGGATGGCACAGTCGCATTCGAGGCCTTCAAAGCAGGCGAGCTCTCAGCCGTGCGCGAGTTTAACGCCGATAAGTGGAACAACCAGTATGACTTCCCCGCGGTACAGCGCGGCGATGTGCTGAAAACCGAAATCCCGCATCGCAAGCCTTCGGGCATGACCGGATTTGTCATGAATACGCGCAAGCCACCCTTCGATGATTGGCGCGTGCGCGAGGCTCTGACTCTGGCTTTCAATTTCGAATTCATCAACGACACCGTCACCGGAAGCGCGCAACCGCGGATAACCTCGTATTTCTCGGGCTCGGATCTGGCGATGCAACCCGGTACTGCCACCGGTCAGGTGGCTGAACTGCTGCAGCCGTACGCCGATACACTGTTGCCCGGTACGCTGGAAGGTTACGAGCTGCCGGTAGGTGACGGTTCGGAACGCAACAGGGCCAATCTGCGCAAGGCAACCAAGCTTCTGCAAGAGGCTGGCTGGACAGTTCAGGATGGCGTGTTGCGAAACGCAGATGGCGAAGCGTTCATCGTTGACATGGTCATCAGCCAGGGCAGCCTCAACGTTGTCCAGAATGTCGGAACGATCGCCGAAATCTATGCGCGTACGCTTGAACGGCTTGGCATCGAGCTTACAGTCGAAAAAATCGACGACGCACAATACACCTCTCGGATGGATGCGCATGATTTTGACATGACCCCATTTCGCCGGGCTCTTTCCCTGTCGCCGGGTAACGAACAACGCCTGTATTGGGGCAGTGAAAATGCTGACACGGCAGGAACACGTAACCTGATGGGGGTTCAGTCGCCAGCAGTGGACGGTTTGATCGATACGATGCTGGCCTCTGAAAGCCACGAAGATTTCGTGTCTGCGACCCGCGCGCTGGATCGCGTTCTAACCGCTGGCCGGTATGTCATCCCGATCTGGAGCTTTGACGTCGGCCGGATTGCACATGCGCGCGAGCTGAAACAGCCGGAAACCCTGCCCATTTACGGTGACGGGCCGGAATACATGCCGCAGGTCTGGTGGTACGAGGAATAGCGCCTTAAAAGAGGCGGCCCCGTCCTTTCCTAATTGCTAACTGTCCGTGCCAATCTCGTTCCAGAGGATCGCAACCGCTGCAGATGTGATGCAATAAGACCCGTTCGGCGTTTGCTGTGTGGGTCTCATACCCTTCGGCGGATTCTGGCACAGACCCGCAGTACCACGACATGCAGGTAAAGGCTGTGGGCATTCCGCTATAAATTGATGCGATCCCTAGTTTCAGACAAATTTGAAAAATTTCAACAAGGGGCTTTACGTAACGGGTTCGAAAGATATAGCCTGCGACTAGTACAAATGTATCCAATTTGAATTACGCCAAACATTACCGACACATAGCTGTGTTACAACATCAGGAACAGTATTTTCGGACCAGCCTCCACTCACTCAAAACTATTTGGTCCGTAGGCCCGTCTCAGATTTCCTGTGGCGGGCCTAACTGATTTAAACTTCGCACGCTCAAGGTGCGACATTTTGCCATAGCCCTACCTGCAAACACCATTCGTACCCTGAATTCAGGGCCGAGCAGATCTGTAGCCAGACAAACAGAAAGCCCAATTGATGTTTAAGTGGAACGATCTGACGCAAGATTGGAATGAAATGTACGCCCGTGCAAAACGGCGGTTTCCCAATTTGCGCGACCGAGACATGGATGCGGTCGGGCGCGACCGTGCGCAATTCGAGGCTTATCTGGCCGAACGCCATCATCTGACGGTGAACGAGGCACATGAAGAGCTTGAGGATTTCCTGTTCACCGAAGCGCTAACCCGTGAAGTCACCAAACATCTAGGTAAGTGACGTCACCCACAGGATCATCGCGTCTTCTTCACTGACCGAAACGACATTATGCCCCATGCTGCCGTCGTAATAGGCGCTGTCACCGCGGCGCATTTCGACGGGTTCGTAGAACTCGGTATACAGGCGAACGACACCCGTCAGCACGTACAGGAATTCTTCGCCATCGTGGCGGACCCACCCGTCAAACTCATCCATCGACCGGGCACGTACACGGGCGCGATAGGGCAGCATCTGCTTTTTCGTAAGCGTCTCAGCCAGCAGTTCGTGCTCGTATGTTGTGGTTGCGTGGCTGGTGCCTTGCCCCATCCGGGTCACAGCCATACGCCCGATCACCTGCTCGCGCTGTGGCGGCGTGAACAGCTGCGGAACAGAGATTTCCAGCCCGATCGCCAGTTTCTTCAGCGCATCGTATGTAGGCGACATCTGCCCGTTTTCGATTTTGCTGAGCGTTGAACGCGCCAATCCCGCCTGATTGGCCGCTTGTTCCAAAGTCCAGTTTCGCGCCTTGCGCAATTCACGCACACGGACGCCAAGGTCCAGCGGTTCAACCTCTGTATGCTCGCCCGAGTTTCGGGCAATTCGGATCAGAGATGTCTGCTCTTTGGTTCTCATGCGCCACTCTATAGGGCCAGCCTGTCCCGCTTGCAACGCAGCAGTTGCCGCGTTAGCCAGACGCCATGCTTTCCCTGTTCGATCAAGGCCCGCCCAAGGCCTGCCCCACCCCCTTCAATCTGGCCGCGCATGTGTTGCGTCAAGCAGATCGCAATGGCGACAAGATTGCCTTGTCCGTACTTGGCGCAACGTCGGCACAGAACTGGAGCTTTGCTGCGTTGAAACGCGCGATCCTTGCAACCGGTACAGGTCTGCTGGGGGCCGGTCTGAAACCGGGCGATCTGGTCTTGATGCGTTTGGGGAACACGGTTGATTTTCCAATAACCTATCTGGGTGCAATCGCGGTCGGCATTGTACCCGTGCCGACATCGTCACAGCTGACACAGCCGGAAACGGCAAAGATCATCCAAGATCTGAAGCCCGCCGCCATATTGCGCGATCCCGATATCGCCAGCGCGGATCACCCGAACCAAATATCTTTGAGCCAACTGCGCGAGATGCGCGATCTACCTCTGGCCGAGTTTCGGATGGGCGACCCCGAAGACATGGCTTATGTGGTCTATACCTCTGGCACCTCGGGCAAGCCACGGGCCGTTGCACATGCCCATCGTGCAATTTGGGCGCGGCAGATGATGGTGGATGGGTGGTACGGCCTGCAGGAAACGGATCGATTGTGCCATGCAGGTGCGTTCAACTGGACCTATACGTTGGGGACAGGACTGATGGATCCCTGGACTATTGGCGCGACAGCGTTGATACCGGAACCCGGCACCGATCTGTCGAACCTACCCGATATGCTGCGCAATCACCGTGCCACGATATTTGCTGCAGCTCCGGGCGTGTTTCGGAAAATTTTGAACGAAGCAAACGATCTGCACCTTCCCGATCTGAGGCACGGTCTTTGCGCTGGCGAAAAACTCTCACGGCATCTGCACCAGAAATGGACACGGATCACCGGGCGCGAGTTGTATGAAGCTTTTGGAATGTCCGAATGCTCGACCTTCATCTCTTCAAGCCCAGCCTATCCGGCACGTGGCGATGCACTGGGGCAACCACAACCCGGGCGACGTGTGGCAATTCTGGGTCCAGACGGGCCGGTTCCACAGGGGAAAGAAGGGACCATCGCCATCCACCGATCAGACCCCGGCCTAATGCTGACCTATCTCAACGCGCCGGACGAAGCGCTGGCCAGGATGCAGGGCGAGTGGTTTCTGACCGGCGATCAGGGTGCAATGGCAGTTGATGGTCAGATCACCTATCTTGGCCGAGACGATGATATGATGAATGCAGGCGGCTACCGGGTCTCACCGATCGAGGTCGAGGCCACATTGTCCCGATATCCCGGCATCTCGCAGGTCGGCGCGGCCACCGTTGAGGTCAAGCAGGACAGTTTTGTCATAGTGGCATTCTATACCGGGCCGGAAAAGCTGGACGAGGACGCCCTGCGCGCCTATGTCGAGACAAATCTGGCGCGCTATAAGCAACCGCGCGCCTTTATCCATCTGCCTCAGCTGCCAACAGGCGGCAATGGCAAACTTTTGCGCCGGGCGCTGCCGGCCTATTTCAAGGCGACCAATACATGACCCAGACCGTCAAGCTCGACATCATGTCTGACCCGATCTGCCCCTGGTGCTATATTGGCAAGACTCATCTGGACAAGGCGTTGGCTGCAACTCCGGATCATCCATTCATCATTGAATGGCACCCCTTTCAGCTGAACCCCGATATGCCGGTCGAAGGCATGGATCGGCGCGAATACTTGGAGCGCAAATTCGGCGGAAAAGACGGAGCCATCCGTGCGTATGCCCCGGTGGTCGAGCATGCCGAAAATGCAGGGTTGGGCATCGACTTTGAGGGGATGAAGCGCACCCCGAACACGCTGGATGCTCATCGGCTGATCCACTGGGCCGGAATCGAAAACAAGCAGAACGCTATAGTTGATGCCCTGTTTCAGGCCTATTTTGTACAGGGTCGCGATATCGGCGACCACGAGGTTCTGGCGGATATTGCCGACAGTCAGGGGATGGACGCCGCCGTCGTCATGAAGCTGCTGAAATCCGATGCCGACCGCTCCGACATCGGCAACCGTGACGCGCATTCCCGGCAGATGGGTGTGACGTCGGTACCGACTTTTATCGTTGCCAACCAACATGCTGTCCCCGGCGCGCAACCACCGGAAATGTGGGAACGCGTGATCGGTGAAATCATGTCTCAAATCGAGGCTTCTCCTGCAAAATAGCACAGCCTCCTGTGCATTCTGACCACTGGCCGTGCCCAATCCGCTGTGATAGCGCGAACGGGTCAGGAGAGCCCCATGAGTAATCGCATGCCGCGCGGAGAATTCGTCGCTTTGATCGCAATGATGTTTGCGACAATCGCGTTTTCTATCGACTCGATGCTGCCCGCCCTACCGCAGATTAGCGCGCAACTCAGCCCAGGTGATGCAAACAAGGCGCAGTTGATCCTGACCTCATTTGTGCTGGGCATGGGGATCGGCACCTTTTTCACCGGCCCTCTGTCGGATGCATTCGGGCGCAAGCCGGTAATTTACATCGGCTCTGCGCTGTATATCCTGTCTGCCGCAGTTGCCTGGGCCACCTCCTCGCTTGAGATGCTGTTGATTGCGCGCATCTTTCAAGGCATCGGCAGCGCGGCCCCACGCGTGGTAGCCATGGCCATTATCCGTGACCTTTATTCCGGCCGTGAGATGGCCCGCATCGTCTCGATTGCCATGATGATCTTTACGCTGGTTCCCGCCATCGCGCCCATGATGGGTGCCGGGGTGATCGCTCTGGCCGGGTGGCGTGGCATCTTCGCTTCGTTCATGTTGTTCTCTTTGATCACCATCACGTGGATGGGCCTGCGTCTGAGCGAACCTCTGGCACCCGAAAATCGCCGCCCCCTGCGCCTGCCGCTTATGATTGATGCAGCGCGGCAGATGTTTGCACACCCGACTGTGCGGGTTTCGATCATGGTGCAAACGCTTTGCCTTGGGATGCTGTTCACCATGCTGACGATGGTACAACCTGTTTATGACATCATCTACGACAGAGCAGACAGTTTCCCATTCTGGTTTGGTTTCGTTGCTCTGATGGCTGGCTCGGCCAGTTTGTTGAACGCGACTTTGGTCATCCGATTGGGGATGCGCCGGATTGTAACCTGGACTTTGGGCGCACAGATCATCTTTACGTGTTTTGTCATGGTAATGAATGGTCTGGACCTTTCTGATGGCGCCTCATTTGCGCTTTTTGTCAGTTGGCAGACTGCCGTGTTCTTCATGGCCGGTATGACGATGGGCAACCTGAATGCCATCGCGATGGAGCCGATGGGCCATATTGCGGGCATGGCTGCGTCAGTCATAGGCGCGGTATCAACCGTTCTGGCCGCTGCAGTAGCAGCCCCCTTGGGACAGTTGTTTGACGGATCGATCCTACCCTTGGCAATAGGTGTCCTGACCATGTGCACGATGGGGTTCGGCCTGATGCTGTATATGGGCCGGATAGAAGACAGATTGCCCGCCTGATCTGTGCAGAGCGTGTGAAACACGTTATCCTCCCCTTGTTTCGAGGGGAGATTTTCAATGAGCGATTACTACGATCTGGGCACGCATTCCTGTCCGGTAAGCACCTCTTCGCCCGATGCGCAACTGTGGTTCGACCGGGGGCTGGTCTGGACCTATGGCTATAACCACGAAGAGGCCGTCGTCTGTTTTCAGCGCGCGCTAGAGCATGACCCGAACTGCGCCATGGCCCATTGGGGCGTCGCCTATGCGGCGGGGCCGAATTACAACATGCCCTGGGACCTGCACGATGACGCGGGCCGGCAAAAGGCGCTGACGCTGGCCTATGATGCGACGCAGCTGGCCATGTCTCTTGCGGGCGAATGTACGCCGGTTGAACAAGCGTTGATCCGCGCGCTTCCCGCCCGCTATCCCCAGCGCGAAGCCATTGACGACATGCACAACTGGGATCACGATTTTGCCGATGCCATGCGCGCAGCGTTTGCATCGCAGCCCGCTCATCTGGACCTGCGCACGATCTATGTCGAAGCGCTTTTGAACCTCACTCCCTGGCAAATGTGGGATTTGACGACCGGCCAGCCCGCCGAAGGGGCCGCAACTGTCGAAGCGCAACAAGCGCTGGAAGCGGCGATGGCGAATGACCCGGCAGCGATGACCCACCCCGGCCTGCTGCACTTGTATGTTCACCTGATGGAAATGTCGCCCACCCCGGAAAAGGCGCTGAAGGCCGGGGACATCCTGCGGACGCTGGTGCCCGATGCGGGGCATCTAGTGCATATGCCAACCCATATCGACGTGCTGTGCGGCCATTACCAGAACGTCGTCCACTGGAACCAAAAAGCCGTTGAGGCCGACCTGAAATATTACGAACGCGAAGGCGCGTTCAACATCTACACCGGCTACCGCCAGCACAATTATCATTTTGTCATATATGGCGCCCTATTTCTGGGACAGATGGAACCGGCTCTGCGGGCCAATCAGGGATTGTGGGACACCACCCCCGAAGAGATGCTGCGCATAGAAAGCCCGCCCATGGCGGATTTCTTCGAAAGTTACATGTCGATGGGGCCGCATATTCTCATCCGGTTTGGCCGTTGGGAAGAGGCAATGGCGCTTGAGCTGCCCTCGGACCCCGATCTGTACTGCACTCTCACGGCAACCACGCATTATGCCCGGGCCATTGCTTTTGCCGCCACTGGGCAGGTCAGCGAAGCCGAAGCCGAAGAGCAGTTGTTCCTCGCTGCCAAGGCCCGCGTGCCAGAATCGCGATTGCTGCACAATAACCGCGTGATCGACCTGCTGGACATTGCCCGCGAAATGCTGCGTGGCGAAATCGAGTATCGCATGGAAAACTACGATGCGGCCTACGCCCATCTGCGCCGCTCGGTCGAACTGGACGACACCTTGCCCTATGACGAGCCATGGGGATGGATGCAGCCCACTCGTCACGCGTTGGGTGCATTGCTGTTCGAACAAGGGCATACCGCCGAAGCCGAGGCCATATACCGCGAGGATTTGGGGTTGGGCGGTACGCTCAGCCGTGCCTCTGTCCATCCTGACAATGTCTGGAGCCTCAAGGGCCTGCATGACTGCCTGAAGGCGCGCGGTGAGACGGTTGAGATCGTGCAGATCAGGCAACGGCTGGATTTGGCTCTGGCTCGTGCGGACCGGGCTGTTGGGGCGTCCTGTTTCTGTGCTCAAGCCGCCATGAGGGCCGCCGAATGAGATACGCCCTGCTGTTCGCTTTGCTCTGCAGCCCCGCGCTGGCGGATCGACAGTCCTTTCCGCCCATCGACGAGGCCGAGCGGGATGCCACCCTCGTCTCGTTCCGGGCAAACCTGCTGAACATGGTAGCCGAGCGCGACATCGAAGGCGTGCTGTCTGTTGCCTGCCCGGATATTTACCTTAGCCACGGCGGCAATGGCGGCCCGGACGAGCTGCGCGAGTATCTTACTCCCGGACCGGCAACGTCAGAGCAAGATGATGATGACAGCGAAAAGGTTGTTGAAACCTTTTGGTCCGATCTGGAAAACACCCTGACACAGCCTGGCTATTTCAACGAAGACGGCGAGTTCTGGATGCCCCACCAATGGCAGCTCACCCTACCCGCTTCGCTGGATCCGGCGTTGGCCTATTTTGTGACCGCTCAGGATGTAACTCTGCGCAACGCACCAAACCGAGGCGCGGCGATACTGGACCTCATCAGCTATGAGGTCGTCATCATCCGCGACTTCTCCCCCATCGCGCAGTACCAGAGGGTTCTGCTGACAGACGGCGGCCAGGGCTATATGCACAGCGATTTCCTGTGGCCCATGACCGGGTTCCGGGCTGCATTGGCGCAATCCGACGCGGGCGACTGGCAGCTGTGCACCTTTGTCAGCGGTGACTAGGCTTTGGCCTTTTTCTTTTCGGCCACAAGTTTTTCCGCCAGATCGCGGGCGATGGCAAAGGCCCCCTTGATCTTGTCGCTGTCCTTCTTCCAATCGCGGCGCACGACGATCTTGTTATCCTTGACCTTGGCCAACCCGCGCTGGTTCTGGATGAACTCGACCAGCCCCTGAGGCGAGGCAAATTTGTCGTTGTGAAACTGGATCGTCGCGCCTTTGGGCCCGCCATCTAGCTTTGCAATCCCCGCCCGTTTGCACATCGCCTTGATGCGCACGACCAGCATCAGGGTGTTGACCTCTTTCGGCAGCGTGCCAAAGCGGTCGATCAATTCAGCGGCGAAGCCTTCCAATTCCACCTTGGTCGACAGCGACGACAAACGGCGATACAGGCCCAGGCGGACATCCAGATCGGGCACATAATCCTCTGGGATCAGGACAGGGACGCCAAGATTGATCTGCGGCGCCCATTGGTCATCTGCATCCGACAGGCCTTCCATCTCACCGGCTTTGATCTTGGCAATCGCCTCTTCCAGCATCGACTGGTAGAGTTCATAGCCCACATCGCGCATTTGGCCCGACTGTTCCTCGCCCAACAGGTTACCCGCCCCTCGAATATCAAGGTCCTGAGACGCCAACGTGAACCCCGCCCCCAGCGTGTCGAGCGAGCCCAGAACGCGCAGGCGTTTTTCGGCCGTGGCAGTCAGACGGGCGCGCGGTTTTGTGGTCAGGTAGGCATAGGCGCGGGTTTTCGACCGCCCGACCCTGCCGCGGATCTGATAGAGCTGCGCCAGCCCGAACATATCCGCCCGGTGCACAACCATCGTATTTGCAGTCGGGATATCCAGCCCGCTTTCCACAATCGTGGTGGCCAGCAAGACATCGTATTTCCCGTCGTAGAACGCATTCATCCGATCGTCGAGTTCCCCAGCCGCCATCTGCCCATGCGCCACCATATAAGTCAGCTCGGGCAGTTGCTCTTTCAGGAATTCCTCTATCTCGGGTAGGTCTGAGATGCGCGGGACGACATAGAAACTCTGCCCGCCACGGTAATGTTCACGCAGCAGGGCTTCGCGGATCGTGACCGCGTCGAACTCACTGACATAGGTGCGGATCGCCAGCCGGTCGATGGGAGGTGTGCCGATGATCGACAGGTCACGCACGCCGGTCAGGGACAGTTGCAGCGTTCGTGGAATCGGCGTCGCGGTCAGGGTCAGGACATGGATATCGCTACGCAGCTGTTTCAGACGCTCCTTGTGGCCAACACCGAAATGCTGTTCTTCGTCGATGATCAGCAGACCCAGATTGTTGAACCGTATCGCTTTTGCCAGCAAGGCATGGGTGCCGATTACAATATCCACTGTGCCGCGCGCCAACCCATCACGGGTCTGTTGCGCCTCTTTGGCCGAGATGAAGCGGGACAGCTGCCGCACCTCAAGCGGGAAGCCCCGGAAGCGATCCTTGAAGCTGGCCGCGTGCTGACGCGCCAACAGCGTTGTCGGTGCGATCACCGCCACTTGCACGCCCGACATTGCGGCAACGAAAGCGGCACGCATTGCGACCTCGGTCTTGCCAAAGCCCACGTCGCCACAAATCAGACGATCCATCGGCGCGCCGGAATGCATGTCTTCCATGACCTCACCGATTGCGCGCAGCTGATCGTCAGTTTCCTGATAGGGAAAGCGCGCACTGAACTCCTCCCACGCGTGCGGAGGCGGGTCCATGATCGGGGCCTTGCGCAAGGCCCGTTCGGCAGCGATGCGGATCAGCTTATCCGCCATCTCGCGGATACGTTCTTTCAGCTTGGCCTTCTTGGCCTGCCACGCGCCGCCACCCAATCGGTCCAGCAGACCCTCATCATGACCGTATCGCGACAGCAGTTCGATATTTTCGACTGGCAGGTACAGTTTGGATTGTTCTGCGTATTCCAGCAGCAGACATTCATGGGCGGCACCGGCCGCCGTCACGACTTCCATCCCCAGATAACGCCCGATGCCATGATCCACATGGACAACCAAATCACCCGGGCTAAGGGATTGAGTTTCGGTCAGGAAATTCTCGGCCTTGCGGCGCTTTTTGGGTTGCCGGATCAGCCGATCGCCCAGCACATCCTGTTCGGCGATCACGGTCAGGTCGGGCGTTTCGAACCCGTGCTCCAGCGCCCAGACGGCCAGATGCAGCCCGCGTTTGCCGATGCGCGTACCGTCGGGCACGGGGATCGCCTCGGCAAGGCCTTCATCCTCGATCAGCCCAGTCAGACGTTCGCGGGCCCCTTCGGAATAAGAGGCAATCAGAACCGGCCCCTTGGCCATTTTGTCGGTGATATGGCTGGCCAATGCTCCGAACAAGCTGATGCTTTCCTGCTGCCGCTCGGGCGCGAAATTCCGTCCAATCCGTCCACCTGCATCAATCACCCCGGGCCCAAGGGCCTGAGGCAATGCATTGAATTGCAGAACGCGCCGATCGCCGACAGCTTGTTCCCAAGCAGTGTCATCCAGATACAGTAGGCCCGGTGGTGTCGGTTTATACACCGTGTCCATGCGCGACCGGTTCTCCAGTGCGAGCCGCCGCGTTTCGTATTGATCCGCAATGGTTTCCCAACGTGCCAAACGAGCAGGCGTGACCTGATCATCCAGCGAGATTGTGGCACCAGGCAGATAATCAAACAGCGTTTCAAGCTTTTCGTGAAAGAACGGCAACCAATGCTCGATGCCTTGATGCTTGCGGCCTGCGCTGACGGCCTCGTACAGGGGATCATCGGTGCCCGCCGCCCCAAACTCGATGCGATAATTTTGCCGAAACCGGGTGATGGCGGCGTCATCAAGAATGACCTCGGACACTGGTGCCAGCTCCACAACATCCAGCTTTTCGGTCGTGCGTTGCGACACCGGATCAAACCGACGTGCTCCATCCAGAACATCCCCGAACAGGTCCAGCCGCACTGGCCCGGATTCGCCGGGCGGGAAAATGTCGATGATACCCCCTCGAACGGCATAATCGCCAGGCTCCATCACGGTCGGGCTTTGCGTGAACCCCATGCGCACAAGGAAATTCCGCAGCGCGGTTTCATCAATGCGGTGATCGACACGGGCGGTAAACGCCGCCTCTCGCAGCACCGCACGGGCGGGCACGCGTTGGGTTGCGGCGTTCAGAGTTGTCAGCAGCACATATTGCTGCGGCATCTGGTGCACAAGTGCGGCAAGGGTGGCCACACGCGCTGCCGAGATATCCGCATTGGGCGATACCCGATCATATGGCAGACAATCCCAACCTGGGAACACAAATACCGGCATGTCAGGCGCAAAAAAGGCAAGCGCCGCGCGCATCGCCTCTAGCCGTTTGTCATCACGCGCAACATGGCACACCGGCCCGCCCGAGCGCGCCAGCTCATTCAGGACAAGCTGTGCGTCAAACCCTTCGGGGGCGCCGCCAACGATTACTTGGTTCGGACCCGTCATCGCCAAGCCTTTCTGATTTTACCACCCCGGGACGCCGATGGAAAAATTCTGGTACATACCCCAAAGCGAAGTGATCAAGATCGAAATCATACCAACTATCTGGGTATAGATCCGACAGCGCGTAAGAATCTTGGAAATATACTCCAGACTGGGGGTTTCCCGGCGCAGTTTCCGTGCGGCTGATACATTGATCAGCACGACAAGACAAATCGGAAACAGCAACAAAAACACGGCCTGCGCGAATTCGACACCGTAATAGAACCCCAAAGTGGCGAGACCCGTGAACAGAAAACAACTAAACGCTAATATCGCGAGGCCGGATACATCCAATATATAGAGCAATCGGTTTCCGTTAAT
This sequence comes from Ruegeria sp. CDSC052, assembly GCF_059610685.1. Lineage (NCBI taxonomy): Bacteria > Pseudomonadati > Pseudomonadota > Alphaproteobacteria > Rhodobacterales > Roseobacteraceae > Ruegeria > Ruegeria sp. CDSC052. The sequence continues at coordinate 639,129 of NZ_JBXWOB010000001.1, forward strand.
GCGGACGATATCCATCAAATCCTGTTCCGATTGCCCGCCTACCCGTCTTGCGCGCACAACAAGGTCATACGGCACGCCCATGGCCCAGTGGCTGGCCGATGACCACAACACCGCAAGCCCGATCCAATACCAGAGATTCGAAAAGCTGCGCATGTCGATGAGTTCAAAAATCGAAGAGTATAAGTCCACGCGTCAGCCCTTAATTTCCGTCTTCAGGGACCTTCTTCGCAAAGACGCGTCCATCGTTACCCTTGAGACTACACGGAATTCATGCCACCCAATGCTGGAATTTACAAGGAGAGCGCGTCATGAAACCGACCATTGCCCCCTATCCCCTGGCCCGTTTTCGTCGACCACGCCAATCACAGGCGGTGCGGGCGCTGGTCCGCGAGAATACACTGACCACCGATGATCTGATCTGGCCGGTTTTCGTCCGAGACGGCGAAGGTATTGAAGAGCCTGTCCCCTCGATGCCTGGTGTCATGCGCCGCTCGGTCGATCTGATCGCACAGGCTGCGGTCGAGGCGCAGGCCCTGGGTATCGCGGCAATCTGCATCTTTCCCTACACCGACGCATCCCTAAAGACCGAAGATTGCGCCGAAGCGTGGAACCCCGATAACCTGTCCAACCGAGCCATTCGCGCCATCAAGAAAGCCGCACCCAATATCGCAGTGATGACGGACGTGGCGCTGGACCCATACAATATCAACGGCCACGACGGTTATGTGGTCGATGGTGAGATCATAAACGATCAAACGATCGAGGCGCTGGTAAAGATGACGCTGGCGCAAGCAGATGCGGGCGCCGACATCATCGGCCCGTCAGATATGATGGATGGCCGGATCGGTGAAATGCGGCGCGCCTTGGAAGGCGCAGACCATCACAACGTGATGATCCTCAGCTATGCGGCCAAATATGCGAGTGCGTTCTACGGACCGTTCCGAGATGCAGTGGGCGCCTCGGGCGCGCTGACGGGGGACAAAAAGACCTATCAGATGGACCCCGGAAACTCGGACGAGGCGCTGCGCATGATCGAGCGTGACCTGACCGAAGGCGCAGACATGGTCATGATCAAACCCGGCATGCCCTATTTGGACATCTGCCGCCGGGTCAAGGACACGTTTGGCGCGCCGACCTATGCCTATCAGGTCTCGGGTGAATACGCGATGATACAGGCCGCGGCGCAGAATGGCTGGATCGACGGAGAGAAGGTCATGCTCGAAAGTCTGCTGGCGTTCAAACGCGCGGGCTGCGACGGGATACTGACCTATTTCGCGCCTCAGGCCGCCCGGATCCTGCAGGGCTAATCCCCCGCGTTTCCGCGATTTTTCGCCGACTATCTTTGGTCACTGGGCAGCTTTCCCGTGACACGAGGCGACAATCGGCGTATTCTTGCGGACAAGATCGGGAGCACCCGACAATCAGGCATTTATACAGAGATAAAAAACATGAGCAGTTCCAAACCTACTCGATTAAGCCGTCGTGGCTTTGCTTTTGGCATGGCCGGTCTGTCAGTGACCGCCGCTTGCGGCAATGGCGTCGGCAGTTCCAACGCAGCGACGATTGACGCCCGTGTGGATGCGACATTGAACCAGATGTACGCCACCTACCCCAACACGCTCGAAATCGCGAACAAGGCCAACGGCATGCTGGTCATGCCTCTGATAACCGATGCCGGACTAATAGTCTTTGGCGGTGCCTACGGCACAGGCGCGCTACGCATTCAGGGCGCGACAGTTGATTACTATTCCGCAATTTCGGGAACCGCCGGCCTGCAAATCGGTGCCCAACAATATGCGCATGTCCTGTTCTTCATGACACAGGACGCGTTGAACGATTTCCGCCGTTCCAGCGGATGGACCGCCGGGGCCGAAGTTGGCTACGTGGTCGATGCGACGGGCGACTCTCTGTCGACCGACACCACCACCCTGCGTTCGCCGGTTCTGGCGGCGGTCTTCGGACAGGCAGGGCTAAAGTTCGGCGCGACGGTCGAAGGCACGAAATACACCCGCATCATTCCCTGATACCGGACTACCCTCCCCCCTCAAGACACCCCGCTTTCGGCATCAGGCCCGAGGCGGGGTTTTTCATTCAAACCGCGGTAAACACGCATGTTCTCATGCGGTTCCTCTTTCGATCCGTCCAGCCATCCTCTAGTGTCTGCACAATCATAGAGTGAACGGAAATGTGACCGCTGATGGGAATTGTCTTTCGCTGGCTAGTGCGTATCGCCTCGGGTCTTGTTCTGCTGACATTGGCGGCTGTAATGCTGGTGTATTTTCTGGCCAGTCAATCCCTGCCGGATTACGATCAGACCGTTAAAGTTGATGGCCTGACTGCGCCGGTTGAGGTTGTCAGGGATACAGCGAATGTTCCCCATATTCTGGGCGCATCAGACCCGGATGTCTTCTTTGGGCTTGGCTATGCCCATGCACAGGATCGCCTCTGGCAGATGACTGTTCTGCGCCGGACAGCGCAGGGCCGATTGTCCGAAGTCTTTGGCGCTCGCACTGTTCATATCGACAAGCTGTTGCGGCGGTTTGATCTGTACGGGCTTGCACACCGGTCGGTACAAGCCCAGGACGACTATACCAAAGAGGCCCTGCGCGCTTATGCTGCCGGGGTGAATGCACGACTGGCCGAGATTAACGAAAACGCATTGGGCCGTGGTGCGCCAGAGATGTTTTTGTTCAATGCGCCTGTATCGCCCTGGCAACCGGGCGACAGCCTGGCCGTCATCAAACTCATGAGCCTGCAACTTTCTGGCCATCTTGAGGATGAAGTGCTGCGCGCGCGCACATCGCTTATGCTGGATGACCAGACCCGACTGGCGGATATTCTGCCTGATGTTCCCGGGCCGGGAATCGCCGCTCTGCCCGAATACGCCGCCCTGTTTCCCAACCTGCCCAGATATGCGGCCGGATCGTCGATGCCGGACACGCCCATCTCGCCCTTTCCAAAGCGCGGATTGGCCGGAGCATCGAACGCATGGTCTGCCGCCCCCACAAGATCTGCCAGCGGAGGGACGCTTCTGGCCAATGATCCGCATTTGGGTTTCACAGCGCCGGGCATCTGGTATCTGGCCCGTCTGGAACTGGCCAAAGGCGGCGTGATCGGTGCCACGATCCCCGGCATCCCGGCGGTGATGACCGGACGCAGTGATCGGCTGGGCTGGGGTTTGACCTCATCCTATCTGGATGATCAGGACATCCATATCGAGCAGTTGAACCCAGAAAACCCCGAGGAATACCTGACCCCCGAAGGATACAAGACCTTTCGCAGCCGCCCTTCGATCATCGAGATCAAAGACGAAGCCCCAATCACTCTGACCCTGCGTTGGACCGAGAACGGACCGGTTCTGCCGGGCACCCATTACGATCTTGGGACGATCACGCCGCCGGGTCATGTCGCCTCGCTGTCCTGGACAGCCCTGAGCGCACGGGACACTTCCATGTCAGCCTCAATGGCGCTGATGAATGCGGACACTGTCCGACAAGCAATCACCGCAGCCGAGCTGTTCATGGCGCCATCTCAGAACCTGTCATTGGTCGACAAGGACACGATCGGCATGAAGCTGATCGGTGCAATGCCGCACCGTGCCGCAAAGAACCAAAGCCGGGGGCGTATTCCGACGCCTGGCTGGCTGGCCGAAAACCGGTGGCAAGGCCGCCTGCCCTATGCTGACAACCCCGAATTCGTCGCACCTGCGGGCGGCATTCTGGGCAACACAAACAACAAGATCATCGACCGGCCATTTCCCGAACATGTCTCATTTGAATGGGGGGATACGCAGCGCATCCATCGCTGGGAACGGCTGATGCAATCGCGCGAGGTACACACGCGCGACAGCTTTATCGAGGCACAGCTGGACACGGTCAGCTTTACCGCGCGCTCTCTGCTTCCGCTGATCGGGGCTGATCTGTGGTACACCGGCGCCTCTGCCCCCGAAGGCACCCAGGAACGCCAGCGCCAGATCGCGCTGAACCTTTTGGCCGAGTGGAATGGCGAGATGAATGAACACCTGCCAGAACCCCTGATCTATGCTGCTTGGGTTCGGGCGCTGCAAATCCGGTTGATCGCAGATGAGCTTGGCCCCCTGGCGGCTGAATACAAACATGTCGAACCACTGTTCATCGAACGTGTCTATCGCGACATCGACGGAGCTTCGGCCTGGTGTAATGTGCGTCAGAGCGCGCCGACAGAGACCTGCACCGATATGGCGCGCATGGCACTGGACGATGCGCTGATCTGGATTTCCGAAAAATACGGAGGATCACTGGAATCTCTACGCTGGGGTGACGCGCATCAGGCGACGCATGACCACCCGGTTCTGGGATCGGTTCCGGTGCTGCGATTCTTTGTGAATATCCGACAGTCCACCAGTGGTGGCGACAACACCCTGCTGCGTGGCAGAACATCGGGCGAAGGCCCCGATCCGTTTCAGAACGTGCACGGTGCAGGCTATCGCGGCGTATATGATTTTGCGGATCCCGACAGCTCGGTCTTTATCACGGCTACGGGCCAGTCAGGTCACTTCCTGTCACGCTACTATGACGATCAGGCCCAGCTTTGGCGTCGGGGTGAATACATCCCGATGTCCCTGGACCTTGACCTGGCACATGCAGCCGCCGTCGGAGTGACCACCCTTATCCCCCGCTAAGTTCCGTGCTTCGGCAAGACCTCGCCCGTTTATTTTCCATCGCGTGGACGCTGAATGGCGTTTGGCATACGATCCATAGGCCTAGGATTTGTGTGCGGGGGACCAAATGGCCAGTATCCGGGATAAGCTGAACAATCTCGCGCGGGATTATGCGATCGCCTGGAGCTCGGGCGACCCCGAGGCCGTTGCCAGTTTCTATGCGCCCGACGGACAGATCACGATCAACCGTGGAGAACCGATCATTGGCCGCGCTGCGGTGGCGGAAATGGCGCGCGGGTTTTACACTGATTTCCCCGATCTTGAGGTCCGCTGCGACATGTTTCGCTGGGCGGGAAGCCACGCAATATTTGTCTGGACCCTTGAAGGGCACCATTCCAAAACCGGCAATCACGTCGTGACGCGGGGCTGGGACGAATGGGAAATGACCGACACCAACCAGGTCCAGAACTCTTTGGGTTGGTTCGATGCCGAGGATTTTCAGCGCCAGATTGACGGCTGATCACGGACCACTTTGTTCGATGGGTATAGGAAAGTTCTTCCCCAGTCAGGGTTCAAAGCGCTGCGTATTGCGAAGCTTGTTTCTCTGTCCACAGCACGTCGATCACAAAGCCATCTTCGGTCTGCTTTTCGGACTGCACGACCTCCTGGCGGAACAACCACGCGCGCTTGTTGCCTTCGGCAAATCCCAGTTCCAGCGTTGCCTCAGAACGTACGCCCTGTAGCGTGACGGCAATTTCCGCCAAAAGCGGGGCGATCCCTTCGCCGGTGACGGCTGAAATCGCGAAAATCCCCTGATCCCGCTCTGCCCGCGCCATCGCGGCTTCGCGCTCATCCGGGGACAGCAGGTCGATCTTGTTCCAGACCTCAATCCGGGGCCGCGTATCGTCAATACCCAGTGAAGTCAGGATAGTTTCGACATCCTTCGCCTGCGCCTCAGATCCATCGTGGCTGATATCGCGCACATGAACCACGATATCAGCGCCCAACACTTCCTCCAGCGTGGCCCGGAATGAGGCGACCAATTCGGTGGGCAGGTTCGAAATGAATCCCACCGTGTCCGACAGGATCACTTCGGGACCGTCAGGCAGTTCGACCCGACGCATGGTGGGGTCCAAGGTGGCGAACAACATGTCCTTGGCCATGACATCGGCCCCGGTCAGGCGGTTGAACAGGGTTGATTTGCCCGCGTTGGTATAACCTACCAACGCCACAATCGGATATGGCACCTTGGCCCGCGCGGCGCGATGCAGCGTGCGGGTCTTGACCACCTTCTGCAACTGACGCCGCAGCCGCACCAGTTGTTCATCAATGGCCCGGCGGTCCGCTTCGATCTGGGTCTCACCCGGGCCACCCACAAAGCCCAATCCGCCCCGCTGCCGTTCCAGGTGGGTCCAGGCACGCACCAGCCGGGTCCGCTGGTAACTCAGCGCGGCCATTTCCACCTGCAAAACGCCCTCACGGGTGCGCGCACGGTCGCTGAAGATTTCGAGGATCAGCCCGGTCCGGTCGAGGATCTTGACCTTCCACGCCTTTTCAAGATTGCGTTGCTGAACGGGCGTAACCGATCCGTCGATCAAAACCAGCTCGACTTCGTTCTCGTGCAACCGTTCGGCCAGTTCCTCGATCTTGCCGCTACCGAACAGAAAACCGGCCTGCGCCCGAGGTAAGCGCACAACTTCGGATCCGATCACATCAAGGTCGGGCAATGCAGCGGCCAGCGCCACCGCTTCTGCCAGCGCCGGTCCTGGAACGCGGCGCTGTTCATCTGATTTGATTTCCGGATGCAGCACCCACGCTCGGGTGCGCACCCTTTCATGTTCCATCAAGAGGCGTCTTCGCCCTCATACAGGCTGATCGGCTGCGATGGCATGATGGTCGAAATCGCGTGTTTGTAGACCAGCTGCGACTGTCCGTCGCGGCGCAACAATACGCAGAAGTTGTCGAACCAGGTGATCACACCCTGCAATTTCACACCGTTGATCAGGAAAATTGTGACCGGGACTTTTGCTTTCCGTACATTATTCAGGAACGCGTCCTGCAGATTCTGTCTGTCCGAAGCCATATTCTTATAATCTCGCCATTGTTCTTGCTACGCGCTGCGGACCAACGCGCTCCCTCCGGCTGAGTATGGAGTGTCGTTAACCGATATTCCAGATGAAAAATCAGTCACTAGCATGGTTATTGTTTCTTAACCCCTCAATAGAGCGGGTGTGATCAGGGCAATAATCGCCAGCGTTTCCAATCTGCCGATCACCATAGCGGCACACATGGTCAGCTTGGCACCGCCCGAAAGGTCGATCAATCGGATAGGAACATCGGTTGCCAATTCGATCAACGGCCCTGTCGTGCTCAGCGCGGCAACGCTCAGCACCATAGCGTGTTCGAACCCCGTACCCATGGCAGCAAGCAACACATTGAACACAGCAGCTGTCAGGGCAAACATCATGAAAAATATCCAAGCGATAAAGGCCCCATCGCTTTGGATGCGACGGTTTCCGCCACCCACTCCGCTGACCGAAGACGGATAAATCAAACGGTCAATTTCGCGCGCGCCGTTAAGGTACAGAGCGAAAACCCGCAACAGCTTTACCCCGCCCGCCGTTGTTGCAACTCCACCGCCGATCAGCGCAAGCCCCATCAGGATCAATCCCGGGGTGCCCAGACCGGAAATTTGCTGGGCATCATCCCAGTTTGCACTTTCAAACCCCGCGGTTGTCAGAAATGACAAGACCGTAAAAATCATGCCCCAAATTACGCTCAACGCCTGAAGAGGTTCCATCTGGCCGCCAATTTCGCTGACCCCGGCAAGAACCCTGAAGAAAAGCAGCGCCGCAACGCCTGCAACGATCATGAGTCCGATCCGGAACTCGGGGTCCTTATCCAGCCGCGAATATCCGGAGGTAGCTGTGTCCGAGGAAAAGGTAAGCCGCGACAAAGCGAAGAACAGGAACAGAAACAGGATGGCCTCACCGGTTACCCCGGCCTGCGCTCCCTCAAGCCCACCAACCGGTGAGATACCCGATGTGGCCATGGTTGACATCGCATGACAGATGGCGGTCAGGCCCTGCTCTCCTGCGATCACGAGCAACAGCCAAATGACAGCGGTCAGCCCGACATAAACCGGCGTCAAAGTCAGCGTGACACGGATTAGACGCCCGCGCGGGTCTACTATCTCGCTTTGCGCCACGCCTGAAACCGGGCGACCGGGTTGACCGCGGGCTGTCACTTCGAACCCGCCCAGCGACAACGGCGCGAGGATCGCGGCCGCTGAAATCCACATCAAAAGCCCGCCCATCCATCCGACCTGAGCCCGCCAAAGGTGTAACGGCGCCGACAACCGGTCTGGATCAGGAAACAAATCAGCCCCGGTAGTGGTCAATGCGCTGACCATGTCGAAATAGGCGTTCAGAAAGCTCGTATTACCCAACGCATCATGCAGAGGGATCGCAAGAAACAAGGGCAATACGGTGAAACAGCCTAACAAGACCGCCAACTGGCCCAATGTCCCTCGGCGCGGCATTCTGTTGGATGTTGCCAGCGAGATGATCCCGACCACGAACAACCCCAGCAACCCGGAATAGAAGAACGACCGGGACGTTTCGTGATCATCCAGCACCAGCGCAAATATGGCAGGCATCCACATAGCGGCGGCAAAAATACCCCAGAGCAGAAGAAACAGCGGCAATCGCCGAATGAGGCTAACCTGTTTTTTCCGTGCATGCGCCATCAGAAGAAATCGATCGAGACCTGCATCAGCCGTTCCACCTCGGGCACGTCTTTGGCTAAGGCAAAAATCGCCACCACATCCTTTTCTTCAATCCTGAGACTACCGGTGGGGCGCAACATCTCATCGCCCTTACGCACTGCGCCAACCAGCACACCTTCGGGGAAATCAATGTCGCGCAGCCTCTGCCCGGCCATGGGCGAGGTTGAAAGTACTTCGGCCTCGATCACTTCGGCCTCGGCATCGCCGATGGAATAGACCTGCCGCACGCGTCCGTGCCGAATATGGCGCAGAATCGAACTGACGGTGGTGGCGCGGGGGTTGATATAGGCGTCGATACCCAGCGGCCCCATCAGGGCAACCATGCTGGGATCATTGATCAGTGCAATCGCCAGAGCACAGCCTTCGGCCTTGGCACGCACGGCAACCAACATATTTACACGGTCATCATCCGTGACGGCCAACATTGCATCCGCGCGTTCGATGCCAGCTTCGCGCAGCAGCGCCGCGTCCAGACCATCACCGTGAAGGACAATCGTTCGCTCAAGCGCTTCGGCTGCCACTTCCGCACAGTGGCGGTCTCGTTCAATTATCTTGGCACGCACACGGCTTTCACGTTCTTCCAATGTCCGAGCAACTTCAAGACCGACATTGCCGCCGCCGACAATCACCACCCGGTCCTGCCGTTTTTGCGCCTTGCCGAAAACCTCCATCGTCCGGTCGACGTCTTTGACATTGCTAAAGACATAGCATTCGTCGCCGACAAACAGCTGGTCCTCGGATTCCGGGGCAAACAGCGTACCCTCGCGCCGGACACCCACCACGATAGAGCTGAGCGTCGAAAACAGATCGGTCAGTTGCCGCAATGGCGTGTTCACGATCGGGCAATCCTCGGCGATGCGAATGCCAAGCAACTGCGCTTTGCCATCCATGAACATCTCGGTGTCAAAGGCGGATGGGGCAGACAACCGGCGCATCGCCGCTGCGGCAACCTCGCGCTCGGGGCTGATCACCACATCAATTGGCAGGTGATCGCGGCGATACAGATCCGAATGAATCGCCTCGAGATAGGATTTCGACCGAAGCCGGGCGATTTTGCGCTGAATGGAGAAAACCGAATGTGCCATCTGACAGGTGACCATGTTCACCTCGTCCGAATGGGTGGCAGCAATAATCATATCCGCATCGCGCGCGCCCGCTCGGTTCAGAACATCCGGATAGCTTGCAAATCCCGCAATCCCCTGAACATCCAAGGTTTCGGTCGCCCGTCGCACCAGATCAGGATTGTTGTCAACCACAGTAACGTCGTTCAACTCGCCTGAAAGATGCCGTGCAATCTGCCAGCCAACCTGACCCGCACCGCAAATGATGACCTTCATGCTATTGGCCCTTCTGCCTGAAATCTTTGAATGACAGATGCCCCCCAGACGGTCAATTAGTTTGTAACACAAGCAAAGCTGAGGCAAGGTAAGCGTATGAAAACAATAGCTCTCACGATTTCTTTGACTCTGTTGCTAACTGCGTGTGGGCCGCTTTCCCTGTATTATCAAGAGGGCGAGACAGTTTCGCAAATGCAGTCTGAAACGACTGGATGTCAGGTTCAGTCCCTCAAAGACGCCCCCGTGGCCAATCAGGTGCGACAAGGGGCACCAACCTATTGGCCAGGTCGCACCTACTGCGATGGTCGGGGAAGGTGTCATCGCACCGGAGGCTGGTGGCAGCCCGGTCAGATCTATACGGTCGATGTGAACAAAGGGCTGCGCAACAAGCTGGAAGCACAATGCATGGCGCAGAAAGGCTATCGCCCGGTCAGCCTTCCGCCTTGCAAGCAGGGCGTAAAGTCGCGTGTTGCTGCGGTCCCAACAACACAGCTGCCACCGCTCAGCACAGATTCATGTTTCGTCAAATTCGACAACGGAACGTTTCAGATCATTACCCCAGGTCAGGCAGGGTAAAGGCCGGCGGATCACTCCGCCGGTTCAGCCTCGTCCAGTTGCGCGATCCGCGCCCCCGATTTGTTCGAGGTCACTACGCCCAGAGATTTCAACTTACGATGAAGCGCGCTGCGTTCCATGCCGACAAAGCTGGCGGTGCGGCTGATATTGCCCCCGAACCGGTTGATCTGGGTCAGCAGATATTCACGCTCGAACGCCTCGCGAGCTTCGCGCAACGGCAAGGTCGCCAATGCCCCGGACAGAACGACGCGACCTGATTCATCGGCTTTTTCTTCTTCGTTTGGCAGCTCACGCGCTTCGATCGGGCCCGTACCGTCACCCAGAATGAGCACCCGTTCGATCAGGTTCTTAAGCTGACGCACATTGCCCGGCCAGGTCATGGTCTGCAGCAACGCGACAGCTTCGTCTGAAATCTCGCGCACCGGCAGGCCCTGGGATTCATTGCACATTTCAATAAAAAACTCGGCAAGAACCGGAATATCCTCGCGCCGATCTTCTAGCGAAGGCACCGAAATAGGCACAACATTCAGACGATGGTAAAGCTCTTCCCGAAAACGATCAGCGGCGATTTCTGCATCAAGGTCACGATTGGTCGAAGAGATCACCCGCAGGTCGACCCGAACCTTGTCGGTACCTCCAACCCGTTGAAACTGTTGATCAACCAGAACCCGCAGGATTTTTGACTGGGTTCCCATGGGCATATCTGCCACTTCATCAAAGTAGACAACGCCACCATGGGCCTCTTCCAACAGGCCTGCCTCAACCCCGCGTTCGGTGGTTTCTCGGCCGAACAGAACCTCTTCAACGCGCTCCGGTTCGATCCCGGCGCAGTTCACGGTCACGAAGGGCGCATTTGCCCGGTTCGATTCTGCATGGATATAGCGCGCGGCGATTTCCTTGCCTGAACCGGCAGGGCCTGTCAGCATCACGCGCCCGTTGGACTTAGTTACCTTGTCCAGTTGGCTCTGCATTGCCCGGAACGAGGCCGATTTGCCGATCATATCCGAGCTTGTGACCTCTTTCCGCTTTAGCGAGGCGTTTTCGCGGCGCAGGCGCGAGGTTTCCATCGCGCGGCGGATCACAACCATCAGCTGGTCGATGTTAAAGGGCTTTTCGATAAAATCATACGCCCCCTGCTTGATCGCAGCGACAGCGATTTCGATATTCCCGTGGCCCGAAATGATCACCACCGGTATGTCTGGGTTGTCGCGCTTTACAGTCTTCAGAATATCAATCCCGTCCATCCGGCTGTCTTTCAGCCAGATATCCAGGATCAAAAGCCCCGGGGGTTCGGAATTGATGGCTGCCATACACTCGTCCGAGTTGCCAGCCAGCCGGGTGGAATAGCCTTCGTCCTCGAGAATATCGGACACAAGCTCGCGAATATCACGCTCGTCATCTACAATCAGAATGTCGCTCATCTTTGGCCTGCTTTCAGTTTGTTTGTATCAATTGCCTGCTTTTTCGGCGCTGAATTTGAGGAAATATTGCTCCCGGGCAAACGGATCACGGCCATTGCGCCAAAATGGTCCTGTCCGTCAAATACGGGGGCATCCTCAAGTGTCAGCACCCCGCCATGTTCTTCGATAATCTTTTTGACGATCGGCAGCCCCAACCCGGTGCCCTCGTCGCGTGTGGTCACGTAAGGCTCAAACAGCCGCGCACGATCTTCGGGCAAGCCGATACCGTTGTCGGCAATGGTGATTACCGTGCCCGCATCGTCGCCGATCACAGTAACCTTGATCTGAGGCTTGAGGTTCTCGGGTGCCCCTTTTTGTTTCAGCGTTTCAATCGCTTCGCCTGCATTCTTGATCAGGTTGGTCAGCGCCTGATTCAGCATTGTTGCGTCTACATCACCTGAAATCGGCTGATCTGGAAGCATCGCTTCGATTTCGACATCCGGCTGACCGGCTTGCTGCAAAAGAACAGCCTCGCGCACCAACCCTACCAGATTCTCTTCGTGCCGATCCGGTTCCGGCATGCGCGCAAACTTTGAAAATTCATCCACGATCCGCCGCAGGTCATTCGTCTGGCGAACGATCACATCAGTCATGGATACAAGGATATCGCAATCATCCTCATCCAGTTTGGACGAAAACTTTCGTTTGATCCGCTCGGCGCTCAGTTGGATCGGGGTCAAGGGGTTCTTGATCTCATGTGCGATGCGGCGCGCCACATCACCCCAGGCTGCCATTCGCTGTGCACTGACCAGATCGGTCACGTCGTCAAAGGCAACCACATATCCTTCAAGCCCGCCATCTTCGCCGCGGCGGATCGCCATGCGGACCAACAGGTTTTCCAAATGGCCTTTTCGCGTGACCTTGATTTCACCCTGCACAGCCTCTTGCCCGCTGTCCTTGAGACTTTCGAACAAAGGCATGAATTCGGGCACCGCAATTCCAATGGCAAGATGTTCCTCTCCACGGGACCAATCCAACAGGCGTTCGGCGGATCGATTCACAAACGTCACGCAACCATCAGGGTCGACACCAACAACACCAGATGTGACCGAGGTCAAAACCGAATCGAACAGCCGACGCCGGCGTTCGATCTGCCGTGTGTTCTCCAAAAGGGTATCGCGCTGCCCTTTCAACTGTCGGGTCATCTGATTGAAATAACGGCCCAGCATCGCAATTTCGTCATCGGTGGCTTCTTCGATAACCTGAACGCCCAGATCGCCTGCCCCGACACGTTGCGCAGCGGTGGTCAAGCGTCCAACCGGGCGCGAGAGACGCTCGGCGAACCACATTCCCAGCGACACTGCAGCCAGGATCAGGATCACGGCAAAACCCAGATAAAGCAGGCCGAATTCGAACAATACCCGTCCGCGTTCACTTTCAAGCTGTTGATAGAACTGAACTGTTTCCTTGGTATCGTCCAGCAGCGTCAGCAACTGCCCGTCCACTTCCCGGCTGACATAGAGATACCGATCAAGATAAGCCTTCAAAGGCACAAGCGCCCTGAATTCACTGTTTTGCCAATCGGCAATGATCAGCAATTCATTCTCAGTCGCCTGGGCCATCTGTTCAGAGGTCGGCTTTTCGAAGTTGAACAGATAAGAGCGATCCCCCCGGGATCGGATTTCACCATTTCCATCAATGACATAGGCCTCACGCAGACCGCGCTGGATTTGCGCCTGCCCTTGCGCCAGAACCTCTCGCAGTTCAGCATCGGAAATATAGAAATCACGCGTCCGGGCATTGTCCAGAAAAAGCGCCAATACGACGGCGTCCTGAGTCAGGCCCTCTCGGTGTTCCTGTTCATAAGCTTCCGCAGCAGTAAGCGAGGATCCGACAACCTGCCTTACGCGGTCGGAAAACCAGCCCTCAAGACCAATATTCACCGTCAGACCGGCAAAGATTGCAACCGTGACAGTCGGCACCAGAGCCAACAGCGTGAAGGCTCCGATCAGTCGCAGGTGCAAACGGGACCCCGCGGATTTGGCCCGGCGTGCTGCGATCAGGTTGCCTACCTGACCCAGAACCAGCGCCGCAACCACGAGAACATAGACCAGATCCGCAAGCAGGATCAGGCGCAGTGAGGGCGCGGTTGCCCCCAGATCGAATGGACCAATGACCAGATAAGTGGTCAAAGCTAGCACCGGGCCCAGCAAAACCAGACCCAAAGTTCCAAAATTGCGCAGCCTTCGGGATTTTCGCCACCGATTGACTGATAAAATCAGCCCGCTCTGTGCTCGGGTTGCCACCGTCTGCCCTCATCCTGATGTGCCGCTTGCGCGACTTACCGCCATATGTCGTGGTCGTTGCCCGGTCGAAACCCGGATGCCACGCTTTGTGTGGCGATATTACATCAGTTTGCGCCGCCGTGTCACCTGAATATCGAGCTCTGTTATCTTTTTGCGCAGCGTATTCCGGTTAATCCCTAGAAGATCAGCACATTTTGCCTGATTTCCCCCGGTCGCATCCAGGGCCAGTTCAATCAAAGGCGCCTCAACCTCACGCAAAATACGCTGATACAGACCCGGAGGTGGCAACATATTCCCATGTAGATCGAAATAGCGGCGCAGGTGGCGTTCGACCGAAGCCGAGAGCTTTTCGCGTTCTCCATTGCCCAGCACCGGCTCGGCTTCGGGTTGGCTGCCCAGCACCGACTCGACCTCGGTTTTGGAGATTTCATCGGCGCGGCTGGTCAGGCTCAATCGACGGACCGCATTTTCAAGCTGCCGTACATTTCCGGGCCAGGAATAGCGCCGTACCAGCTCGACCGCATCCGGACTGAACCAGCGTTTCGCGCCATGTTCGCGTTCTTCACGCGCCAGGAAATGATCCGCAAGCAAGGTGATATCATCAACCCTTTCGCGAAGGGCCGGGACATGCACTGTCGCACCGCAAAGGCGATAATACAGGTCTTGCCGGACGCGCCCGTTCTCCATGGCTTCGGTCAAGTCCGATTGGCTCGTAGCCATGAACCGAGGAACATGATCGCCTGGAGTGTCCATCATCCGAACGAGACGCGCCTGTAATTCGTCATCAATATCCGCGATCTCGTCGATAAGCAGCGTACCGCCCCGCACCCGTGCCATGACGCGCGCCGGGCCTTCAAGATCCCGCAGGTCGGCGGCAGTGGCCGTTACAAATGGCAGCGTCCTGCGATCGGAAAAATCATGTATCGCTTTGGCGATCAACGACTTGCCCGTTCCACTCTCGCCCGAAATCATGACCGACAGATCGGTATTCATCACCCGCGCCACCAAGCGATACAGCGCCTGCATCACTGGTGTCCGCCCCACCAGAGGCAGCTCTTCCGGACGCTCTTGGGACGTGTTACCGGCATCTGACGGCGTGCGCTGTTTCTGTTCCAGCGCGCGCGCGGTACGCTTCATCAAATCCGGCAGGTCGAAGGGTTTCGGCAGATAGTCATAAGCTTCCGCCTCGGCTGCCTGGATGGCCGTCATGATCGTGTTTTGCGCCGAAATCACGATGACCGGTAATCCCGGTCGGTCCTGTGCGATTTTTGGCAACATCTCGAGCCCATTGCCATCCGGCATAACTACATCGGATATGACCACGTCGCCTTTGCCCTCGGCCACCCAACGCATCAAAGTGGTCAACGACGAGGTTGCATGCACCTTACACCCAGCGCGTGTCAGGGCCTGTGTCAGAACGGTCCGAATTGTGCGGTCGTCATCTGCAACCAGTACTGTTCCATCCATCAGGTGCTTTCCTTATTCTTGCTCTTTCCGGCGATTTATTGACTATTTCGCGTCACGCGGCGCGCGCCTCAGAGAGATGCGAAATTCCGTTCGTCCCGGAACCGACTCGGCCGAAATCCAGCCGTCGTGGTCCGAAATGATCTTGCTGACCAGCGCCAGCCCCAGGCCGGTGCCGTTTTCCTTGCCCGACACAAACGGGTCGAATATCTCGCCCCGAATCTTCTCCGGCAGACCGGGGCCGTCATCGGTCACTTCGATTTGCAGTGGCAGAGAATGACCTGACCCGTCGCTGCGTCGCAGGCGGAAAGAATGTTCAAAATACGTCCTTAAACGTATGGTTCCCCCTTTAGGGTCAGCGGCTTCCGAGGCATTCTTTAACAAATTCAAGATGACCTGCAGAAACTGATCCGGGTCGCCATAAGCAAGTGGCAACGACGGGTCGTAATCCTCGATGATCGTCATATGGGCACCGAAACCCAACAGGGCCGACCGCCGTGCCCGATCCAGCACGTCATGTATGTTGACCGGTTTGAAATCGGGCTCAGAGAGATTTCCGAATTGTTCAACCTGCTCCAACAGTTTTACGATACGGCGACTCTCTTCGACAATAAGATCTGTTAATTCAAGGTCTTGCTGCGAGATATTCATGCTGAGAAGCTGCGCCGCGCCGGTAATTCCTGCCAAAGGGTTCTTAATTTCATGCGCAAGCATCTCGGCCATGCCGATCGCCGATTGCGCAGCAGACTTCACCGTGTTTCCACGGGTCATACGCCCAGCAAGTTCACGCGGTGTGATGATCATGATCATTGACCCCGGATGCCCGACAAGCGGCGCGATCTGAAGCGCACATTGCAACGGCGCGCGGTTGCCTGACCCTACATCCACATCGTTCACAAATAGTGGCGTACCTTGCTGACGCGCTCTCAGAAACGCTTCTTCTAATGGAGCGTCCACGGCAATCTGATCCCAGACGGGATGCCCGATCACGGATTTGCGCGAGGCGTTCAGGAACCCTTCACCGGCGGAGTTTATGTCTGCGATCCGGTCACCTGCATCTATGACAAAGGCAGGAACCGGTAGCGAGGTCCAGATGCTGTGATCCGAGGTCATGCCGCCACCTCTGCATCACTGCCAAGTGCAGCACTCAACAGGTGCATCACCTCGTCCGTGTTGCGCGAAGTCAGCACCGCCCGGCGCAACGGGGCCGGTGTTCCAGCCTCATCCATATACCAGCCGAGATGCTTGCGAGCGACGCGCAGGCCCAGATCCAAACCATAAAACCCCAGCATGGCCTGATAATGGGCACGAACCATGTCGATCAGATCACTACCAGCGGGAATGAATGGCGCCTCTGCCCCGTATAGCTCATGCCCCATCTGCGCCAGTAGCCACGGTTTACCCTGCGCCCCACGCCCAACCATGACCCCATCGGCGGCGGACTGATCCAGCGCTATGCGTGCAGCGCCAGAATCAACAATGTCACCATTCGCAATCACCGGAATCGAGACCGCTTCTTTGACCGCCCGGATTGCGCTCCAATCGGCATGCCCTTTGTAGAACTGGCAACGTGTGCGGCCATGGATCGTGACCATTCGTATCCCAGCATCCTGCGCCCGCCTTGCCACATTGGGCGCGTTCAGCAATTTGTCATCCCATCCCAACCGGGTTTTCAGCGTCACGGGCACGTCCACGGCGCTGACAACGGCGTCGATCAATGTCAGCGCGTGGTCAGGTGTCTTCAGTAGGGCCGAGCCCGAATATCCATTTGTCACCTTCTTGGCCGGGCAGCCCATATTGATATCAATCACGCGCGCACCCCGATCAGCGACCTGGCGGGCCGCCTCGGCCATCCAATACGCCTCGCGTCCGGCAAGCTGGACAGCAGTGTTTTCCACATCCGCAGACAGCTCGGCCCGTTCGCGCACACCGGGTTTGGCCTGCACCATTTCCTGGCTGGCCACCATCTCACTGACGACCATCCCGGCCCCAAAGCGCATCACCAGATCGCGAAACGGACGATCAGTGATTCCAGCCATGGGCGCCAGTAGTACGGGCGGGTTCAAATCTTTGTCGGCAAGTCGCAGAGTCAACGTGCTTAATCCTTGAGCAGTTGCAGCTTTGATATCGAATTGAGTGCATATGAACAACAAAACCGCCATGAACAAGCATGCAAAATCATCGTTTGCCTATTTTTTAAGCAGATGAAACCGAGTGATTGCCTCTGCTTTCACCGCACCCTAAACATTGCCCTTAACTCGTCGGAGAGCACGACACATGACGACCGCAGCTATCATTGTCGCCGCAGGACGCGGTCAACGCGCCGGAGGCGGCACACCAAAACAGTGGCGCCATCTGGCAGGTCGTCGGGTGGCCGACTGGACCATCGACCGATTCCGCGGGCAAGTCGATCACATCGTCCTTGTGCTGTCGAAAGAGGATGCCCCCGCCTGGGAAGAATTTGAAAGCACCGAACTGATCCTCGCGGAAGGCGGGTCAGACAGAGCAGGATCGGTGCGCAGCGGGTTGTCGGCGTTGAACGGGATGAATGTGACCCGCGTCTTGATCCACGATGTCGCACGTCCTTGTGTCAGCAACGAGATCATCGATGCCGTTCTGGCCGCTCTGGACAATTTCCCTGGTGCCGCACCTGGCCTTGCGGTGACGGACGCCTTGTGGACAGCAAGCGACACTATGGTCACAGGCACTCAGGATCGATCCGGGTTGCATGCAGCGCAAACCCCGCAGGGCTTTCACTATGACGCAATCGTCGCTGCTCACACCGCGCATCCCGGAGGTTCCGCGGATGACGTGGAAGTCGCGCGCGCCGCCGGGCTGGACGTCTGCATCGTGCCGGGCGATACGGACAACCTGAAAATCACCCGACCCGAGGATTTTGCCAGGGCGGAACGCATATTGGGAACGGATATGGATGTAAGGCTGGGGAACGGCTACGACGTGCATCGTTTTGGTGACGGGGATCACGTAATCCTGTGCGGTATCAAAGTTCCGCATAACCGATCGCTTCAAGGCCATTCTGATGCGGATGTCGGTATGCACGCAGTCACCGATGCGATTTACGGAGCATTGGCACAAGGGGATATCGGACAGCACTTTCCGCCCTCAGATCCCCAATGGAAAGGCGCGGCAAGCGAAATTTTCCTGCGCCACGCGGTCGAGTTGGCCGGGCAGATGGGATATCGTATCTCGAATGTCGACTGCACGCTGGTCTGCGAATACCCCAAGGTCGGGCCTCACGCCGCGGCCATGCGGGCAGAGATGGCGAAGATCATGGAATTGCGCCAGGATCAGATTTCGGTCAAGGCCACAACCTCCGAGCGTTTGGGTTTTACCGGGCGTGGTGAAGGAATTGCTTCTATTGCAACAGCTTGTTTGGTGAAATCATGACCGTTGCACAACTGATTGGCACTGTTTGTGGCGTCGGATATCTGCGACCCGCCCCCGGCACCTGGGGGTCTTTGGTTGCCCTGCCCTTGGTATGGGTTCTGCATACTCTGGGCGGCTTCCCCTTACTGGCGGTCGCGACAGTCGCGGTGTTTTTCGGCGGTCTGTGGGCCACGCGGGTGATGACCGCCGGGCAAGAAGACCACGACCCTTCCGAGATTGTGATTGACGAGGTCGCAGGTCAGTTCCTCGCACTTTGGGCGATATCCTATCCCAGTTGGGCGCACGGGATCGACATTACAGCGCTGTGGCCAGGTTGGGTAACTGGGTTTGTACTGTTCCGCCTGTTCGACATCCTGAAACCCGGCCCCGTGGGTTGGGCTGACCGGCGCGGCGATCCCATGGGCGTTATGCTAGACGATGTGATTGCCGGGGTATTCGCGGCCATAGGCATCATGTTGGCCGCCGGGTTCAGCCACGGAGTTCTGGGGTTGTGACCGTTTCCGACCTGCTAGAAAGCGCCAAAGCGAAAGGGGTGATGATCACCACCGCCGAAAGCTGCACTGGCGGGATGGTCGCTGCGGCTCTGACCGACATCCCCGGCAGCTCTGCGGTCGTTGAGCGCGGTTTTGTGACCTACACAAATACTGCCAAACAGCAAATGTTGGGTGTCCGCAAGGAATCATTGGATGCCTATGGCGCGGTTTCTGAACAGGTCGCGCGCGAAATGGCCGAGGGTGCCTTGCGGAATTCACAGGCGCAACTGGCAGTGTCGGTTACCGGCATTGCAGGCCCGGGCGGATCCGAGTTTAAACCCGAAGGCCGGGTATGTTTTGGTGTGGCCGGTGACGGCATACCATCCATGACAGAAACCGTCGAATTCGGCGCATTGGGCCGCGATCGGGTGCGTCGAGCCGCGCGGGATCACGCGCTGGCATTGCTGTCAAAGGCACTTTTCAGCACTGCCCAATAATCGGGCATGTTCGACAATTTGGCGCCCAATTAATCAACTCTTCAAAAAAGGCCCCTGAAATAGGCTGCTTATTTGGGCTCTGCCTCTTTTTTCCCCAGTCGCAATCCGCTTCAAGCCCCGCCACGCATTCTGTAAAGGAGAGTGGCTGATGAATGGAGCCGATACCGCCTGGATCATAGTAGCAACTGCACTGGTCCTGTTCATGACACTTCCGGGCCTGGCCCTCTTCTATGGCGGCCTTGTACGCGCTCGCAACGTGCTGAGCGTGTTCATGCACTGCTTTAGCATCGCCTGCTTGATGAGCATTCTCTGGCTGGTCGCAGGATATTCCATCGCCTTTGGCCCCGGTGAAAGCGGGATTTGGGGCGGGTTGGACAAGGCCTTTCTGAATGGTGTTGATGCCGACAGCCTGGCCGGCACCCTGCCCGAAATTCTGTTCTTTGCCTTCCAGATGACCTTTGCCATTATCACCCCCGCCCTGATCGTCGGTGCTTATGTCGAACGGGTCGGCTTTGGCTTTGTTCTGACCTTCTCGGCCCTGTGGATGCTGCTGTGTTATGCGCCGGTGGTGCATTGGATCTGGGGCGGCGGGATACTCAGCGATGGCGGCATTTTTGGCGAGATTGGTGTGCGCGACTTTGCCGGAGGCATTGTGGTGCATGAAACGGCAGGTCTGGCCGCTTTGATCATTGCCGTTGCACTCGGCCCGCGCCGCAACCGCACGACGCCTCCGCATAATCCTGGCTATGTCATGATCGGCGCCGCAATGCTGTGGGTCGGCTGGTTTGGGTTCAACGGCGGCTCGCAACTGGCGGCAGATGGTGGTGCGGCGATGGCGATGACCGTGACGCATCTTTCGGCGGCCACTGCATCCCTGACCTGGGCCTTGTGGGAGAAAGTTCGCTTTGGCAAAGCCTCGATGGTGGGTCTTGTGACCGGAACCATCGCCGGTCTCGCCTCGATTACCCCAGCTTCGGGTTTCGTCGGCCCGGTTCAGGCGCTGATCATCGGCGGCGTCGCAGGTATCCTGTGTCAGGAAGCGGTCTATGTCATGCGCAACATTTTGAAAATCGACGACACGCTGGACGTGTTTGCGGTGCATGGCGTTGGCGGCATCTTTGGCACAATCATGATCGCCCTGTTCGGCATGGGTACCTGGACCGCACAGCTGGGCGGTCTGGCAATCGTGGGTATCTTTACCGCGGTGGTGACCTTTGTGTTGATCAAGCTGGTCTCAGCCATCACGCCGCTGCGTGTGGATGCCGAGACCGAGACCAACGGCCTTGACCTGTCGGTCCACGGCGAACGCGCCTATGACATGAGCAGCTAAGCGCATCACTTTGTGCAAGCTGACAGCGGGCCCCATTCGGGCCCGCTTTTCTTTTGCCTGCCCTCTCGACTCTGACGGCGGCAGCAGGCTATCAGCCCCGAAGGTTTTTCAGCTCAGAGGTCCCGCCATGATCCCCAGTTCCTTTCCCGACAGCACCGAAATCGCCCGTCTGACCGCGCGGATGCTACTGGAGATCAAGGCCGTTCACTTCAATTCGCGCGAGCCATTCACATTGGCCAGCGGACTGCCCAGCCCGACCTATATCGATTGTCGCAAGCTGATCTCTTACCCGCGAATCCGGTCGACCCTGATGAATTTCCTGACCGTCACAGTGATGCGGGATGCGGGTTTTGAGGCGTTCGACAATATCGCTGGCGGCGAAACTGCGGGCATTCCCTTTGCCGCGATGGTCGCTGAACGCATGGCCCTGCCGATGACATATGTGCGTAAAAAGCCCAAAGGCTATGGCCGCAACGCCCGGATCGAAGGCGCGATGAACGAGGGTGAGCGTGTGTTGCTGGTTGAGGATCTGACCACCGATGGCGGATCCAAACTGTCCTTCGTTGATGCGATCCGCGAAACCGGCGCGACCTGCGGGCATACGGCGGTGATCTTCTATTATGGCATCTTTCCGGAAACCGAGAAAACTCTGGGCGATCATGGGGTGAAACTGCATTCGCTGTGCACCTGGTGGGATGTTCTGGCCGAGGCCAAAGCACAGAAAGCCTTTGATACGGAAACACTTGACGGTGTCGAAGCCTTCCTGAACGACCCGCGCGGCTGGCAAGAGGCCAATAAACCTTCCTAAACCTGTTGTGGATGGATTGGGGATAAGCGCCAAAGAATCGGCTGAGCATATACGATATCTGGTGACTTTTTTCCGCTTTCCTACATAATAGGCCAAGCACACCACAGCGTCCAAACTGTCTGGAAAGTTATCCCTAGGCCTTACCCCCAGTTAGCCACAGGTATTTCCAGATAGCTTGCAATGGCGTTTCGCGTATAGAACCTCGGGACGGGCAGCGGGGACAAAATGAACGAGATAAGCAGCATCGAGCAGGCAGCGGCACAGATCCAAAACGCCGATACAATGCCGCATTCTATTGAGGCTGAACAACAGCTTCTGGGTGCGATCCTGACCAATAATGATCTGTATGACCGGGTCGCCTCGATCATCGGGGCCGAGCATTTCTATGATCCGGTCCATGCGCGTATTTACGAGGTCGCCGCGACCCGTATCGCCAAGAACGCGCTGGCTTCGCCCGTCACGCTGAAATCTTTCATGGCCGAGGATGAAGGCCTGAAGGAACTGGGCGGTCCGGCCTATCTGGTCAAGCTGGCCGGGGCCTCAATCAGTGCCTTTGCTGTGCATGACTATGCCCAGATGATCTATGATCTTGCCATCCGGCGCGAGTTGATCCGGCTTGGCCGCGATATCTCGGACAAGGCGGCGCGGGTCGATGTGGCGAGCGAGCCCAAGGAACAGATCGTCGAGGCTGAACAGCAGTTGTATCAGCTGTCTGAACAAGGCCAGACCGAACAGGGGTTTCAATCCTTCCTCAAGGCGGTCACCGAGGCTGTCAACGTCACCAACGAGGCCTATCAGCGCGGTGGTGGAATGGCCGGGATTTCCACCGGTCTGACCGATTTGGACAAGCAGTTGGGTGGCTTGCACCCGTCCGACCTGATCATTCTGGCCGGGCGTCCGTCGATGGGGAAAACCTCATTGGCGACAAACGTGGCGTTCAACGTGGCCAAAGCGTACAAGCGCGGGCTGAAACCCGACGGCACCGAAGGTGCGATTGACGGCGGTGTGGTCGGGTTCTTTTCCTTGGAAATGAGCGCCGAGCAGTTGGCGGGCCGGGTTCTGGCCGAAGCCTCGGAAATCTCGAGCCACAAGATCCGCCAGGGTGACATGACCGAGGGTGAGTTTCGCCGCTTTGTTGATGCAGCCAAGGAGTTGGAAGCCTGCCCGCTGTTCATTGACGACACCCCGGCACTACCGATTTCACAGCTCGCCGCGCGTGCACGGCGGTTGAAGCGGACCCATGGATTGGACCTGCTGGTGATCGACTATCTGCAGTTGTGCCGCGGCATGGCCGAAAACCGCGTCAACGAAATTGCTGAGATTTCGATGGGTATGAAAGCCATTGCCAAGGAACTCAACATCCCGGTCATCGCATTGTCTCAGCTATCCCGGCAGGTTGAAAACCGAGACGACAAGCGCCCTCAACTGTCCGACCTGCGGGAATCAGGCTCGATCGAACAGGATGCCGACGTGGTGATGTTCGTGTTCCGCGAGGAATACTACAAAGAACGGGAAAAGCCCGGCGATCATGAGTTGGAGAAGATGGAAGAGTGGAAGCAGGCCATGGAACGCCTGCACGCCAAGGCCGAAGTTATCGTTGGCAAACAGCGCCACGGCCCCATCGGTACGGTCGAGCTGTCCTTCGAAGCACAGTTCACCCGCTTCGGGAACCTCGTCAAACCCTGGCAGCAGGACGGTCAGATCGAAGGCTACTGACCGTCACCAAAGGTCGGGCCGGTCAAATGCACTGACACAGCGTGACGGCCCCACCATTGGATCAGCCTGTGAACCGGACAGAGATTGCCCTAGCCATCCGATCGGCTGGCTAAGCGGCATTGGCGGCTGCGCGAATGCCTCAGAAATGGGCAGGAAACCGGTTTTGCCGTAATACGACGGATCTCCGTAGGTTATTGCAAAATCGACGCCTTGGGCCCGCAGTTGGTCCAGACCAAAGGTGATCAGCTTCTGCCCGATCCCACCCCGTTGCCGATCCGTCCGCACGGCCACGGGCGACATCAGAAACACCCGTCGCGGATCCTGATCAAAGGTCAGGCGTGAGAACATGATACATCCCAGAAGATCGCCCCCATCAGTTGCAACACATCCCTGCAGATCCTGATCGGGCTCGGTTTTCAGCAATTCCCTGATCAAAGATTGAATGGCCCGTCCTTCCTCGCCCCCCTCTGAAGCAGAGAACACATCATAAAAGAAATCAGGCAACCTACTGCTCTGGTTTTTGTACCCAAACGAGAGTTCAATCATGTTTTCATCCCAACAGGCCCCCTTGGGTATTAGTGAACGATCACCTTGACCCGATCATGGTTGACCACGATGTGCGCACAATAGTGATTTGGCGCCCTCAGATGTTCAATACGCAGATTTACGCTGTTTCAACCCGCTTCCCGGCCTCAAGGTGCCGTTATGCGCAACGTACAGGTCAATTATCGCTGCGACCCCCCTTGACCTGACGCGATCCAATGTCATGAACAGACGCATGAGTACTGCACGCTTAACGATCAATCTTTATACACTGGCCAGCAACTGGCAGGCGCTTGATGCAAAGACGTCCTGTGAAACGGGTGCCGTGGTCAAGGCCGACGCCTATGGCCTGGGCGCTGGTCCTGTCTCTGCCGCACTTGCTGAAGAAGGTGTCAGAAATTTCTTTGTCGCGGCTGCCGAAGAAGGTGCCGCCGTGCGCGAGGCTGTCGGGCCCAACGCAACGATAAGTGTTTTTTCCGGGCATATGGAAGGCGACAGCGACCTACTGCTCCAACACAATTTGACGCCATTGCTGAATTCGTCCGAACAGTTCCGCCGCCATCGTCAAGCCTTGCCTGAACACGCCTTTGGAATCCAGTTGGATACCGGCATGAATCGCTTGGGGATTGAGCCTGCGGACTGGGCCGCGTTGCGCACAGAGATCGAGCCGCTTAATCCGTCGCTGGTGATGTCGCATCTCGCCTGTGCGGATGAACCTGACAACCCGATGAATCGCCACCAACTGCGGGTGTTCCACGAATTGACCGATGGAAGTGCGGCCCCCAGATCGCTTGCGGCCACCGGCGGTATCCTTCTGGGCAGCGATTATCACTTCGACCTTTGCCGTCCCGGTATCGGGATGTATGGCGGACAACCCTTTGCCGATGCGAAACCCGTCGTCACCGTCGACCTTCCGGTCATTCAGGTGCGCGAGGTCGAGCCCGGCGAAAGCGTGGGATACGGCAACAGCTGGGTCGCGCGGCGCAAATCCCGTATTGCCACGGTTGCGGCCGGGTATGCGGACGGGCTTCACCGCGCTATCGGAGGCGGCATTGATGCCTTTGTGGCGGACAGGCCCTGCCCTGTCGTTGGCCGGATCTCAATGGATCTGATCACCATCGACGTAACGGATCTGCCCGAGGATCCGGAACGCCTGCGTATTCTCAACGGCCACCAGACAGTAGATGATCTGGCCGAGGCCGCCGGCACCATCGGGTATGAAATTCTGACATCTCTAGGCGCGCGCTACTCTCGGGGCTATATCGAATGAACCCTCTTTCAATGCTGGGCGGGTTGGGACGTACAGCCCTGTCTTTGCTTGCAAATTTCGGCAAGGTCGCTCTGTTCTTTGTAGACGCGATTTCACATATTTTCCGCCCCCCCTATTATCCGCGCGAATTTGCGGTCGCTCTTATGAATATCGGTTGGATGTCCCTGCCGGTGGTTGGCCTGACGGCGATATTTACCGGCGGTGCATTGGCGCTTCAGATCTATGCAGGTGGTGCGCGTTTCAATGCCGAAGCTGTGGTGCCACAAATCGTAGCGATTGGCATGGTGCGCGAGCTTGGGCCTGTTCTGGGTGGTCTGATGATTGCAGCGCGGGTCACATCGTCCATCGCTGCGGAAATTGCGACCATGAAAGTGACCGAGCAGATCGACGCGCTGGTAACTTTGTCCACCCATCCGATGAAATACCTCACCGCGCCGCGGGTGCTGGCCGCCGTCATCACAGTGCCGATTCTGGTTGCGGTTGGCGATGTGATCGGCATTGCGGGCGGATATATCGTGGCGACCCAAAGCCTGGGCTTCAACGCCGCGGCCTACCTGCAAAACACCATGAATTTCCTCGAATTTCATGACATCGTCTCTTCGCTTACCAAGGGCGCGGCCTTTGGCCTGATCACGGCGACCATGGGCTGTTACTACGGCATGAACTCGGGCCGGGGCGCGCAGGGCGTAGGCGCTGCGACCAAATCTTCGGTCGAGGCTGCCGCAATCATGATTCTGGCTGCAAACTTCGTTCTCACAGGGGTGTTCTTCTCGATATGATCCGGATGGAGAATGTACATAAAGCCTTTGGGTCCAATCAGGTCCTCAAAGGCGTCAATATCGAGATCCCCAAGGGCACCTCGATGGTCATCATCGGCGGATCGGGCACCGGCAAATCGGTGGCACTGAAATGCGTTCTTGGCCTGATCAAACCCGATAGCGGCACGGTCTATGTAGACGGTAAAGACGCCACCAAAGGCGACCGCGATGCCTTTCTGGCCCGGTTCGGAATGCTGTTTCAGGGCGGTGCGCTGTTCGACTCGCTGCCCGTCTGGCAAAACGTCGCCTTCCGCCTGCTGCGCGGCTCGCTCAAACGTCCCGTGGACGAGGCGCGCGAGATCGCCGTCGAGAAACTGCGCCGCGTGGGCCTGAAAGCGGATGTGGCCGATCGTTTCCCGGCCGAACTGTCGGGCGGTATGCAAAAACGCGTGGGCCTGGCCCGCGCCATCGCCGCCGAGCCCGAGATCATTTTCTTCGATGAGCCCACCACCGGCCTTGATCCCATCATGTCCGGTGTCATCAACGACCTGATCCGCGAGATCGTTACCGAAATGGGCGCCACCGCGATGACCATCACCCACGACATGAGCTCGGTCCGCGCGATTGCCGATAACGTCGCCATGCTGCACGGAGGCGTGATCCAATGGACCGGCCCCGTCGGGCAGATGGACGCCTCGGGCGACCCCTATGTGGAACAGTTCATCAGCGGTAGTGCTGAGGGGCCGATAGAGGCGGTGCGTTAGACAGGCGCACCTTTCCTTTCTTGTTTCAAGTTCTCGTAGGCTTCTTTTACATAATCTAGCCGCAGCAAATATTTCCCACGCGGGACCACAAAATCTGGCGTCTGAATCCGGGCAAGCGCCAATGTTTGACCCAGATGAGTTCCCGAAAACAGAACGTAATTGGGATCTTGCCCTGAAAATCGATTGTAAATTTTTCCACCGAACCAACGCGCCCTGCGTTGCGCCTGCAGCGCTTCCTGGAGGCGAAAATGCATTACGCCAAACAACTGTTCGCGATCAAATGGCATAATGTCTGCAGCGACACTTCCCGCTGAAAGAACCCCCGCGAGGCCAACAGTTATAGCCTCGCTAACCCCCTTCTGGGTTGGGGACGGGCCTTCGACAATTTTTATAACAGGTTCAGCCATATAAATTTTTTCGTAAACAAAGTGATGTGTATCAATAGCGTTTCGGATATCGGTATAGGCACAATACAGACTGAGGTTAAATATTCACCTCATCGAAAAGTTCCGAAGAGTATCTATAATGACCCTCCGCCTCGTCACCCTCTCTCTGCTGATCCTCTACCCCATCGCGTGGTTCGCTCCGCTGATGCGCGCGGGATTTCTGCCCATCTTCGGCCTCAGCGAAATCAGCGTCATCACCGGGCTCCAGTCCCTTTGGAAGTCCGATATCTTCCTCGCGCTGATCGTCACCGTCTTTGCCCTTTTCGCGCCCTATCTGAAAACCATCGGCACCGCCCTGATCCAATGGGACCTGCTGGATGCACGTGTTCAACCTGCGCTGAACATCCTCGGCAAGCTGGCGATGGCCGACATTTTCCTCATCGCGCTCTATATCACGCTGGCCAAGGGCATCTCTTACGCGACCATCGAAACCGCCTGGGGGCTTTACCTGTTTACGGCCTGTATTCTGGCCTCAATCGGCTTGGGTATTATTACCGAGATGACATCCAGATCACGAAATGATCAGACCTAATTGATTGAAAACACTAATCTGAGTATCATCTTAATATTTCGAGCAGCCAGTTTCTTGTAGTGATCGGTCCGTAGCGGATCAAAACCTATGTTCCATCTTTCTCCGCTTCGGCCCGATATGTATCGGTTTGAGAAGGAGATCGTCGAACATGACCGCCCTCCACACGTTAACGTTGCAGTTTCAAAACGCATTTCTACGACTGACATTTTTTCTGATTTGTTCCGCGGCTTTTCTGGCCGTCGCAACCACTATGCTATCCGCCATGGGCGTACTGCCCTGGCTCTCCATGCAAGCCGGACTGGCAGGCGGTACCATCATCGACGCCGGGATCTATGTTCAGATTGGCCTGACCGCTCTGATCCTGATGCTGGCCTTCTACCTTCCTGCGAATGCCCGGATGATGGCGCTGGAAAACGCGCACCGTAAATTTGCGCTGAACATGCACGACATCGCCCATGCCTATCAGCTGGCCCATGCGCAGGACCGCAGCGGGGCATTTATCCTGTCGTCCGAATTTGATGCGGTCAAAGAGCGGATGGCCTTCCTGCGCCAACATCCCAACCTGCAATCGCTCGAACCTGAGATTCTGGAGTTGGCCGCGCAAATGAGCCAGATAAGCCAAGAACTGGCCGAAACTTACGGGGATACCCGCATCGCCCGTGCCCGCACATTCCTGCAGCAACGCCAGGAAGAGATCGAACTGTTTCAGCAACGGCTGGAAGAGGCGCAAACCATTCAGCACGAGCTGCGCCAGTGGACCCATGATGTTGAAATCGAGGAATCCATCGCTCGTTCTCAGCTAACCCGCCTGCGCGACGAACTTTTCGAACTGTTGCCGGAATTGTCGGCGCAACTGCAGCAGCCCAAGGACGGTGCATCGAAGCCGTCGAGCGTCATAGCTATGTCGCCACCTCGCGCCGCCGAATAGGCGCGACAGCGCCCGCCATGGACGATGGCCCAAACGGGCCTGAGGATATGGCGCGCTACCGGTGGAGATGAAGGCCCACGAGGGCTTGAAGAACCGCCATTCCTCGGGCACCAAGGGCGCCATGGCAAAGACAACTTTTTCATGCTCGGCCTGCGGTGCCACTCATTCACGGTGGTCCGGGCGCTGTGACGGCTGCGGTGAATGGAATTCCATCACGCAAGACGTACCCCTTTCGGCTGGCCCGGCCAAAAAATCCCTCGGTGGTAAGCGCGGCCAGTCTATCACACTCACGGACCTGTCGACCGAGGAAACTCCCCCTCCCCGCACGCTCTGCGGGGTCGAGGAGTTGGATCGCGTGTTGGGAGGCGGACTCGTCCCCGCCTCGGCCTTGCTGGTAGGTGGGGATCCGGGCATCGGCAAATCCACCCTTTTGCTGCAGGCCGCGGCCCGGTTCTCGCGTGCAGGTGTGAAAACCATTTACGTCTCGGGCGAGGAAGCCAGCGCGCAGGTTAGGATGCGCGCGCGCCGGTTAGGGCTTGAAGATGCGCCCGTGCAACTGGCCGCCGAAACCAACCTGCGTAACATCCTCACCACGCTGGAAGCCGAGAAACCCGGTCTCGCAATCATCGACTCAATTCAAACCATGTGGGCCGACAACGTCGACAGCGCACCGGGTTCAGTGTCACAAGTCCGCGCCGCAGCACATGAATTGACCACGTTTGCGAAACGACACGGAGTTTCAATCATCATGGTTGGCCATGTCACCAAAGATGGTCAGATCGCTGGCCCCCGCGTGGTTGAACACATGGTTGATACCGTTCTTTATTTCGAAGGCGAACGCGGGCATCAGTTCCGCATTCTGCGCGCGGTCAAGAACCGGTTTGGTCCAGCCGATGAGATTGGAGTGTTCGAGATGACAGGCAAGGGTCTGGCACAAGTCACAAACCCGTCGGCCCTGTTTCTATCTGAACGCGGCAAGCCCAGCCCCGGATCGGCCGTATTTGCTGGTATCGAAGGGACACGGCCGGTTCTGGTCGAGCTTCAGGCGCTGGTTGCCCCATCCCCCCACTCTCAGCCTCGCCGAACCGTCGTCGGCTGGGACAGCGGACGGCTGGCAATGATCCTTGCCGTGCTCGAAGCCCGTTGTGGCATCCCCTTTGCCGGGCTTGATGTCTATCTCAACGTCGCAGGCGGGCTTAAAATCACCGAGCCAGCCGCGGACCTTGCCGTTGCTGCCGCGCTACTCAGCGCGCGCGAGGACACAGCCCTGCCAACGGACACCGTCGTTTTCGGAGAAATCTCGTTGTCCGGGGCACTTAGACCAGCCCCTCAGACAGAAAACAGGTTGAAAGAAGCCCAAAAACTTGGTTTCACATCCGCCATAGCTCCGGCAGGCGGGAAAACCGGTACTGTGGCAGGTCTGACACTCACCCGGCCCTCTGATTTGGTAGGGTTTGTTGGCGAAACCTTCGGAGCAGGTTAAGGTAACGCCTTGAGGGGCAGAAAAAATTACGGGCGAGGGCCATGGAAGGTTTTACAATAATTGACGGGGTAGTTGCCCTGATCATCGTTATATCGGGTCTGCTGGCCTATTCCCGTGGCCTGTTGCGGGAAATTCTCGCGATCGCGGGATGGGTTGCGGCGGCAGTTTTGGCATTCATTTTCGCACCACAGGCCGTTCCACTGGTCAAAGAAATCCCCGTTGTCGGAGATTTCCTGCGCGACAGTTGTGAATTGTCGGTTATCACCGGGTTCGCTGGCGTGTTTGCCATTGCCCTGATCGTGGTTAGTATATTTACCCCACTGTTCTCATCTCTTGTGCAACGGTCTGCACTGGGCGGCTTGGATCAGGCACTTGGGTTTTTCTTTGGAATCGCGCGCGGCATCCTTTTGGTGGCGATTGCCTTCTTCGTCTATGACACAGTCATGACGGGCCAATCCTACACCATCGTCGACGAAAGCCGGTCAGCCAAAGTGTTCGAACAATTCAGCGACAAAATCGAAGAGCAAAACCCCGAAGCCGCGCTGGGGTGGGTAACATCCCAATATGAAGAACTGGTAGCCAGCTGTGGTGAAAGCGCCGATCCATCCGACGCACCTGCCGCCCCTGAAGCACCTGCAGCGGAATAAAGCAAAAGCCCGGTCAAAGCCGGGCTTTTTCAATTCGACTTAGACAAACCCTTCTCCGGCGCAAACGGTGCATCTGATGTTTTTCAGCCCAAAGCACCCTTCGCAACGGGACATGACGGGCTTGCCAAAAATGTCCCGACTTTTGATCACTTCACCTGCGCCTCCGCAAATCTGACAGGGTGCGCGCCCCATTCCACGGCATCGGTGGCACCGGCGTTTTACCGGTTCTTGCTTTTTCTGACCTTGATTGTTTTGCCACATGTCTGAAATCCGCTTGGCTTGAAGAAACTATTGTTTCGGATTGTTTCCTCTATGACAGCACAAGCTGCGAAACCTGTCACCTTTTGTTCGGCCATTGTGGCAAATTCCACCTGCGTCAAATCGCAAATGTGATCCTTTGATGACACAGCCTCCGTAAGGCTTTATGTGAAGTCCGAACTGACATGGAATCGGAGCTGCCGATCTTGCTGTATCTGTTTTCTTTCGCGCCTGCCGCTTGCGACCAGGGCGCGTCTGCATCCCAAGATCTATGGGAAGTATCAGGCAAAGACACCGCCATGCTGATGTTCCGAACACCGCCACAACTTAAATCGTCATAGTAATTTGGAGCCCGTACATGTGTGGGATTTTGGGGATCGCAAGCAGAACACATGATGTGTTTGCGGAAATCTATGACGGGCTTCTGATGCTGCAGCACCGGGGTCAGGATGCATCGGGTATCGTCACTTATACCGGAGAGTTCTTCCGCGAAAAGAAAGCCAACGGGCTGGTCAAGGACGTGTTTAACGCTCAGGACGCCGATACCCTGCTTGGAAAGGTCGGCATTGGCCATGTGCGCTATCCGACTGCCGGGTCGCTCAGCGCGGCCGAGGCGCAGCCATTCTTCGTGAATGCCCCGTATGGCATCTACCTGGTTCATAACGGCAATATCACCAACACCGCCGCACAGCGTGAGAAAGTCACCGGAAAATACAGCCGCCACCTGCGCACAACGTCAGATTCGGAAATTCTGCTGAACGTTCTGGCGGACAAGGTCGCTGACGCAATCAAGGTCAATGGCAACGCCGAGCCCATTCGGAATATCTTTGCCGGTGTGAAGATGACGATGGAACGGGTGCAGGGCGCCTATTCGGTAATCTGCCTGATTGCAGGTGTCGGAATGCTGGCCTTCCGCGACCCGCACGGAATTCGCCCGCTCTCGGTGGCCATCCGCGAAACCGAAAACGGTGGCGACGACTTTGCGTTTGCCTCGGAAGATGTGGCCTTTGGCATCAACGGCTTCAACAAGATGCGCGACCTACGCCCTGGCGAAGCGATTCTGATCGACCTGGACGGCAACATGCACGAATTCCAGGCGGTCGAAGGCAAGCTGACACCCTGTATCTTTGAATATGTCTATCTGGCGCGTCCGGATTCTCTGTTGGACGGCGTCTCTGTCTATAAAACGCAGATGCGTATGGGGCAGACGCTGGCCAAACAGATCCAGGAATCAGGGCTTGAGATTGATCGGATCATCCCGGTCCCAGACAGCGCCCGCCCGGTCGCGCTTGAGGCGGCCAAGATCACCGGCATTCCCTATCGCGAAGGTCTGGTAAAGAACCGCTATGTCGGACGAACGTTCATCATGCCCGGTCAGGCCGAACGTCAGAAATCCGTGCGCCGCAAACTGAATGCGGTTCCGCTGGAGTTTGACGGACACAATGTTCTGTTGATCGACGATTCCATCGTCCGCGGGAACACGATCAAGAAGATTGTGCAAATGTGCCGCGAGGCTGGAGCCAAGAAGGTCTACATTGCCAGCGCCTCACCGCCGGTGAAATACCCCAATGTCTATGGCATCGACATGCCCACCAAACATGAGCTGATTGCCCATGGCAAAGAGGTCGAGGAAATCCGGCAAGAGCTCGGTGCAGACGCCCTGATCTATCAGCATCTGGACGATCTGATCTGGGCCGCCAAGGAAGGAAATCCAGAAATCGAAGCGTTCGACTGTTCGTGTTTTGACGGAAAATACATCACCGGAAGCGTCAGCAAAGACTATCTGGATACGCTCGAAAGCAGCTCACGCGTTAGTAAGAAACGTGAAGACATGCAAGTGCCCGGCGGATCCTGGAATGCGGCGAAGCTGGCTTCGGGATAAGTTTCCGGCGAATCGGTAGCTCTCTGCCCGGTCCAAGCCGGGCGGTTTCCGACCTGCATCGGTGTAAATTCGCTTAGTTTCCGCGCACAACTTTTTGGCGAAGGAAATGCAATCGCAATGGGTTCACCGATTGCCTTTTGAAAGTGACGGAACGGACAATTCACCAGACCTTTTGTTCCCTTGTTGCGTTTGATAGTCCGCCTCCAACCACTCATCAAAAGGGGTTGGGGCCGCGTGCCGCAACCGCACTCTATGTCAAACAAAACCGTCACAAGCGCGGCCACGCAACAGGGCGCGCTTAGCAAAAACTCTATCACCCTGCTTGGGGTGTTTGGGCCAAAAGCCGATATGCGCGCGCTGATGCGGATGTCTTCTGGCCGGGTCAAAGAGGTCAAGCTGGGCAGCCGTGTGTCTTCAGGTACTATTGTGGCCATTGATGCCGAGGGCATCATGCTGCGACAAAGCGGTCAGACGACGCGCATAGCGATCCCAGGCAGCTAATCCTGTCTTGACGCGCTGCGCGCTTGGGTTCAAACCGCAGTCATGACCGATCAGACTAAAATCGCCCTCATCACCGGGGCCTCTCGCGGGCTGGGCGCTGCCCTGGCCGAGGCGCTGGCACCAGAGTACCACATCGTCGCTGTCGCCCGCACCACCGGCGGGTTGGAAGAACTGGACGACCGCATCAAAGTAAAGGGCGGTTCAGCCACCCTGGCTCCGATGGATATTGCCGATCCGAATGCGATGGCGACACTGTGTCGTGGCATCCATGATCGCTGGGGCAAGGTGGACCTGTGGCTGCATACTGCGGTTCACACTTCGGCCCTGACGCCGACCCATTTCATTGACCCCAAGGAATGGACCAAAGCCATCAACACCAACGCAACCGCCACGTCGGTCCTGATCCCCTATGTTGCGCCTTTGCTGGGTGAGGCCGGCCATGCGGTATTTTTCGATGATCCGAAGGCGGGCGAGAAATTCTATGGCATCTACGGTGCCACCAAGGCGG
Source organism: Ruegeria sp. CDSC052 (assembly GCF_059610685.1). NCBI lineage: Bacteria > Pseudomonadati > Pseudomonadota > Alphaproteobacteria > Rhodobacterales > Roseobacteraceae > Ruegeria > Ruegeria sp. CDSC052. The sequence continues at coordinate 673,390 of NZ_JBXWOB010000001.1, forward strand.
CGCAGATGGCTCTGGCCCGTAGCTGGGCGCTGGAAACAGAGCGCACCGGGCCGCGTGTAAGCATCATGGAACCGGCTGCTATGCCAACTGCCGTGCGTGCCCGGTTTCATCCCGGTGAGGATCGGGAGGCATTGACCAGCACCGCAGATGAAGCGGCGCGCATTCTGGCTCTGTTATAGGAATGGCCCATTGGGCCATGCCTCCGGCGGAGGTATTTTTAGCCAGATGAAGCCGGCGGATTACGCGATGTGAACACCGTTTCTTCCGGCCAGATCGACGAAGAATTGCCATGCCACACGGCCCGAGCGCGCGCCACGTGTGGCCTGCCATTCGATCGCTTCGGCGCGCAGGGTGTCTGCGTCGACCGAGACGCCGTAAGCAGCACAATAGCGGTCGATCATGGCAAGGTATTCGTCCTGATCGCAAGGATGGAAACCCAGCCATAGCCCGAACCGGTCCGACAGTGAGACCTTCTCTTCTACGGCCTCAGACGGGTTGATGGCGCTGGAACGTTCATTTTCGATCATATCCCGCGGCATCAGGTGGCGGCGGTTTGAGGTGGCGTAGAACACCACATTTTCCGGGCGACCTTCGATGCCACCGTCCAGCACTGCCTTGAGCGATTTGTAGTGCTGATCATCGTGGCTGAAGGACAGGTCATCACAGTACAGGATGAACCGATGCGGCGCGGCGCGTAGATGGTTCAGCAGACGCGCGACCGAGCCCATATCCTCGCGCTGCAGCTCAACCAGTTTCAGATCGGGATGTTCGTTCTGCAGGGTGCCGTGGACCGCTTTGACAAGGCTGGATTTGCCCATACCGCGCGCGCCCCAGAGCAGCGCATTGTTGGCCTTAAATCCAGCGGCAAAGCGGCGTGTATTGTCCAATAGTGTATCGCGAGACCGGTTGATACCCACCAAGAGATCCAAATCGACCCGATTGACCTGCTTAACCGGTTCCAGACGGTCGGGTTCGACATGCCAGACAAAAGCCGGAGCTGCGGCAAAATCGGGCGCGGCCAGAGGCGCCGGAGCCATGCGATCCAGCGCGTCGGCGATACGGTTCAGGGCTTGTGTATCCATTGGGGCCTCCGGTCGTGTCTGCAGGGTCTCAAACCATGTTCCGCCCGGCGCGACAAGAGCGGCGCATGAAAAAGGCGCGCCGGGCTGGGCGCGCCTGTTCATAGCTTGATCGCAGCTTTATTTGCCGTCTTCTTCGTGGATGATATCGGCATCCGCCTCTTCTTCGTCGTCATAGTAGCCTTCTGCGCGCAGCTCGGCCTCGCGCTTTCTCTCAACTCGGGCGACAAGGAAAATCGACACCTCATAGAGGCCATAGACCACGACAAACAGGATGATCTGAGTGATCACGTCTGGCGGTGTCACAAGGGCGGCCAGCACCAGAATGCCCACCATGGCGTATTTTCGGACACTGCCCAAACCTTCGGCGCTGACAAGTCCGGCCTTACCCATCAAGGTCAGCAGCACAGGCAGTTGGAAACACAGACCAAAGGCAAGGATGAATTTCAGCGTGATATCCAGCGATTCATTCACCTTGCCGAAGAACGTGATCTTCACGCCCTCGGTGGTTTCGGGCACAACCACGATCTCTTCCGGAACATCTCCGGTAGTCGCCGACAACAGATTGGCAAAAATCGAACTGACATCCGCAAAGCCCAAAAAGAACTGCATGGCCAGCGGCGTTACCACGAATTGTGCAAAAGATGCCCCCAGCAGGAACATGAACGGTGAGGCGACCAGGAATGGCAGGAAAGCGCCCTTCTCAGACCTGTACAGACCGGGCGCCACAAAGCGCCAGAGTTGATAGGAGATCACCGGGAAGGCCAGCGCAAAACCAAACACCATCGAAATTCGGAACAGCGTAAACAGATATTCCTGTGGCGAGGTATATTGCAAAGTCGGAGACGGATCGCCCAGATCGCGCAGCGTTGCCTCGATTGGTTGAACCAGGAATTGCAGGATCGGTTCCGCGACCGTAAAGGCCAGGACAATGCCTATTACAAAGGCAATGACCGCGCGGATCAGCCGGGTGCGCAGTTCCGCCAGATGCTCGATCAATGGGGCCGAGCTGTCTTCGATCTCGTCTGTGTCGGTCATGATTTGCCTTCGGTTCTCAGCGCGGCTTCGGCCTCTTCAGCCTTGGCCATCGCGTCGGCGGCTTCTTTCGCCTTCCGCTCGGCCGCAGCGCGTGCGGTCGAGGCCTGAATCTTCTTGGCCTGCTCGGCCCGTTCGGCAGCCAGCTTACCGGTCTCGCTATCGGGGTCGAACTTGGTGGGGTCGATACTTTTGGCCAGGTCCTGCGCGGCCTCTTTCACACCATCCATGGCGCTGCCTACAGGGTTGGTGGCCGCGTTGAGACCTTTTTTGATGTCATTCACACCGGCCTGATCCGCCGCATCGTTCATGGCACTGCTGAATTCGCGCGCCATGCCACGGGCCTTGCCGACAAAACGACCGACATTACGGAACAAAACCGGCAGATCCTTTGGCCCCACAACGATCAGGGCAACGACGCCGATGACCAGAAGCTCGGTCCAGCCCAGATCAAACATACCGGATCAGACCTTGTCTTTGTCGGTCTCGGGCGTGACGTCCTTGGCCAGCTCGGATGCGTCCTGATCCAGTTCCTCTGCGCCTTCTTTGACGCCCTTCTTGAATGACGTAATGCCTTTGCCCACTTCGCCCATCAACGAGCTGATTTTGCCACGGCCGAATAGCACCAGAACCACAACTGCGATCAGCAGAATGCCGGGAAGGCCAATATTGTTGAGCATCTCTCTTCTCCTATAACGTCGGCGCCGTACGCCGGAAATGTGATCTGTGTCCGTGTCTACGCCCGCTGGCCCGCCTGCAAAAGTGAGTTGGTTCAAATCTGCGTTCAAATTCGATCCGATCCGATGTTTTTTACGGCCTCGGATTGATCAACTGACAGGTTTGTGTCAGTTGATAGGGGCTAGGTAGGCGGTATCGAAACCTGGTCAACGGAGATTCACATGACCCATGTTGCAGAAATCGTCACCTTCACCCTCGCCAACGGGACAACCCCGGAAGAGTTCGTAAAACTCAGCCAAGCGTCCGAAGCCTTTGTACGCGCAGCTCCGGGGTTTGCCCATCGTCAGCTAAGCCAGGGTGAGGATGGCCGCTGGACGGATTATGTCATCTGGACCGATATGAAGGCCGCTCAGGACGCCGCTGCGCAGTTTCCGCAACAGGATTTTGCACCCGCACTGATCGCAGCGATCAACCCCGAAGGCATGCAGATGCGTCACGAGAACGTGCTATGGAACATGACCGCCTAACCCCGGTCAGAACGGCGTGTCATGCGCCGAACTGATCGCCTGTTCGACATCATCCAGATCCTGCGCGACGGCAAACTGCACCGTGCGCAGGACATCGCGGATCGACTCGAGGTGTCGGTCCGCACGATCTATCGCGACATGGATACGCTGGCCACCTCGGGTGTTCCGGTCGAGGGGGAGCGCGGCGTGGGCTATATGGTGCGCGAGCAGATCACCCTGCCCCCGCTGAATCTGACCCCGGCCGAACTGGAAGCGCTGAACCTTGGCATGGCAATCGTGGCCGAGGCCGCCGACCCCGACTTGAAAACCGCCGCCGAGTCTTTGGCTGAAAAGATCGACGCCGTGCTGCCGACACAGGTGATTGCCGAGGCTGACAGCTGGAAATTTGCGGTATACCCCTTTGCCGATGCCGCACGCGGGCTGGCGCATATGGCCCCGATCCGCGCCGCCATCAAATCACGACAAAAATTACGTCTGAGTTACCGCAGGATCGACGGCGTGCTGACCGAGCGCACCATTCGGCCATTGCATATGGAGTATTGGGGACGAGTCTGGACGCTGACTTCCTGGTGTGAACTCCGCAATGGTTTCCGGGTCTTCAGAATTGACCTGATCGAAACTGTCCTTCCCCTGCCCGAGATTTTTGCAGACGAGCCGGGAAAGCGTCTGAGCGATTACGACCCATACGCTTAACCCTGCCGTCATCGGGTTGGGATTATCCCTGCCAGCGGCATGGCCCTGACGGGGCCATTCTTATCATTTCAGATAGGGCTCTGGATCTACAGATTCGAAGCCTTTGCGCACTTCGAAATGGACATAGGCGTTGTCCCCGCTCCGCAGCGAGGCAATCTTCTGCCCTCGTCGCACGCGATCCCCTTTCTTGACCGTGATATCTGCCACATTGGCATAGACGGTCAGCAGATCACTGTTGTGTTTAACAACGATGATCGGAACCTGATCTGCATCAGCAGTGATCGCCGCAACAGTTCCCGCCTCTGCCGCCATTACAGGCGATCCTGCGGCTGCTGCGATGTCGATCCCCTCGTTCTTTCCCTTTTGATAGGTGCGGATAATCGTACCGTTCACAGGAAGCCCAAGCGCCGAATTGCTTTGGTTTGTTGGTGCCTCGGCGGTCACATCAGGTGCCGGAGTGGCCGGGGAAATGGTTTCGTCAGGCAAGGGCTGCGTAGCACTGGGCGGCGTCGGTGTCGGAGACCCCTGGCCGGGCTGAGTCACATTCGTTGCAGGCACAGCAGCTTTGCGCGGTGCGGATTGGCTTTTCACCGGGATCAGAAGGAACTGGCCTTCGCGGACGGTAAAATCGGAATCCAATCCATTCCAGTCTGACAGCGCCTCAACGGGAACGTCATAGAGGCGTGAAATTGTAAATGCCGTTTCACCACGTTTCACCTTGTGGCGGATCGGTTCGGGACCGGTTGGTGCCGGTGCCGCCGCAGGTTTTGCGGGCTCAAGCGTTGATGTACGGACCGAGCCATTTGCGGGGGCCTCGTCGATTGCCGTACCAGCTATCGTCGCAATATCGACAGAGCTTGCGGAACCGACCGTCTGGGGCAGTGCCACAACTTCGCCCTCGCGCAAGGAATCGGTAGGCATTAGACCATTGAAACGCGCCAGCTCTCCTTCAGGCAAACCAACCCTTGCGGCCAAGTCTCTGACAGTGTCGCCACGGCGAGCAATCGCCACTTGATAGGTCGGATATGTGATGACACCCCTGGCATCCGGTGCGGGCCGGTTGGTCGTCGCCGACTGTGCTGCTTCGGCGGTGGAAAAACCGCCTACCTGTCCGCGAAGATCATAGTCCAGCGGCCTTTCGCACCCAGCCAGGATTGCAAGGCTAGCCACTCCTAACGCACAGCGGCGCATTGCTGATTTGGAAACTGCTCTCATTTTATTGTCCTCGACACCTGCCCCTGTTCATCGGGGTTCCGGCGCATTTTGCAGAATATTCCTTTAAGCTCCATCCTTCCCAAGCCCTTCTAACAAGGGCACAAAACGGACAGGCAACAATTCGTCATAGTCCAAACCGGATTCGGTGCGTCGGACCCTGATCAACGTCTGGACCGTATCCGACTGCCCCACCGGCAAAACCATGATACCGCCGATTTTGAGCTGCGCCAAGAGCGGCCCGGGCGGGTCCTCGGCAGCTGCAGTCACGATGATACGATCAAACGGGGCTTGCTCGGGCAAACCAAACGAACCATCCGACAACATTGCCGTCACATTCGTCAGCCCCAAATCACGGAACAACTGGCCGGTTTCGCGCACAAGTCGCTTATGACGCTCGACCGTATATACCCGGCGTGCCAGTTTCGACAGGATCGCGGCCTGATAGCCCGATCCCGTCCCGATCTCGAGCACGGTATCACGCGGACGTACTTCCAGCGCCTGCGTCATCAGCCCAACGACAGACGGTTGGCTGATCGTCTGGCCGCACGCAATCGGCAGCGGCGTATCCTCATAGGCGCGTTCTGCAAACAGGCCTTTGACAAATCTGCCGCGATCTATCTGCTCCATTGCTGCCAGCACGCGTGCATCCGTCACCCCGCGCGAGCGCAGGGCAAACAGGAACTGCATGGTTGTTTCAGGGTCCAGTCCGCTCATTCGATCGACTTTAACGCTTCCAGCGCGTCATGCGCCGTCAGATCCGCACGCATTGGTGTGACCGAGATATAGCCTGCCAGATTGACGGCAGCATCCGTCCCAGGTGCAGTCGGGTTGTGTTGATACCCGCCCTTGATCCACAGAAACCGCCGCCCCGAAGGTGAGCTGTGCGGCTCGACCGAGAAATGTGTGTCACGCCGATAACCCTGAGGGGCGATCCGGGTGCCCTGTACTTCATCCGCAGGCACTGGGGGGAAATTGACGTTGTAAAACAAACGGTAATCGCCTTGTTCTGCCGGCGTCGCCCCCAGTATCTTACGAACCAGCTCGGCACCAAATCGGGTCGCGGATTCGAACGGGTCATCCAGCCCCAAATTGCGCGGACCGAAATATTGAGACAGGGCAATAGCCGGAACCCCCTGCAGGGCCGCCTCCATCGCGCCCCCGACTGTGCCAGAATACAGCGTATTCTCGGCCGAGTTGTTCCCACGATTCACACCAGATAATATCAGGTCGGGTGGCGCGTCCTTCATCACATCGTGCAAACCGGCCAAGACACAATCAGCTGGTGATCCTTCCGCAGCAAAACGGCGTTCTCCCAGCTTGGCAACCATCATCGGGTGCGTGTAGCTGATGCAATGCCCCACGCCGGATTGCTCGAAAGCGGGCGCAACGACCCAGACTTCACCATCCGGTCCGGCCAGATCGGCAGCAATCGCCTCGAGTGCGATAAGTCCCGGCGCATTGATACCGTCATCATTGGTTAGAAGAATACGCATATGCCCCATCCACCGCAGCGTTTTTTCCTTGATAGACCCAGCCCCGCACTGCGGCAAGCAACCCGCAGGTGCAATCTGAGGCTTTCACGCACCACTTGCGCCTAAACTGCAGTTTTGGACCCTATTTGGGGAATACAAAGCACCGATCGCGGCGAATGGTCAGCCACATGACCCGCCCCGCTTGCGGGACAAACACGTTGGGAACGGTCGCTTTCAAGATTGAATCATCATAGTCCATACGGAATTCAATCAAGCTTTCGTTGCCCAGAAAACGCGCCCGTTCGACCACACCACGCGCGGCTACACCGTCCGTCGGTGTCGGCAGTGGACCTTTGCCATTGCGATCAAAATCCAAACGGACGTGCTGAGGCCGAAATACAATCTCAACATTCGTTCCATCCGGCACACCCGGAGCAAGAAACTGACCAAATGGCGTATCGGCCAAAGCTCCGTTAACTTGCGCGCCTAACACATTTATATCGCTAAAGAATGCAACTGCAGCTTTGTCCGCAGGACGGGTGTAGACGTTGTAAGGCGCACCCTGTTGAACGATTCTGCCACGGCGCATCAGGGCGATCTCATCGGCCATACGCATTGCTTCTTCGGGTTCATGGGTAACCAACAGCACAGCGGCGTCCTCTTCCTTGAGGATCGCCAGAGTTTCGTCCCGAATTCCATCGCGTAACCGGTTATCGAGCCCCGAAAACGGCTCATCCATCAACATGATCCGGGGGCGTGGGGCCAATGCGCGCGCCAGAGCCACCCGCTGTTGCTCACCGCCCGACAAGTGATGTGGAAAGCTGTCTGCGAAACGCATCAGGTCGACTTTGGCCAGCAACTCATCCACGCGTGCGCGTTTTTCATCTTTGCTACCCTTCAGGCCAAAGGCAACATTGTCAGCTACGCTAAGATGCGGGAACAGGGCAAAGTCCTGAAACATCAGGCCAATCTCGCGCCGCTCAGGCGGGACACGGAACACCGTATCGCAGATCAGCTTGCCATCGACATAGATCTGGCCTGTCTCTTGCATCTCGACACCGGCAATCATCCGCAGCGTCGTCGACTTGCCGCACCCTGACGGCCCCAACAGGCATGTCACCTGCCCCGCTTGCACGGTCAGCGAGACGTCATCAACCACCACCCGACCTTCGTACCGGGCGACCAGATTGCGAATTTCCAGACGCGGAGGAGTTGCGTTTACTGTCACCGATGAACCCCGTAGCCTTACCCGATCAAATCAATCGGGCTTGGGCGGGGATAGCAACCCCTCCCTTTGGGTGCAAGGGATCAGCAGCAGCCGCCCGTTTCGGCCTGCCCGGTCACCTCAAATGGGCTTTCACCACCGCAGCCTTCGAAGATGCCGAAATGGGTTGAGAAATCACCGATGAACTCAAAGTGCCGCGCAAACCGCGTGTCTTTGAGCATCATCCATGTGTTGCCGCACACCGGAAACACCTTATCCGTCGCGATTGCGTGGTGGTCATCCAGCTCAAATATGTGCGCGGCATTGGGCACAGTGCCCTTATAGATCACGGCCTGACCATAATCTTCGCAGGCGGGTTCCAACGCAGGTAACTTGAACAGACGATAGGTGGCTGACAGGAATTTGAGCGGTGCCACGCGGTCCTCAAGAACCGGGTTTTCGATGGTCAAGGGGCGGTGCGTGACTCGACGCGGGTCGCCGAAACCGGCTTTGCGAGACATCGACAGAAAGTCATTCCAGTACAGCGCACCGGACAGACACTCGCCATACAGAACCTCATCCTCGGCCATTGCCTGCGGTACGCGACGATCCGCATAAACGTCCGAGAAATACATCTCTCCGCCGTCCTTAAGCAGGCGGTGCGCGCCGCACAGAACTGCCTCCTTATCGGTGGCCAGGTTGATCACGCAGTTCGAAACGATGATATCGAAAGACCCCGCCTTTAAGTCCAGTTCATCCAGCTTTTCGATGTAGCCGTGATGGAATTCCACGTTGCTTTGGGCATATCCAAAGGTTTCGGCGTGATAATCCTGATGCGCGCGGGCGATATCCAACTGCTCGGGCGTCATATCAACGCCCACCACGCGCCCTTTCTCGCCCACCATGGCAGACAGGGCGTATACATCCCGACCGGCACCACAGCCCAGATCAAGGATCCTCATCCCTTCCAGATCCAGCGGCGCGATCAGCCCGCAGCCGTAATAGCGGGTCAGCACGTCATCATGGACCTTGGCGAGGATCTTTTTCAGATGATCCGGCATATCGTCGGGCGTACAACACGCGTTGGTCTGCAGGTCCGCGCTGCTTTGCAGGACCTCGCCATAATAGTTCTGCACCGATTCATGCTTCATCGCTGTCATCCCCTGATCTGACTGATGTTGAGCTAACCCAGCACCGCGCACCGTGCAATCAAAAGCCGAGCAATCTGACGAAAGGTTGAGCTAGCCCAGCAGCTCAAAATCCAGATCCGCGCGCACCCGGCCATTCACCTGAATCTCCAGAAGATGTGCGCCGGGAACAAGCCTGAACGTGGTCGCATCGCCTTTGAGCTTGTGCTTTTTGCTCAAGGTCAGGTTTCCATTCTTTAGCGCGGCCTGTTTCAGCTTGTGTACTTTGGCCGATTTTTTGCCGCCAGGTCTTTGGAAATGGATGATATAATCAATCAAAACGGGTTGGTTCGCCTCACCAGCCAATGAAACATCAAACTCAAGCGCGCCGCCAATCTTTGCCTGCCCATTTACCGTGACCGAGACCTGTATATCGGCATCAGGGTCATATCCCAGCATCTTCATCGCGCGTGGGTGCCCGGCCTTAACCAGACCGCGCAGGGTATGAGAGGTCATCCACCGCAGCTCGTCCGCTTCCTGACGCTGCATACGAGACCAGTCCTGCAGGCGGTCTAAAACCAGATCCGGGTCTTTCTTTGAGATGTCGTTCAGATGGTTGGCCACCGACCGCGTCACATAGCGCGTTTGGTCCTGATGCAGCCGATCCAGCAGAGGCAGCGGATCGGTCAATTCCAGCCCCACCGCCTGCCCCCATGGCAAACGCGGGCGGGTTCCTTCGGACACCAGACGCCGCACGTGATAGCTGTCATGTCCGCACCAATCCTCCAGCCGCTCCATGACGTGTTCGGGGTGGCGATTTAGAAAGGGGCGAATGGCCCATTCCATCGAGAACCTCTGCGTCAGTTCAGCCAGCACGTCCAGCGCGAGGTCGGGGTGATCAAGGCCGACATTGACGACCCATTCTCCCAGCGGGGCAAAGATGAAATCGCCAAAATCGTCATCCGTTTTGTTCGGATCCAGCGGCGGCGGCAAGGCCCGTAAAAGGGTCGGAGCGACAGTTGGCAGCTCACCCGGAACCTGTTGCTGCAGGCATTCGGCGATCCACGCCATCCGCTCTTTCAACTCAAGCTCGAGAAGGCGTGACATCACCTGCGTTTGAAACGCCTGTGCATCGAACCCTGGATCAGCCTCGGCAAAAAGCCCCGCCAGATAGCCGGTCTTTTCTGCATTAAACAACTGATCCTTCAGTGAAAACCCTTGCGCCATGGTCACATCGTCAGATTGGTCGCGCCACCATCCAACAGGATGTTCTGGCCGACGATAAAGCCCGCATGTTGCGAGCACAGGAACGCGCAAGTTGCGCCGAATTCTTCCCGCGAGCCATAGCGGCGCGTGGGGATAGTTGCCTCACGCTGCGCGCGCGCCTCATCAATGGAAATGCCCTGCTGCGCGGCCACGCCTCCGTCCAGGGAATCCGCCCGATCCGTGGCATGTATCCCCGGCAACAGGTTGTTGATTGTCACCCCATGCGGCGCGACCTGCCGCGAGGTTCCGGCCACATAGCCGGTCAACCCGGTCCGCGCCGCGTTCGACAGGCCCAGCACTGCGATCGGCGCGCGTACGGATTGTGAGGTGATGTTGACCACCCGGCCCCAGCCCTTATCCATCATGCCGGGCAACAAGGCCTTCATGAAGGCAATCGGGGTCAGCATGTTGGCGTCCAATGCCTTGATGAAGTCGTCACGCTGCCAATCCGACCACATGCCCGGAGGTGGGCCACCGGCATTTGTCACAAGGATATCAACGCCCTGTGCTGCGGCAATCACTTGTGCCTGCCCCTCTTCCGAGGTCACATCACACGCAACACTCTGCACATCGACACCAAATTCCGAGCGCAAACGCGCGGCTTCAGCCTCTAACGCGTCGGCCCCTCGCGCGTTCATCACCAGATTCACACCAGCCGCCGCCAGGGCCTCGGCGCAGCCCAGACCCAAACCTTTACTGCTGGCACAGACCAGCGCGCGCTTTCCACCTATTCCCAGATCCATCTGTTCCTCCCCATCTGTGATTATCCGCATGTCTTTCACCCAGCAGACAGGGAAGACAGATTGATGACAAGGGGTTAGTAGAAGAACTCTTCCCGGACGATCTTGCCATCCGCGACGTGATACAGCGCAACTTCGCGCATATCGAAGCTCTCACCGCTTTCCTTGAACTTGCCCTGCACCTCAAAGATCACGGCAAAACGGTCTTCGCCATGCACCATCGGGTCACTGACGTTTCCGCCCGTCACTTCGGTCGAACTCTCCCACCAATCGTGCTTGCCACGGATCGCGTCGCGCCCATGCGCCTCGCGTCCCATACCGGATGCATCGACGGCCTCAACCGAAACGGCATCTGCCGCATACAGCTTATCCAGATTGGCCTTGGCCCGGTTTTCCCGGCATCCCGCCACCAGCTCATCGGCGATTTCTTTCAAATTCATTGATCCTCTCCATTATTTGTTCACTATATGTTCTTATTGCCACAAGCAGACGATTCGAACCAGCCTCTTTGTCTTGCTTCGGCAGAATTCCCCGCCTATACGCGCGACTATGCTTGATACCCCCACGAACCAACCCACCTTGCCGCCCGAGATCGCCCGGCGCCGGACATTTGCCATCATCTCGCACCCGGATGCGGGCAAGACGACCCTGACGGAAAAGTTCCTGCTGTATGGCGGCGCCATCCAGATGGCCGGTCAGGTACGCGCCAAGGGTGAGGCACGGCGGACACGTTCGGATTTCATGCAGATGGAGAAGGATCGCGGGATCTCGGTCTCAGCCTCGGCCATGTCCTTCGACTATGGAAACTTCCGGTTCAATCTGGTGGACACGCCCGGCCACAGCGATTTCTCAGAAGATACCTATCGCACTCTGACCGCAGTGGACGCGGCCGTGATGGTGATCGACGGCGCGAAAGGTGTGGAAAGCCAGACCCAGAAACTGTTTGAGGTCTGCCGCCTGCGCGACCTGCCGATCCTGACCTTCTGTAACAAGATGGACCGCGAAAGCCGCGATACGTTCGAGATCATCGACGAAATTCAGGAAATGCTGGCCATCGACGTCACGCCCGCTGCCTGGCCGATTGGAGTCGGCCGCGACTTTATCGGCTGTTACGACATGCTGCGCGACCGGCTGGAGCTGATGGACCGCGCTGACCGTAACAAAGTGGCCGAAAGCATCCAGATCAACGGGTTGGACGACCCCAAGCTGGCTGAACATGTGCCCGAGCACCTGCTTGAGAAGCTGCTGGAAGAGGTTGAGATGGCACGCGAATTGCTGCCCGCGCTTGACCCCCAAGCGGTATTGGAAGGCCACATGACCCCGATCTGGTTCGGCTCGGCGATCAACTCGTTCGGCGTCAAGGAACTGATGGAAGGCATCGGCGCCTATGGTCCACAGCCACAGGTACAGTCCGCGGAACCCCGCCAGATCGCACCGGAAGAAAAGAAAGTGTCCGGATTTGTCTTCAAGGTTCAGGCAAACATGGACCCCAAGCACCGCGACCGGGTGGCATTTGTGCGCATGGCCTCGGGCCATTTCAAACGCGGCATGAAGCTGACCCATGTTCGATCGAAAAAGCCGATGGCAATCTCGAACCCTGTGCTGTTTCTTGCATCCGACCGGGAACTGGCCGAAGAGGCCTGGGCCGGAGACATCATCGGCATCCCAAACCACGGCCAGCTGCGCATCGGCGACACGCTGACCGAGGGCGAAGCGATCCGGGTAACCGGCATCCCCTCCTTTGCGCCGGAACTGCTGCAGACCGTGCGCCCGGGCGATCCGATGAAAGCCAAGCATCTGGAAAAGGCCCTGATGCAATTCGCCGAGGAAGGCGCGGCCAAGGTGTTCAAACCGTCGATCGGATCAGGCTTTATCGTCGGCGTCGTTGGCGCGCTGCAATTCGAGGTTCTGGCCAGCCGGATTGAGATGGAATACGGCCTGCCGGTACGGTTCGAGGCGTCTCAGTTCACCTCCGCCCGCTGGGTCAGCGGTGAAAAGGCTGAGGTCGAGAAATTCGTCAATGCCAACAAGCAGCACATCGCTCATGATCATGACGGCGACATCGTCTATTTGACTCGCCTGCAGTGGGACATCGACCGGGTCGTGCGGGACTATCCCGACCTGAACCTGACCGCCACCAAAGAGATGATGGCGTGACAGGGTCACGAGCTTCATATGCCGGATAATGTCCCAAACTGGGGCATTGTATCAACGATCCGGGGCTCGGCCCCGGACATACTTCGGTTTGCAGCCTATCACCTCGATCTCGGGGCCGACCGGATGTATCTGTATCTGGACGAGCCCTGCCCGGCTGCGTTCAACGCCCTGAACCGCCACCCACGGATCGAAATACGCAACTGCGACGAAGGGTACTGGGCGAACCGAAAGCGCGAGAGGCCCGACAAACATCAGGTCCGGCAAACCGCAAATGCCAGCTTTACTTACAGAAAGGCTGAGGTCGACTGGCTTGCCCATATTGATCTGGACGAGTTCCTCTGGCCGCAATCCGACCTTGGCGCGATATTAGCGGAGATTCCGCAACATATCCCAGCGGTGCGCGTTCGTCCGATCGAGCCCGTGGGCGGAACCGAAGACCTGTACAAAGCCTATATCCCCGCTGGTCAGGGCCGTGATGGGATCGTTCAGGCATTATATCCGAATTTTGGCGGATTTGTTCTTGCTGGATTCCTCAGCCATGTTCAGGGTAAACTGTTTGTTCGCAAAGGCTTACCTAAGATCAATTTCCGGATTCACAATCTGTTTCAGGATGGCGAAATCCTCCCGACCAAGGTCGAGCTGCCCCAGGTTGATCTATGCCACCGTCATGCACCTGACTGGGATCATTGGCTAGCCCATTATCGGTTCCGGTTCGAAAAAGGCTCGTATCAGCCAGGCATGTCACCCAATGTTCCGCGCGAACAAGGCGGGATGAACATGAATGAATTACTGAGCTGGATCGAAAAAGAAGATGGGGCTCACGGCCTGCGGGCTTTCTATGATGAAATCAGTGGCGCCGACCAAGAAGTTCGCACCCGCCTCGAAAAGTTTGGGCTGATTAAGTACCATCCGCTGGATTTGGATGGAAAAGTCGCGAAACATTTCCCCGGAAGTACCTGAATTGTTGCGATAAATCCGCATGGTCAGCCGGTGTCGCAGCATAAAAGTGACTTCATTTGACCCTGCCCCGTGATTTTGTTATGTCCCGCCAAGCCGAAATGCACAAAATATCGCATGGCCATCCGGGCCCGGCACATTCTTTACGCGCGGGCCAGGTTTTAGTGTCCGCAACAACCGGACATACATGACAAAGTTTAACGAACTGAACCTGAACCCGAAGGTCCTCAAAGCCATTGAGGAAGCCGGATACGAAACGCCAACACCGATCCAGGAAGGCGCAATCCCACCCGCGCTTGAGGGCAAGGACGTTCTGGGTATCGCCCAGACCGGTACAGGCAAAACCGCCAGCTTCACGCTACCGATGATCACATTGCTGGCCCGTGGCCGCGCACGTGCGCGCATGCCGCGGTCGCTGGTGCTGTGCCCGACGCGGGAACTGGCCGCGCAGGTGGCCGAGAATTTCGATACCTACTCAAAGCACTTGAAACTGACCAAAGCGCTGTTGATCGGCGGCGTCAGCTTTAAGGAGCAAGATGCGCTGATCGACCGTGGCGTCGACGTTCTGATCGCTACACCGGGTCGTCTGCTGGACCATTTCGAACGCGGCAAACTGCTGTTGACCGGCGTCCAGATCATGGTGGTGGATGAGGCCGACCGAATGCTGGATATGGGCTTTATCCCCGATATCGAACGCATTTTTTCGCTGACGCCATTCACACGCCAAACGCTGTTCTTCTCAGCCACCATGGCGCCCGAGATTGAGCGGATCACCGATACATTCCTGTCGGCCCCAACCCGGATCGAAGTTGCCCGTCAGGCAACGGCCTCGGAAACCATCGAGCAAAGTGTGGTCATGTTCAAAGGTGGCCGCCGTGACCGCGAGGCCAGTGCCAAGCGCCAGGTCCTGCGTTCGCTGATCGACTCCGAGGGCGAAAAATGCACCAACGCGATCATCTTCTGCAATCGTAAGACCGATGTGGATATCTGTGCGAAATCACTGAAGAAATACGGCTATGATGCTGCCGCGATCCATGGCGATCTCGATCAGTCACAACGGACGAAAACACTGGACGGTTTCCGTGACGGAACACTACGCCTGCTTGTCGCCTCGGACGTTGCCGCGCGCGGATTGGATGTGCCCTCGGTCAGTCATGTGATCAATTTCGACGTCCCCGGCCACCCCGAGGATTATGTGCACCGGATCGGTCGTACAGGTCGCGCCGGACGCGAAGGCAAAGCGATCACTATCTGTTCGGGTCGCGATGAAAAAGCACTGGCCGCGATCGAGAAGCTGATTCAAAAAGAAATTCCTCGCTTGGACAATCCGGTAAAGGAAGAGCCGAAACTCGAGAGGCCAAAGCCCGAGAAAAAGGCCCGGCCAACAGAAGCCCGGCCAACAGAGGCCCCCAAAAGCGACGATAAAAGAGAAGATCGCAAGAAGGATAAAGAAGTCAGAGGCCGTGGACGGCGCGCTGACAACGGTCCTTCGGTCGTGGGAATGGGCGATCACCTGCCCAGCTTTATCGCGCTCAGCTTCGACGAACGCCGCACGGGTTAAATAGACAAAACCAACGCCAGAATTGATGCGCCCAATAACGTCATCCCGGCGATCTCGCGCCGGGTAATGGTTTCGCGGAAAAACAAGATCGACGCGAACAGGCTGAGGATCAGCTCGACCTGCCCCAGAGCCTTGACGTAGGCGGCGTTTTGCAAGGTGAATGCCAAGAACCAGCAGAACGATCCGCACAGGCTGGTCAGTCCGACAAAAACGCCTGTTCGGCGTGTCTGCCACACGGCGCGCAGCTCGGCCCTGTCTCGCCACAACAGCCACAGGCCCATGCTGACGAACTGGAGCGAGACAACGACTGCCAGCGTCACAAGTGCCCGAAACCACGCATCAATCTCGCCCAGTTCAAGCGAGGCACCCCGATAACTGACCGAGGAAAACGCAAACAGCACACCTGATCCCAGGCCAAGCCGCGAGGCCCGGTTCGTCAGGTGTCGCCACCACGCCCCGTCTCCTCCGGGACTTTTCGACAGCAGCAACACAGCCGTCAGCCCCAGAACGATCGCCCCAAGCGCCCAGGACGAGACCTGATCGCCCAGGACCAGAAATCCAACGATGGCGGTCTGGATCACTTCGGTTTTCTTAAAAGTTATGCCGACAGCAAAATTGCGCTGTTTGAACAAGGCGACGACACAGATCGTGGCAAGGATCTGAGCCGTTCCTCCAATGGTGGCAAACACCCAGAACCGGGCGGTCAACGGCGGCAAGGAATACCCCGTCAACTGCAGCGCCACGATCAGAGCGATTAGAACCAGCGGGATTGAATAGGCAAACCGGGCAAATGTCGCCCCGGCGGCCGTCAGCTTTACACTGCTCAGCGATTTTTGCAGCATGAACCGCACCGTCTGAAACGTTGCGGCGGCGATAGTGACAGGTATCCAGAGGCTCATGCCGCCTTTTGTGGCCGCAAATCAACCCTTTGGCCAGAGCGGATGCGCCACCGGGTCTTTTACCTTCCAGAAATACGCCCGGAAAACATCGGCATATGAAGGGTATACATAGGCCTTGTTCGTGGCCAGATAGCCCTCTTTACCCTGCTGGTAGATCTTCGGAAGTTGATACCAGGGGGTACGCGGGTTCAGATGATGAACTACATGTAAATTGTTGTTCAAAAACAGAAAAGACAGTATCCCGCGATCTTCGATGATAACGGTTCTTGCCCCCACATCTTCATGCGCACGGTGTTCCAGAAAAGTGCGTATTTTGACAAGGCCAAGCCCCAAATACGCGGACAGGACATAGGCCCAGACCGGCATGGGCGACAAGGTCACGATCCAGATAACCGCAACCACGCCTGCCATATGCAAAGCCCATGCGCGCAATATGTCCCATTCGCCACGCGCGGCCCCTTGCAACTCGTCCCTGACAAAGGCAACCTGTCCGATTGCAGGGCCCAAAACGATCCGCCCCAGCAGAGTATTGTTCACCGATAACAACCGCCTGTGCCAATGGCCTAGCCCCGACCAAACTTTTGGGTCCAGATAGTTTGATTCAGGATCATCATAGGGATCGGTCAGCGTTGCATCCCGATGATGCGCCAAATGCAGGTCCCGAAACCGCTGATATGGGATGAATAAGGTCAAGGGCAGCGCCATCAGCGCCTCGTTCAGCCATCTGGCGCGAAAAGGATGCCCGTGCAGTGCTTCATGCGTCAATGATGAATGTAACGCGGCCACCGCGCCCATCACTGGAACCGCCAACCAGATGGGCAGGAAGAAGATCACGGCCAACCAGGCAGCATAACAGGCCAGCATCAGCGTGAAAGTGCCCCATTCCGGACCCGGGTGCTCAGACATTGCGCCCCCACGAAATGCCCGCCCAGACCCTCTCATAAACCACATAGAGTGTCAGCCCGATCGCCGTGTTTACTACGGCCAGAGTTCCGCCAATCGCGGCGGACCCCGTCGCAACCAGCCCAACCACCGACATGATGATCAGGCCCATCACGTTCCACAAAACCGCCTTCACGACCGATCTGCGTCGTGTTTCCATTCCGTCACCCATAATATTGTTATGGCTTTAGAATTAAGGCTTGCCGCTTAGGTTGAAAATTCCGAATATGATTAACAAAACTCATCAAACGTGATATTTATCACCACATGCAGGATAAAATCGACAAACGCGACCGTGCGGCTCAATTCCGTTTGCGCCTTGCCCGCGCAATGGAAGAACGCCAAATCAGCCGAAGCGCCCTCGCGCGCCAGATCGGTGTTGACCGCTCAACCGTATCGCAACTGTTGACCGATCACGGGGCACGGTTGCCGAATGCCCATGTTGTAGGAAGCTGCGCGACAGCATTGGGTGTTTCGGCGGACTGGTTGCTGAGCCTGTCTGACCGGCCGGAAAGCGCGGCCGAGTTGCTGGCTTTGTCGCTGAGCATGACTGAGGCCCCCCGCGCCCTGGTAGATGAGCGCATATTCGAGTGGCACCAAGAGGCAGCGGGTTACAAAATCAGATATGTTCCTGCGACCTTGCCCGACATGCTCAAGACCCGCACCGTTCTGGAATGGGAATACGCACCGCATCTGGGGCGCACGGCAGATCAGGCCATAGGTGCGTCCGAAGATCGACTGACCTGGATGCGCAGCGCCCAGTCCGATTATGAGATCGCAATGCCGATGTACGAAATCGACAGCTTTGCGCATGCAACCGGCTATTATCAAGGCCTTAGCCTTCGCAAGCGGCTGGATCAGATTGACCACCTTTTGGAGTTGTGTGAACAGCTTTACCCACGGCTGCGTATCTATCTGTTCGATGCCAAACGGCTGTATTCGGCTCCCGTAACGATTTTCGGTCCCCTTCTTTGCGTGTTTTACGCAGGAAGCCATTACATGGCCTTTCGCGATCGCGACCGGATTGAAATTTTCAGCCGCCATTTCGACACTCTGGTTCGCGAGGCGGTCGTGACCGCGCGGGACTTTCCAGAGCACCTGCAACAGCTCAGAGCAGCGATTTCCCGCGACATATGATGCATCCCCGTACAACCTGTGGTATCGTCGCCGGGCGCGAACTTTCGGGCATTCCGACCACAGACGGAGGACCACAGGAATGGACGCACTGAAAACAGCCCAATATGCACGGGCTTTATACACGGCGCACGGTGACCAGGCCGAGGCAGAAGCCGCAATGAAAATGCGCGAATGCGAGGCTGCCGGAAACGCTCAGCAAGCCCGCGATTGGCAAGCCGTTCGTCAGACCATCCGCCAGATCCGAGGCCCCAACCAGGGCTAGGTTACAGTTTCGGGTCGGGATTGACCGTGTGACCATCCACCGCGATCACCTGACCCGACACCAACCGCGCCGCGCCAGAGGCCAGAAAGACAGCCATATTGGCGATGTCCTGCGCTTCGACGAAACGACCCATGGACGTGCCCGAGGCATAGCCCTGATAGACCTCGTCCCGGCTCATGCCTTTGGTCGCCGCCTCGCGTGCCAGAACGCCTTCCATCCTTGGGCCCTCCACCGCGCCGGGACAAATCGCATTGGCGCGGACGCCGTGAGGGCCAAGCTCCATCGCCAGTGTTTTCATCAATCCGATCACCGCCCATTTGGCCGCGGCATAGGGCGCACGAAAGGGATAGCCATATTGCCCCGCAGTGGATGAGGTCAGGATGATGCTGCCCGCCCGGGCGGATTTCATCAGCGGCGCGGCGTATTTGGCAGCCAGAAACGCCCCCTCCAGATTGACCGCTACGCAGCTACGCCAATCATTCAGGTCGATATCCTCGATTGCGCTGGTTGGCCCGGCAATTCCCGCATTGGCGCAGAGCGAATCCAGACCACCCGCATCAGAAATCGCGGCGAACACGGCATGCATATCACCCTCATCCGACACGTCAGCATGGTGGGCTGTCCAATGATCCGGCACGCCATCTAGCGCCGCCCGATCAATATCTGTGATCCAGACATCATACCCGGCCGCATCAAACGCCTCTGCCATAGCCCGACCAACACCCGAAGCGCCAGCCGTCACCAACACCCGGCAGGTCATGAGGGTTTCCTGATCGCAACCCCGGCCCCTTCGGGATAAGGCAATCCGGCCTGCGCTTCGGCGATGCGGGCCATCGCGGCCTCAATGCTGGGCGATGGCGGGCTGGGGCGACGGGTGTCCAGGCTGACATGCAGCAAAAAGCTCTCCCCGGTCGCCAGCAGCGTCTCACCGCTATACATGCTGTGGAACACGTGCAGTTTCTTGCCCTGCCCCAACAGCATCTGGGTGCGCACCTCAATCTTTGCGCCCGCATGGACCTCATTCATGTAACGAATGTGGTTTTCCGCTGTGAAATAGCTGCCCCCGGACGAGATATATTCCATATCGCAGCCGATGATCTCCATGAACCGGTCGGTGGCGGCGGCGAAGGCCTCAAGATATTTGGCTTCGTTCATATGACCGTTGTAATCGGTCCAGTCCAAAGGCACCGCGCGCGACAGGGTCAGGATCGGCTGGCTCAGATCAGCCTGATCCAGCGATGGCAGCGCACCGGGTTTCAGCGCAGCATCATGTTGGTTCAGCACCGCCCCCGCGCCCCAGTTCTGCGCCTTGAGCGCGCGCATCATGCCCACAAGGTTATTGTCGCGGATACGCTCCAGCTCACGGATCGAATGCATGCCGGATTGCGCATCCGACTGATCCGCAATCAGGTCTACAAGCTCGTCAGTGAATTCGGGCACATCCATCAGCTTGGTCCAGGGCCATTTCAGTGCCGGGCCGAACTGCGCCATGAAATGCCGCATCCCAGCCTCGCCGCCGGCGACACGATAGGTTTCGAACAGACCCATCTGCCCCCAACGGATGCCAAACCCCATACGGATCGCCTCGTCGATTTCCTCGGTCGTGGCGACGCCGTCCTTGACAAGCCACAGCGCCTCGCGCCAGACGGCCTCAAGGAACCGATCAGCGATATGTGCGTCGATCTCTTTCTTGACGTGCAGCGGGAAGAACCCGACCGATTTCAGGACCTCTTGCGCCCGTTCGATCATCTCCTGCGGGTTCGCACCAGTTGGCACCAGTTCGATCAGCGGCAGCAGGTAGACCGGGTTGAACGGGTGCGTCACCACGATCTGTTCGGGGCGCAGCGCGCCCTCCTGTAACTCTGACGGCTTGAACCCGCTGGTTGAGGACCCGATGATCGCTCCCGGATCACAAGCCTCTTGCAAGCCCTTGTAAACCTTCAACTTCAGGTCCAGCCGTTCCGGCACGCTTTCCTGAATCCAAGCAGCACCCTGCACTGCATCGGCCATATCATCATGGAATGACAACGCACCTTCAGGCGGCAACGGGACGTCGCTCAGCCCCGGTAGCGAGCGGCGCGCATTGTCCAAAACTTCTCCGATCTTACGCTCGGCTTCCGGGTCCGGGTCGAATACCCGAACGTTCCAACCGTTCAGCAGGAACCGCGCGGCCCATCCGCCGCCGATAACTCCGCCGCCAATGATTGCTGCTGTTTTTGTCATCACTTCACTACTTTCAACTCTTGAGGGTCAAACCCATTTTCGCTCAGTACGTCACGCGCAATCGTCAGTTGATTTTGTGTGATCGTTAAATCTCTGCTCAGTACAACTGCAAACGACCTATCTGGGCGGGCCAATACAACCATCTGCTCCCCGTCACCCACGTAGATGATGTGAAACTTTGTGGGGCTTGCGGCAGTGATGTCATATTCAAGTGCAGACTCGGATCGCCGGGTAGGCACGCTCAGGTGGTTTTCAAAGCAATCACTTGCTCCTGCGATGTACCCAAAACATTCGGTCCGGTCCGGGTCACGCAATTGATAGCTAGGGTATGGCTGTCCCTCAAGCCTCACAAAAAGCCGCTGCTTGCCCTTGCTTTTGCGTCTGGACGCAGCAACCTCAAAATACGGTTCGTCAAAGATCGACCAGTTCACCGCTTCGACGGGTTGAATATTAAATTGACGTGCTCGAAAGCCCTCATTGTCTACCAAGCCACACGTTGGAATCAATCCAACGAGCAAGCATCCAACTACCCATGAAAGAACTCGGCGGAACATGGCGCGCCTAGCTTTTCGGCGCCCGCTTCACCAAGCCCAGCTTCTCACGCACTTCTGCGGGGCCAATCACGCGCGCACCCATGTTCTCGATGATGCTGCCCGCGCGTTCAACCAGTTGCCAGTTCTCGGCCAGCACGCCTTTGTCCAGCCACAGGTTGTCCTCCAGCCCGACGCGCACGTTGCCGCCCGCCAGAACCGCAGCGGCCACATAGGCCATCTCATTCCGGCCCAATGAGAACGCGCTGAAGGTCCAGTCATCCGGCACGTTGTTCACCATCGCCATGAAGGTGTTCAGATCATCCGGCGCACCCCATGGAACGCCCATGCACAGCTGAACCAGAGCGTTCGGCTCCAGAACGCCCTCTTTCACCAACTGCTTGGCGAACCACAGATGACCGGTATCAAAGGCCTCAATCTCGGGCTTTACCCCCAGATCGGTCATCATCTGGCCCATCGCGCGCAACGCACCCGGCGTGTTGGTCATCACATAATCGGCCTCGGCAAAATTCATGGTGCCGCAGTCGAGGGTGCAGATTTCCGGCAGGCATTCGGCCACATGGGCCACACGCTCGGTCGCGCCAACCAAATCAGTTCCCGCCTCGGCCAGCGGCAGCGGGTTTTCGATACCGCCAAACACCATGTCGCCGCCCATGCCAGCAGTCAGGTTCAGCACGGCGTCGACCTCGGCATCGCGAATGCGATCTGTGACCTCACGATACAGTGCCAGATCACGCGAAGGCGCTCCGGTCTCAGGGTCGCGCACATGGCAATGCACCACCGCCGCCCCTGCCTTGGCTGCAGCTATCGCGCTGTCGGCGATCTGCTTTGGCGAACGCGGCACATGCGGGCTGCGATCCTGCGTCCCACCCGAGCCTGTGACGGCGCACGTAATGAAGACTTCGCGGTTCATTTCCAAAGGCATGGCGTTCTCCCCAGCTTATACCCGGTTAACCCTGAGTTTTCCCCAGGCTTCTCCACGGATTCCGATTTGCTTTCGCCCCCGAGTTTGGCGCAGCTTTGGTCAAACACTTGTCAGAATGCGAATCGAACTTGATGAAATCCGCAAAAAACATATTGCAGCCCGAACATCGTGCCCTGAAAACGGCTGTGCTGGTGCTGGACGAATGCAACACGCTCAGCTTTGCGTCGGCCGTTGATCCAATGCGCGCCGCCAATCGGTTGGCGGATCGTCCGGCCTTTGACTGGGATTATGTGACAGCCACCGCTGAACCGGCCATGCTGACCAGTGCGCTTTCGGTTCCGGGTGTACCTTTGGCCCGGCTGCAATCCTGCGATCTGATGATTGTCGTTGCCGGGTTCCAACTGGCCCGCCATGCCACACCCAGCCTGCTGGCCGGCCTACGCCGCATCGCCAAGACCGGCGCCACAATGGCAGGTATTGACGGCGGCCCCTGGTTGCTGGCCGAGGCAGGCCTGCTGGACGGCCACGCCGCCACCACCCATTGGGAAGATTTGGAGAACTTCTCTGCCCGCTTCCCCGAAGTGGACGTGCGCCCTGACCGGTTTACCGTTTCTGAAGGCCGCCTGACCTCGGGCGGGGCGATCCCAGCGGTCGAGATGATGCTGCATATCATCGCCGCCCGCCATGGCGCCGGATTTGCCGCCCGCGTCTCGGGTCTGTTCCTCTATGACGGTGCGCCTGATCCCACAAAACCACAAAGCCGCACCGGTGCGCCGCACCGCCACACAGCTTTGACCGCCAAAGCCAATACGCTGATGCAATCCGCACTGGACGACCCTATGCCATTGGCAGATATCGCCGAAACCCTGGGCACCAGTTCACGCACCCTGCAACAGCAATTCCGCCTGCGCCTGAACACCACGCCGCAGGACCATTACCTGCAGCTCCGACTGGCCGAGGCGCGCAGATTGGTGACGGACACCGATATGTCACTGATGGATGTGGCTCTGGCGACGGGTTTCGCCTCGCAATCCAGCTTTTCCCGCGCCTTTCGCACAGCGCACGGCCTTTCGGCCCGGGACCTGAGGCAAGACAGGACACAACCCAGCCATCACTAAGCGGATCTGCTTCATCTGGCTGAAATACCTCGGGGGAGGCTCCGCCTGCGGAGATGAGGCCAGCGTCCCTAAAACGGCATAGGATGCGCGCGATGCGCTTCGGTGATTTCAGTCAGAATTTCCCCAGAAAGGCGAAGTTCCTTACCGTCGAGAATATGCCCAAGCTGCGCCACCGTTGTCGCGCCGAAAATGGCCGACATCATGAAGGGCCGCGTCCGGCACCAGGCCAGCGCCATATGGACCGGGTCCAGATCGTGGCGGTCAGCGATCTCTAGATAGGCCGCAACCGCCTCAAATGCCCGTCTGCGATGACGTCCTCCCACCTCAGGCACCAATGACATCCGCGAACCCTCGGGCACCATGCCGTTTTGGTATTTCCCGGTCAAAAATCCGGCGGCAAGCGGTGAAAAGGCCATCAGCCCCACATCCTCATGCGCGCTCAGCTCGGCCATATCGGTGTCGAAATGCCGGCACATCAAAGAATACTCATTCTGAACCGATGCCACGCGGGGCGTGCCGGTGGCTTCGGCGATCCGCAACCACTGAGCGGTGCCCCAAGCGCTTTCGTTCGAAAGGCCAAACGCTCGGATATTTCCTTTGTTGACCTGTTCCTTCAGGGCAACAAGGCACTCGTGCATATTGTCCAGAACCTCATCGGTATTGTGCCCCGAAGGCGCATAGGTCCAGTTTTGCCGGAACATATAGCTGCCGCGGTTCGGCCAGTGAAACTGATAAAGGTCGATGCAATCCGTTTGCAGTCGGCGCAAGGAACCTTCGACCGCCTCGGGGATTGTCTGCGGTGAAATCGGTGCGCCATCGCGCGCATGTGCGAACCCTGCCCCAGAATGCTTGGTTGCCAGAACATATTCACCACGCCGTGACGGGTTGGCGGCGTTCCAGTTGCCCAGAATTTCTTCGGTCCGGCCCACCGTCTCTTTCGAGATGGGATTCACCGGATACATCTCGGCGGCATCGACAAAATTAATGCCCCCATCAAGTGCCATGTCCATCTGAGTATGCGCGTCGGCCTCGGATGTCTGCGTACCAAATGTCATCGTACCCAGACACAGGTCTGTCACCATGATTCCAGTACGGCCCAGGGGCTTCATTTCCATCGCTCATTCTCCTGAAATCTGCGGAGGCCCTATGCCTCGGCTTTTTTTTCCCACCGGCCCGATTCCTCGGACCAATATTGCGCCGAACAGCCCGCCCCGGTCAGTGTTTTCCATTGCCCGCGGGCATGTTGGAGAGCCTGATCATCATTCCCATCGAACAGGATGCACACGCGTTCCAGCGCGTTCACTTCCTCGGGTTCAACCGCGGCACCATCAACAGCCATCACGCAAGCCGGATCATTTGCGGCCTCGGCCCCTGTCGTCAGCAATATGGGCTGGTCCCTGTCATGCGGCCCCCCGGTGCGGCCATGTGGCAGGAACCCTTCCTCGGGGCCCTGCCACAGCTTTTCGTCCAACCAATCCATCCGTGCGGGATCAGTTCCCCGCACGGCTATCTTCCACCCGGCCTGCCGCGCCTTGTCCAGCAACACGGGCAAGGTGTTTTCCAGCGGTTGGCGGGTCAGGTGATAGAAATAAACGGCGCCCATTGGATTATTCGAAATTGTCCTGCACGAACCGGCTCAGTGCGCGGACACCCCAACCGGTGGCCCCTTTGGGCGCATAGGATGTCTCGGTTGCAATCGAAGCCACCCCAGCAATGTCCAGATGGATCCAGGGGGTTTCGTCCTTCACGAACCGCTGCAGGAACTGCGCAGCAGTGATGGATCCGGCAGGTCGTCCACCGACATTCTTCATATCGGCGATGCGCGATTTCAGCTGCTCGTCATAGGCTTTGCCCAGCGGCATCCGCCATGCGCCCTCATCCTCGGCCCCGGCAGCCTTTAGGAAGGCGTTGCAGAACGTGTCATTGTTCGAAAAGACACCGGCATTCTCATGCCCAAGCCCAATGATGATCGCGCCGGTCAATGTTGCCAGGTCGATCATGCCCACGGGGGCAAACCGCTCTTGCGCGTACCACATCACATCACACAGGACCAAACGGCCCTCGGCGTCGGTATTGATGACCTCGACCGTGTCGCCCTTCATCGACTTGACGACATCGCCGGGGCGCGTGGCATTGCCCGAAGGCATGTTTTCCACTAGCCCGACAAGGCCCACGACATTGGCTTTGGCCTTGCGCTTGGCCAGCGCCCGCATGGTGCCGGCGACCACACCTGCCCCACCCATGTCCATAGTCATGTCTTCCATGCCTGCAGCGGGTTTCAAGGAAATGCCGCCGGTGTCAAACACGACGCCCTTACCCACCAGCGCCAGCGGCGCATCATCCTTGTCGCCCCCATTCCACTGCATCACCACAACCTTCGACGGGCTGACCGAGCCCTGCCCGACGCTTAACAAGGTGCGCATACCCAATTCGGCCAGTTTGTCTTCGTCGAGCACTTCGACGTCCAGGCCAAGCGCCTTCATTTCGGACAAACGATCTGCGAATTCGGTCGTCGTCAGCACATTGGCGGGTTCATTGGTCAGATCCCGAGTCATCCGGACACCATCGGCAATCGCATACAGCGGTGCGAATGCGGCTTCGACTTCATCATGTTTCTGATGACTGATTGTTACTGATCCGGCTTCATCCGAATCTCGGGTTTTATGGGCATCGAAATCATAGCTGCGCAAAACGATCCCCAATGCCAGTTCTTCGGTCCGGGCTTGATTTCCGGCCATGACCAACAAGGGCTGGTGATCAGACAATTTGGCCAGCTTCGCCCCGGCCTTGCGTGCCTCTGCAGCATCGGCACGGCGCGACAGCACGAGAATATCAAGCGCTTCAGCGGCCATTCCGCCTGGCCAGGCAAGAGAGACTACATCGCCGGATTTCACCTTTTCGAACCGGTCGCTTTCGACAAGTCGCGCGACTGCGCCCCGGGTCAGACGGTTGGCGCGGCGTGCGGCTGGGTTCATCTTGCCTTCATCCGAGACAATAATCACGACGCGCCCTTTGGTCTGCGCCATCACGTCCACGTCAAAAGCCTTAAACTGAATTGGAACAAGACTGCTCATTGGGAACTCCTGAAAATCTGTTTCCCAAGACCTAGCCCGCGGCGACCGCATTGACCAGATAGCAGTTTTCCCCGCCGGGCATTTGCATTACAGTCGCGGAAAAAGTTCCGGCAGGGTCGGAGAGCGGGAGGGCGAATTGGCAAATCGGGGCAGGCATAGGCCGTTGCGCGCTGGCGCATGTACCGCTGATTCTCTTAACTTCAAGGCCCCCGCTGCAGGCAACGCGGTGATGCCGGGGGCGCGTTTGTGATCCTGGATCGATATTTTGCCCGCCGGTTCACCCAGAGCTTTCTGGTCATTGGCTGTATCTTTTTGACGCTGATGATTCTGATCGATCTGATTGAACAGGTACGGCGCTTTGATGAGGTCGATCTGTCATTTGGCCGGCTTTTGTATCTGACCCTATTGAATACGCCCGCCGCCATCGGTGAGATGCTGCCCCTGCTGATCATCCTGTCCACGATTGCGTTGTTCATCGGATTGGCGCGCAGCTCGGAATTGGTGGTGACGCGCTCGATCGGGCGATCTGGAATTCGCGTCCTGCTTGCACCTGTAACTTTGGCCCTGTTGATCGGAGCCTTGGCGGTTGCGGTGCTTAACCCGTTTGCTGCCGCAACTTCCGAAGAATTCCAACGGCTTTCCGATTCCTACCGTAACCGCACCAGCTCAGCTCTTTCGATCAGCAGTGAGGGTTTGTGGTTACGGCAAGCTACAGAAGAGGGCCAATCGGTTGTCCACGCGCGCCGAACGTCCAACGGTAACACCCTGCTGTTGAAGGACGTCACCATAATAACATTCGACGCGATTGGTCAGCCGACACGCCAAATCTCTGCCAAACAGGCCAAGTTGGAAGACGGTTTTTGGGTTTTACGGGATGCCAAGATCTGGCCGCTTATGAACGGCATCAATCCCGAAGCTGGCTCGAAAGAGCATGATCGTCTGGAGATTCCGACCACCCTGACACGTCAGCGCATTCTGGACAGGCTGGCCAACCAGGATTCGATGTCTGTCTACGATTTGCCCCAGTTGATCCGAGACCTGCGCGAGGCGGGCTTTTCGACCAAGCAATACGAGGTCTGGTTTCAGGTCCAACTGGCAAGACCTCTGTTTCTGGTCGCAATGGTCTTGATTGGCGCGGCCTTTACCATGCGGCATGTCCGGTTCGGCGGCACCGGAATAGCGGTGCTGACGGCCGTGTTACTGGGCTTCGCCATCTATTTCGTCCGTAATTTCGCGCAAATATTGGGAGAAAACGGTCAGTTGCCTATCTTCGTTGCAGCCTGGGCCCCGCCATTTGCGGCCATCCTTCTTTCTCTTGGCCTGCTGTTGCACGCGGAGGATGGCTGATGCGCAAATTCGCTCTGCTATTGCTCTCGGGTGCGGTTGCATTGTCTTTGCCTTCGGGTGTCCTGGCCCAGACTTTGCCGGAACAGGATCAAACGACGGACGCGTCCCAGCAAGAGCCACCAGCCTTACTTGTCGCCGACAAGATTTTCATAACCCCAGAGCGTGTGCTGATCGCAGAGGGCAATGTCGAAGCGTTTCAGGGTGACGTCAAAATGACGGCCAGTCGGATTTTGTACGACCGCGAAAGCGGTGAGCTTACACTGGAAGGACCGATCCGGATTGATCAGGGCAATCGAACGACAGTTCTGGCGGATTCCGCAGAACTCGACCGGGGTTTGCTCAACGGCCTTTTGATCGGCGCCCGAATGGTGTTCGACCAACAGGTGCAAATTGCCTCGGTGCAGGCGACACGTGCTGGCGGCAGATACACCCAGTTCAGCAAAGTCTCGGCGACGTCTTGCCATGTCTGCACGGATGGGCGGCCACCGCTCTGGCAAATCCGTGCCCGCAAGGTGACCCATGATCAGTTGGAACGACAGCTCTATTTCGAAGGTGCGCAATTCCGGGTGCTGGATGTGCCGGTCTTCTATTTCCCTTACCTGCGTCTCCCCGACCCAACGCTGGACCGGGCGACTGGTTTTCTGGTCCCATCGGTCCGCACCACCTCGCAGTTGGGCACAGGCATAAAGGTTCCCTATTTCTTCAAGCTTGGAGATCACAAGGACCTCACGCTGACACCCTACCTTTCCGGTAAAACCAGAACTCTGGGCTATCGCTATCGTCAGGCCTTTAAGAACGGACGGATCAAAATCGAAGGCGCGCATACTCGCGATGACCTTCAACGGGACGAGGCGCGCGGATATTTCTTTACCAACGGCTGGTTTGATCTGCCGGACGACTATCGCCTGACCTTCAACATCCGAACCACGTCCGACGATTCCTATCTGGCTGATTACGGCCTGCCCGACTTTGACCGTCTGCGCAGCGAAATTGCCCTGGAAAGGATCAAGCGCGATACCGCTTTCCGGACCAGCCTAAACCACTATAAAACCTTGCGAGATAGCGAGGATCAGGATCAGATTCCTTCTCGCATCTTCGACCTGAACTATCGCAAACGCTTCTTCCCGGCAGCTGTCGGAGGAGAGGTGCGGATGGCTTTCATCGGCCATGCCCATGAAAGAACGAGCAATGAGGACGTTATCGGGCGCGATGTTGCCCGAGCGACCTTCGATACCGAATGGCTGCGCAGCTGGATACTGGGCTGGGGGCTGCGTGCAGATGCCCAAGTAGGCGCGTCAATCGACACGTTCAATATCCGCCACGACAGCGCCTATCCCGATCAGGTGACCCGCACGACCCCGCGTGCCGCACTGACGCTGCGCCTTCCAATGACTCGCCGCGAGGCGTCGGGCGCAACCCAGTTGCTGGAACCCATCGCGCAGATCGGGTGGACGCATGTCTCCGACAATGATGTTCCTATCGACGAAAGTACGTTTCAGGAGTTTGACCAGGGTAACCTGTTATCCCTGTCCCGATTCCCTGCCGAGGACAGGCGCGAAGATGGAGTCAGCGGCGTTGTTGGGATGAATTGGGCGCGTTATGGCTCCAGGGGCTGGCAAGCGCGTGCCACGATCGGTCAGGTCTTTCGTGCGGATGCTGATCCCGACTTTAACCTTACATCGGGCCTTCAGGGCACTTCGTCCGATGTGTTGATCGCCGGTCAACTTGAAACGCCCAATGGGTGGTCTCTGGCCGGGCGAGGTTTGGTGAACGGAGATTTCAGCTTTGCCAAGGCCGAGCTGCGTGCAGCATGGCAAAAGGAAACAACGGCCCTCAGCGGAAGCTATGTCTGGCAAGAACCCGATCCCGCAGAAAATGTCGACGATGAGATTTCTGAGATCTGGTTGCGCGGGCGGTACGACATCGATCAGAACTGGCAAACCCGTGCTCAGGCGCGGTATGACCTGAGCGAATCTGAACCGATCAGATATGGGTTGGGTATCACGTACCGGAACGAGTGTGTTCAGGTTAACATGTCGGTCAGCAGGCGCTATACCTCGTCATCAAGTATTGAGCCTTCGACCGAATTCGGCTTTACCGTAGCTCTGACAGGATATTCTGTCGAAGGTGGCGGCAAACAGTACAAGAGAAGATGCAGTTGATAACAGGTTTTTCACGTTTCTTTCGTTCCAGCCATATCGGGCTGGTTGCTCCGGCACTGGTTGCAGTTTCGATTGCCATAGCACCTGTAAAGGCAGTGGCGCAGAACCTGTTCTCGCCGGCCATAAAGGTCAATCAAGACATCGTGACCTGGTATGAGCTGGAACAGCGCCTGCAATTCCTCTCAATTCTGGGTGTTCCCGGCGCAACCGAGGAGGACGTGCGCAAAGCTCTGATAGACGACCGCCTGCGCAAACAGGCTATGCGCGACGCTGGAATCGTGGTCGCCCCCGAAGACGTTCAGGTTGGAATTGACCAATTTGCAGCCCGCGGTCAGCTTTCGAGCGACGAATTCCTGCAGCTTCTGGCGGATGCCGGTGTTGACCGTGAGACGGTTCGGGATTTCATCGAGGATCAGATTTCCTGGCGTGAATTCGTCAGCGCGCGTTTTCTGTCGCAGGCGAGACCATCGGAAGACGAGATCAATCGCGCACTTGGACAATCTGGAAGTGGCGGCCTGCAAGTCCTTCTTTCGGAAATCATTATTCCTGTAAACCAACAAAACCTGCCACAGGTTCAACTGCTGGCCGAAGAGATCGCCTTGATCGAGGGCTATGATTCCTTTTCAACCGCCGCAACACAGTACTCGGCGGCCGGAACTCGCACCAATGGGGGGCGCCTTGACTGGTTGAACTTGACCGATCTGCCCCCGGCGCTGCAGCCGGTCATCATCGGGCTCAAAAATGGTGACGTCACCCAGCCCATTCCTCTGCCCAATGCCGTTGCACTGTTTCAGATGCGCGGTTTGCGTGAGACCGCTGCGAGTACGCCCACCTATTCCGAGATCGACTATGCTATCTAT
The DNA here is from genome assembly GCF_059610685.1 of Ruegeria sp. CDSC052. NCBI lineage: Bacteria > Pseudomonadati > Pseudomonadota > Alphaproteobacteria > Rhodobacterales > Roseobacteraceae > Ruegeria > Ruegeria sp. CDSC052. The sequence goes on from NZ_JBXWOB010000001.1 coordinate 704,601, forward strand.
TACATGCCCGGTGGTCGTAGTGCGGAAACACTGGCCGCAGCCGAAAAGCTGAAAGAAGAAATAGACACTTGCGATGATCTGTACGGTATCGTGCAAAACAAGCCAGCAGAAGTCTTAGAGCGGAATGTCAGCAAACCGTCGGAAATCCCGCGCGATATCGCATTGGAACTGGCCAAACTGGACCTGAACGAAGTTTCAACCACGTTGACCCGCAACAACGGCCAAACACTGGCTTTTGTGATGTTGTGCACACGTACCCGCAACCTTGGCGAAGAGACAACGCGTGCAGATGTCGCCAATGCTCTGACCCAGCAAAGGCTGCAAACACTTGCAGAAAGCCTGTTGGGGCAAATGCGTGCCGACGCAACTATTGTTGAACAATGAAGCCAATCGCGCTCAGCTGCGGCGATCCGGCCGGAATTGGGCCCGAGATCGCCGCAAAAGCTTGGGCCAGCCTTAGAACCACCTGCCCTTTCTTCTATATTGGCGATGCCGCGCATTTGCCGCCCGAGACACCGTCGGTACAGATCAGCGACGCCTCTCAGGCGGTCGAGATCTGTGGCTCTGCCCTGCCCGTACTGCAACTGGACTTTCCAGCCCCCAACCGGTCTGGGCACCCTAATCCAGCCAACGCCAGATCAGTTGTCACTGCCATTGAAACCGGCGTAGCGCTGGTTCAGTCCGGTTCTGCATCGGCGCTATGTACCGCACCGATCCACAAGAAAGCACTTATCGACGGGGCAGGTTTCTCATTCCCCGGCCATACGGAATTTCTGGGCGCCTTGGCTGGGTCCCAACGTGTTGTGATGATGCTGGCCAGCGACCAGCTGCGCGTTGTACCAGCAACCATCCACATCCCGCTCTCACGCGTTCCTTGCGAGCTTACGCCCGAGCTTTTGCGGGAAACCATCGAAATCACCGCCCAGGGACTACAATCACAGTTCGGTATTGCCACCCCGCGGATAGCCGTCGCGGGCCTCAACCCGCATGCCGGTGAAGGCGGCAAGATGGGGCAAGAAGAACTGGACTGGATTGCGCCGCTGATCGCGGAGCTGCCCCGCAAAGAGTATACCGTAACCGGCCCGCACCCCGCGGATACATTGTTCCACGCCGCAGCGCGCACGCGCTATGACGCCGCCATCGCCATGTATCACGATCAGGCTCTGATTCCGATCAAGACGCTGGATTTCGATCGCGGTGTGAACGTCACACTAGGCCTTCCATTTATCCGAACCTCACCCGATCACGGGACTGCACTGGACATTGCGGGGCAAGGCCTTGCAAACCCCACCAGCCTGATCGAAGCGCTGAAACTTGCCCAGAAGATGGCACAAAGCTCTTGATCCTTCAGCGGGCTGTAAATATCCCGGCCAGAGGTAAAAATTCTCTGGCGCTCTCCTATCAAACCGCGCCACGGTGATCGGATCATGAGCACTATCGACAACCTTCCCCCTCTGCGCGAGGTTATCGCCTCGCATCAACTCTCGGCTCGCAAGTCGCTGGGCCAGAACTTTTTGCTGGACCTGAACCTGACCGCCAAGATCGCGCGGCAGGCCGGAGATCTTGCGGAATGCGATGTTCTGGAAATCGGCCCCGGCCCCGGCGGGCTGACCCGTGGGCTACTTTCAGAAGGTGCGCGCAAGGTTGTCGCGGTTGAAAAAGACACCCGCTGTATCGCTGCCCTGAATGACATCGCCGCCGCCTATCCCGGCAGGCTTGAGGTCATCAACGGTGACGCGCTTGAGATTGACCCGCTTACGCATCTGACCCCTCCGATCCGTGTGGCGGCAAACCTGCCCTACAATGTCGGCACCGAGTTGCTGGTCCGCTGGTTGACCCCGCCGCAATGGCCTCCGTTCTGGCAAAGCCTGACCCTGATGTTTCAGCGCGAAGTGGCGGAACGGATCGTCGCCCAACCCGGCGGAAAAGCCTATGGTCGCTTGGCCATCCTTGCCCAATGGCGGGCCGACGCGCGCATCGCCATGTCACTGCCACCCGGCGCGTTCACCCCGCCCCCCAAGGTCTCAAGCGCCGTGGTCCACCTGATCGCCCTGTCGCAACCGCGCTATCCGGCTGATCCTGCCACACTGTCCCGCGTGGTCGCCGCCGCTTTTAATCAGCGCCGCAAAATGCTGCGAGCCTCGCTAAAGGGCGTGGCCCCGGATATCGAAGACCGCCTGATCGCCGCCGGAATCAAACCCACCGAACGTGCGGAACAAGTGCCTTTAGAAGCGTTCTGCGCATTGGCCCGCGAAGTGTCTTCCACTCAATCCTAATATTTCTGCTGTCAACTCACGGAGACAAACAGTGAACTCAAATCCACTGGCGTCGGAACTGAAAAAGAAGCTGGTTGTTGGAATTTCCGCACTAACCATCCTATGCTTTATACAGCCCCACTCCTCAAATGCCTCAGAAGTCACGCTGTTGTGCACCTTTCTCGGCGACCGTGAAGGGTGGTTTGCGCAACAGACTCGCTTCACAATCGATACCGGCTCCGAAACGGCCATTGTGGATGACCAATTCATACGCCACGTAAAAAAGGGCCCAATACGGGTTCCCTATAAATCCCTGGGCTCTGACGAGTATAGGCTCAAGTGGAATCTTACGCTGCCTGTTGTGTTATCGAGAAGATATGGAACCAGAAAAGGTATGCCCCAAAATGTCCAAAAGACCATTCGGTATACCGCATTTGTTGACACCAATTCTGCGACCGCGAACATAAGATCGAATGTACCTAACGCACCAAGACCGAAAGGCATATGCAGAACGGTAAGGTGACTGACACTCCAAAGATCCGAACAAAACACTTTTTGTTTGAAGGTCGGGGCAACACATCAAAAAACCCCGGCGCAGTACCGGGGTTTTCTATTATAAATCTACTGGCTGATTTACTCTGCCGCTTCAGGCGTATCACCGTTGCCGGAGGGCGCGTCCTCAGTCGCAGCAGGTGCGGCTTTGGGCTTGCGCGCCCGAGGCCGACGGGCCGGTTTTTCTTTTTTCTCACCCTCTTCAGGGCTTTTGCTTTCAGGCGTTTCTACAAGCCCGGATTCCGGAGCAGCTGCGTCAGCGGCAAACCCCATCACATCAGGTTGAGGTGCCTCAGCGGGATCCGACTGGCGGACGGTTTCGCGTTCCTGACGCTCGGCACGCTCACGATCTCGTTCAGCCTGGCGTTCGCGATTCTGACGCTCTTGCTCCTCACGGCGTGCATCCATTTCACGCTGAGCTTCGCTAAGCAAACGCAGGTAATGTTCGGCGTGCTGCTGAAAGTTTTCGGCAGCTACACGGTCGTTAGACAACTGAGCATCGCGTGCAAGCTGATTATATTTATCAATAATCTGTTGCGGCGTGCCACGCACTTTGCCCTCTGGGCCCGAACTGTCGAAAACTCGGTTTACGACGTTGCCGCCAGAAGGACGATTGCGGTTATTCTTTGCCCGAGAGCGGGATTTGGAAGATCTCATCTACTTTAGTCAGCCTTGTCGTTCGCTGCCGATCAGTTCGCGTCTTGCACTGCTCAAGGGCTTAGCTATGACACGATGTCGGCTTTTTTGGGCTTGGCGTCAGGGGCCCGCTGTAACAGCGTCAACCTCTCTGACTACACCTGAGTAAACACGTCCAGAGCGTGCAGACAAGAGGTTTGTCCCAATTTTTGTACCTTTTTTATATCAATCGGCGCATTTCGGCCTCAGAACGTTCCGTCATGAAGGCATTCTGGCGAAAACGACGCGGTCGCGACCATCCAGATCGGGAATGATCCGTACGTCTGTCAATCCTGCTGCGTCGAACAAAGATGCGACGCTTTGCCCTTGCTCGGGTCCGATTTCGACAAGTAACCGACCATGGGGCAATAGAAAATCCGGGGCGGCGGCAGCAATCCTGCGGTAGGCCCCCAAGCCGTCACCTTCGTCTGTCAATGCCATCCGCGGCTCATGGTCCCGCACTTCAGGTGCCAGGGTGTCCATTTCCGGAAGGGAAATATAGGGCGGGTTTGAAACAATCAGGTCAAATTTAGCTTCAATGTCTCCAAACCAATCGGATTGCTTAATTTCGATCCGGTTCTGAACATCGTGTTGCACGGCATTTGCACTGGCCTGTAGGCAGGCCGCCTCACTCAGATCCACACCAATACCCGATGCACTGGTGCGTTCGGACAGCAATGTGATCAGGATGCACCCCGATCCAACCCCCAGATCGAGGACATAGTCAAAGGGTTCGCTCAGCGCGGCCTCGATCAGAACCTCTGTTTCCGGGCGTGGATCCAGCACGTCCCGGCTAACTTTGAACCGACGGCCGTAAAACTCACGTTCCCCCAACAGATGAGAAACGGGCACACGAATGGCCCGAAGCGAGATCAGTTGCTCGTATCGCTCAGCAATATCCGGTAAAAGCTCTTCGGGTGTAATCAGTGTCACGCGACTTGCTTCGATCCGGGCGGCGTGGGCGAGTAGAACCCGCGCATCCCGCGCCGGATCAGCCACACCAGCCGCACGCAATCTTGCCGTAGCGGCCACCATGGCCTGAGCCGCTGTCTGGCCGCCGGTCATTGCGCCATCTCGGCCAGGAGACGCGCCTGATCATCCGCGGTCAATGCGTCGACTACCTCATCCAGATCGCCCTGCATCACCTGATCCAACTTGTACAGCGTCAGATTGATCCTGTGGTCCGTCATGCGGCCTTGCGGGAAATTATAGGTCCTGATCCGTTCCGACCGGTCGCCAGACCCGACCTGGTTCGCCCGATCTGCCGAGCGTTCGCTGTCAATCCGCTGACGCTCCTGATCATAAAGTCGAGTCTTCAGAACCTGCATCGCGATTTCGCGATTGCGGTGTTGAGATTTCTCGGAGCTGGTCACCACAAGCCCGGTGGGCAAGTGTGTAATCCGCACGGCCGAATCGGTGGTGTTCACGTGCTGCCCACCCGCACCTGAGCTGCGCATCGTGTCGATACGGATATCATTGGCGTCGATCTGAATATCGACATCTTCGGCCTCGGGCAGAACCGCCACGGTCGCTGCCGATGTATGAATGCGCCCGCCACTTTCGGTTTCTGGCACCCGCTGCACCCGGTGAACACCGGATTCGTATTTCAAACGGGCAAAGACGTTGTCGCCTTTGATATGGGCAACCACCTCTTTGATGCCGCCCAGATCCGACGCCTGCTCTTCGAGGATCTCGAATTTCCAGCCGCGCGCTTCGGAATACCGCTGATACATGCGCAGCAGATCGCCCGCAAAAAGCGCGGCCTCATCACCGCCGGTTCCAGGGCGGATTTCCAACATGGCCGGACGCGCATCAGCGGCATCCCTAGGCAACAAGGCCAGTTGCAGGGCGTTTTCGGCACCGGGGATTTGGGCCTGCAGGTTGGGGATTTCCTCTTCGGCCAGCTCCCTCATATCAGGATCGGCCAGCATCGCCTCGGCCTCGGCAAGGTCAGTGACCAGCTGGCGCCATGCCATGATCTGATCGACCACCGGCTTGAGGTCCGAATATTCCTTGGCCAGCACAGCAATATCGCCGCCCAAAGCACCATCTGCCATGGCTGCTTCGAGGTATTGGAATCGCTGAGTTATCTGTTCAAGGCGTTCTTCGGGGATCATCCGGGCGGTGTCTCTTAATCCGGGGCTATGGTCAAGGGCTGTCCGTATGCTAAGCTGCCCCGCATGAGACGGTTGGTTCTGGTTCTATCGCTTTTTGCGACGCCCGCGATGGCCGATGTCGTCGGTCCCGGCGGCAAGGTACAGGACTGCTATTGCACTGACAAATCCGGGTCACGCGTTGAATTGGGTGAGATGATCTGCCTGCAGGTCGACGGTCGCATTTTCACTGCACAATGTCAGATGTCACTGAACGTTCCGATGTGGCGCGAGGTACAGGAAGGATGCCTGTCCTCAGGGCTGCATCCGCGCGAGCCAGCCATCAACGCGGTTTCGGTTTACCCCAAAATCTGAGCGTCCAAAGCGCAACCTGCCATAGATGCGCAGTGTGTCGCCGTTCTGCTGGACGGTTGTGTAATCTGGAAAACCTATCACTTTGGTACGGGTGATATAGGTGACCATCCCGTCATCAACTGACCCGGCCAGAACCTTTGTACGTGGTGAGGCCATTGCGATTTCGTTCAACTGCGCCAACCCGTCCGGCCCCGTTTCAAGTACTCGCACGACGCCACCACGGAGGTCTCTGTTCGCGTCGCCGACGGGGGTATTGTGCCAGATGGCGGGATCAGATGGCGCAAGCCGTATATACCCCCCCACAAGGACAATCAGACCCGCAATCAGCCACAGCGCCATTTTCATCTTTTCCACTCTGTTAGATTGCGGAACCATATGCAGTTCCGCATGGCAAACAAGAGATTGCCGCGATCCCTACCGTGACGTCACGCCTGGCAATATGCACAGCAGTTCAAACAGCAGATTGGCAGCGGTCAGCGCCGTATTGCCAGAGGGATCGTACGGCGGAGAAACCTCGACCAGATCACACCCAACCACATTAGCCCCGCCCAGGGCATGGATCAGTTGCAACGCTTGCGGTGTGGTTAACCCGGCAATCTCGGGCGTGCCGGTTCCGGGGGCGAAGGACGGGTCCAGACTGTCGATGTCATAGGTGATATAGACCGGATGATCCCCGATCTCATTGCGTATCTGCGCGCCCATGACCGTCAGGTTCTGCTGCCAAAGCTCCCATGCGGGGTATTGGCGAAAGCCCCACCCTTTGGCCTCGGTAAAGTCCGATGCCGCATAGCCAGAGCCTCGGATCCCGATCTGAAAGGTTTTGTCCGGCACGATCAGCCCTTCTTCATAGGCGCGCCGGAAAACGGTGCCGTGGGTTTCCTTTTCGCCAAACATCTCATCATTCACATCCGCATGGGCATCCACATGGACAAGCGCCACAGGCCCGTGTTTCGCGGCTATGGCCCGCAGGATCGGCAAGGTGATCGAGTGATCGCCCCCCATCGCCACAGGTGTCACACCCTGCGCCAGAATCGCGTCATAGCTTTCCTTGATGATCCTCAGGCTGTCGGACAGCGAAAAGGTGTTGATCGCCAGATCGCCGATGTCGGCGATTTGCAGGCTGTCGAAGGGGGCCGCAAAGGTGGCCATATTGTAAGGCCGCAGCATCGCACTTTCGCTGCGGATCTGTTTCGGTCCGAACCGTGTCCCCGACCGCCAAGAGGTGCCAATGTCCATCGGGATGCCTATTACGGCCACATCCAATCCGGCCAACGTATCCGCCTGCGGCAGGCGCATAAACGTGTTTGGGCCGGAAAAACGCGCCAGATCGTTACCGCTGATTGGTTGGTTGAATTGTGTCATGCCGTTATGTCTTCCGTCCTGCCCTGCTGCTAACCTGATACCGGAAAGATGGCTAACCAAAGGTTAAGGATTCAGCTTGTTCCATCCCAGCAGGCAAATGATTTGCGTCGCCACATGTGCGCCTGCAATCGCTGTCGCACCTGAGGTGTCATAGGGCGGCGAAACCTCGACCACGTCCCCGCCTTTGATGTTAATCCCAGCAATGTCGCGCAGGATGATCTGAGCCTGAATCGAACTCAGTCCACCCCAGACCGGCGTTCCCGTGCCAGGCGCAAAGGCCGGGTCCAGACCGTCGATATCGAAGCTCAGGTAAACCGGGTTGTCACCAAGAATGCCTTTGATCTTTTGCGCCACGGCGGCGGGACCGGACTCGTACACCTCCCGAGCGTCAATGATGTTGACCCCCAAAGTATCTTCGTTCGTCGTACGAATACCCACCTGAACGGAACGCTTGGGGTCCACTATCCCTGATTTGACCGCCTTGTAGAACATGGTCCCATGATCCACGCGGGACATGTCGTCGTCAGCCCATGTATCCGTATGCGCATCAAATTGCAGCAAGGACATTGGCCCGTATTTCTCGGCATAGGCCTTCAGGATCGGAAAGCTGATATAGTGGTCCCCACCAAGCGTCACCGAGGCCACGTCAGCGTTGAGAATTGTGCGAATGTGGTCCGTCAATGTGTCCGGAAAGGCAGGTATATTGGCGTAGTCATAAGCCATGTCCCCATAATCCACGATTGCCAATTCGCTTAGCGCATCAAACGGCCAGCCATAAGGCTCATCCGGGGATTGCAACGTGCTGGCCTCGCGGATGGCGCGTGGCCCAAGACGCGTACCGGGACGGTTCGTCACCGCCTGATCAAATGGCACGCCGGTTACGGCGATATCAATCCCGGTCAGATCCTTGGTATACAAGCGGCGCAAAAATGACATCGCCCCCCCGAAAGTATTCTCGTACGAGACGCCTTTCAGTTCAGGATTGGTAAACGCCTCGTCGACGAAATTCTTTGAATCTTCCAGTGCCATGTCTTTCTCCTGTCAGCCCAAAGGCTGGGCCTTTTCGACGATCCGCGCAAAGAAAGACGCCCCAACCGGCGCGATGTCGTCGTTGAAGTTGTATTTCGGATGATGCAGTCCGGCCCCCTCGCCTTGCCCCAGAAACAGGTAAGCGCCGGGGCGCGATTGCAGCATGTATGAAAAATCCTCGGCCCCCATCATCGCGTCGACATTGGTCATCACGCGATCTGCACCAGCAACATCACGCGCGATTTCTGCGGCAAAACCAGTCTTGTCGGCGTCATTGATTGTTGCAGGATAGTTGACCTCATAGTCCAGCCGCGCTTCGACACCATAGGATTGGGCCTGTCCTTGTACGATCTGTTCCATCCGCTCCATCACCATTTTCTGCACAGTCGGATCAAAAGTGCGCACAGTGCCGTTGATAAAGGCGGTATCGGGGATCACGTTGTTCACGGTGCCGGTATGGATTTGCGTGACCGAGATCACCAGACTGTCCAAAGCATAGTTGTTACGACTGACGATGGTCTGAATCGCCTGGGCGATACCGCAGGCCGCCATCACCGGATCCCGAGTTTCATGCGGCATGGCACCATGGCCACCAAGGCCCTGAATGTGAACTTCGAACGTATCAACAGCAGCCATGATCGGCCCGGGGGTTGTCTGAAAGGATCCTTCGGGAATTCCAGGCGCATTGTGCAATGCATAGATTTGGGAAATGTCGAACCGGTCCATAATCCCCTCTTCGACCATGACGCCCGCGCCACCACCCTCTTCTTCGGCCGGTTGAAAGATCAGCGCCACGCGTCCACGGAAATTTCGGGTTTCCGCCAGATAGCGCGCTGCGCCCAACAACATCGTGGTGTGCCCGTCATGACCGCAGGCATGCATGTTTCCGGGCTTGGTTGATTGGTACGCGACTCCTGTTTCCTCGGGGATAGGCAGAGCGTCCATATCAGCGCGCAGACCGATCGTCGGCCCCTCACCCTGGCCATTGATGATCGCAACGATCCCAGTGGTGGCGATCCCTTGGTGCACCTCATCCACATCGAACTCACGGAGTCGATCCGCGACAAAGGCCGCGGTTTCGTGGCATTCGAATGCAAGCTCGGGGATCGTATGCAGATGCTGGCGCCATGCGGCCATATCGGCAGAGAAATCGGCAATTCGGTTGACGACGGGCATCTGGGGTGGACTCCTGATCGTGACTGCGGAATGGATGCATCTGACACCGGAACGAAAGGGTTCGCAATGGCCGAAAATCCTCTGATCCATGACAGCGATGCTGGCATCGAACGCTTGTTAGAGATCATGCGCCGACTGCGCGACCCTCAAACCGGCTGCCCATGGGATATCGAGCAGGATTTCGGCACGGTCGCTCCTTATACGATCGAAGAGGCTTATGAGGTCGCTGATGCCATCGAACGTGAGGCTTATGATGAGCTGAAGGGCGAACTCGGGGATCTGCTGTTCCAGTCTGTCTTTCATGCACAAATGGCCGAAGAAGCCGGGCATTTCACCTTTCAGGACGTGGTGCGCACCATGTCGGACAAGATGGTCGCCCGGCACCCGCATGTCTTTGGCGACGAATCCCGCGACAAATCGGCAGAGCAGCAAACACTGGACTGGGAAGCCATCAAAGCAGCCGAACGTGCTGGTAAAGAACAACAAGGCGCGTTGGACGGTGTCGCCGCCAACCTGCCCGCCCTGCTGCGTGCTCTCAAATTGCAGAAACGTGCCGCCCGTGTTGGATTCGACTGGCCCGATGCCAGCCATGTGCTGGCCAAGATTACCGAAGAGGCTGCCGAACTGGAAGAGGCACGCGACCGCATGGATGCGGATGCGTTAGAGGATGAGTTCGGCGATCTGCTATTCGTTATGGTCAATCTGGGCCGCCATCTTGGGGTCGAGCCCGAGACCGCCCTGCGTCGGACCAACGCCAAGTTCACCCGCCGGTTCGAACAGGTCGAGTCGCGCCTGGCTGCACGGGGGAAAACCCCAACGGAAAGCACGCTGGAAGAGATGGACGCGCTTTGGGACGAGGTGAAGATCGAGGAACATCGGGCCAATGGCAAACTCCCGCCGGCAAAGGCCGAGGCCGGAACGTAAAACCGCTAGACAAGCTCTCGGACACTTGCGAGTGTCCCACCTTCACGACCTCCGGAGACGATCATGCCCGCTCGCAAAATCATAATAGACACCGATCCGGGACAGGACGATGCCGTCGCCATTCTGCTGGCGCTTGCTAGCCCCGACGAAATTGAGGTTTTGGGCATTACCGCAGTCGCTGGCAACGTACCCTTAGAGCTAACCGCCAAAAACGCGCGTATTGTCTGCGAATTAGCTGGCCATACCCAGACCCCCGTCTATGCCGGATGCGACCGCCCATTAGAGCGCCCCCTGATCACAGCAGAGCATGTGCATGGCAAAACTGGCTTGGATGGGCCGGTTCTGCCGGATCCGCAGATGCCGCTGTCCGAAGGACATGCCGTCGATTTCATCATCGACACGTTGCGCGCGCAAGAACCAGGCTCCGTTACGCTCTGTCCCCTTGGGCCATTGACCAACATCGCCACAGCGTTCCGCAAAGCGCCTGACATCGTGGACCGGGTTCAAGAGATCGTTTTGATGGGAGGGGCATATTTCGAAGTTGGAAACATCACCCCAACCGCCGAATTTAACATTTATGTCGATCCAGAAGCCGCTGATATCGTGTTCAAATCTGGACGTCCCGTTGTGGTGATGTCGCTTGATGTCACGCATAAAGCTCTGGTGACCAAGACGCGCAACGATGCCTTCCGTAGAATTGGAAACAAGGCCGGTGTCGCGGTGGCCGAGATGACCGATTTCTTTGAAAGGTTCGACAAGAACAAATACGGCTCGGAAGGTGCTCCGCTACACGACCCTTGCGTGACAGCCTATCTTATCAAACCCGAACTGTTTACCGGGCGGCTGGTGAATGTCGAGGTAGAGACCCAATCAAAGCTGACCTTGGGCATGACAGTTGCCGATTGGTGGGGTGTTACCGACAGAAAACCCAACGCCCTGTTCATCGGAGAAATTGACGCTGGCGGGTTTTTTGATCTGCTCACGGATCGGCTGGCCCGACTATGAGCGCCGCACTTCGCCTTGCCCGCCCCGAGGATCTGGAACGTCTGGTTGGTCTGGTCGCCGCCTTTCACGCCGAAGAAGGCATTACCCAGGATGCCGATCAGACGCGCAATGCGCTTGCCCCTCTTCTCGAGGGAATACCTTTTGGGTGCATCTACCTGATTGGCCCCGGTCGCGCACCCTTGGGCTATGTCATCCTGACCTTTGGGTGGTCGGTTGAATTCGGCGGCATGGATGGATTCGTGGATGAGATCTATATTCGTCCTGCCGTGCGAGGGCGCGGAATTGCGTCTGAAGTCTTGCTGGATTTGCCCAAGGCGTTGGCGAGCGCGGGGCTCACAGCCTTGCATCTTGAAGTCGATCGTACGAACGAGACGGCACAGAAACTGTATCTACGCACAGGTTTCAAGCCTCGTGACCGCTATATGCTGATGAGCAAAACCCTTTGATCCATTTCTGTGTGGCTGAACAACAAGGCCACCCGCGAAAGATTGACAGGCCCTACCGGGCCTCACCGCGACGGATGTAAACCGGAGCTTCAAGGTTTGCCACCGGATCGTCAGGGGACACTGCCGTACCGGTGATCGGATATGTTCCAGGCTCTGAGCAAGCAACCAGAAATACAGTGCTGAGTGCAGACGCTACCAGAAGAAGTTTCGAACCATTCATAGTGTTCCCCTTATCTGTTATTTCAATATGATACGAATGCGCACTACAGAACAAAAAGGAAAAAGTTCACACATAAGGATCGCTAGCGCAGGACCCCTATATAAGTCATTAATATATCTAGATAATACTATTCATAACCTCCCAAGTTTCTTCTGACCCAATCATGCTAAAGTGCCGATTTGAGATTTAGACATGGGCAAAACCTGCAATCCAACACAATAAAGCCCGGCCCATTTCCACAGGCCAGGCAATCAAAATTCAGGCTTACAGGTTTCAGCGCTTGAGGATTGAGGCCCCTGCGTATTCGGCAATCTCACCCAGAGATTCTTCGATACGGATCAGTTGATTATACTTGGCTAACCGATCTGACCGCGCCAGTGATCCGGTTTTGATCTGACCGCAATTCGTGGCCACTGCCAGATCGGCAATCGTGGCATCTTCGGTTTCGCCCGAGCGGTGCGACATCACATTGGTATAGCGTGCGCGATGGGCCATATCGACGGCGCGCAGCGTCTCGGTCAGCGATCCGATCTGGTTCACCTTGACCAGCATCGAGTTGGCACAGCCGCGTTCAATCCCTTCCGCCAGTCGCGTGGGGTTGGTCACGAACAGGTCGTCGCCCACCAGCTGCACCTTGTCGCCAATCATGTCGGTCAGGGCCTTCCAGCCGTCCCAATCATCTTCGGACATACCGTCTTCGATTGAGATGATCGGATAGTCGTTGACCAGCGCCGCCAGATAGTCGGCATTTTCTTCCGAGGTCAGGCTCTTGCCCTCACCGGACAGGACGTATTTGCCGTCTTTGTAATACTCGGTCGCGGCGCAATCCAAAGCTAGATGGATTTCCTCACCCGGCTTGTAGCCCGCCTTTTCGATGGATTTCAGAATGAAATCCAGTGCCTCGCGCGTGCTGGCGATGTTGGGGGCAAAGCCGCCCTCGTCGCCGACACCTGTGGCAAGACCTGCCGACGACAGCTCTTTCTTCAGAGTGTGGAACACCTCGGACCCCATGCGCACCGCGTCGCGGATATTCGTGGCCGAGGTCGGCATGATCATAAATTCCTGAATGTCGATCGGGTTGTCGGCATGTTCGCCACCGTTGATGATGTTCATCATCGGCACGGGCAGGATACGGGCCGAGGTGCCGCCGACATAGCGAAACAGCGGCTGTGTGGTGAAATCCGCTGCCGCCTTGGCCGTTGCCAGCGAAACGCCCAGGATGGCGTTTGCGCCCAGACGGCCTTTGTTCTCGGTGCCGTCCAGTTCGATCATAGTCTGGTCGATCGCCACCTGCTCGGTCGCGTCGAACCCAACCAGTTCTTCGGCGATCTCACCATTTACGGCGGCAACCGCTTCGAGCACGCCCTTGCCCATATAGCGCGATTTGTCACCATCACGCTTTTCGACCGCCTCATAGGCGCCGGTCGAGGCACCCGACGGGACGGCGGCACGGCCCATGGTGCCGTCTTCCAGGATCACGTCCACTTCGACGGTCGGGTTGCCCCGGCTGTCCAGAATTTCGCGTGCATGGATGTCGATGATGGTGCTCATGAGGCCCGTCCCTGTGGCTGCAATCAGTTGCCAGCCTCATATCAGTATAGGGCAAAAAGTAAACCACTCATGTTATCGCTAACACATATCTGAGAGCGTGTTTGCGCAAACCTGCGACGATCCGTCAGGCCGCAAGAGCCAGTGACCGCGCCAGGCTTCGTTCGCGCAGGAAGGTATAGAGCCCCGACCCCAGGATCAGCGATGCACCGGCAACCGTCATCATATCCGGGCGTTCCCCGAACATCAGCATTCCGGCCGCAATAGAAAACACCAGCCGGGTGTATCGGAACGGGGTCAGGGCCGAAGCATCGCCAATCCGCATTGCGCTGACAATCCCGTAATACCCCAGAACACCAAATCCAATCGCGCCCAGGAACGGCCCGAATTGCGCCTGGTTCAGTGCAACGACCGGCTGGCCGGCCATTGAGATCAGCACAAAACCGGCAATGGTAACCGCCCCATAGGCCTGCATCGCAACTACTGCCGAGGCCACACGCACATCCAGCCTGCGTGTGATCAGATCGCGGGCGGCAATAGCCACAACGCTGGCCACGACGAAAAGGGTTTCTGGCTGGAACCCGTCCAACCCCGGTCGGATGATCAAGAGAACACCGATGAAACCAACGCCGATTGCGCTCCATCGCCGCCATCCAACCTGCTCGCCCAGGAACAACGCCGCCCCCATTGTAACGACCAAAGGCATTGCTTGAAACACCGCGGCAACCGTTGACAAATCGACCAGAGACAGCGCGGTCACAAAAGCCACGGCCCCGAACCCCTCGCAGAGCGCACGTATCAGGGGCAAAGTCTGCCACGCGGCAGCATCAAAGATGCGTTTGCGGGTGAACACCGCCATACCAACAAAGACCAGACCACAGGAAAGGCCCAAAAGAACCATGATCTGTCCTGTTGGCACTGTGACCGACAGGTGTTTGATGAACATATCTTCAAGTGCAAAGGCCGCCATTGCGCCGACGACCAGCAAAATGCCGTTCACATTGTTCATAGTTTTGTCCGTAGAATATTGCGGCGCGTTCAGCCGGTCATATCCAAGCAAAAGCCGATGCCGGGCGGTCAGGCAAGCAATATCCGCCCGGGAATCATGAATTCCCGTGCGCAGGCCGTTCGTTTTTTGTGATGGATCAGTCGTGGTCTAGCGGAACGCCATACAGTTCCAGCCGGTGCCCTTTCAGCTTGTAGCCCAGCTTAGCTGCAATCTTTTCCTGTAGCGCTTCGATCTCAGGGTCTACAAATTCGATGACTTCACCTGACTGCATGTCGATCAAGTGATCATGATGGTCCCGTTCGGCATCCTCGTACCGCGCGCGACCATCACCGAATTCCAGACGCTCCAAAATCCCGGCCTCTTCGAACAGTTTGACGGTCCGATAGACGGTGGCGATGGAAATACCAGAATCAACCTGCGAGGCGCGCGAATAGAGCTCTTCGACATCGGGATGATCATCGCTTTGTTGCAGCACCTGTGCAATCGTGCGGCGCTGTCCTGTCATACGCAGGCCTTTGGCTTCGCAACGGGCGATGATCGTGTCGGACATAGGAACCCTCGGCATATATTCGGTTCTCTGTATTAAACCGTATGCGTGATCGGCGCTACAGGGGATTTACCGGCTAAGCTACAAGGCGTAGATCGGCCCAGATTGGCAAGTGATCCGAGGCGATATGCGCGGGTCGCACCGAATGCACGCCATGCAAAACAGCCTCAAGCCCCGCGCCGAGCGCGATCCGATCCAGCGCGCCCAGCGGCTGTGCCGCTGGAAAGCTGGGGAATGGTGGAAGAAAGTGCATATCCGGGGCCAGGTGATCCAGAACCGGCTGTCGGGACCATTCATTGAAATCCCCCGCCCAGACAGTTGGCAAATCCTCTAGATTCGCATCGCACCGTCTGAGGTGGGTGATTTGCTGACGGCGTGAGGCGGGCAAGAGCCCCAGATGCATGCCCATCACCCGAAGCGGACCGATTGGTGTGTCAAACTCGACCCTGACAGCCCCACGCGGTTCCAGCCCCGGTAATTCGTGATGCCCGGTCTGCCGGACACGGATCGCATCACCCCGCCAGATCACTGCATTCCCATGCCACCCCAAGCTGCCAGCCCCACCCAAATCAACGATCTGCCATCCCGCTTCGTCCAGCATGAAATGCGGCAGGGCCGCAGGGCGCGGAGGCAATCGTTTGTCGGCCTCTTGCAAGACGACAATATCGGCCTGCAGGCTTTCGATGACCTGAAGAATCCTCTGGGGCTGTCGACGTAGATCCAGTCCGACACATTTCTGAATATTATAGCTGGCGATGCGCAGGATTGCGGTCTGAGACATGGGTTCCTGAAAGTCCGTTTGAGATCGCAGGATTGCGCTGCTCATCGTTGATTGCAAGCCGGCTTCACCAAAGCAAGCGCATGGCGAAACACCGACGTCGCTGACTGCGAAAACAGGTGTGAGGAACTCATGTACCGCAGAAGGTCGCCTGAACAACCTCATCCTGTGCCGGTGGCCGTGTCAGATCCAAAGCGCCGGGTTGATCCTCATAGGGCCGGGACAGCACATTGTTCAGCCGGTGGAATGGGTCAAAATCCCCCTGCACCGCCGCCTGGATCATCTGTTCGACCCGGTGGTTGCGCGGGATAAAGGCCGGATTGGCCTTGTTAATCACCTCAGCAGGTTTTTTTTCACGAGACAGCCGCGACCGCCAACCGTCTGCCCATTGATCAAAGGCCTGCGGATCGGTGAATTGATCCCGCGCCTGATCGCCGCCCAGCGCCCGGAAGGTATTGGTGAAATCCGCCTGGTTCTGCGCCATGCAATTCAGCAAGTCCGAGATCATCTCAAGATCGCCGTCTTCCTGCGTCACAAGACCGATCTTGGCCCGGAACTTTGTAAGCCAGTGCTGCTGTATCAGGTCGGGCATCGCATGGACGATCTCGGTAGCCTCAGCAACGGCGGCCTCTTTATCCTCGAACTGCTGGATCAGCGCGGTCGCCAGTTGCGCCGCATTCCAGACGGCGATTTCGGGCTGGTTGGAATAGGCATAGCGACCCATGCGGTCGATCGAGCTGTAGACGGTATTGGGATGATAGTTATCCATGAAGGCGCAAGGGCCGTAATCAATGGTTTCGCCTGAGATCGAGCAGTTGTCAGTATTCATCACCCCATGGATGAATCCCACACCCATCCATGCGGCAATCAACTGCGATTGTGCGTCGACAACAGCGCGCAAAAGACCCATCGGGCCGTCGGCCTGCGGGTAATGGCGCTGGATGGCATAATCTGTCAGTCGACGCAGACTGTCCAACTGTCCACGCGCGGCGAAGATCTGAAAGCTACCTACGCGCAGGTGGCTTTGTGCGACACGGGTCAGGATCGCACCAGGCATTGGACCTTCTCGAAAAATGGCCTCGCCAGTCTCAACGGCGGCCAGCGCCCTTGTGGTCGGGATGCCCAGCGCGTGCATCGCCTCGGACACCACATACTCGCGCAGCACTGGACCCAGCCATGCACGTCCGTCACCCTGTCGGGAAAACGGCGTCGGGCCTGATCCCTTCAACTGGATATCCCGTCGGACGCCATCCGTCCCAACTGTCTCGCCCAGCAAAACCGCGCGCCCGTCCCCAAGCTGGGGGTTATAATTCCCGAACTGATGCCCTGAATAGAGCTGTGCAATCGGTTCTGCCCCTTCTGGCAGGGTGTTGCCGGAAAAGGCCTCGGCCATTTCATGCACCTCGCCGGGCGTGATTCTCAGAATCTGCGCAAGATCGGAGTTGAAAGCAATCAAGCGAGGCGCACGGACCGGCACCGGCGCTTGCCGCGCATAAAAGCTGTTTGGCAAACGGGCGTAACTGTTGTCGAAGGGGATCATCAGAGTCATGTTCCAAACATATTCCTGATCGGGACGAATACCATAGCGGATCGTCCAATCCCGTGCATAATCGCCCTGAAACGACCGAGGCCCCATGACCGCACAAGAGATCATTCAACATCTGAATCTGCAACGCCACCCCGAAGGCGGCTGGTTCCGTGAAACCTGGCGCGCTGATAACCACGGCCGCGCCACCGGGACCTGTATCTATTTTCTGCTGGCCCAGGGCGAGGCCAGCCATTGGCACCGCGTCGATGCGACCGAGATCTGGCTGTATCACGCGGGGTCACCCTTGGTGCTGTCGCTCAGCGCAACCGAAACTGGCCCGGCGACCGACCACATGCTGACCCCGGACCTGTCGCAAGGCGCACCACAACTGATCGTGCCCAAGGATCACTGGCAGGCCGCGCGCAGCAAGGGGGCCTACACGCTGGTCTCTTGCACCGTGTCCCCGGGGTTTGAATTCGACGGGTTCGAACTCGCCGCTCCAGGGTTCGACATCCCCCGAGGCTGACCGATGGATCACCGCGCCCTCATCGCATCACTCCCGGCCGAGGCCAAAGACCGGCTGCAGATGCGGTCTGACGCGGCGGGTCTGAGGCACTTGGTGCTGTATCTATTGGTGCTGAGCGCAACGAGTACAGGCATCGCCGTGCAAATCCCGCTCTGGCCGCTGCTGATCCTGCCGCAAGGCGTGCTGCTGGTGTTTCTGTTCACCCTCAGCCATGAATGCACCCACAAAACGCCGTTTCGGACTGGCTGGATGAATGATGCGGTTGGGCATCTTGTCTCAATCCCAATCGCCCTGCCCTTTACCTGGTTTCGGTACTTCCACCTTGCGCATCACAAATGGACCAACCACCCGGACAAAGACCCCGAGCTGGGTGGCAAACCGCGGCCCGACAGCTGGCCCAGCCTGCTGATCTCTCTGAGTGGTTGGCCTTATTGGTCTGGGATGACGAGCGTTCTGATCAGTAACGCAATGGGCCGGATCGAGGCGCCCTATTTGCCGCATCGCCAACATAAGGCCATGCGGATTGAGGCCCGTGTCCTGCTGGCCATTTACGCGCTTGCAGGGGCAAGCCTGCTGGTGTCTCCTTTGGTGGTCAGCTTATGGCTGTTGCCGGTCTTGGTGGCACAGCCCGTTCTTCGGCTGTACCTGCTTGCGGAACACGGCCTCTGCCCGCCGGTGGCGAATATGCTTGAAAACTCGCGCACTACGTTCACCAACCGATTGGTCCGATTTCTGGCCTGGAACATGCCCTATCACGCCGAACACCACGCCTTTCCAAACGTTCCCTTTCACCAGCTGCCGACGCTGCATGACTGGACCAAGGCACATTTGAAATCGACCTCTGAGGGGTATTCAGAATTTACGTCAGACTACGTTCGCTCGATGGAACGCTGACCATCCCGCCCCCGACCAGTGCCTTGACCCCTGTGGTGCCGGGGCAAGAGGTCGGCAGCCCGCGCGCGACACGGACAGCAAGATAGGCAAAGGCCTGTGCTTCCAGCATATCCCCATCCAGACCAACCGCTTCGACCGGCTCCACCGGACAATCCAGCGAAACGCGCAGCATCTCCATCAGGACCGGGTTATGCCGTCCCCCTCCTGTCACCAACACACGCGACGGCGGTTCCGGGCAATGCTCGATCCCTTGCGCAACTCCGGCCGCGCACATGCCGGTAAGCGTGGCAACTGCATCAGCATCTGATAATTCCTGAACCAGGCGGATCATCTCGGCAAAGTCGTTCCGGTCCAGCGATTTCGGCGGCATCCTGTTAAAGAAAGGCTCTGCCAGAAACAGTTCAAGTGCTCCGGCCTCGACCCTACCGCCGCGCGCAACCGCGCCGTCGCGATCCATGGGCAGACCCAGACGTTCCTGCATCAGATCATCAACCGGTGCGTTGGCCGGACCGGTGTCAAAAGCCAAGAGCGCACCTGGTATTTCAGGGCCATCAAACCTGGGATCTACATAGGTCAGGTTCCCGACCCCACCCAGGTTCAGAAAACAAAGCGGTTGGTTGGCCTCAATCCACTTGGCACAGGCAAAGTGGTAAAAGGGCGCAAGCGGAGCGCCCTCGCCCCCCATCGCCACATCATCGCTGCGGAAATCCCAAACGACGGGGACACCCAAGGCCTGCGTCAGGCCATCGCCGTCACCCACCTGCAACGTACCGCGCCCGCTTGGTTCATGCGCTAGGGTCTGACCGTGAAATCCGATCAGGTCAATCTCATCGAAGTCGGCCAGTATTTCGGCATGGGCAAGCGTGACCAATTCCGCCGCGGTATCCACATCATGGCCATGCCACTGCCCCAATGCAGCACGAAGCGTTTTCCGCTCTGCATCTGAATAGGCGCGGTATCCGGTGGGCCCAAAGCCAAGAATTCTGTAACCGTCCGTTTTGATCACCGCCGCGTCCACGCCATCCAGCGAGGTCCCCGACATTGCACCCAATGCAGTCAATACGCCTGATTTGCTAATTGCCCGACCCACGCCAGCCCTCTTTCGCCTGTTCGCGCCCGTTCTGTCGTCGCGTTGCCCACAACCTGCACGTTAACGCAAACCCAAGGCAAGCCAGATCACATAAGCCGCGTGTTTTTCTTGGATAAGGTGCCTTTTCCTTGTCATCCCCACCGCCTATACACTGCCCCGCAACATTAACCCAAAGGGCACGATATGACCTACCACCCCAAATCGGATTTCATCGCCACGATGATCGAGCGCGGCTTTCTGGCTGACTGCACCGATTATCAGGGCCTTGACGAGGCGCTGATCAGCGGGTGTCAGTCGGCGTATATCGGGTTTGATGCAACAGCAAAGTCCCTACATGTGGGCAGCCTGATCCAGATCATGATGCTTCGCTGGTTCCAGAAAACAGGTCATAAGCCGATCACCCTGATGGGCGGCGGCACCACGAAGGTGGGCGATCCGTCCTTCCGGTCAGATGAGCGTCCCCTGCTGGGCCCGGACCAGATCAACGCCAATATCGCAGGCATCAGAAAGGTGTTTGCCGCCTATATCGACTATGATAGCGGCGCAGAAAACGCAGCACTGATGCTGAACAACGAAGAGTGGCTGGACGACCTAAATTACCTCGACTTCCTGCGCGACATCGGCCGGCATTTCTCGGTCAACCGGATGTTGGCCTTTGAATCGGTGAAATCCCGGCTGGACCGCGAGCAATCGCTGTCCTTCCTCGAATTCAATTACATGATCCTGCAGGCCTATGACTTCCTTGAACTGAACCGTCGCTATGGCTGTGTCCTACAGCTTGGCGGTAGCGATCAGTGGGGCAATATCGTCAACGGTATCGACCTGACCCGTCGCGTGTTGGATAACGAGATTTATGGCCTGACCTCACCCCTGCTGACCACCAGCGATGGCAAGAAGATGGGCAAATCGCAAGACGGTGCAGTCTGGCTGAATGCCGAGATGCGCTCACCCTATGAGTTCTGGCAGTTTTGGCGCAACACCACCGACGCGGATGTTGGGCGGTTCCTTAAGCTGTACACCGAACTGCCTGTGGATGAGTGTGACCGCCTTGGCGCATTGCAGGGGTCCGAGATCAACGAGGCCAAGATCCGCCTGGCAAACGAGGTCACCTCCTTGCTGCACGGGACCGAGGCTGCGGCAAATGCCGAGGCCACCGCTCGCGAAGTGTTCGAAAAAGGTGGCGTCGGGGACGATCTGCCGACCCTAACGGTCGGCGAAGCAGACTTGCCGATATCCATCGTGCAACTGATCGTACAGTCTGGCCTGGCGAAATCTGGCAAAGAGGCCAAGCGCCTGATTGCAGAAAACGGCGCCAAACTGGACGACGCTTCATTAACAGACGCGGGTCTGATGATCGACGCAGGCGCCTTGTCCTCGCCCATCAAACTGAGTGCGGGCAAGAAGAGGCACGCGCTGGTTCAGTTGGGATAACTAAGACCTCTCAAAGAAAAACGGCCACCTAATTGGGTGGCCGTTTCTGTTTCGGCATGAGCAAATCCGTCACTTGCAGGCTTATCGCTTGCCCCCTTTGCCTCCGCCGTTTCCATGGCCGCCGCCGCCATTGCCGTGGCCTCCGCCGTGGCCGTTGTTACCTCCACCGTTTCCGGTGCCGGGGCCAGAGCCGCCATTATTGCCCCCGCCATTGCCGGGGTTCCCAGCGTTTCCATTGCCATTTCCGGGGCCGTTACCGCCTTTACCCGGACCATTACCCCCTTTGCCGGGACCATTGCCATTTCCGGGTTTGCCGGGGCCATCGCCACCACCATTGCCGGGATCATCACCTGGGTTGTCGTCACCGGGATCATCCCCACCACCGTTACCCGGATCATCGCCGCCGCCGTTGCCGGGACCGTTACCGCCCGACCCGCCGGACCCTGTTCCACCGCCGCCAACCGGCGTGACCGGACTGCTTGGGTCCGAACTGCGGTCTTCGCCCGCATTTGCCGCGCTTACGATTGATGCTGTCGGAAAGTCGGTCAACAAGGCGGCCAACCCCGGGCATTGCGCGGATGTGTTTCGCAATGTGGTTTCGAAATCCGCTCGTTTCTGCAAGCGCTCCAGAAAGCTGGGGGTTACCTGCGTGCACTCACACATGGTCGCATAATCGCCGCTGTTTGCAGCATCCCGCGCCGTTTTCCAGTTGCAGACCTCTGGTGCAGCGGCCGCACTTCCAGCCGCCATAATCCCCAGAAACGGAGCGGCAACCAAAGCGGAAAGCCCTGATTTGGTTCCAATTCGCATAGTTTGTCCTCCTCAAATGCGCCACCCAGACGCTCGATTGCGTTCAGTGTCGATTTGAGATTCCAACATTAAGAACGCCTGAAGCTGACCTGAGAAAGCCTTGAGGAAGGGCCGCCTGCCCGACGCCCCCCTATGGACACTGTCCCTTGGCTGATATTAAATGAACGTATGTTCATATCTTTTGGAAGGAGATCCAGATGCACCTGTCGACCACCGCAGCCATTGTCACCGGAGGCGCCTCGGGGTTGGGTGAGGCAACGGCCCGCTTTTTTGCAGAAAACAATGCACAGGTAACCATTCTGGACCGGGATGCGGACCGAGGCAGCCAGGTCGCAACAGAAATTAGCGGGCATTTCGCCCAGACGGATGTGACCGATGAAACATCCGTGGCCGCAGCCATCGCCCATGCCCGTGAGAAGATGGGAGCGATCAACGCGGCAGTGAATTGCGCCGGGATCGCGGTTGGCATGAAAACCGTAAGCAGGGATGGCCCGCACCCGCTTGATGCATTTCAGCGCACGATCGACATCAACCTTGTGGGTACATTCAACGTTTCACGCCTTGCAGCCGCGGAAATGGCAAAGAACGACCCAGAACCGGATGGCGCGCGTGGGGTTATCATCAACACGGCTTCAATTGCCGCCTTTGATGGGCAAAAGGGTCAGGCTGCCTATGCCGCTTCGAAAGGCGGTGTGGTGGGTATGACACTGCCCATGGCACGGGATCTGGCCGCGTCCGGTATCCGCGTGATGACCATCGCACCCGGAATCTTTATGACTCCGATGCTGGCCGGTCTGCCCGAAGAGGTGCAGCAACAACTGGCCTCTGACGTTCCCAACCCTGTGCGCCTTGGCGACCCCCGCGAATACGGGCGACTGGCCGGGTTCATCGTCGAAATGGGTTATCTGAACGGCGAGGTCATCCGTATCGACGGCGCGCTGCGAATGCGCTGAGCGTGGCTGATCACCTACCGATGAAAACCGCTCGCTCAAATGAACTGTGGTCGGATAGCCGGCCACAGCGCGAAAGCTGATCTAGGCGCCCTCGGCCTTTTCCTCGAGGATCAGCCACTCTTCCTCGGCTGCGGCCAGCTTTTCCTGCCGCTCGACCAAAGCCTCGGTCGCTTTCTGAAACTTAACAGGTTCACGGCTGAAAAGCTCGGGATCGGACATCAGCTCTTCAAGCTTTCCGATTTCCGCCTCAAGCCGCTCAATCTCGGCAGGCAATTTCTCAAGACGGTGTTTCTCTGAAAATGATAGCCCCAGTTTCGGCTGCGCCTCTTGCTTTACCTTTGGCTTAGAAGCTTTTGTTTTTACTTCTTTCTTATCAGCCACCTCGCCGCGCTGAGCGAGGTAGTCCGACCACCCCCCGGCATAGACGGTTGCACGGCCGTTACCCTCCATCGCGATGGTCGTTGCGGCCACACGGTCCAAGAAATCGCGGTCGTGGCTGACCAGCAAAACGGTACCGTCATAATCATCCAGCAGTTCCTGCAACAGATCCAGTGTTTCCACATCCAGATCGTTGGTCGGTTCGTCCAATACCAGCAGGTTCGACTGTTTGGCCATCAGCTTTGCCAGCAGCAGACGGGCTTTTTCCCCACCGGACAGTGACTTAACGGCTGCTCTGGCCTGCCCCTCGTCAAACAGAAACTCCTTGAGGTAGCCGACCACATGCTTGGGTTGGCCACCCACCATCACCTGATCAGCCTTGCCGGAAACACGCATCTCGGGGTCACCAGTCAGGCTGTCCCAAAGGCTCATTTCGGGGTCCAGCTGCGCGCGGGTCTGGTCGAAAACCGCAATCTCAAGATTGGTGCCCTGCGTGACCGAACCCTCATCCGGGTTCTCTTGTCCCAACAGCATTTTCAGCAATGTTGTCTTGCCGACGCCGTTTGGGCCAACAAAGGCCACGCGGTCGCCCCGCTGTACCAACAGGTCAAAGTTGCGCACGATCTGATGATCACCAAAAGACTTGGATAGGCCTTTGGCTTCAAACACTTTTCGCCCTGATTTTGGTCCAGCCTCAAGGGTCATCGCGGCCGAACCCTGACGTTTTATCTGTGCGGCTTTTTCAGATCGAAGGTCCTGCAAGGCGCGGACCCGACCCTGGTTGCGCTTGCGACGGGCGCTGATGCCCTCGACGGCCCATCGCGCCTCGGACTTGATCAGTCGGTTCAGCTTATGACGTTGCTGGTCCTCTTCCTCCCAGATCTTGTCGCGCCAAACCTCGAATGCCGTAAACCCCTGCTCCTGCCGTCGGACCGCCCCACGATCGATCCACAGCGTCGCGCGGGTCAAGGCGCGCAGAAAGGCACGGTCGTGTGAGATCAGCACATAGGCCGTCCGTGTCGATCCTAGCTCACGCTCGAGCCAGGCGATGGCTTCGATATCAAGATGGTTGGTCGGCTCGTCCAGCAGCATCAAATCCGGGGCTTCGGCCATCAGCTTGGCCAGCGCGGCACGGCGGCGTTCACCGCCCGAGGCCGTCTCAACAGCGCGCGCCGGGTCGAATTTCAGCCCTTCGCCTGCGCGTTCGACTTTGTAAAGCTCACCCGGTTCTAACCCGCTGGAGGCATAGTCGCCGAGCGTAGCAAACCCTTCCATTCCGGGGTCTTGCTCCATGTAACCGACTGACTTACCCGGGGGAATTACAATCTCGCCCTTGTCCGGTTCTACCAAACCGGCCATCACCTTCATCAAGGTTGACTTGCCGGATCCGTTCCGCCCAACCAGAGCGACGCGGTCGCCTGGTTGAACCACCAGATCAAGGTCTGAAAAAACCGGATCGCCCCCGAAAGTCAGGGAAATGCCGGACATCTGCAATAAAGGAATTCTTGCCATGCCCGCCAGCTAACCCCGCAGCGTCGAGCCGTCAACGGCGATTACCCGGCAACGGCCCGCAGCAAACGTTTACGTGCGGGCGGAATGGCGCAGATTTCGAGGCCGGTAAAGACATGCAAAGTGTTCATGTGACGGTCAACGACTGCGTGGTCACTGACCCAGCCGCCCATCATCAGGTAAGTACGCAGCAAAGGGGGCATGCGCATCATGGCTTTTTTCGCATCCGGGCGCCGACGCAATCTCGCGGCGAACCGGAAAACATCTGGGGCCTTGACCCGTGGCAACCAGCGTTTCGGGGCCAGATGGCGATGTTTCAACATCGCAAAAGCATCAAGATATTCCGCCGTTTCTGTACCCGCAAACGATGAGCAGCCAAACAGCATCTCAACATTATTCTGATCGACAAATGCAGTCATCGCCCCCCAGGCAACACGCAGAATGTCTGGGTCGTTTTGACCAGGATGCACGCAAAAGCGCCCCATCTCGACCATATGCCCCTTAAACCCTTCAAGTGCCGAGAGGTCATAGAACTGGGCGGAATAGCTTTGGCCAATCTCGGCCCCGCGCTCCATCATCAACATGCGGAAGCAGCACACGAGTTTACCGTTGGCACGCATATCCTCGACCAGAATATGCGTACAACGGCTGTCGAACTCATCCTGATCAGGCTGATCAGTCCCGAAAGCCAGTGTTCGAAGACACTGCGCCGCCGCAACATCCTGCGGTGTTTGCGCCTGACGCGCACGGTACCGGCCCTTGCCGAGCAATAGTGCCATGGTCGCATCCTCCTGGGTTGCTGACCTGTTTCGTCTTGCAGGGTCAATAACACAGGATTTGTGACCGCCCTGTGAAGTTGACAAGACGTGACTAAGAATTAGTTGGTCGCGCCAGGAATGTTTGCCGGGTTGAAGTTGCCGATATTGCCAAGCAGCTGCCGCAGGAACCCACGGTTCTGAACTGAGGATTCGGTAATACGACGATCCAACGTCACGACGGTTCCATCCTCAAGGCCAAAGCGTTCAATATTGCGCACAACACCCCGGTCATCGAAGCTGATCGCCACAAGCTCGCGCGAGACGATTTTCGGTCGTTTCGGACCATAATGACGAACGCGTGATGTCACATAATAAAAGCCGGAATCGCGAACGACGCCTGAAGTACTGGGCGCGCCAACGGATTCGAGTACGCTTTCACGTGTATCTACACCCACCTGAATTTCGGCCAGGTCCTCGGCTGTGGGGACATATCCGTGTTTCTTGAAGACCGGAGCACACGCACCAGCAGCGGTCAGACAGGCCGCAAATACGAGCGTTCTGGACGCTGGTTTCAACCTGCTCATAACTTTCAACATTCACACCCTCTTGCCTTGGGACCGTGCGGCCCCTATCCGATTACATCAAACCGCCACCCCGGTTCAACACACGAAAGGGCCACGTATGAGCAACCAGACATCTTTACGGGTCGCCGACCTGCCTCAGAACGCACCGACGCCCTTTGAAATTCGCCCTGACGCACAGGAGTTGGATGTCTTAAAGAACGAGTTGAGCCTGCTTGGGCTGCGTAAGCTGAGTTTTGTCGGCGAGGTGCGTGCGCATGGAAAGCGTGATTGGGCGCTTTCAGGAAAACTGGGGGCAACCGTGATTCAACCCTGTGTCGTGACGCTGACACCGGTTACCACGCGGATCGACATTCCGGTAACCCGGATGTTTCTGTCAGATTGGACAAACCCTGACGAGGAAGAGTTCGAAATCCCGGAGGGTGACGAATCTGAACCGCTAGGGACCGAAATCGCTCTGACCGAGGTCATGTCCGAAGCGCTGGCGCTTGCCCTGCCCCAGTATCCCCGGAAAGAAGGTGCCGAATTGGAACAGGCGGGCTTTACCGAACCCGGCAAACAGGCAATAACGGATGAAGATGTCAAACCCTTTGCGGGCTTGGCCGGGCTGCGCGATGCACTGAAAAAAGACGAGTGACACGGGCCTGAAATCCTGTCATAGCAGGCGCTCAGAAAAATCGCTTGAACATGCTGAGAATCGCAGTATTTTCGCGCGCTCATCGGAATTTGGGTTGGACATCGCGGGGCCCGTCCCCTAAACGCGCGTCAAACCACGAGAAAAACGAAGAATGAAACCTGGCCCGCAGCGAATCTGCCGGCCCTTAGTAGACAAAGGTTGAGACCATGGCTGTCCAACAGAACAAAGTTTCCAAGTCGCGTCGCAACAACCGCCGCGCGCACGACGCTCTGGTTGCTGCAAACCCGAACGAATGCGCCAACTGTGGTGAGCTGAAGCGCCCGCACCACGTCTGCGCGTCCTGCGGCCACTATGATGACCGCGAAGTCGTCGCTCAGGCCGACGAAATCGACCTGGACGAAGACGCGGCCTAAGCCCTAAAAGCGCAGGCCAAGCATGACAGAACAGCCCACGCACGCCGGACGGATTACCATCTCGGTTGACGCAATGGGCGGAGATTCGGGGCCCGCTGCTGTTGTGGCGGGGATCGCTAAATCGGCGGATAAGAACCCCGATATCGCGTTCATCTTGCACGGGCCTGAGGCCATGTTGCGCAAACTTGTCGCAAAACGGCGTGTCCTGAACGGGCGCGTCGTTTTTCGTGATTGTCCCGATGTGGTCACGATGGAGGACAAGCCCAGCCAGGTCGTCCGGCACGGCAAGCAAACTTCGATGTGGTCCACACTGGAGTCGGTACGTCAGGGTGAAGCCCATGGCGCGGTCTCCTGTGGTAATACCGGCGCATTGATGGCCCTGTCGATGATGCGTCTACGTAAGCTGCCGGGAGTAAACCGCCCGGCAATCGCTATTTTGTGGCCCTCGCGCAATCCGCAGGGTTTCAATGTGATGCTGGACGTAGGCGCGGATGTGCGCGCGGACGCCAAGGACCTGCTGCAATATGCTTTGATGGGTGCCTCTTATGCCCGAAACGGCATGGCGTTGGAACGTCCACGGATCGGCCTTTTGAATGTGGGCACCGAGGAACATAAAGGGCGCGCCGAGCTAAAAGAAGCGCATGGCATGATCTCGGATTTTGCGGATCAGGCCAGCTTTGACTTTGTGGGTTTTGTCGAAGGCAGCGACATCCCGGGAGACAAAGCCGATGTCATTATAACAGACGGGTTTACAGGCAACGTCGCCATCAAGACCGGAGAAGGCACAGCCAGCCTGATCGGAGATCTTCTGCGCGAGGCGTTCAAATATTCTCCGCTCTCACGACTGGCCTCGATCCTTGCAATCACATCTTTGCAGCGGTTGAAGAAACGAATTGATCCTCGGCGCGTGAATGGTGGGGTTTTCCTTGGCCTGAACGGAACCGTCGTCAAATCACATGGTGGTGCAGACTCGACCGGCGTGTCAGCCGCTGTAAAGCTGGCCTTTACCCTGGCCGAGTCCGGCTTCGCCGAAAAATTGGCAGCACGGGTTGCATCGACAGCCGAGCTTGCACAAGATGCCGCAGACACGCCGTCGAAGGCCGGTGAATAACAAAAAAGGCAGTACCCCAGCATGGCAGGCCGTTCAATTATAGTTGGTGTCGGGCACTATTTGCCAGAGCGCATCGTCCCGAATTCCGAGTTCGAAGAAACGCTCGATACGTCTGATGAGTGGATACGGACACGTTCCGGGATCGAACGCCGGCATTTTGCAGCGGAAGACGAAACCACTTCGATTATGGCTACAAAGGCTGCCAGTGCCGCACTGGTCGATGCGGGTCTGGAGGCAGATGATATTGATGCGATTATTCTTGCAACATCGACCGCTGACCTGACGTTTCCCTCTGCCGCAACAATGGTTCAATCGCAGCTTGGCATGACCAAAGGCTTCGCCTTTGACGTACAGGCGGTTTGCGCCGGATTCGTCTATGCCATGACCAATGCCAATGCGCTGATCGTGTCAGGCCAGGCCAAACGCGTGCTGGTCATCGGCGCCGAGACGTTCTCTCGTATCATGGACTGGACCGACCGGTCGACCTGCGTGTTGTTCGGCGACGGCGCCGGAGCGATAATCCTTGAACAGCATGAGGGCGCGGGAACCTCGGACGATCGGGGCATTCTGGCAACCGACCTGAACTCGGACGGGCGCTATAAGGACCTGCTCTATGTGGATGGAGGCGTCTCGACCCAGTCCACAGGCTATCTGCGGATGAAAGGAAACCAGCTGTTTCGGCAGGCAGTTGAACGTCTGACCTCTACCGCAGAAACCTGCCTCGAGAAGGCTGGGCTAAGCCATGAAGATGTGGATTGGATCGTACCGCATCAGGCAAACATTAGAATCATTCAGGGCACAGCCAAGAAATTGGGCGTTCCTATGGAACACGTTGTCGTTACCCTGCAAGACCACGGAAATACCTCGGCCGCATCTATTCCCCTGGCAATGTCTGTTGCGAAACAGCGTGGGCAGTTCAAACAGGGTGATCTGCTGGTCACAGAGGCAATCGGAGGTGGATTGGCCTGGGGCTCAGTCCTCTTGCGGTGGTAACAAGCGCAATTCAGCTTACACACTCGCCCGCAATTCATTGATATTGACAGCGAATTTGCCCTGACCCTATGCTCTGATAGCAACAGGGGAATTGGCATGAGCGACAAAACACTGACCCGAATGGATCTGAGCGAGGCCGTATTTCGTGAAGTTGGCCTTTCACGCAATGAAAGCGCGCAACTGGTCGAGAGCGTTCTGAACCATATGTCCGACGCATTGGTGCGCGGTGAACAGGTGAAGATCTCGTCTTTTGGAACGTTCAGTGTTCGGGACAAGACAGCTCGTATCGGCCGCAATCCCAAGACAGGCGAAGAAGTTCCAATTCAGCCTCGCCGTGTTCTCACCTTCCGCCCGTCGCATCTGATGAAAGATCGCGTCGCCGCAGGGAACCGCAAATAAGATCAGGACGGCACGAATATGAGCAAGTCCCCAGACGCCTTTCGCACCATCAGTGAAGTTGCGGACTGGTTGGGTGTGCAGCCGCATGTTCTGCGATTCTGGGAAAGCCGCTTCAATCAGGTGAAACCGGTAAAACGGGCCGGTGGGCGCCGATATTATCGCCCCAACGATATGCGCCTGCTGGGCGGCATCAAGAAGCTTTTGCATGAGGATGGGATCACCATCAAAGGCGTACAGCGCATCTTGCGTGAACAGGGCGTGGCGCATGTTTCTTCAGTGTCCCAGGGCCTGGATGAAATGGCGAATCTTGAACCCTCACCCGATGCAAATGTCGTTGTGCCATTCACGGCCAAGCCAGCCCCCCCGCAAGAGCAGATACATCTGGATCTTGGCGACGCGCAAAAACCCGAACCGACCCCTGCCCCCGCTCCGCCAAAAGCTGAGCCTGCGGCCCAAGCCCAGCCGTCTTATCCCGACGCCTCGCCCTTGTTGGGTGGGATCGCGACATTGGCCTGGACCCGAGACGCATTCGATGACCAGTTGCTCAGCCAGATAGCACCCATCGCGCAAGAGCTGCGCAGCGTGTTGAACCGAATAGAAAACCGATCGGCGGGATAAGAAAAAAGGCGATGATTTCCTCTTGCCCCCGCCGGGAAAGTCTTTATGAACACCTCAACGTCGGGCTATGGCGCAGCCTGGTAGCGCGTCCGTCTGGGGGACGGAAGGTCGCAGGTTCGAGTCCTGCTAGCCCGACCAAATCACACCGACGTTTATGGCACACAGGCCAGATCCCGCTCTGGCATCAGGGGGGATCGGAATGACCGGCGTATGCCCGAACCAGCAGATAGAGGCGATGATCGCGCGCGGTGAGATTACCGCAAGCCCAGAGGTCATCCCCGCCCAGATTCAACCCGCCAGCCTTGATTTGCGTTTAGGTACAGTAGCTTACCGGGTACGTGCCTCGTTTCTGGCAGGCGAAGGTCGCACCGTAGCCGAACGTTTGTCGGAATTTGAGATGCACCGCATCGATATCTCTGAAGGTGCCGTGCTGGAAAAGGGCTGTGTCTATCTAGTGCCGTTGATGGAATCGCTGGCCCTGCCCCAGGGGCTGAGCGCGGCCGCCAATGCAAAAAGCTCGACCGGGCGGCTGGATCTTCTGACGCGCACGATCACCGATGGCGGGACCGAGTTTGACCGGGTGCCTGCAGGCTATACCGGCCCTTTGTATGCCGAGATCTGCCCCCGCTCATTCT
Source organism: Ruegeria sp. CDSC052 (assembly GCF_059610685.1). NCBI lineage: Bacteria > Pseudomonadati > Pseudomonadota > Alphaproteobacteria > Rhodobacterales > Roseobacteraceae > Ruegeria > Ruegeria sp. CDSC052. Next base: position 735,859 of record NZ_JBXWOB010000001.1, read on the forward strand.
CGGTTCTGGTGCGTCCGGGAATGCGGCTGAACCAGATCAGGTTCCGGGAGGGACAGGCCGTGCTGAGCGATACCGATCTAAGCGCCCTGCACGCCGAATCCCCGCTGGTCGATGGCCCCGCTGTCATTCAGGACGGGCTCGGGTTCTCGGTGGACCTGCGGCTTCCCGACACCGATTTGGTGGGCTACCGCGCCAAGCCTCATACCGGTGTCATTGATCTGGACCGGATTGGCGAATACGACCCTCAGGAATATTGGGAAGAGGTGCGTACCACCGATGGGCGCATCATCCTCGACCCCGGTGCGTTTTACATTCTGGTCAGCCGCGAGGCGGTGCATATCCCGCCGATGTATGCGGCTGAAATGGCCCCCTATCTGGCGATGGTCGGGGAATTCCGGGTGCATTATGCCGGTTTCTTCGATCCCGGTTTTGGCCATGCCGCCGCAGGTGGCGAAGGATCACGCGGAGTGTTGGAAGTCCGCTGTCACGAGGCCCCATTTGTGTTGGAGCACGGCCAAGTCGTCGGGCGGCTGGTGTACGAGCGGATGTCAGAAATGCCCACGCAGCTTTATGGTGCGGGCATCGCCTCGAACTATCAGGGACAAGGATTGAAACTGTCCAAGCATTTCAAAACGGTAACCTGATCAGAACCGGATAAACCGGCGCATCTGATTGGCCACTCGCTGGGCTTGACGCATATTTTGACGCTGGCGGTTTCCCTCCGCCTGCAGCTGATCAGAGGCACCTGAGCTCTCGTGCGGCGGCTGCTCTTGCCCCGACTTCTGGCCCACGCGGCTGGCCATGTCGAACCCCTTGTCCACCCCTTTGGTGACAAGCCGCCGCATGACCTGTCGCACAATCATGTCAATGATACGATTGGCATTCATTGCTCAACTCCGATTTCCAGGCTTCTAAATAGTCGATTTGTGCGGCAACAAAAGGGCCCCGTGATCACTCTTCCTCGAACAGTTCGGTTTGATCTTCGTCTTCCTGCCCCTCTCCCAGTGGGATCGTTCCCGGAGGCGGTCTGTTCTCCAGCAAACCGGCAGCGCGCAATTCTTTCAACCCCGGCAAATCCCTGGCGTTCTCCAGCCCAAAGTGATCCAGAAACTGCGGAGTCACCACGAAAGTCACCGGACGGCCCGGCGTCATGCGACGACGACCCAGTCTGATCCACTCCATCTCCAAAAGTTGGTCGATGGTCCCGCGCGAGACCGATACGCCGCGAATTTCTTCGATCTCGGCACGTGTACAGGGTTGGTGATATGCCACGATCGCCAGCGTTTCGATCGCGGCCCGGCTGAGTTTGCGGGTTTCAACCGTTTCTTTTTGCATCAGAAAACCCAAGTCTGGGGCAGTGCGAATGGCCCAGGATTCACCAACCTGAACCACACGAACACCACGCCCTTCATAGCGTTTCTTAAGCATTTCCACCGCCTGTGACGCGTCGCTGCCATGGGGCATCCGCACTTCTAGATCGGCAATCGTCACCGGCTCGGCGCTGGCGAATAACACGGCCTCGACCATGCGTTCTTGCTCGGCCATAGGCGGAGCTTCGAACAGGGTGCCGGTACCTTCTTCCTGAGGCGCGTCAGTCACGGGATTGGGTCCTCTTGCGTAGTTGTATTGGAGCAAAAGTTTCGCTCTGCTGTATTTCCATATGCCCTTCTTTCACCAACTCAAGTGAGGCCGCAAAAGTAGCCGCCGTCGCGGACCGCCTGCGCACCGGGTCGGCATCCCAGCCCTCGGGCAGATAGGTCTCCATATCCGTCCAGGCCCCGGCAAAGCCGATCAGCGGGCGCATACGTTCCAGCGCCTGTTCCATCGTGAATACGGCGTCACGGTCCATGACAAAGGGGCGGAATTCATCACGGGTGCGAATGCGGGCATAGCCCTGCATCAGGTCCAGCAGCGTGGCGGAATAGGTCACGGTGCGGATGCGCGTGACATCCTCGCCCTGCCCGCGTTTGAAGAAATCGCGCCCTAGCTGATCGCGCCCCATCAATCGGGCGGCAGCATCGCGCATGGCCTGAAGCCGCTCTAGCTGAAACGCCAGATGCGCAGCCAGTTCTTCGCCCGAGGGGCCTTCGTCATTCGGATCCGGAGGCAGCAGCAAGCGCGATTTCAGAAAGGCCAGCCATGCCGCCATCACCAGATAGTCGGCGGCCAGTTCGATCCGCAGCGCCCGTGCCTTTTCAACAAAGGACAAGTATTGCTGCGCCAGCGCCAGAACCGATATTTTGCGCAGATCAACCTTTTGTGTGCGGGACAGCATCAGCAGCACATCGAGCGGGCCTTCGAACCCGTCGACGTCTACGATCAATGCCTCTGCCGCAAGGCGATCCGCGACCGAGACGGGGTCTTCGCTAAAAAGATTATCCGACATACACCTGCCCGCCCATTAGGCGAGAAAGTTCGGCTTCGGCGGCTTGGATGTCAAGTTCCTGCGGGGCTTTGCGCATCGCCAACGCCCGTTCAGCGCGTTTCTGTGCCTGTTCGGACATCTTTCCGGCGGTGCTCAGCACCTTAGCACGGGCATCAAAAGAGCCATTGCAGTACAAAACCACATCGCACCCTGCAGTTAGCGCCTGATTGGCAATCTCTTCTGGATTTCCGCTCAGGGCCTTCATCGAGATATCGTCCGTCATGATCAGCCCGCCAAACCCGATCGTTTTGCGGATCAGGCTGATCATGGTCCGAGAAATCGTAGCAGGTTGAGGGTCAATCCGGTCATAGACCAGATGCGCCGTCATCCCCATGGGCAGATCGTTCAAATCCCGAAACGGGCCGAAATCTGCTTCGGTCAGCTCCTCTTGCGTCAGATCGACATGGGGCAGGTCATGATGGCTGTCCAGCGTGGACAAACCATGACCCGGCATGTGTTTGAGCACCGGCAATACACCGCCATCCAAATGCCCCTCGGCAGCCGCACGACCGATCCGAGAAACCATTTTGGGATCAGATCCATAGCAGCGGTTTTTAAGGAACGGATGCGTCTCGTTCCGGGCCAGATCCACCATGGGGGCGCAGTTGCTGTCGATCCCAAGCTCGAACAGTTCATTCGCAATCAGGCGATAGCGCAGATACATAGCACGTTCGGCCTGCTCTCCGCTCTGGGCCACGTGATCCAACGGCGGCATCCATTCCCGTGCCAGCGGTGTGCGCAGACGTTGCACACGTCCACCCTCTTGATCAACAGTGATCGGGCAGTTACGCCCCACAGCCTCACGGAAATCGTCGCATAGGGCGCGCACCTGATCCGCAGACTCGATATTACGGGCGAACAGAATGAACCCGAATGGGTTCATCTCTCGGAACAGTTTTTTCTCGTCAGACGTCAGGCGCAGACCTTCAGCGTCGGTAATGACTGCGCCGAAACTCACCGCGCGGCAACCGGAATGCAATCAGCGCCTTCGGCCTGCAAAGCGGCACAGAATTGGCGCGAGTCGCTCAGATCGTCAAACCCCAGAACCCGAAGACGATAGAAGGTTCGCCCACCGCTTGAGGTTTTCTGTATAACACGCTGTTTTCCATCCATATAATCCCCGAATCGTCCATTCATGCGATCCCATTCCGAGCGCGCGACGTCCGAATTTTCATAGGCGCCAAGCTGGGCCATACGGGTGCCCTTGGTCAGAGTTTCAGGATCCACATCCAAGCCGACCGCAGCTTTGACCGCCGCGTTGATCGCGTCTTCGGTAGTGCTGTTTGACGTAATTGCGCTGCGCACACCGCCAGCGGGGCGCAGGACCGGGCGCAGCGACCGGCGCACACCAGGCAAAGCCGCCAGTTCTGGGTCCGGTTGCGATGCAGCCAGATCAGCCGGATCAATAGCAGGCTCTTCCTCGGGGATGGTCAAAGAGGCCAACTGAAAACTTTGCTCGCCAACCTGATCGGAATTTTCCGCCTCTCCCGCCAGTTCAGCAACCAGTGTATCAACCGCGCCCTGGCGCATCTGTGTGGCCGTCCGGTCAGAGACGTTTTCATCGACCACATGTACGGCAGGTGTCGGTTGCAACGGTGCCACCGGAGTATCTTCATCTGTCAGGGAAACCGGGCGCGGTGCAAGGATCAGCCGATCAGCAGGCGGCGCTGCTGTGCCCACTGCCGCAACCGTGTTCACGGCCAAACCCTGATGATCCGCAGGGGTGCCACCCGGGCTATCCGGCTGAATACGCATTGGTCCATCTAAGGCCCGAACAACCGGCACGCCACTCACATCGCGCATTACCAAATTGTAACCCCAAACACCGATGCCAGCGACCAGCGCCAATGATGCAACGGCACCCAGAGCACTAACAATACGACCCAAACCTGCGGGATGGGGCGTTTCGTCATATCCGTGCAAGTCATTAGGGAGGTCATACCCATCCTGAGGATGAGCTTGATTCGTATAATGCATCTGCTCGGGGCGCATTTGCCCCGGGTAATCGTAACTTGCCATGTCCGCCTCACCGCCCGTTTAGCGCCGAAAATAAGGCGCGCGGGTCATTTCTTGCCTACCTCGTACCGGCGGTTCGGACGGTGTTGTTCACCGCATCTCCTGCGCCGGAGTAACGCCAAGAATACCCAAGCCTGCTGAAATCACAACAGAAACGGACCGGGCCAGTGCGATTTTTGACTGGCTTGTGGCAACATCGCCATCCTGAATAAACCGCAGCTGGGTTTCATCGTTGCCCTTGTTCCAAAGCGCGTGGAAATCCCCTGCAAGTTCATACAGATAGAAGGCAACGCGGTGGGGTTCATTGGTACGCGCGGCGATCTCAACCAGACGCGGCCATTCGGCCAGCTTCTTGGCAACAGACAGCTCAGAGGCATGGTCGATCTTACCCAGATCGGCGCTTTTAAGCGCTGGGTCCTGCGCGTCGATCCCGGCCTCAGCTGCACGGCGCAGAACACTCATCACGCGGGCATGGGCATATTGGACGTAGAAAACGGGGTTCTCGCGGCTTTGCTCCAACACCTTGTCAAAGTCAAAATCCAGGGCAGCGTCATTCTTGCGGGTCAGCATCACGAAGCGGGTCACATCCGGGCCAACCTGATCGACCACATCACGCAATGTGACGAAGTTCCCTGCCCGCTTGGACATCTTGAACGGCTCGCCGTTCTTCCACAGTTTCACCAACTGGGTTAGCTTGATATCCAGCGGTACCTTGCCATCGGACAGAGCCGATACTGCGGCCTTCATCCGTTTGACATAGCCACCGTGGTCAGCGCCGAACACATCGATCAACGCGTCAAACCCACGGGTCACTTTGTCATAGTGATAGGCGATATCCGGGGCAAAATAGGTCCAGCTCCCGTCCGATTTCTTGACCGGGCGATCCACGTCGTCGCCATGCTCGGTCGATTTGAACAGGGTCTGCTCACGTGGTTCCCAATCTTCGGGCTTTTTGCCCTTGGGCGGCTCCAGCACGCCCTCATAGATCAGGCCCTTGTCGGTCAGGGATTGCAACGCAGCTTCAATCCGACCCGTGCCATAGAGCGACTTTTCCGAGAAGAACACATCCATCTCAACGCCCAGCGCCTTCAGGTCGGCGCGGATCAGGTCCATCATCGCGTCTGTCGAAAACTCGCGCAGTTCTTCCAGCCAGTCGCTTTCCGGTTTGTCGATCAGGCTGTCACCGTATTTCTCTTTCAGCGCCTCACCAATCGGGATCAGATAGTCGCCAGGATACAGGCCTTCGGCAATCTCGGGGCTCAGCCCGTTTGCCTCGCGATACCGTTCGTAAGCCGAGCGTGCCAGAACATCCACCTGCGCGCCGCCATCATTGATGTAGTATTCACGGGTCACGTTATGGCCGGAATAGGCCAACAGGCTTGCCAGCGCATCTCCGAACACCGCGCCCCGCGTATGACCCACATGCAAGGGGCCGGTCGGGTTGGCCGAGACGTATTCCACGTTGACCTTCTGCCCATGCCCCATGGTCGAGCGGCCATAGTCCGTGCCCTGTTGCAGCACCGCAGCCAGTACACTCTGCCAGACCGATGGCGCCAACCGCAGGTTCAAGAACCCCGGCCCGGCAACCTCGGCACTGGTGATCCGGTTATCCTCGGCCAGCTTTCCGGCCAGCGCATCGGCAATGTCGCGCGGTTTCATCTTGGTGGGCTTTGCCAGCACCATAGCCGCATTCGTCGCCATGTCGCCATGCGCCGCATCGCGCGGCGGTTCAACGGCCACGTTGTCAAAGCTCAGCCCTTCGGGCAGCGCGCCTTCGGACTGCATCTGTGCCAGCGCGTCCAGCACGAGGCTGCGGATCTCGGAAAACAGGTTCATTTCGAATGTCCTTTTGCTTGCCCGGCGGTTTACCACGCGGTGCAGCAAGGTCAATGGACGGCGCCAGAATGCGCTTGGAATAAGAGCCGCCGCCGCTAAGGTCGGTCATATCTATCTAAACGGAGATTCCTATGCGCCTTGCCCTGCCCCTGTGCCTGCTCTGGTCGACCGCCCTGCCCGCTTTTGCAGAAATGCCCGCCCCGCAAGGCCATGTGCTGATAACGCTCGGCGGCTCGGTTGAGAAAACCAACCTGCCCGCACGCGGTGCAGAGGACGGCGGCTTGCTGGGATATCTGGAGGTCACCCATGACGGGGCAGCTGGCTTTGACGCGACATTGCTGGATAGTTTGGATCAGGTCGAGATCACAATTCCCTACGGCACCGAGGACAACCAGCGCGACATCACCTTTAGCGGCCCGCTTTTGTCGGATGTGATGGTCATAGCCGGTGCCGAAGGTAAGACGGCCAAACCGATGGCAATGGACGGGTATCAAGCCGAAATTCCCTGGCATAGTATCTCGACCTATCAGCCTATCCTCGCCACCCACGCCGACGGCGCCCCCATGGGGATCGGAGGGTATGGCCCAACGATGATCGTCTTCCCACCCACCGACGACGCTGAGGCGGCGCAGGATCAGACGGGCCAACAAGTCTGGGCTTTGGCCTATATCGGGGTCGAGTGATCCGCCGGTATCGGGTGGCCAGTCAGTCTGGCATGATCCTGTAGCGCAAACCTGTCGGTCATCCCGGCAATATAGTCCGATACGATCCGGGCTAAGGCAGTCTCATCCTCAGCCTCTTCAATGTCCGCGTGCCAGCGCGCGGGCATTTGCTTCGGATCGCCAAGGTAGATTGGAAACAAATCCTCGACCACTTTGCTGACCTCGGCGCGCACCGTCATCACCGACGGCGCCCTGTACATCCGCGAAAACAGGAAAGCGCGAATTTCCTTCAGTTGCGCCCAAAGGCCTGTTGAGAACTGAATGACCGGATAGCCAAGATGCCGGATCTCTTCGACGCTCTGGGCACCGGACCCTGCGATCAGAGCCCGAGACGTGTCGATCACGTCCGACACCATAACCCCAAACACCCGCCGCAACGCCTCATGCCGACGGCGATAGGGGTCGAGGCCCGGGTACTTGCGATCCACCTCCGAATAACAGTCGCCCACGATCGGCAGTCGCTGAATGTCCTCGTCGCTGAACAACTCCGCCCTCAGCCCGTCCAACAGGTCATGATTGTTATAGGCGATGTCGTCAGACAAGGCCGCCACCTGCGCCTCTGCGCTTGCGTGCGTGTGCAGTTCAAGATTAAACGCCGCATTGCACTCCGCCAGCGCCCAGGGCAGTTCCCCTTCCACCGGTCCGTTATGTTTTGCAATGCCTTCCAGGGTTTCCCACGTAAGGTTGCACCCATCGAACTCGGCATAATGACGCTCGAGCCGGGTGACGATCCGAATGGCCTGCGCGTTATGATCGAACCCGCCATACGGCTGCATGATCTCATGCAAGGCATCCTCGCCAGTATGTCCGAACGGCGTGTGGCCAAGATCATGGGCCAGAGCCACCGCTTCGGTCAGTTCTGGATTCAAACCCAAAGCCCCGGCAATCGTCCGCGCCACCTGCGCGACCTCGATGGAATGGGTCAACCGCGTTCGATAACTATCCCCTTCGTGCTCAACAAAAACTTGGGTCTTGTGCTTGAGCCGCCGAAAGGCGCTGGCATGAATGATCCGGTCCCGGTCGCGCTGAAAGCATGACCGGAAACTGCTTTCTTCCTCTGGCACCAACCGCCCTCTTGCGCGGTCGGGATTCGAGGCAAAACCTGCTCTGTCCAACGGTCTGTCCTTGTCGCCTGTCCTTGGGCTTTCTATATGGTAGAGTGGTTAAGAAATAAACCTTTGGAGTTTGGCATGAATCTGCCCCCGACAGTTACAGAACGCGCCTTTGACCGCCTTGCCGAGATCGGCGCGGCCGATCAGGGTCAAGCCCTGCGTGTCGCTGTCGAAGGCGGCGGGTGTTCGGGCTTTCAGTACGAAATTGCATTGGACAAACCCAAAGACGACGATTTGGTTCTTGAGGGTAAGGGGCAGAAGGTCATTGTCGACGCAATCTCACTGCCGTTTCTTGAAAATGCGGTGATTGATTTCACGCAAGAACTGATCGGCGCACGCTTTGTGATCGAAAACCCAAACGCCACCTCCTCCTGCGGCTGCGGCACTTCGTTTTCAATGTGATCACCCGTGGGGGTTTCACCCCCACACCTCCAATTTATTTCTAGCCAGATGAAGCAGGGATCCGCTCTCCGATTTCTAGACCGGAGAGCTTCACCTGGCGCGGTCATCGGCGCCTTCGCCTGTACCACCAGCTGATTTTCGGAGATTCTGGTTAACGGTCCGTTTCTTCATCTGGCCAAAAATACCTCGGAGCGCGAGGCAGCGCCTCGCAAACCTGTTCTCCGCCTTGCCGTTGGGCCCGTTCTGGGCGATAGGTTGCCAAGGACTGTCGGAGGACCGCGCATGAAAATCGCCACATTCAACATCAACGGCATCAAGGCGCGGGCCGAAGCATTGCCGCGTTGGCTGGATGATGCCCAGCCCGATGTTGTGCTGCTGCAAGAGATCAAGTCAGTCGACGATAACTTCCCCAGAGAGATCTTTGAGGCGCGCGGGTACAACGTGGAAACGCACGGGCAGAAAAGCTTTAACGGCGTTGCCATTCTGTCGAAGCTACCGCTCGAGGACGTCTCGCGGGGTTTGCCCGGTGATGATGAGGATGAACAGGCCCGCTGGATCGAGGCCACGGTCGTCGGCAAACAGGCACTGCGTATCTGCGGGCTCTATCTGCCAAACGGCAACCCCACCCCGGGGCCAAAATACGACTACAAACTTGCCTGGATGGAGCGACTCTATCATCGGGCCCGCGACCTGATGAACAGTGAAGAACCCGCTCTGATGGCAGGTGATTACAACATCATTCCCCAGGCCGAAGACGCAGCGCGTCCCGATGCCTGGCGCGAGGATGCATTGTTTCGCCCTGAAAGCCGGGCCGCATTTCGGAAAATTCTGAATCTCGGCTTCACCGAGGCCTTTCGCGCTGGCACGCAAGGTCCGGAACATTATTCATTCTGGGATTATCAAGCGGGTGCGTGGAACCGAAATGACGGGATTCGTATTGATCATTTCCTTCTGACCCCTCAGGCCGCTGACCTTTTGCGCGATTGCAAAATCGATTCCGAAATTCGGGGGCACGAAAAACCTTCAGATCATGTTCCGGTTTGGATAGATCTAGATCTGTAATCGGCTAAGCCGTGGCATCGAACTCATAGATCCAATCATATTTTCGGCCCAACCGCGATCCAACTGCCATCAACGCCAGTTGCGCCCCGACACGCATAGGGCCACGTAGATGGAAGTTGCGCGCGTTGGCTCCAGCGGCAGCGACCACCCGAGTTGCCCGCTGGCGACGGGTCGCTTCATAGGCGGCCAGTGCTTGCGAAACGCCGGATTGTTCTTCGAAAGACCGCCCCAGAGTCCAGGCATCTTCTAGTGCAAGGCAAGCACCTTGGGCCATGAAAGGCAGCGTTGGATGAGCTGCGTCGCCCAAAAGCGCCACACGCCCATTCTGCCAGCATTCAGCAACAGGGCGCAGGAACAATGCCCAGATATTCGGGTCCTGAACCTCTTGCAAAATCTCTTTGACCAAGCCGCCAAAACCTGCAAATCGCGCCTTCAGCTCTTCTGGATCACCGCGCAGACGCCAGCCTTCTTCCTGCCAGTCAGACCTCTCTTCGATTGCCACGATGTTCATCAGGGTCTGATCGCGCAAAGGATACGTCACTACATGCCGTCCCGGCCCCATGGTTAGCACCGCGCAAGGGTTCTTGTTGCGCCGGTCCCATCGAATCGTCGCGCGCCAGGCAACCTGATGTGTGAATTTCGGTGTTTCCCTGCCAGTCAGGTCAGCACGAATTGCACTTTGGCCGCCGTCCGCCGCGACTGCACAATCAACCCGAAATCTCGCCCCCGTATCGAGGATGATTTCGGCCTCGGACGGGTGCTTTCGCACCCGTTCCACACGCGCACCAAGGTGAAACTCTACCCCTTTTTGAACCGCCGCTTTGTAGAGAAGATCAAGCAGGTCAGCGCGATGGTAATAATAGGTAGGCCCGGCAGAGGGTGGCACGATTTTGCAGACCAGCCGCCCTGCCCGGTAATCACGAAGGACCGTTCCATGGGACAAAAGCCCAGCCTCGGGCGTGTCCGCAACAACCTTCAGCGCACGCAGCACAGCCATCCCGTTGGCGCTGATCTGAAGGCCCGCGCCAACCTCGGTCAATTCTGGTGCCTGCTCAAACACGGTCACCACGGCGCCGCGCTGTCGCAGGGTCAAAGCAGCCGCGAGGCCGCCAATGCCACCTCCGACTATGCCGAATTTCGATCCGCTGATGTTCATGTCACCGGCTTAACGCAAATACGCCGGAGCAAAAGGCCCCGGCGTCTATGTTATCAGATTTTCCCAGCGATCAATCGTCGCGGTGGACCTTTTCGCGACGCTCATGCCGTTCCTGCGCCTCAAGCGTCATGGTCGCGATTGGGCGCGCATCCAGACGTTTCAACGAGATCGGATCACCGGTCATCTCGCAATAGCCGTACTCGCCTTCGTCGATGCGGCGCAGGGCCGAGTCGATCTTGGCCACCAGTTTGCGCTGACGATCGCGGGTGCGCAGTTCCAGCGCGCGATCGGTTTCTTCGCTTGCGCGGTCAGCGACATCCGGAATGTTACGGGTATTGTCCTGCAGCCCTTCGATCGTATCGCGGCTGCCAGCCATTAGTTCGTTTTTCCAATCCAGCAGCTTGCGACGAAAATACTCTAGCTGCCTGTCATTCATAAATGGTTCGTCTTCAGCTGGACGGTAATCTTCAGGCAGAAAAACTTCCTGCTTCATTTTTGCTCCCTCGGTGTGGCCTGCAACGCCGGTCACTCTCTCATTACCTGACATGCGGCAATCCCCTTCTGCGGAGCGTTTATCTGACAGCGCAGTAATTGTCACTATGCAAACGTCGCCCCGGCGCCGCGCCATTGCGCGTGATCTAAATACGTCCAACCAAACAACAAAACCTTGTTTTTCTGTGAAAATTAACTGACCATTTCAGGGCAACGCCAAAAAGACGGCACCGGAGGTTAGCGCACGAATCAACCAAAAGCATTGTAGTTACTTGGCAATTTCCCTTCATGCGACGCAGCGACCTGGCTTGTCAAAATTTCTGCTGCGCGGTAACCCCAAGGGCGCATTTCGCGCGACACTTGATGAGGGGCCAATGACCGCACGTTTCCAAGGAACAGCCGAATACGTCGCCACAGACGATCTGACCATTGCGGTAAATGCCGCCGTGACGCTGGAACGTCCCTTGCTGGTCAAAGGTGAGCCGGGAACTGGCAAGACCGAGTTGGCCAAGCAGGTGGCCGGAGCGTTGGGGCTGCGGATGATCGAGTGGAACGTGAAATCCACCACCCGCGCGCAGCAGGGGCTGTATGAATACGATGCCGTCAGTCGTCTGCGCGACAGCCAGTTGGGTGAAGAGCGCGTGCACGACGTGTCGAACTATATCCGCAAGGGTAAATTGTGGCAGGCCTTTGAAACCGATGAAAAGGTCGTGTTGTTGATCGACGAGATCGACAAGGCCGATATCGAGTTTCCGAACGATCTGCTGCAAGAGCTCGATAAGATGGAGTTTCACGTCTACGAGACCAGCGAAACGATCCGCGCCAAGAACCGTCCGATCGTCATCATCACATCGAACAATGAAAAGGAACTGCCCGACGCCTTCCTGCGCCGGTGTTTCTTTCACTATATCCGGTTCCCTGATGAGGCCACGATGCGCCGCATCGTCGAGGTCCATCATCCCGGCATCAAAGATGCGCTTTTGACAACGGCTCTGACCCAGTTCTATGAGATTCGCGAAACTCAGGGCCTGAAGAAAAAGCCATCAACCTCAGAGGTGCTGGACTGGCTCAAGCTGCTGCTGGCCGAGGACCTGACCGCCGAAGATCTCAAGCGCGATGGCGCCAATGCCCTGCCCAAACTGCACGGTGCGCTGCTTAAGAATGAACAAGACGTGCACCTGTTCGAACGCCTGGCATTCATGGCCCGCAACAAACGCTGAGCCGGTAAACCCTCGGTGATCGCCGCTTGCCTTAGCAAGTCTCGGATGCAAGCATTGGTCTCGGGTTGCCCGGCTTGTCCGGGCAATTTACCATCAGACCCAACGGGACTCAGCAATGCCAGAAACAGTAACAATTCGAGCCTTGCATCCGACTGATCGCGAGGACTGGGCGGATATGTGGCGGGACTATCTGGCGTTTTATGAAACGACGGTTCCGGATTCCGTCTATGACAGCACATTCTCGCGACTGCTGGGCGATGATCCGAACGATTTTTCTTGTTTCGTCGCGCAGGCCGACGGAGGGCTTGTGGGTTTGACCCACTTTCTGTTCCACCGCCATGCCTGGAAGGAAGAAAGCGTGTGCTACTTGCAGGACCTATTCGCCCGCCCCGAGGCGCGCGGCATGGGGGTCGGTCGCGCTTTGATTCAGGCCGTTTACGAAGAAGCGGACCGGCAAGGTGCACCGTCTGTCTATTGGCTGACGCAGGATTTCAACCATACCGCGCGAAAGCTCTATGACAGGATCGGCAAACAGACACCTTTCATCAAGTATCAGCGCCCATGACGCGATGGGTCGCAATCTTGATCAGCTTTGTCCTGACCGCATGTGCCGCGATTGAGCCTGCCGAAAGCCCACCCGAGATTGTGGAGGTCGAACCACCCCTGCCCCCCGCCAAGTCCTTTACGCGTGCATATCCCTCGCCTCCGGCGCGGTCGAATGAAAACATGGCAGCGGATTTCATCTCTCTGCATTTCGCACTGGAAGGGGGTACGGAACTGCCTGTTTTTACCCGGTTCGAAACCCCGATCACGGTGCGGTTGACAGGGGCTGCGACGGCCTCGCTTCAAAAGGATCTGGGCCGCCTGCTGACCCGTCTGCGCACCGAGGCCGGGATAGACATCAAACAGATCAAGGACGGTCAGGCCAACATCACGATCGCGGCGGTCAGTCAAAAAGAGATTCAGGCCATCCTGCCTCAGGCTGCATGTTTCGTGGTGCCCAATGCCTCAAGCCTTGAGGAGTACCGCCGGGACCGGTTCAAACAGAAAAGCAGCTGGACCAAACTGAGCAGCCGTGAGCGACTGGGCATCTTCATTCCCGCAGATGCAAGTCCGCAGGAAAAACGTGACTGCCTGCACGAAGAGATTGCACAGGCGCTTGGCCCGCTGAATGACCTGTATCGCCTTCCGGACTCGGTATTCAACGATGACAATATCCACACGGTCCTGACCGGGTTCGACATGTTGATCCTGAAGGCCGCATATTCATCCCAACTGCACAGCGGTATGACACGTGAACAGGTCGAAACGGCCATACCCGAAATTCTCTCGCGCCTGAATCCGCGCGGTGATGCGGTGCCGGTACAGCCCATGCCGGAAACTCCACGAGCCTGGATTTCAGCAATTCAGAAATCCTTGCAATCCAGTCGCAGCCAGCAATCGCGCATGAGGCAGGCCCGCAAGGCAGCCCGAATTGGCAAGGAACAAGGTTGGACCGATCACCGGCGCGCTTACCCTCATTACCTGATGGGCCGCATGGAACAGTTCGATGATCCGCATGAAGCGTTGCGCCAATATGATATTGCCCTGCAGTTTCTGCGCGCTACACCGGGCACGGAATTGCATCGATCCTACATCACGACCCAACTGGGCGCCTTTGCGCTTTCGCAAGGCAATGGGCCAGAGTTCCTGCCCAAAATCGACGACGCTATTAACGTGATGACACGGGCTGAGAACGCCTCGCAGCTTGCAACGTTATTGTTGCTGAAAGCCGAGGTCCTGAATGAAGTCGGCCGTTCCGCAGAGGCACGTTCCGTCAGACTGGACAGTCTGAGATGGGCACGATACGGCTTTGGCTCGGATGTAGTGGCCCGGTCGCTTATGCAGGACGTCGCAGAAGGACCAGTCAATTAACGGGGGCGATTAACGCATGATAGTGGTTCTGGGACTGGCGGTGCTGGGTGCGCTCCTTGGGGCGTTGACCGCGCGCAAACGCAACGGCAGCGGCGCCGATATCGCGCAATATGCAGCCGGATATGGAATCGCCTTTGCGCTGGTCGGGCTAATCCTGTCCTTGGTTCTGGTTCGCTTTGTGGTGTAGCCCATGTTTGTTCCCTTTTTCGAAAACCTTCGCAAAGCCGGTATCCCCGTATCCCTGCGGGAATATCTGACCTTTCTGGAGGGTATGAAAAAGGGGCTGGCAACCTATGATGTCGAGGCGTTCTATTACCTCGCCCGCGTGTCGATGGTGAAGGACGAACGCAATATCGACAAGTTCGACCGCGCTTTTGCCGCCAGCTTTGAAGGGCTGGAACAGATCGGGTTCGAACAGGTCCTCGAAGCCGTCGACATCCCTGCCGATTGGCTGGCGAAGATGGCGGAGAAGCACCTCAGCGAAGAGGAAAAAGCCGAGATCGAGGCCCTTGGCGGGTTCGACAAGCTGATGGAGACGCTGAAAGAGCGGCTCAAGGATCAGCAAGGCCGCCATCAAGGTGGCAACAAGTGGATCGGTACGGCAGGAACGTCGCCCTTCGGAGCCTACGGGTACAATCCGGAAGGTGTGCGGATCGGCCAGAAGGAAAGCCGTCATCAGCGCGCGGTCAAGGTTTGGGACAAGCGCGAATTCAAGAACCTGGACGACACGGTCGAACTGGGCACGCGCAACATCAAGGTCGCGTTGAAGCGCCTGCGCCGCTGGGCCCGCGAGGGTGCGGCGGAAGAGCTTGATCTGGACGGCACCATCCGCGCCACAGCCGAGCATGGATATCTAGACGTCAAAACCCGGCCCGAACGGCACAATGCCGTCAAGGTGCTGTTGTTTCTGGACGTCGGAGGCTCAATGGACCCACATATCAAAGTGGTTGAAGAGCTGTTCTCGGCCGCAAGAACCGAATTCAAGCATCTGGAATATTACTACTTCCACAACTGCCTGTACGAAGGTGTCTGGCGTGACAACATCCGCCGCTGGGACCAGCAGACGCCGACCCATGAGGTGCTGCGCACCTATGGTCCAGATTACAAATGCATCTTCGTCGGCGACGCCTCGATGAGCCCTTATGAGGTCGCCTATCCCGGCGGTGCCAATGAACATTGGAACCAGGAGGCTGGCCAGATCTGGCTACAGCGGGCACGCGACCAATGGGCATCGAACCTGTGGATCAACCCAGTGTCTGAGAAGTATTGGGAATATACCCACTCAATCGGAATGATCCGCGAGATTTTTCAGGATCGGATGGTGCCGATGACTCTGGCCGGGCTGGAAAAAGGAATGCGCGAGCTGACGCGATAACGCCAGCCCGCGGATCAGGTTCTGCCGAGGCCGGGATTACCCGGCGATGGCCTGAATGCCCAGAAACAGAACACCCGACAACACAGCCGCCGCGGGCACGGTAATAATCCAGGCTGCTATGATCGTCATAAAGTGCGAGCGGCGCACCAGCTTGCGCCGGCGGCGTTCTTCCGGTGCCAGAACCGTCCGCTCAGGCACTGTAATGCGGGCTTTACGCAGCCGTCTTTCAGCATCCCATTCCCGGAAGAAGCCGACGCCAAAGACGGCACCCACTGCAATATGGGTCGAGCTTACGGGAAGACCCAGCCAACTGGCCACGATAACGGTGATGGCTGCGGACAGCGCAACGCAATAGGCACGCATCGGGTTAAGTTTGGTTATTTGGCTGCCAACCATTCGGATCAGTTTTGGCCCAAACAGGAACAGGCCAAACGAAATGCCAAAGGCGCCGATGATCATGACCCAATAGGGAATACTGATCGCCTGGGTGAAATCACCTGAGGCAGAGGCTTGCACGATGGCCGCCAAAGGACCAACGGCATTGGCCACATCATTGGCCCCATGTGCAAAGCTGAGAAGTGCAGCGGACACGATCAGCGGAATGCCAAACAATATTTTGAGGGACTTGTTGCGGTTCTCCAGCCCTTCGGATTGACGCCGAATAACCGGAATCATCACGGCCCAGACCAACGCCCCGCAGACTGCCCCGATCAGCAGAGCAGTGCTCAGGTCGATCTTGACGATCTTCTTGATACCCTTCAGCGCCAGGTAGCTTGCAAACGCCCCCGCCATGATACCAACCAGCATCGGAACCCATTTCCGGGCCGCCGCGATCTTGTCGTCCTGATAGATGATCCTGGCCTTAATGAACCAAAGAAAACCAGCCGCCACCAGACCGCCAAGCATCGGCGAGATAACCCAGCTGGCCGCGATCTTGCTCATCGTCCCCCAGCTTACTGCGCCAAAACCGGCTGCGGCGATCCCCGCCCCCATGACGCCTCCGACAACCGAGTGGGTCGTGGACACGGGCGCTCCGACCCAGGTCGCCAGGTTGACCCAAAGCGCCGAAGACAACAAAGCCGCCATCATCGCCCAGATGAATACAGTCTGCGTTCCCATGCTTTCAGGAGCGATAATGCCCTTCGCGATCGTGGAAACAACGTCACCTCCAGCGATCAGCGCGCCTGCACTTTCGAATATGGCAGCAATCGCGATGGCGCCCCCCATGGTCAGCGCATTGGCCCCGACCGCCGGTCCCATATTGTTGGCAACATCATTGGCCCCGATATTCAGCGCCATATATGCCCCAAACATTGCCGCAAGTACTACGATCAGCGTGTTGTTGCCTTGTCCGAACAGGAAGGCTGCCACAAGACCTGCGACAACGATAAAAGAAAGCGCGATGCCAGACCCGACAAATGGGCGACCCACCTGGGAGGTTGCCACTTCTAGCCGAGAAAAGCGTCTAAGGTCGCGGTCAAGCGTTTCCAGGTGACGGGCTTCGTGGTCATTGTTGGACATTGTGTGTTCTCCGACGAGTTCCCGTGCGGATAAGGCGGCAGGCGGCGTTTTTCAACAGTTAGAATCCTAAAGAACCCAGTTTCCACTGCGTCATGGCAGCTAGGAAGCCTTTCAGGCCCACGGAAACGCTGATGCCTTGCCCTTGTGTCTGCTTATCCCCATATCAGAACCATGCTCCGAATTACTCCGATTCTTCTGGCGGTTCTGTATGCCGTGGTGATGTACCGGATCTCGGTCTGGCGCACCCATCGCGAGCTTGACCTGAAATCGACCGAACTGGCCGATCCCGCCCTCAAGCGTATGACTGACCGGCTGGCGGCGGCGCTGGGGATCGAGAGGGTTCCGGTCTATATATATGAAATCGACCCGGTGAACGGGCTTGCGGCGCCGGATGGACGAATATTCATCACACGCGGGTTTTATCGCAAGTTCCTCAATGGCGAGGTTTCCGCCGAAGAGATGGCGAGCGTCATCGCACATGAACTGGGGCATGTGGCCTTGGGTCATGCTCGGCGGCGCATGATTGATTTTTCTGGGCAGAATGCGTTGCGGACAGCCTTGATGCTGCTTCTGAGCCGGTTCATCCCATTCATCGGTGCGATGATTGCAAATGCGCTGACTGCGCTTTTGGCGTCGCGCCTGTCACGTGGGGATGAATATGAAGCAGATGAATATGCCGCCGCCCTGCTGACCAAAGCCGGAATCGGCATCGGCCCGCAAAAGTCTCTGTTTCACAAGCTTGAGGATTTGACGCAGCAACGCGCGGGCGTTGTACCCGCCTGGTTGATGAGCCATCCCAAAACGGATGAGCGGATTGCGGCACTGGAAGTGCTTGAGCAGCGTTGGGCGCGTGGCTGAGGCTCGGCGGCGAGAGGCCAGCCCCTCGCGCTCTCCGAGGTAATTTTAGTCAGATGAAGCAGGGACCCCAATTAGCTGGCGAGCGCTTTGCCCAGACGCGGCAGGCGGGCTTTTTTCATCAATCCACGCAAAGTCCATGTATCGCCTGACAGGCGGTTTGCTTCGGCCAGTACCTGCTGTGCAAGCTGGTCCAGCCCTTGCGGGTCGTTATACCAGAAACCATGCAGCAGACTGTCAGGGTCGCGCCGCTCAAGCCCTTCTTCTGCAAGAATATTTCTGGGGAAATCCTTGGCGTTGACCGTGACGATGGTATCCGCTGACGCGGCTACTGCAGTGGCCAAAACGTGGATATCAGCGGCGTCCGGCAGCCAGAGCCGAGCCTGCAGGCCATCATTGGCTGGGCGTTCTGCCTTGGGCCATTTGACCTGCGTCAGGGCAATCTCGGCACGGGCCTGCGCCTCGCCCTCGGGGCCCAGCTTGCGTGCGGCGCGGGCCCATTCCTCGAGGATGCGCGCCGACCATATAGGGGTGAAATGACCTAGTCGGGCGGTGCCCAACAGCATCTCACGCATCACCGTTGGATAGATGACGCAGGTATCGAGTACAGCCTTCATAACCGGTAGAACACGGCCTTGAGGTAACCGCTTTCTGCCAGCTGCGGCAGTTGCGGGTGATCAGACCCGGCAAAGCCCGTATGGATCAGTTGGGCTGAGCGCCCGGCGCGCCCGATACCACGGGATGAGGCGTCGCGGAAGCGGCCCAGATCAGCAGCGTGCGAGCAAGAGCATAAGCCCAGATATCCGCCCGGCTTGACCAGTGTGGCGGCCAATCGCGCAATGCGTTCATAGGCCCGCAGCCCTGCATCCAACGCCTGCCTTGATGGTGCAAAGGCGGGAGGATCACAGATAACGACGTCAAATTTAGCGCCTTCGTCGTTCAATTGAGCCAACACATCAAAGGCATCGCCTTGGCGCGTGTCGAATTGATCGGCAAAGCCAGAAGCCTCGGCCCCTTTTGCGGCCAACTCCAATGCCGCGGCCGACCCATCGACCGACAGCGCCTGTCCGGCGCCACCCGCCAGCATCGCCAACCCGAAGCCTCCGACATGGCTGAAGACATCCAGTACCTGTGCCTTGGGTTGAACCAGCTGCGCAGCAAAGGCGTGATTGGGGCGTTGGTCATAGAACAGGCCGGTTTTCTGACCGCCCGCCAAATCCGCCATATAGGTTGCACCGTTCATCAACACGGGCAAAGGCGCATCTGGGACAGTGCCGCGCAAGGTCAGGTTGACATCATCCAACCCTTCCAGACCGCGTGTCCGGCCCGAGGCGTTTTTCAGCACGGTCGTCACGCCGGTCACGGCGGTCAGTGCATCGGTCAACATATCCAGATGCGCTTCGGCCCAGGCAGCGTTGGGCTGAATCACACACGCCTCACCGAACCGGTCGATGATGACACCCGGAAAGCCATCGGCCTCGGCATGGATCAGGCGGTAAAAGGGCGAGTCAAACAGGCGTTCGCGCATATCAAGCGCGCGGCGCAGACGGGTTTCGAACCAATCAGCCGTCAGCTCGGCGTCAGGATCGCGGTCCAGCACACGGCACATGATTTTCGATTCAGGATTGACCGCCACCAGCGCGATCGGCGCGCGATTTTCATCCTCGAGCACGGCCAGCGCGCCAGCAGGGATTTTGCGCGTGCGACGGTCGGTGACAATGTCATTGGCATAGACCCACGGGAAGCCATGGCGCAGGCCGCGCGCATTGGCTTTGGGTTTCAGGCGGATACGGGGACGGTCTGCAGTTTGGGTCATGGCGACCTCATAGTCGCGAACGCGCCGAGGGGAAAGCCCTAGCGGTTGCGAGACCGCCAACCACCGCGCCGTTTCGGCGCCTGAGCTGATTGCAACCCTTCGGTCAGCACCTGTGTCATTGGGTGATCGACCTCATCTTTGGCATAGATGGCGTGCAGGTCAGACAGGGCTTGCCTCTGATCACGCCCCTCCGGAAGGCTTAACGCCCAGTCCAGAAAGATACTGCGACATTCGGGCAATGTGATGCCATCGATGCGATAGGCCTCGCGGATCAGGCCTTTGTGATCGTTCGGATCGTCATTGCGCGGCATCTTTATCCTCCTGAATCACGCGGCCGATAATTTCGGCGGCGATATCGTAGCTTTCCTGCAACGCGGCCTGCAACTGTTCTACCTGCTCATACCCGGTGGCCCGACACAGGAAGGCAGAACCGCCCTCTCCGATTTTATCGGCCTCGATAACCTTACCTGACAACAGCCGAGCTGCGCATTGCACAGACCAGCATAGATCGTAGCAATCCTTCAACGTTTGCGCCTGAGCGACATCCAAAAGCGCGGCTGCGACTGCACCGTCCAACCCGGCATGTACATCGCGCTTTGCAACACCGGACAGTAAAGCGCCTGTTTCGGCCATCAGCTCTATGTCCATCATGCGTCCGGCCCCATTCTTGGCATCCCAAATACCGGCGGGGGTTTTCGCGGCTGCCAGACGCGCGCGCATTTCGGCAACTTCGCGCAAAACCTGCGCCTGATCGCGGGAGCGCGAAACAAGCTCTGTTCGAAAGCCCTCGATATCGTCGGCCAGAGAGGGCTCACCGGCGACGGGGTTTGCGCGCGTCAGGGCTAGGTGTTCCCACACCCATGCCTCATTCTGCTGATAGTTCGTGAAGCTGGCCCAACTGGTCGCCACCGGCCCCTGATTGCCCGAGGGGCGCAGCCGCATGTCGACCTCATAAAGTCGCCCCTGCGACATTGGAGCCGACAGCGCGGTGATCAGTGCCTGCGTGAACCGGGCATAGTAGGTCCGCGTGGCAAGAGGCCGTGGGCCCTCGGACATGTCCTGATCCAGCGGGTCGTAGATCACGATCATATCAAGGTCAGATTGCGAGTTGATCCGCCCTGCCCCCAGGGATCCCATGCCCAACACAGCGGCACCGCGACCAGGTGCGGGCCCGTGTTTGCTGGTGAACTGGTCCACAACACATGGCAGGATCGCAGCGATCACCGCGCTTGCAAGTTCGGCATATTGCTGCCCGGCCTGCACGCCGTCGATCAACCCGCGCAGATGGTGAACGCCGATCCGGAAATGCCATTCCTTGCACCAGCGCCGCGCCAGATCAAGCTGGCTTTCGTAGTCCTGCTCCTGCGAGAGTTCTCGCTCCAATTCGCCCTGCAGCACCGTCCGGCCCGGCCAGTCGTCAAAGAAGCTGCCGCCAATCACCGCATCAAAGACCGAGGCGTTGTGCGACAAATGCGCGGCCAATGCATGCGACGTGCCTACTATATCGACAAGCAGGTCGATAAGCTGCGGGTTGGCCTCGAACAGAGAAAACAGCTGCACGCCCGCAGGCAACCCGCGAAGGAAGCCGTCCAGTGCCAGCAGCGCCTCATCCGGTTGGGCGGTTTTGGCAAGACGCGTCAGCAGCTCTGGTTTCAGCCGTTCGAAAATCCGCGCCCCGCGCTGAGAACGCAGTGATGGGTAGGTCGTCCAGCGCGCCAATATGCTTTCGTCAAATTCAACTTCTGGCAAAGGTGCACGGGCTGTCGGGCCGGGGGCGAAAAAACCTTCGGTCAACTCATGAACCTCGGTCAGTCGCCGTTTCAGATCCGCAGTCAGATCGGCGCTATCAATCCCCTTCAGGCATGCAATCCGCTCAATCCCGTCCAAGGATTGCGGAATCTTATGGGTCTGCGCATCATGGATCATCTGAATGCGGTGTTCGACTTCGCGATGCGCGCGGTAGTGATCGGTAAGCTTTTCAGCCACGTCCTCGGGCACCCACCCTTTGCCGGCCAAAGCCGCCAAACCCGGTACAGTGCCACGCACGCGCAGGTCCGTATCGCGACCTCCGGCAATCAACTGTCGGGTCTGAGTGAAGAATTCAATCTCGCGTATCCCGCCTTGCCCTAGTTTCATATCATGACCCGGAATGGTCAGCGCACCGCCTGTCCCTTTGTTTTCGCGGATACGCAAGCGCATGTCATGGGCATCCTGAATAGCCGCGAAGTCCAGATGCCTTCGCCAGATGAAGGGGCGGAGCGTATCCAGGAAACGCTGCCCCGCAGCGAGATCGCCAGCGCAGGGACGCGCTTTGATATATGCGGCGCGCTCCCAAGTGCGGCCCAGACTTTCATAGTACCGTTCGGCAGCTTCCGCAGCCAGACAAACTGGCGTCACCGCAGGGTCAGGCCGCAGCCTTAGATCGGTGCGAAATACATATCCATCCGCTGTCTTGTCACTGAGTGTGGCGCAGAAATTCCGTGTCGCCCGGACCATCCCTTGCCGCGCTTCATAGAAATCGTCCGGATCATAGCGCGTTTCGTCAAACAAAACGATCAGGTCGATATCAGAGCTGTAGTTCAACTCATGCGCACCCATCTTGCCCATGGCCAATATGATCATCCCCGCGGCAGAGGCGACATCATCTTCGGTCATCCCCGGCAATTTACCTCGCCGGATCAAGGTTGCAATCTCGGCCTTGGCGGCAACATCCGCTACCATGGCCCCGAAATCGGTTAGTGCCCCTGTAACTTTTTCCAACGGCCAGGCCCCTGCCAGATCCGCTAGGGCGGTCAGCAGCGCCAAACGCCTCTTGGCCTGCCTCAGCCCCGGCCTGAGTTGATCCGCAGGCAAGGCCCTTGCGGTTTCCATAATGGATGCAAGCATCGCGTCCGGTTGCGCCAAAGCTTGCGGTAGCCAGTCGGCTTCCAGATCAATCAGGCCTTTGAGATAGGGGCTGGAGCCCGCAGCCCCAGCGATCAGTTCCCCCTGCTCAGGTGTAATGCCACCCACTGCATCGCGCGCTTCGGAACCAAGTGAAGGATCAAAGGCGCGCGGTACACGGTTGACGGCAAGAAGTCCTGTCATTTCATCTCCGATGACGTGGTTTCAGAATTTCTGTGGCCAAATATCTGACCCGACATTGCAACAATTTGGCGCTTAACTCAAAACAGCGCCGCAGCAGACAACCCAGCCAATGTTTGAAAGAAACCGTGGTGCGTTAGACTGAAATTGCGCTTGTTCAGATGTCAGGTCAACCATCCGAAATTCAGAAATGTAAATCATTTTCACATTGACCTCTTGTAACTGGGTTTGGTGCCCCCATCTATTCAATGTGAAAGCAATTTACATCTAACCCGGAGAGCACCTATGACCGCATTGACCGAACACGCCGTCCCTGAAAACCCGGGATGGCTCAGCCGCGCAGAAGCCTGGCTTGACGATAAAGGCAAAGGGGCCTGGATCGCAGCCATGGTCCTTGGCTTTATCTTTTTCTGGCCCGTCGGCCTGGCCCTTCTGGCCTACATGATCTGGAGCAAACGTATGTTCAACAAATCCTGCAGCCGTCGCAAATCCTGGCACAGCCACATGAGCGCAATGAAGCCCTCGGGCAACAGCGCATTCGACGCCTACAAGTCAGATACTCTGGCTCGGCTGGAGCGTGAGCAACAGGAATTCGAAGCGTTCCTGCATCGCCTGCGCGAAGCGAAAGACAAGGCCGAATTCGACCAGTTCATGGATGAACGCGTCCGCGAGAACCGCGAAAGCGATGAAACCGGCGATAACGCCTGATCGACCTTGCCCTGTTCCGACAATCGGGACAGGGTATTTGAAACATCTACCGGAATGACCCGTATGCACTCCTTGCCAGACCCGAACCGACAGCCCGAGTTTTACCAGTCCGTCACGACCAAACGGTTCCTGGCCTGGCTGTTCGATATCGCCTTTATTTCACTGCTTTGTACCGTCGCCATCGTCCTGACCCTCGGGCTCGGCGTACTGATACTCGCCCTGATTTATGCGGTGGTCAGTTTTGTCTATCGCGTCGTCACAATCGCCAACGGCTCGGCCACTCTGGGTATGCGTTTCATGGGGGTCGAACTGCGCGACGCTTTTGGTGAACGAATGGACACAGGTAAAGCGGTCGCGCACACAGCCGGTTATTTTGTCAGCATGGCATTTCCGGTGCTGCAGATCATTTCAGTCATCATGATGCTGACCGGCGCGCGCGGCCAGGGCCTGACCGACACCCTTCTCGGCACGGTTATGATCAACCGTCGCGCTTAAAAGACTGTCGCGTGAATCACTTGGCGGCTCCGGGAACGGTTGTTATCATCCCGTTTCAGGAACAATAGGACATTCATGCGACACACGCTGCCAATCGCGCCGCAATTCTACGTTACGGCCCCTCAGCCTTGCCCTTATCTTGAGGGCAAGATGGAGCGTAAGCTGTTCACTGCGCTGCAGGGCGAAGGCGCGAATCAACTGAATGACTCCCTTTCCCAGCAAGGGTTTCGACGGTCTCAGAACGTCCTATACCGCCCTTCCTGCACCGATTGCGCCGCGTGTTTGTCCGCGCGGATTGACGTTTCGGCCTTTCAACCCAGCAAAAGCCAAAAACGCGCGGTCAGGCGGAACTCATATCTGCGACGCCGGGCGAATTCCCCATGGGCAACCGACGAACAGTATGACCTGTTCCGCACCTATCTTGACACCCGACATGCGGATGGCGGCATGGCGGATATGGACGTCTTCGAATTTGCAGCCATGATCGAAGAGACCCCCATACGCAGTCGAGTGGTCGAATACTCAGACCCCGAATCCGGTAATCTGATCGCTGTCAGTTTGACCGATGTCTTGGATGACGGGCTGAGCATGGTCTATTCATTCTATAGCCCGGATCAGCCCCAGAATTCACTGGGCACGTACATGATCCTGGATCACATCGACATCGCACGCGAGGCGGGTCTGCCCTATATTTATCTTGGCTACTGGGTGCCTGGCAGCCCGAAAATGGGATACAAATCCCGCTTTGCAGGGCTGGAAGTGTACAGTCAGGGCGAATGGAAACGGGTCAAGGATCCCTGTGACATTGCACATGACGGCCACCACCCGCTTTCCACCGCCCCCATCGCCGAACAGGTTGCCAGCATCCAACTGCCTGATCGTCACCCGACCAAAGGCTAAAACCTGATGCAACAAAGCCTCCACGCCGTTACGCTTGTCGTGCCGGATTACGATGATGCCATCGCCTTTTTCACGCATACACTCAGCTTTTCCCTGACGCAGGACATCGACTTGGGCGCTGGAAAAAGATGGGTCCGCGTAAGCCCACCCGGATCCACCGGGGGCTCACTTCTACTCGCCAGGGCCGCCGATGCAGATCAGAGAACCGCAATCGGCAACCAGACAGGTGGTCGAGTCGGCTTCTTTCTGGAAACAGACAATTTCGACCGCGACTATAAGGCCATGCTGGCCAAAGGCGTCCATTTCGAAGAAGTCCCACGCTACGAACCCTATGGCATTGTTGCGGTCTGGCGCGATCCATTCGGAAACAGATGGGATCTGATCCAATTCACCTGATCCGCATCTTCATCTGGTCAAAAATACCTAGGGGTTGAATTGACCGCAGGCCAAGAAGGGGCTGGCCCCTTCTACCTACAAACAAAGCAATGGGGGCCAGCTGGCCCCCTTTTCATTTGAACACCTGATCTTTAATCAATTCGGGATCAGATCCGGCACGATGGTCACAATCGCAGGGAAGAACCAAAGGATTCCGATACCTACCACCTGGATCAGAACAAACGGTACAATCCCACGATAGATGTGGCCGGTGGTCACTTCTTTCGGCGCGACCCCGCGCAGATAGAACAGCGCAAATCCAAAAGGTGGTGTCAGGAACGAGGTCTGCAGGTTCACCGCCACCATGATCGTCACCCATTTCGGATCAAAAGACCCGCCATAGATTACCGGGCCTACAATCGGGATCACGATGTAAATGATCTCCAGGAAATCCAGCACGAACCCAAGGAAGAACAGCACCAGCATCACGATCAGGAAAACCGTGAATTCATTATCAAAGCTCTTGAGGAACTGCTGGATATAGTGCTCACCGCCGAACGAGATCACCACCAGATTCAACAGCTGTGACCCGATCAAAATGGTGAACACCATTGAGGTCACCTTGGCGGTTTCCCGCACCACCGGGGTCAGCACGCCGCTGGAATACAGAACCCAGCAGCCGAACAGCAAACCGAACAGGGCATACAGATAGGCCGCATAGGCTATGATGAAGGCAATCCAGGTTTCGGCCGAGGCGCTGCTCTGATTGATGCGCAGATCAAAATTGACCCCCATCAACAGGGCAATGACCACGGCGAAGGTGGCCCAGATGATGACCTTGCCGGACCGCTCCTGATCTTGCAGCTTGCGATAGGCCGCCAGCATGATCGCACCACCCGCGCCCAATGCCGCCGCCGGTGTTGGGTTGGTCACCCCACCCAGGATCGACCCCAGCACCGCGATGATCAGAACCAGCGGAGGAAAGACCACCCGGATCAGATCATTGGTGGCACAGCGCGCCGCAGCCTCTTTGCAGCCATAGATGGCCAAGGCAAAGGGCAACGCCAGCATCACAAAGGTCAAACCTGACGACGTTGTTGGCGACACGAACAGAATATCGACAAGCAACATCAGGATCAGACCAATGGACCCAAGGATCAGCGGCTGTGGCGACCGTGACGGCGCAATGCCCCGACCCAGCACAATGGTCAGACCCAGCAACAGAACCATCACCGCAACACCCGTTCCAATCGGAGCGGCGTTGGCAATCTTCTCTTGCTGCGCGGTGGCCAGTTCTTCCTCGGTCAGACGGGTCGATTCTGCGGCACCACCTGCGTCATCAATGGCCGTTTGCTCGGCCACGGCCTGATCCCAGGCGGATTGACCATGCAGCTCGATCATCGAGGCTTTGCAGGTTTCGGAAACGTTGGTCCGCAGCGATGCGCCCTGCCCGATATCAGAGAAAGCCGAGACCGAGACGTTCTGGCTGCCGATAACCCCCAGATTGCCCAGCAGAACTGTACCCACGATCAGCGCGACAGGCGCACCCAGCAACCAGGTGAAACCTTCTGAACGGGTAATGGGCTCTCCGCTGCCGCCGGTCATGGGCACCGCAGGCGCCTTATGCGGGTTGAGCAGCGCATAGCCAAAGGCATAAAGCGCATATAGCAGCGCCAACATGATCCCTGGCAGCAAGGCGGCCTGGAACAAAGTACCGACCGAGACAACCGCAGGCTCACCCAGATAGGTCAGTGCGTCCGTGCATCCTGCGTCAACCGCGCGGGTCTCTTGAGCCGTCGAATACAAGTCACCGGCCAGCGTTCCCAGCAGAACAATCACGATCGAGGGCGGGATGATCTGCCCCAGCGTACCTGAAGCCGCAATGACACCCGTCGCCAATTCAGGCGAATAGTTGTTGCGCAGCATGGTTGGCAGCGCCAGCAAGCCCATGGTTACAACGGTCGCGCCCACGATCCCGGTTGAGGCCGCAAGAAACGCCCCCACGACCACAATCGAAACGGCCAGACCACCCGGCAACGGTCCAAAGACGCGCGCCATTGTGGTCAGCAGATCATTGGCGATCTTCGACCGTTCAAGCGTGATGCCCATCAGCACGAACATCAAAACCGCCAGAAGGGTTTCAATGGACTGACCGGCCAGAACACGCTCGTTCATGCGGTTCACGATGAACGACACGTTGCGGTCCAGAGCGGTTTCCCAGCCCGAGACAAAAACAGGCTCGGCAATCCTTGGTAAGTCCGGGAAGCGGAACACTGATATGGTATCGGGTTTAACCCCCGTGCTGACCAGATCCTGATACGCCGCAGAGCCGGTGTCGATCGCCTGGTGAATCAGCAAACCTGCGCTGTCCAATGCGGCGATGATGCCGAATGAGATCACTCCTGCCCCGCCGATGGCGAAGGCCACCGGAAAACCGGATAGAATACCTCCGAAGAGGCAGAAAAATACGATAATGAGGCCTATCTCGACGCCATCAAGTCCGAATAGCATTGTCTGGTTCTCCGTCCCTAATGCGCGCCTTCGTAGGCTTCTTCACCCTCGCCAAGGCTGTCCTTGTCGAGGTATTTTCCAACACTTTCAGGGCCTTCCACATATTCCAGATACGAGCGGTACAGGAATGCAATCGCGTGCAGGAACACCATCGCTGCGAAGGCGATCAGCAAGATCTTGAACAGGAAATAGCCGTTGAATCCGTTGGGGCTGAACCCGATGGTTTCCACGTTCCAGCGCAGCGCGCGGGACTTGGCCACCAGCCGGTCCAAAGTATCACTGGCCGAGGGCTTCGGCACGATCAGATGCCGCCACATGAAGTACCAGCCATACATCCAGGTCAGCACCGCCATCGGCATCATGAACAGTATGGCACCACACATGTCGACCACACGTTTGGCGCGGTGGCTGATGCCGGCATAGATCAGGTCAACGCGGACATGGCCGCCCTGTACAAAGGTGTAGGTGCAGCACAGGCACACGACCATGGCGTTATACAGTTTCAGCTCTTCCGCGAACCAGCTGATATCCATCTGAAACGGGATACCCAGCCCAAAGGACATATCCGGGCGGGTAAAGACCCGCTGCATGAACACGATGATGATCTGCTGAACCACCATCAAAAGGCCTGCCCAGGCGAAGAAACGCCCCGTCGTGTTGGCAAAGCCTTCTAGCCCGCGCACCATCGCCCACATGAAGTTGCGGTAGTAAAGACCAATGGCCGTCAACACCAGAAACAGCGTGAAAACCACAAAGAAGAACTCGACCGACCCGCCGTAATAGACAAAGCGCATGACTGCTTCTTTGTCCGACCAGTCCAGCCAGAGTTGCGGATGCGTGATGGCGTATCCGAAATTAATGAAGGCTTCGGCAATGTTCTGAATGAACCATATCAGTCCATTCCACAGGGCGCCGAAGAACGAGATACCGTTTTCGTCCTGCATGTTGTCCCCAGGTCGCGTCAGTTGCACATTTGAGAGTTACAGTTTGTCCGACCGTCAGATGCGCAACGGGAATGGCTCCCCCGACATGCGGGGGAACCGATTTCAAAGATCGAAGTGACTTAGCCGCGAACGCGGTCGCGCTGCGAGGTGTAGACACCCGACGACAGATTGTTCCAGGCCGAAGACGCGGCCATGGATTCCATCGCGCTGTCGTGGATGCGCTTGAACAGCTCGTCGCCCATGTTCTCGTCCAGGACTTCCTGGCTTGCGGCACCAAACGCGTCCCAAACGCTGTCCGGGAACTCCATGACCTTGACGCCACCAGCCTGCAGACGCTGCAGCGCCGCGCCGTTGTTGGCCAGGAATTGCGCCAGGTTCCACTGATGGCATTCACCTGCGGCGATCTCGATGATCTTCTGCTGCGAGGCAGACAGGCTGTCATAGACCTCGCGGTTGGTTGCCAGCGAAAGACCCGCACCCGGCTCATGGAAGCCCGCGGTGTAGTATGTCTTGGTGATTTCCTGGAAACCGGCTTTTTCGTCAGCCCACGGACCGATCCACTCGGTTCCGTCGATCGCGCCGGATGACAGCGCCTGATACACTTCGGAGCCCGGAATGTTCTGCACGGATGCGCCCAGTTTACCCAGAGCTTTACCGCCCAGCCCCGGCATGCGGAACTTCAGGCCGTTGAAATCTTCGGGGCTGTTGATCTCTTTCGAGTACCAGCCACCTGCCTGCGCACCGGTGTTACCAGCCAGGAAGGATTTCAGGCCAAAGATTTCGCCCAGCTCGTCATGCAGTTCCATACCACCGGCATGGTAGTACCAGTTCACCAGCTCCTGGGCGGTCATACCAAACGGAACAGCGGTAAAGAATGCATAGCCCGGATGCTGACCCACAAAATAATAGTCTGCCGCGTGGTACATATCGGCCTGACCGGATGATACCGCGTCAAACACTTCGAACGCGCCAACCAGCTCACCGGCTGCTTTGATCTCAACGTTCAGGTTGCCGTCCGACATGGTGGTGATGCTGTCGGCGCAACGCTGCGCGCTGTCGAACACACCTGCAAGGCCACGGCCCCAGGATGTGACCATGGTCAGCGTGCGCTTGCCCTGTGCATAGGCCGGTGCCGCCAGCGTGGTCGCTGCAGCAGCCGAGCCGCCCAGTGCGGATGTTTTCAGAAATGAACGACGGTCCATATGAGTGATCCTCCCCTTCATAATCATGACCCGGATTGTCCGGGCCTGTCGTATTCAACAGCGGCAAGACTAGTCACAAGGAAGTGAAAGGGAATACCTACTACTGCGTAGAAACGCGGCTTTCTGCGCGAATTGCACAGGCAATAACGGTCCAATCATAGCAAAACAGGGATTTTTGGTGCCGTTTTCCCGCCAGACGCCCAATCTTTTTGCAATTTTGCTGTGGCTTGCGTATCGATTCGTCCATGCAAAGACTTCGACAACTGGTCTCGTTGACCTATGCTCAAAAGCTGTCGCTGGTGGCGGCGATCCCGCTGGTCGTGGCGGTGGCCGCGATTGCGGTGATGGTTGCCTATGAGGCGCGCGCCACTGCCGAGCGCGAAATTGAAGCACTGGAACGCTCTTTGATTCAGGCCAAGAAGGAAGAGCTGCGCAACTATGTGACTCAGGCGCGCAATGGGTTTGCCTATATCTACGGGCGCGCGGCTCCGGATGACACCGCCGCCAAAACTCAGGTCGCGCAAATCCTGTCGGCCATGATCTATGGGCAGGACGGGTTCTTTTTCGTCTATGACTATGACGGCACCAATCTGGTCAGCCCCCGTCAGACTGAGTTCATCAACCGAAATTGGGAGGGTCTGACCGACAGCGACGGCACGCCGGTGGTGAATGAGTTCATTCGCCTTGCTCGTCAGGGTGCGGGTTGGCACAGCTTTATGTGGCAAAAGCCCTCGACCGGGGAAGAAGCGCAGATGATCGCCTATGTCGTCGGCCTTCAGGATTGGCGCTGGGTCGTGGGCACCGGGGTATTCATCGATGACATTGTTGCCGCAGTTGCCAGCGCACGGGCCGAGGTTGAAGCGCGCGTGCAGCGTACCTTCATGTATATCGGTGCCATTGTTCTGGCCGCTGTTCTGATTGTCTTTGCCTCAGGCATGTTGCTCAACATCCGCGAAAGACGTCTGGCCGATGCCAAGCTGAAACAGCTGACCCAACGGGTGTTCGACGCACAAGAGGAAGAGCGCGGCCGTGTGGCACGCGAGCTTCATGACGGGATCAGTCAGATCCTTGTGGGCGTGCGCTTTGCGTTGGACAACGCCCGCCGTCGCCTGTCGCGCGGCGATGATGTGGGCGCGCATGATCCACTGGACAAGGGGATCGAGCATCTGGGAACCGCCATCAGCGAGGTCCGCCGCATCAGTCGCGACTTGCGCCCCGGCGTGCTGGACGATTTGGGCCTCGGCCCCGCGCTTGAGGCTCTGACAGATGATTTCCGCGAGAGAACCGGGATCGAGACCGATTTCTCGACCGTTGTTTTCCGCAACCGGCTGGATCAGGATAGCAAGATCGCCCTCTATCGCATTGCCCAAGAGGCCCTGACCAATATCGAACGCCATTCCGGAGCCACCCATGTCACCATCGATCTGCGCGGGCACAAGAAAGGCGCAACCATGCGAATAACCGACAATGGCCGCGGTTTGCGCAACTCTCCGGGTCGGGGCAGTACCGGGATTGGGTTGCGCAACATGCAGGAACGGATCGAGCAACTTGACGGATCGCTGCGTATTCTGTCATCACGCGGCCACCGCAGCGGCACAGTGATCGAGGTCAGCCTGCCACTCAGCCACCTGTTGCCGCCGCAGGAAGACGCAACTCCGAACCGAAAGGCCGGTACATGAGCGACCAGACGATCCGGGTCCTGATTGTCGACGATCATCCAATGGTGGCCGAGGGGATCCAGTCGATCCTCGAAAGCTATGACGACATCACCGTGGTCGGGACACTCAGCAGCGGAAAGAAAGCGGTTGATCAGGTTGCGGATCTGAAGCCTGACGTCATCCTGATGGACCTGAACATGCCCGGGCTAAGCGGTCTGAGCGCAACCGAGATCATCCTTGAACGCATACCGGACACCTGCATTCTGATCCTGTCCATGCATGACAGCCCCGAATATATTTCGACTGCTCTCAGCCATGGTGCAAAAGGGTACGTGCTCAAGGACGTCCCAACGGATGAAATCAAAAAGGCCATCGATGCCGTCATGCGGGGTGAACAATACTTGTGCACGGGCGCAAGCGGTTCCCTCAAACCCAAAGGCGACACAACGCGCGAGGCTTTGACCGGGCGCGAGCAGACGATCTTGCTGGAGCTGGCACAAGGGAAATCGAACAAGGAAGTCGCCCAAACACTTGATATCTCAGTGCGAACGGTCGAAACCCATCGCAAGAACATCAAACGAAAATTGGGCATATCCTCAACTGCCGGCCTGACCCGCTATGCGCTGGAGCACGGCGTTCTACAGGGCACCAGCCCAGGGTTCTGATCCCGTAGCGCGGCACGCGCTGCTCGGCCTAGCCGCCGCAGGCAGGCGGGCAACGGGCGAGAGCACTCTTAGTTACCGTCAATCCAGAAGGGCGTCGCGCCGGACTCCTTCCTTGTCATGGTGATGCTGAAGAACACGCCCATATAACTGACGGGTCCGTTCCACCCCACCGCACATGCCTTCGGTTTCGACAAAAGAAAAGATCCCGACATATCGTCTGCGCTCTCCTTTCACGGGAGCGACCCGGTGCAAGGAATAGCGCCCTTTGAAAATCTGCAGATCCCCTGGGTTCAACACCAACTGGTGCACCCGTGTCCGATCACCGCCCAGAACCGCAGAAACAGCCGCGAAATTCTCATCCTCGGCGCTTCGCAGGTTGGGGGCATATTCGAATTCACCACCGAATTCTCCATTCTGAATGGCCAGCGTCACGGTGTAGTTGTTGGTGTCAAAATGCCAGGGAAACCCCTGCCCTTCTTCGACCACGTTGATGATGACATCAGCCAAAGGATCATCGTAGCGAAAGAACCGGTCTTCGGACTCGTTCAATGCCGTTCGAATGAAAGGTAAAAAACCAGCGAACTCATAAATACGTCGCAGCGGTCCGGATTTGGAAAAACTGTCCGCTGGCACAAAGGCATTCGACCGATCATAAAATCGACGCACCGGATGGCTTGGCGCCAATGCCGGGTCGTCTTTGGTGAAATACGGATTCGTTCGGCTAAATGACCTATGTGCACCAACGGCAGTCTTATCGGCTTCTTTCAGCAAACGCGCCACGCCATCCTCGTGTACGAAACCTGGAAGAACAGCACAGCCGTCCCGATCCAGCTCGCGCCTCAGATCACCTATCAGCTGCTCATATGCCCATGAACCGGGGCGGTCTATCGGGTATCGCCCGAGATCAACCAGATCCTGCAACATGTTCGGCCTCCCTCGCCACTGCAATTAAGTCCAGCGTGACTCAGCCTAAAATCACGATCATGCCCGTTTCGGACATCGGCATGACGCATTTCGACACTTCCGTGCCACTCGCCAAGCATTGCAAAGGGGCGAAAATCCCGAAAGTTCCGAACATGCGTCAAAATGCGCAATAAAATGTCGCAAAATACCACCCAGAAGTTAGAAAATTGGTGCAATTGCCTGTTGACGCCCCTTTCCACCGCCCATAATGTCCAACCCACGCAAAAAGGAGCCTCTGGCGATGAGAACGCTAGTCGTAATCGTAGGAACCACGCGCATGGGCCGGTAACGGTAAACCATAATCGAACCCATGCGCCTCCGAAAATCTCGGGGGCTTTTTTTATGCGAAACGCAAGACACATGTCGCGAACGGAGCAAAGCAGATGACACGTGAGATGACCGGCGCAAAGATGGTAGTTCAGGCCCTCAAGGATCAGGGCGTGGACACGGTATTCGGATACCCCGGTGGCGCCGTGCTACCGATCTATGATGAGATCTTTCTGCAAAACGACATTCGCCACATTCTGGTGCGTCACGAACAGGGTGCGGTTCACGCCGCCGAAGGCTATGCCCGCTCGACCGGCAAGCCCGGCGTTGCACTTGTGACCTCGGGCCCCGGCGCTACCAATGCGGTGACCGGGCTGACAGATGCGCTTCTGGACTCGATCCCGATTGTTGTTCTGACCGGACAGGTTCCAACCTTCATGATCGGCTCGGACGCCTTTCAGGAGGCTGATACTATTGGCATCACCCGCCCCTGCACCAAACATAACTGGCTGGTAAAGGACACGAATTCGCTGTCCGATACCCTGCACGAGGCGTTCCATGTCGCCACCTCGGGCCGCCCTGGTCCGGTTCTGGTCGATATCCCCAAAGACGTTCAGTTCGCAACCGGTGACTATAGCGCCCCAAAGCCCTCGACCTCGCACTACCAACCGATAGTGAAGGGCGATCTGGAAGAGATCACCGAGTTGGTTGCTGCGATTGAGACCGCCAAGAAACCCGTCTTTTACACCGGCGGCGGCGTCATCAATTCGGGCCCGGCAGCCAGCCAGTTGCTGCGGGAACTGGTAGACGCAACAGATTTCCCGATCACTTCGACCCTGATGGGTCTGGGCGCCTATCCGGCGTCGGGCAAAAACTGGCTTGGTATGCTGGGCATGCACGGGTTGTATGAGGCCAATCTGGCGATGCATGATTGCGATCTGATGATCAATATCGGCGCTCGTTTTGATGACCGCATCACTGGACGGATCGACGCGTTCTCGCCCGATTCCAAAAAAGCGCATATCGACATCGACCCGTCTTCGATCAACAAGGTGATCCGCGTTGAT
Source organism: Ruegeria sp. CDSC052 (assembly GCF_059610685.1). NCBI lineage: Bacteria > Pseudomonadati > Pseudomonadota > Alphaproteobacteria > Rhodobacterales > Roseobacteraceae > Ruegeria > Ruegeria sp. CDSC052. Next base: position 770,622 of record NZ_JBXWOB010000001.1, read on the forward strand.
ATCCCGATTGTTGGCGATGTGGCCCACGTGCTTGAGGACATCCTCAAGGTCTGGAAATCGCGCGGTCGCAAGACCAACACCGCAGCTATTGCGAAATGGCAGGAACAGATCGGCGAATGGCGCAAGGTGAACTGCCTTGCCTATACCAACAGCGAAAAGACCATCAAACCGCAATACGCGCTGCAACGCCTTGAAGAACTGACCAAAAAACATGACCGTTACATCACGACCGAGGTTGGCCAACACCAGATGTGGGCCGCTCAATACCTTGGCTTCGAAGATCCCAACCGCTGGATGACCTCAGGTGGTCTGGGCACGATGGGTTACGGATTCCCGGCCTCGATCGGTGTTCAGATGGCACATCCCGACGCGCTGGTGATCAACGTGGCTGGTGAGGCCTCGTGGCTGATGAACATGCAGGAAATGGGCACTGCTACGCAGTATCGCCTGCCGGTAAAACAGTTCATCCTGAACAACGAACGCTTGGGCATGGTGCGCCAGTGGCAGGAACTGCTGCATGGCGAACGGTATTCGCATTCCTGGTCCGAAGCGCTGCCTGATTTCGTCAAGCTCGCCGAGGCGTTTGGCGCCAAGGGTATCTTGTGTTCTGACCCCGCCGATCTGGACGATGCGATCATGGAGATGATCAACTATGACGGCCCCGTGATCTTCGACTGTCTGGTCGAAAAGCACGAGAACTGCTTCCCCATGATCCCGTCGGGCAAGGCCCATAACGAGATGCTGCTGGGCGAGGCCGAGACGCAGGGCGTGATCGATAGCAAAGGTTCGGTTCTGGTATGACAGCGCAGATGATCAGTTTTGACGCAACGCGCTTCCAGCCTACCCCGGACGAGTTGAACGAAGAATCTGATGATTTCATCAATCCGGATGTGTTTGGCAAGGAACTCAGCATCTTTCTGAGTGAAGAGCTTGCCGCATCCGGGTTTGAGGTTTCCTTCGCCTGTGCCGAGGACTGGGGATGGTATCACGAAATTGATCACGACGAGCCGTTTGCCCTGGTTTTCGGCTGCTCAAACTATGGTGATGGCCATCTGGTTCAGTTCTCACCAAAGACTGAGCATGTGAGAAAGATGTTCAAGAAATACCACGCAGCCCCCAAGGTGGATGCATTGCGTGGCGCAATTTGGAAAATTCTGGAGAATGCCGAAGGTGTATCGAACCTTCGCTACGAAGAGGACTAGCTCAGCATGTCTGCCCTACATATCAAAAAAGGCTCCACCCGCCATTCGGCCTATAACCTACGACCCACGTTTTCCGACGTGCAGGAACGCCATACCATTGCAGTTCTGGTCGAGAATGAACCGGGGGTTCTAGCCCGCGTCATCGGCCTGTTCTCGGGCCGTGGTTATAACATCGAAAGCCTGACCGTGGCCGAGGTTGACCATACCGGCCACCTCAGTCGCATCACCATCGTCACCACCGGCACACCGCAGGTGATCGAACAGATCAAGGCGCAGCTGGGCCGGATCGTATCGGTACGCGACGTGCATGACCTGACGGTCGAAGGCGCGTCGGTCGAGCGGGAATTGGCCATCATCAAGGTGGTCGGCGACGGCGACAAGCGGGTCGAGGCGCTGCGTCTGGCCGATATTTTTCGCGCCAATGTCGTGGACAGCACGTTGAATTCGTTCATTTTTGAGATCACCGGCGCACCTGACAAGATCGACGCCTTTGCCGATCTGATGCGCCCGCTGGGTCTGATCGAAATCGCCCGAACCGGCGTTGCAGCCCTGTTGCGCGGCGATTGACCAAAACTGCCCCGCCGGCGCATCCAGTTGGCGGCGGGGTATCGGCAATACCCAATTTGCAAGATCACAATACGCCAAACGTGAACATCAACGTCACATTTGCCTAAAAAGTTTAAGCTAAATCAGAATTAACCTATTGCGTCTGTGCATCATCGCGTTAGCCTTCAAGGGTAGCGCGGCGTTGGGATGCGTCCGCTGGGTCATCTGTACGATTTCAGACAGCGCCTGGTTTGTTGGCCAGTTGTGTCGCGGTTATTCGGAATACACACAAGTACCGGGACGAAAATGACGAACGACAGCCGCAGCCCCGACGACCTACGCAGGATGTTCGGCGCCAATCTGCGAACTCTTGCTGGACAATATAATTCAGTTTCTGAGCTGTGCCGCCAGCTTGGAGTGAACCGAACTCAGTTCAATCGCTATCTTGGCGGCGAAAGCTTTCCCCGACCCGATGTCCTTGACCGAATATGCCGTTTTTTTGATGTTGATGCTCGGATTTTGCTCCATCCCTTGGATCAGATTGACCAACCGTCCAAGCACCCGGCTGCCGTCGCCCTGACTGAGTTTCTAGGATCCACCCCAGCCACCCTGACTGAAATTCTGTTTCCCGGCGGGTTCTATTATGCGACCGAGACAGAACTTGATGGCACAAAACCCCTGAGGCACAGGCTTTTTCACGCCCGAAGGTTACCGCAATGTACTTTGGTGAGAGGGTTTGAACCAATTTCCGAGACACCCGGAGCATCAGTCGCAGAGCGCGAAGTCCAGGGTATCGTGGCTTGTGCCGGGCGGCAGATTTATATGCTCATGTCCTGTCGTGCGTCTCAGAAAAGTAGGATCTATCTGGTGACACGTGGAATTGAAAATCAAACAAACTGTTGGCGCGGTGTCGCAATTTGCCTGTCAAAAACTACAGCTACCGCAACGACGACACGGCGGATAATGCTCAGACATTTAGGGGACGACACCTCGACAGTCCTGGCCGCCGCGCGCATTGCACGCCGACCAGAAGTCATGGCCCGCGCTTGACAACGAACCTGGCGTGTTAACCCGCGATTTCCCCGCCCTGAGAGATCAGCCAGTATAGGTGCCAACTGGCGTGCCCCAATAGCGGCAGTACGATCAACAAGCCGAAAAACCAGGGAATCATTGCGGCAAACGTCAGAACCGCAATCAGCGCGCCCCACCCCAGCATCAATCTGAGGTTTGCGGCCACATAGCTATAGCTGGCAATCATTGCGGTCACAAAATCCAGCTCTCGGTCCAAAAGCATCGGAATTGAAAGCACCGTGATCATGTAGAGGATGGTCACAAAAATCGCGCCAACAGCTGTTCCAACCGCCAACATCGTCAACCCGTTTGATGTAAGGAACACCTCAAGGGACGAAGACACATTGGTCATGGTCGATAGCCCCATAAAAAGGGCAAAGATCATGTGGCCAAGAAAGAACCAGAACAGAAACATCACAACGATAATGGCGCAGATCGAAGGTAATTGACGGCGGCTTTGACCCAGGATTACGCCAAATATGGCCCGAGGATCCAAACCTTCACCCTCTTGAATGCGCCGCGATACCTCATACAGCCCCACCATGGCAAAGGGGCCCAGCATCGGGAAACCGATTGCGGCCAAAATCAGCCAATAGGTCGTTCCGGTCGTGAGAGTGACCCAAACCATCAGCCAACCCATCAAAACATAAAACCCGGAAAAGAGCAGCCCAAAGAGCGGAGCGCGGCGAAAATCGCTCCAGCCTCGCCTTAGGGCCTCGTGCAGCATTTCGGCATCTACCCGCCCCATGTTCGGAACACCAAACTGTTTGTCCATGGCTTTTATCCTTCGTATCCGGTCGATTTTCAGGCGGGTCGTTTTTGCGGCCAACTGGTGGCAGAATGATATGCAGATCCGATGGACAAAATGCGAGAATCCGCTCCGCGCGGACCAAAGATCTGCATCCCCATCGGCAAGCCTTCGGATCCAAATCCAACAGGAACCGAGAGGCAAGGCAGTCCGATCAGGCTGACCGGCACCACGACCTGCATCCAACGGTGATAGGTATCCATCCGGGTGCCGTTGATTTCGGTGGGAAATGCAAGCTGCAAGTCGAATGGCCAGACCTGGGCCGACGGCAGGATAAGCGCATCATAGTCCTGGAAAACTTCGGTCGCACGTCGGAACCACTCGGTTCGCACAACACTGGCACGATGGACCTGCATCGCTGTCAGCGCCAGACCACGGTCCAGTTCCCATTGCGCAGTATCCTTCAGTGACGCGCGGTGTTCTGTCAGAGACGCAAGACCGGCGGCCACGCTCCACGAACGCAATGTAATCCAGCTATTCCACATCTGGTCTGCGTCAAAGGGCGGTGTGAGGGGTTCGACCTTGGCCCCGAGTTGAGTGAACACCTCGAGCGCGTCACGGCAAATCTCGCGGATACCAGGTTCGAATGGAAAGGCTCCGCCCCAGTCATCCAACCACCCGATACGCATTCCGGTCAGATCTGCGGGTTGGACCGGAGACACGGCTTCCCCCGGATGACCCAAAGGTTGAGACGGATGAGTGCCGCTGATCACATCAAGCAATAGACCAATATCTTCGGGGCTCCGCGCCATCGGGCCCAATGTAGAAAGCTGGTGCAAGTACCCGTCACCGTCGGGTTCGTTTGGCACCCGCCCCCAACTGGGCCTGAAGCCATAGACGTTGTTCCATGCCGCAGGGTTGCGCAGGCTGCCCATCATGTCAGACCCATCGGCCAGCGCCACCATGCCAGACGCCAGCGCAACTGCTGCCCCACCGGATGAACCGCCGCAGGTACGCTCGGGGTCATATGGGTTGCATGTGACGCCATATACAGGGTTGAACGTATGTGAGCCCAACCCGAATTCCGGGGTATTGGTTTTACCGATCAGGATTGCCCCGGCCTCTTTCATCCGCTGGGCTAACAGATCGTCTGTTTCCGGAATGAACCCATTCAGGATTGGTGATCCTTGGGACGAAACGACGCCCGCAACATTCACCAAGTCTTTGACGGCAATCGGCAGACCATGCAGCGGACCACGGTTTGGTCCGGCATCAACAGCACGGGCCTCGGCCATCAAATCATCAGGATCACGCATCGCCACGATTGCATTCAGGCGCTCGTTCACTGCGCCGATCCGCTCTAGCGTCAGTTGCATCAGTTCAGCCGCCGATAAACGCCCAGAGGACAATGCACTCAACAATTCGGCTGCTGTTATTTGGCCTAGATCCATCCCTGGGCTCCACCTTTTTGGTCAGCCTAGCCGGAGCGTATCCTCATTTAAACCCTCAGTTTGAATGCATCTTTTCACCAAAGACTACCCGAGGTCACTTGGGTCGAGACCCAAAATGCAAATTGCTGTCGTGCCCAAGAAAGTGTTTTACGCACAAAAGGATGGAAAGGACGCTTAACACAAGCCAGTTCCCGCCCCACATCATGGTCGTGCCGCCAAATTCTTGGGCCAGCATGTAGGCATCCGAGCGGACACCCGAGCGCCGGATCGTGTCATCAAAGATATCATAAGGCACATAGATCACGCTGGTCAGCCCGATCACCCGCAAAGCCAGATCACAGATCGGCCGACTTAGATAGAACGCCATGCCGATCAGTACCGCCCCAACACCTGCACAAAACGCCATGGCAAAGGGATCGCGAACATAAAGCGCTGTTACCAACAGCATCACGCCGCCAAAACCACCCAACACCGCCCGGTCCCAATGCGTGCGCAATGCAATCAGCAACAATCCCATCCCTAGCGCCAGCGACCCGAGATAACCGGCAGACAGACTGAGGAACCTGTTCCCACCGCGCGCTGTGACAAGACCACCCTGCTGCGGTGAGATCGAGAAGCTCTCGACCGAACCACCGGTTAGGACGACGGTTATCGCGTGCGACAGCTCGTGCAGGAAAACGATGAGTATCTTCAGAGGCACCACAATCGGCGTAGACCAGAACACAAACACCAAAGCGACAAGCGCAATCAGTTGCCAATGTCCTTTGATCAGCTTCATCATGGGCATCGAACGCGCTGCTATCAGCCTTCGCCCTGCGCTTCGGAACGGCTTTTTCCGGCCACGTTCAAGGCCAGCGTGGCGGCCATGAACCCGTCAAGATCCCCATCCAAAACCCCCTTGGTATCCGAGGTTTCATGGTTGGTCCTCAGGTCCTTCACCATTTGGTAAGGCTGCAGAACATACGACCGGATCTGGTTGCCCCAGCCCGCATCGCCCTTGGCCTCGTGGGCTGCGTTGATGTCAGCATTGCGGCGGTCCAGCTCTTGCTGGTACAGGCGAGATTTCAGTGCTTTCATCGCAATATCACGGTTCTGGTGCTGGGATTTCACGGATGATGTAACAACGATCCCGGTCGGGATATGCGTGATCCGCACGGCCGAGTCCGTGGTGTTCACGTGCTGGCCTCCTGCCCCCGAGGACCGGTAGGTGTCGATGCGAATCTCGGACGGGTTGACCTCGATCTCGATATTGTCGTCCACCACCGGGTAAACCCAGACCGAACTGAACGAGGTATGCCGTTTGGCCGCCGAGTCATAAGGTGAAATTCGCACCAGCCGATGCACGCCGCTTTCCGATTTCAGCCAGCCATAGGCGTTGTGGCCAGAAATTTTGTACGCCGCGGATTTAATACCCGCCTCTTCGCCCGAGGTCTCGGATTGCAGCTCGACCGTATAGCCCTTTTTCTCGGCCCAGCGGACATACATCCGCGCTAGCATCGAAGCCCAGTCGCAGCTTTCGGTGCCGCCTGCGCCCGAATTGATCTCGAGGAAGGTGTCGTTGCCGTCGGCCTCTCCGTCCAGCAGCGCCTCAAGCTCTTTCTTGGCGGCTTTGGCTTTTAGCTTTCTGATCGCCTCTTCAGCGTCGGTGACGACCTCTTCGTCCTCTTCCATCTCGCCCAGTTCGATCAATTCCATATTGTCGCTGAGGTCGGTTTTGATGGATTCATAGATTTCAATAGCATCGACCAGCATCTGCCGCTCGCGCATCAGTTTTTGCGCATTCTCGGGGTTGTCCCACAGGTTGGGATCCTCAACCCGGGCATTGAATTCCTCAAGGCGATGGGGTGCGGTTTCATAGTCCATGCGCTGCGCCAGCAGCTCTAGCGACTTTTCAATTTCCGCCACGGTATTCTGGGTTTCGGCGCGCATGGTTACGTCCCAACTTGCTCAATCAGGCCTGCGTGATAGCAAGAGCGTGGGGCCACCACAAGACAGCGGAGACCTGAATGCATATTGTTCCGGGTGATATCATGGATTGCTGGGGATTATGCCGTGCCACTCTGATCGCCGAAGCCCAGCATGCGTTAGTCTGGAAAGTTCACGCGCGGGATTATGGGTCGGCCGCGCTAAAGTTATACCACCGCGCAGATCGCGGGAACGAAGCTGCTTCGACCAGGCTTTTGTCGCTTTGGCAGGATCGTGGCGCGGTTGCCATTTATGCCGAAGCGGGCAAAGCCGTATTGATGGAGTGGTTGGAGGGTCCGACACTGGGTGACATCGCGCGTGACGGAAACGCTGAAAGCGCGCTGCAGGTTTTCTCGGAGATGGCCCACCGCCTTCACCAAAAGCCCACGGTTGCGTTCGACGAGCTGCGACCATTGCACGAGGTATTCAATCCACTGTTTGATTGCACGTTTGCCCGCGATTGCCCTGATGCACTACAACGCGATGTGATCCGCGCAACGGAACTGGCATCAAACCTTCTGACGAGCCAACCGCAGGTGGTGCCGCTGCATGGTGACCTTCACACCGATAACGTAATTCAAACGCCTTCAGGGGCACGGGTAATTGATGCAAAGGGGTATCTGGGCGATCCTGCTTTTGAACTTGCAAACGCATTGCGGCATCCCAAAGGTATGCCCGATCTGGTTCGCAGCCGCGACCAGATCGAACGCTGCCTCCAGCTTTACTCCGGAGCGTTAGGTGTGTCGCGGAAACGTCTTGCCCAATGGGCCGCTGCAAAAGGTGCGCTATCCATCATGTGGCGCGGCCACGGGACAGTTTCAGCTGCGCCCGAGGCAACGCTCTTGAACCTATTGTTGCGCGCGGCGGATCAGTAAAGCCCGCCGCCCTGCAAATCGCCCTGGCTGGCATTTGGGCCAACGGTGATGGTGTCGCCGGTCGACGTGGTCACCTGACGACCCGAGCTGTTGACCTCTTCAAACAGCGGCAGGTCGGAACCCATCGCAAAACCACCGTCATAGATGCGGTCGATAAAGCCGTCGGCGCCATCGCGGAAATACTCGGCCACGACAAAGTCTCCGGACGCATCAGATGGCAAGCGCGCGCCGCTGAACCGATCGATTTTGATAAAGTGACCACCTGGGGGCACCTCGAACGGGCCTCCACCGTATTTCTCGACTGCGGTTTCCATGAAGCTTTGGAACACAGGTCCACACAAAGTGCCGCCATACGCGCCCCGGCCCATCGGGCGGGGGCGGTCATAGCCGATATAGCAGCCTGCAACAATGTTCGAGGTAAAGCCGATGAACCAGGCGTCTTTGGATTCATTGGTTGTTCCGGTCTTCCCAGCGGTGGGCACAGGTAGATTGATAACTCTGGATGCCGTGCCGCGATCTACGACACCTTTCATCATCGACGTCAGCTGATAGGCGGTAATCGCATCCATGACCTGACTGCGGTTTGTCTCGATCGTGGGGGATTCATCAGGTTCCAGCCAGGCCGAATTACAATCCAGGCACTGGCGGTCATCGTGGCGATAGATTGTCTTGCCGAACCGATCCTGAATACGGTCAACCAGAGTGGGTTCAACCCGCTCGCCGCCATTTGCGAACATCGCATAGGCCGCAACCATCTTGTACAACGTCGTCTCTTCGGACCCCAGCGAGTTGGCCAGGAAAGCACCCATCCGGTCATAAACGCCAAAGCGTTCCGCGTATCCGGCAACCACCGGCATCGTGACTTCTTGCGCCAGACGGATGGTCATCAGGTTCCGCGACTGTTCAATCCCGGTACGCAATGGCGTCGGCCCGTAGAATTTGTTGGTCGAATTCTTGGGTCGCCACAGGCCCTGCGGTGTGTTCACTTCGATCGGAGCGTCGACCACAATGGTCGCAGGGCTATACCCGCTGTCCAACGCAGCGGCATAGACGAAAGGCTTAAAGCTTGACCCGGGTTGACGCTGCGCCTGCGTGGCACGGTTGAACACAGAATCCTGATACGAGAATCCGCCCTGCATCGCCAAAACCCGGCCCGAGTTCACGTCCATCGCAACAAAGCCGCCCTGAACCTCGGGGACCTGACGGGCCGACCATTGGCCTTCTTCCCCGGCCATCACCAGAATGACGTCACCGCGTTTGAAGTTGTCGAAGAAGCTGCCCTGCATCCACTTGATGTCCGAGCGCGGGATGATGCCGTCAGCCGGACCATTTTCAATGCCGACGGTCAGGGCCTGCTCACCGACATCCAGTACTACTGCGGGATACCACTGCGTTGGCAGAACCACATCACGGGGGATTTCCAAAATCGCCAAGGCCTCACGCCACTGCACCTCATCCGCCAGTATTTCTTCGGCGATCACTTCGTCGGTCCCGTGCCATTTTCCACGAGACCGGTCGTATTTCTGCAGCGCCTCGCGCAGGGCGTGCGCGGCTTTGACTTGCATTTCCTCGTCCACAGAGGCGCGGACAGTAAAACCACCTGTGAAGAACTCGCCCTCGCCGAAATCTTCGCTCAGCTGGCGGCGGATTTCGTCGGTGAAGTAATCCCGCGGCGGTAAGGCGGTGCGGAAACTTTCGAAATCACCATTCTGGACAGACCGCAAAGGCATCTCGACCTCGGCCTCATAGGTCGCCGTATTGATATAACCGTTTTGGTTCATCTCGCGCAGCACATAATTGCGCCGGTTCACAAGGCGTTCTTTCTGCCGAACCGGGTGATAATCCGACGGCGCCTTGGGCATAGCCGCCAAAGTGGCGGCCTCATGCGGAGCCAATTCCTGAAGGGTCTTGTTGAAATAGGTTTGCGCTGCTGCGGTTACACCATACGAGTTCTGGCCCAGAAAAATCTCGTTCATGTACAGTTCTAGGATCTGTTCCTTATCCAGCGTATTCTCAAGCCGTGTGGCCAGGATGATCTCTTTGATCTTGCGCTCGGCCCGACGGTCCCCCGACAACAGGAAGTTCTTCATTACCTGCTGTGTGATCGTCGATGCACCCCGTACATTCTCGCCCTTCGATTTCACTGCCTCGACACCAGCGGCAATAATCCCGCGCGGATCATAGCCCTTATGGTTATAGAAATTCTTGTCTTCGGCCGAAATAAAGGCCTGCTTAACCAGTTCGGGGATTTCTTCTGACGGGGTGAACAGACGGCGTTCCTGCGCAAATTCGTCGATCAGCTGACCCTCGCCAGAATAAATCCGGCTGATCGTGGGCGGTTTGTACTGCGCCAGGGATTCGTGACTGGGCAGGTCGCGCCCATACATCCAGAACACCGCGCCGATAACCAGCGCAGCCATAAAAATACCCAGGGTCACGAGGCTGAATATCGCCCCGAAAATCGAAAGAATGAAACGGATCACGTTACTGCCTTTTGCTCGCGGTGCCGCCTATATAGTGTCGCACCTGTGCAGGGTCAAAACACCATGGCCAATAATAGCCGGTTTGCGCCACGGGGTCACTGTCCAATCAGGGATCGTTTTACCATATCGTCCTGGCGCCATTTCTCTAGCCCATCCCGAATACCGCGCGCCATTCCCATGCGCCATTCCTGATTTCGTATGTTTTTCAAATCTCTAGGGCTGGAAAGGAAGCCAAGCTCAATCAGAACGGAAGGAATATCCGCTGCCTTCAGAACCGAAAATGAGGCTGTGCGAATTGGCTTGTTGTTCATCGGACCACCCTGTTGCGTCATTCCATTCGCCAGCATTTGTGCCAACGCATCCGTACGCGGCCTGGTTTCCTGACGCGCAAGGTCCAGCAGAACATCTGCAACCTGATCATCCGCACCGCTCAGATCGACGCCCGAAATCAAATCACTGCGGTCGTGCCGCTCAGCCAGTTTGTGGCTTGCCACATCCGAGGCATCTTGAGACAGCGTATAAACGGCCGCGCCATGAGCCCGCCCTTCTGTCAGAATGTCGGCATGTAAAGAGATGAACACATCTGCACCTGCACGGTGTGCCAATGCAATACGACGTTCAAGAGAAACGAACTGATCATCGGTCCGCGTCATCTCAACCTCGTATCCGCCCGTGCGCAATAGCATCTCGCGCAGCTCTCGGGCAAAGGTCAGCATCAGCGTTTTCTCATCATCACCGTCAACTTCGGCGCCGGGATCAATTCCTCCATGCCCGGGGTCCAACATGACACGCAAAGTTCCGTTGCCCTGCCCCACCGGAGCGACCGATGTCTCTGCTGGTTCGGGCAAATCCCAGCCGGTTTGCCGGGGCGTTCCGGCGCTGGCTGCGAAACTGTCGAAATCTGTCCCTTGCAGCCCAAGCGTCAAATGCGCGGCCCCAGTCGCAGAGTCCACTCGCATATCCGCCGTCTCAACCGCCAGAGGCGCGCCCAGTTCGAGTACCATGCGGGACCAGCCCGGTACATAAGAGCCGAACTGCACACCGCTGATACGGCCAGTCTGTAGAAAGCGGTCACGATCAAGACCGGTCCAGTCTACCTCCTGGAAATCCAGGATCATCCGATACGGGTCGCGCAGGGTAAAAACGCGATAAGGCACCCCCTGGCTAAGCCCAAGCTGGATGCTTACACCGGACCGCCCGTCATCAACAATCGAACTTTGGTCTGGCAAAACACGGGCGAGTGCGCTGAAATCCTGCGCAACTGCGGTACTGCCTAGCGCCCAGATCAGCGCGATGGCGTAGATAATTCTGCTCATGGCCTCAAGTTTTCCCGAGATCGATTGAAGCGCAGCCTACCCGACCCGCACTTGGATGTGAACGCTTTAGGCTTGGGCAGAAATCAAGCCCCGATCAGCCGTGAAACGCTGAAGTCGCCGAAGCCCCTCTTCGATATCCCCGGTCGAACGTGCATAGGAAAAACGGATGGTGCCGTGCCCGCGCTGAGGATCGAAATCCAGCCCCGGAGTGACCGCCACGCCGACCTTATCCAAAATCTCAGCCGCAAAGGCACGGCTGTCGTCGGTCAGGTCAGACACATCGGCGTAGACATAGAATGCCCCATCAGGTGGCGCGATATTGGTGAAACCGGCTTTGGGCAGACCGTCCAGCATCAGCGCCCGGTTCCGCCGATAGACATTAAGATTGGCCTGCAATTCCTCATCACAATCCATCGCCGCCAGCGCTGCCACCTGGCTGGCGTGAGGCGCGCAGATAAACATGTTCTGCGCAATCCGCTCGACGACGCGCACATGATCCTCAGGCACAACCATCCAGCCAACGCGCCAACCTGTCATAGAGAAATACTTGGAGAATGAGTTGATCACATAGCACTCATCTGTCAGCTCCAGCGCGGTGACGGCTTTGGCTTCGTATTCCAGACCGTGGTAAATCTCATCACTGATGAAAGACGCACCCTGGCCCTGAGCGGCCTCGATCAGCGTCCCCATTGCGGAGCGATCCAGCATGGTGCCTGTCGGGTTGGCGGGCGAGGCCACCATCAGCCCCTGCAAATTTAGCCCTGCGAAATCGGCTGGCACCGGCTGCAGGCGGTGTTCCGGAGCGGTGGGCAGATCAACCGCGACCAGCCCCAGGGCCCGCAATATCTGCCGATATGACGGATAGCCGGGGGCCCCAATACCCACGCGATCCCCGCTGTCGAACAGCGCGGTGAACGCCAGCAGAAATCCGCCTGACGAACCGGGGGTTACCACCACCCGTTCGGGATTGAGATCGACATTATACCACTCGCCATACATCTGCGCGATCCGGCGGCGCAGTGCTGGCAGACCCAATGCAACGGTATATCCCAGCGGGCCTTGCTCCATTGCCTTAGCCAATGCCTCGGTCGCCCCTTTGGGTGCGCCGGTTCCAGGCTGGCCGACCTCCATGTGGATGATGTGACGGCCGGCTTCTTCAGCTTTGCGGGCAGCCTCCATCACGTCCATCACGATGAACGGATCGACCCCGGACCGGGTTGAGTTTCGCATGGCCATCTCCCATGTTGCAATCATGGCTTTTGAACGCGTATCCAGGCTGGCGTCAATCCCAGCCCTGTTGCTGTTTGCAGTGACTTGGCTCGTAGGCGCTGTTCAGGCCCAAAGCCTGATCCGTGATCCAGATATTGAACACGGTCTGCGAGAGCTGGCCTTTCCCGTTCTGCGCGCCGCCGGTCTGAATACCAACCGGGTCCAGATACTGGTGGTCAATGACAGCACGTTCAATGCCTTCGTTCTGGATTACAATGCGATCTATCTGAACTATGGGTTAATCCTTTCAGTCGAAAGCCCCGAGATGTTGCAGGCGGTTATCGCACATGAGGCGGCCCATATCGCCAACGGGCATCTATCGCGCCGCTACGAAAACCTGAATGCCGCACGGCAAAAAGCCGGGCTCGGGACGGCTTTGGCACTGATTGCTGCAGCTGCTGGCGGCGGCGAGGCCGCTTTCGGAATTGCGGCCGGTACTAATTCGGCAGCTCTGCGCAGCTTTCTTGGCCACACCCGCGCTGAAGAGTCCTCGGCGGATCGCAGCGCAGCAAGCTATTTACGTTGGGCCGGTATCTCGCCCAGTGGCATGGTGTCTCTGCACCGTAAATTCGCGGGGCAAGAGCTGTTAAACACGGGCAACCAGGACCCATACATGCGATCACACCCCACCAGCCGCGAGAGGTTGCGCGCCGCCGAGGCGTTTCTGGAAGAGTTCGGCGACAAAGCCAAACCCAGCCAGAATGCCGATTACTGGTTCGCAAGGGCGAAAGGTAAACTATCGGCCTTCATCCGCTCGCCCACATGGACGATGCGGCGCGCCAAAGAAGAAACCGCCCAGGACATACGACTGATGCGCGAGGCAGCAGCCCACCATCAAAACCGTGATCTAACCAAAGCGCGCGCTGCGATTGATGGTGCTTTGGCAATCCGGCCCAATGACCCCTATTACTATGACCTCAAAGGCCAGATCATGCTTGAAAACCGTCAAGTGGCTGATGCGGTAGCAGCATATGGCAAAGCCGTTGAATTGGCGCCGAATAACCCACTTATCCTGGCCGGATACGGGCGGTCCCTGTTGGTTCAAGGTAAGACAGTGGAAGCCTTGCCCATTCTTGAAAAAGCACGGGCCAGAGATTTTCGTAACGCAAGATTGATGCAAGACCTGGGTGCAGCTTATGCCAAAACAGGCAATACTGGTATGGCATCGGCGGTTACTGCCGAAAGATATGCCCTGCAGGGCCGTTTGGATGACGCCGGTATTCACGCGAAACGCGCGGTTGCGCAGTTGCCGGTCGGATCACCGGGTTGGCAACGGGCCCAAGATGTGTTGATTGCGTTTGAACAAGCAAACAAGAGTAATTCGAAAAGGAAACGGAAATGATCCTCAGACACGCTGCACCAGCCCTTCTGGGGCTTTCCCTGATCGCAGGATCGGCGCAGGCCCTGGACCTGAGCCAGCTGACCGACGCCGAAAAACAACAATTCGGAGAGCAGGTACGCGAATACCTCCTGGAAAACCCCGAAGTCATCATCGAAGCGATCAACATTCTGGAACAACGCAACGCCGTGGAAGAAGCGCAGGCGGATAAAGAGCTTGTCGCCAGCAATGCTGATGAGCTTTTCAACGACGGGTACAGCTGGGTGGGCGGAAATCCGGACGGGGATATCACGTTGGTCGAGTTCATGGACTATCGCTGCGGATATTGCCGCCGTGCGGTTCCCGAAGTGGCCAGCCTGCTGGCCGAAGATGGCAATATTCGGCTTGTGATCAAAGAGTTTCCGATCCTCGGAGACGCGTCGATGATCTCATCCCGCTTTGCCGTTGCCGCCAAACATGTTGCCGGGGACGATGCCTATAAACAGGTTCACGATGCCCTGCTCGAATTCACCGGGGAACCGTCGCCGGTTACTTTGCGCCGTATCTCGGACGGGCTGGGTTTGGACAGTGACGCGATTCTGGCGGCAATGGACAGCGAACAGGTCACCGAGGAAATCCAAAAGACCCGTGAATTGGCGCAGCGGATGCAGATTTCGGGCACGCCTTCGTTTGTGCTGGGCACCGAAATGCTGCGCGGGTACCTGAAAGCAGATCAGATGCAGCAAATTGCGAATGCCGTTCGCGCCGAGCAAGGCTGATTTGGCAGGCCGGTTCTGCAACAGGAGCCGGCCATTCCGTCAGGGCATCGGGTCGCCAGCAAGGTGGCTTAGATATTCCTCTAGATTAGACCAGCCATCGCCGTCCCGGTCCGCCCAGACATCTGAGGGATCATTCGGGTCCAGGCCAGTCCGCCCTGTTTCCCAAGTATCAGACATTCCGTCCCGGTCAGTATCAACTGCCGCGTGAACAATGGGCAAATCCGGCCAACCGCCCACCTCGCCCGGATCGTTTATCCGATGTCCATCACAGCCGCGGACGTTTTCGATCACCATCGCATCCAGACTGTCCAAAGCTTGGTCATCCCCGTGCCGGGCCCCCACGGTTCCAAGAACGGTTTCGTATGTCGTGCTCACCTCGGCAGGTTCAACCGACAGCGGCTGGTGAGGTTCAGCCACTAGGAATTCGACCGCCGCATCATCCGCAATCTTGCCCTTCACTGATCTGTCGCATAGCAGCTCAATACGACTGTCCAGATGCAGGTTATCTTGTTCGAAAACCGAGATGCTGAACCCTTTGTCTGCGCCATAAGGGAACACCTCGAATGCGGCGGGGGGCGGCCTGTTCCGTGTACTGGGGCCCGGCAGGACCACGTTTCCCACATAGGCGATCCATGTGTCGCCGTAATGGTTCCAGAACTCACCGAATTGCGAGGTCGCGTCGTAGAACACGTTGTTAATAATGTCGACTTGCCCAGATGGTGACGACTGGATGTCTGGATTTCTGTCGCGGTTATGGGCAAACAGGTTTTGATACAGGGTGACCCGCCCACATTGCCTTGCCGTTCCATCATCGGAACACAGCAGAGCACCTTTTGAATGCTTTCCCTTTGTATGGGTGGACTTATCCAGAGCCAGGGCTGAGATGCTGCGGGCTATCGTGATATCTTCGCTTGGCAGGTTTTCCGTTCCAACGCCCAGATTCTCATCCGTGGCAAATTGGATCGAGACACGGTCAACGTAGATATTCGAACTGCTCTCTATGGAAAGCCCGTCCACGTTCGACGAGGGCTTGTAACTGGGTCCAGGCCGAAATTTGAGGTTCCGCAGCAAAACGTCCTGCGCCTCAAAAATCATCAGGGGTGAATCCAGAACCTTGCCAAGTTTGATCTGCACCCCCTGTCCCGGCGCGGTCTGTCCGGAGATATAGGTGTTCGAAGCCACTTTCATCTGGGTGTCTACAGTGATCGTCCCTGAAATATCGAAAACGCAAACCCGTCCGGAGCCGTCATTTTCGACGCACTCACGCAGGCTGCCCGGTCCGGTATCGTCCAGGGTTGTGATATGAAACACTTCGCCGCCACGCCAACCCGTAGCGTTCTGCCCATATCCCACCGCACCGGGAAATGCGGGCTGATCGGCCACTACGCTATCTGCCACCATGAAACCCGAACACCCGGCGATCACTGCACCCAGGCCGAAGGCTTTCAAGTTACGGCGCATTGCATAAGCCCCCTGTTAGAGTCCGGACCGCAAAGATCGAGGGCCGAAGAGGCAGGAGACAATCTAATCTTCAAACGATCGCTTACTGGCATACGACTAAGAAACCCATGAAACAAAAACAACAAATCTAAGCGGGAATGAAAATCTCATTCCTCACAATAATGTGGACCAACATCGTCGCGTTTTCAATGAGGTGTCTGGGATTGGGGTCCACCAGATACACGCGGCCAATAACATGCAGGCCCTATGAATTGACCCTGCATGCCCGCCGATCTGGTCATTCAACGGCCAATCAAGCTGGAAAATTACTCAGCGGCTTCTTGCGCAGCGTCCAATTCAGCGGCCTTCTTCTCGACCTCTTCAACAATGTGGTCGACCATCTGATCGTTGGACATCTTGTGGCTGGCCTTGCCCGCCAGATACACCATACCCGATCCGGCACCGCCGCCGGTAAAGCCGACATCGGTCATCAACGCTTCGCCCGGGCCGTTCACGACACAGCCGATGATCGATAGGCTCATTGGTGTTTTGATATGTTCAAGACGCTGTTCCAACGCCTCGACTGTTTTGATCACATCGAACCCCTGCCGCGCACAAGAGGGGCATGAGATGATATTAACCCCGCGATGGCGCAAGCCCAAAGATTTCAGAATCTCGAACCCTACCTTGACCTCTTCGACAGGATCCGCAGACAGGCTGACGCGGATCGTGTCGCCAATGCCCATCCACAGCAGATTGCCCAGACCAACCGCCGATTTAATGGTGCCCGAAACCAGTCCTCCGGCCTCGGTAATACCCAGATGGATGGGGGCGTCCGTGGCCTCGGCGATGCCCTGATAGGCAGCTGCCGACAGGAAGACATCGCTGGCTTTCACGCTGATCTTGAATTCGTGGAAATCGTTGTCCTGAAGAATACGGATATGCTCTAGCCCGCTTTCAACCATCGCTTCGGGGCAAGGCTCGCCGTATTTCTCGAGCAGATGCTTTTCCAAGCTTCCCGCATTCACCCCGATCCGGATCGAGCAATTATGGTCACGCGCAGCCTGAATGACCTCTTTCACCCGACTTTCATTGCCAATGTTGCCAGGGTTGATCCGCAAGCATGCTGCGCCTGCCTCGGCGGCCTCGATCCCACGGCGATAGTGAAAGTGGATATCCGCCACGATAGGTACCGGACTTTCGCGCACGATCTCTTTCAGCGCCTTGGACGAGGCCTCATCCGGGACCGAAACGCGCACGATATCCGCACCCGCCTCTGCGGCAGCCTGCACCTGAGCCACAGTCGCCGCAACATCCGTCGTCAGCGTGTTGGTCATCGTCTGCACCGCAATCGGAGCGTCACCTCCGACGGGGACGTTTCCAACCATGATCTGACGAGATTTGCGGCGGTAGATATTGCGCCATGGGCGCACGTGATTAAGGGACATGTGGACGGGTCCAAGACTGTCTGAGTTGGTCTTTAAATAGTCAGCCTAACTGGCCACTGCAATGGCCAGATCATTCTGTCGGTGCGGCAGAGCTTTGCGCCTGAAGTTCCGCAACCAATTGCTTGAGGGCGACGTTTTGCTCGGCTTCAAGATCAGCTACCGTATAGCGTTCGGAAACCGCATCCTTGGACAGAACGACACCTTTGGCGACAGTTCCTGGTGCTCCGACCGGGCCGAAATGGTCACCATTCATCGAGAAATAGACAGATCCGGCGGCACCTGCACGTAGGTTAGGCGGTTCTTCTGTCAGCGGTACCTCGAATGTACTGCCCTGTTCGACGGTTCCAAGCGTACCCTCGAAGATGATACTTCCATCCGCAGCGGTGACCCGCATCCACGCCGGATCAACGGCGACGATTTTCAGGGTCGTATCAATCTGTTCAACCACCTGCGGCAATGCCGGGCGAAGAACCGTATGGACTTCGGCAACCTCAACCTTGGGCGGCTCAGGCGGCTGGAAGGTGCCAACGGTACGCGGGTCCAGTGTAGAAATTGGTGCATCACGGGCAACGAGCACCGGCAAATCCAGGGCCTGTGGGCGATACAGCCTATCCAGAGCCTCAGCCGAGGGGGTGTCGATCAGAGCGACTTGATCTTCGGTGGTGCCACGCGCCGCCTCAAGCGGGTCCAAATCAGACAAGACAACCGGAGCCTGTTCAACCGGGCTTACCTGCACTTGCTGAATCCGGTTCAGGACGGACCATCCGCCATATCCAATACCGCCGATCACAGCCAACAGAACCAGAGACGACCCGATGGCACGCGGCTCGATCTGGCTGACCAACGATTCCCGTCCGGGAATATAGGGAGTGTTTGGCGAGATAAACGGATCGCGCCCCATCGGACCGCGAGCCGGCAAGCTGCCCGAGGTCTTTCGAACCACTGACGCCTCGGCCGACATGCCATGCGCGACCTCAAACCCGCTTTCCTTACAAAACGCAAAGAAAGTTTCGTCGGGGTTCATCCCCAGATAGCGGGCGTAAGAGCGCACATACCCAGCGATAAATCCGGGCGTATCGAAGGCGTCCGGGTCGGCATCTTCTATGGCTGCAATGTAGTTGGCTTTGATCCGCAGTTCGCGCTGCACATCCAGCAGGGATTTGCCCATTGTTGCGCGTTCACCACGCATCCTGTCACCCAGCCGCACCTCATAGTCGTCAAAGCCCTTGGGCCTGACGTCAGTGTCGCCTTCGGATCCGCGCTGTGATCTGCGCCCAATCATCCCTGCTGCCCCATTCTGCCTGTGCGTGTTTCACGCCGTGGTCGAATCATTAAAAGAATGATTCGCGCCGTAGTTTTGTTAGCGTAATTTTAGCACGCGGCATACGAATTGCACACTTTAGCGTTAGGTTAACCGGCAAGTTCGGCGCGATTTAGCGCACAATGTGACCAAAGTTCGTCCATCGCCTGGATCAAACGGTTCATTTCGTCAGGTCCATGAACCGGGGACGGTGTGAAACGCAGGCGTTCTGTTCCACGCGGAACAGTGGGGAAATTGATGGGCTGAACGTAGATTCCATGGTCATCCAGCAGCATATCGCTGAGTTTCTTCGTGTGCACGGGGTTGCCGACAATCACGGGCACAATGTGGCTGCCGTGATCAATCAGTGGCAGGCCCATCCCCTTGAGTCGAAGCTTGAGGATCTTTGCTTGCGTCTGATGCTGCTCTCGCAATTCGGACGCAGTTTTGAGGTAGGCAACCGAAGCTGCGGCACCCGCAGCAACGGCAGGTGGCAGGGACGTCGTAAAGATGAAGCCCGGAGCATAAGACCGCACAGCGTCGCACATTTTAGTGCTGGCCGCGATATAGCCCCCCATGACGCCATAGGCTTTGGCCAATGTGCCGTTGATGATGTCAATCCGATGGGCAAGACGATCGCGCTCGGTCACGCCACCGCCGCGCGGTCCGTACATGCCAACGGCGTGGACCTCATCAATATAGGTCAGCGCACCGAATTCATCGGCCAGATCACATATCTCTTCAATAGGGCCAAAATCGCCGTCCATCGAATACACCGACTCAAAAGCGATCAGTTTGGGCGTTGCGGGATCATCCGCTTCAAGCAGTTCGCGCAGATGGGCGACGTCATTGTGGCGGAAGATGCGCTTGGACCCGCCGTTGCGGCGCACCCCTTCGATCATCGAAGCATGGTTCAATGCGTCAGAATAAATGATCAGACCAGGAAACAGTTTCGGCAAAGTGCTGAGTGTCGCGTCATTTGCGATATAGGCGCTGGTGAACAGCAACGCAGCTTCTTTGCCGTGCAGATCGGCCAGCTCGGCCTCAAGCCGTTTGTGGTAAACCGTGGTGCCCGAAATGTTGCGGGTTCCACCTGATCCGGCGCCTGCGGCATCCACGGCCTCGTGCATCGCCTCCAGCACCACAGGGTGTTGCCCCATGCCAAGATAGTCGTTGCCGCACCAGACGGTGATATCTTGCTGCGATCCATCGAGGCGCGTGCGCACCGCATGCGGGAAATGACCATTGCGACGTTCGATATCAATGAAGGTCCGGTACCGTCCTTCGTCATGCAGCCTTGCGATCGCTGAATCAAGCTGAGCAGTATAATCCACCGGTTTCTCCTTAGTTGCCCGACCGATATTACGGCGACCGAACGTCTTCTTCTGCGCAGGATACGAATCTGCACCAGAGCATTTCCCACTGCCTGCTTGATACCGCAAGCACAGTGAACGCTTATTTGATTTGCATCAAATATCCGCTCTGACCCTGACCGACAAGTAAAGTTACGCCCCCTGGACGCGAGGAAACGACGCAGGCACAGCACATTATCTCATCCGGGTTTCCGATATTATACCAGATTCCTGTCCTTGCGGGCTAGACGGCAAAAGTGGCGCTGATAGGGTTCCGGAAAATCCAAATCAAGCAGGAGCCCTCTTATGTCGCTGGACGCTGTTCTGAACCGCATCGACGCCGATTTGCCAACCTCAATCGACCGCCTGATGGAACTGCTCCGCATTCCGTCAATTTCCACCGATCCGGCCTTTGACCAACAGGTCAACCAGGCAGCTGACTGGCTGGTATCTGACCTGAAAAACATAGGAATTCAGGCTGAAAAACGTGAAACCACCGGACATCCCATGGTGGTCGGGCATATAGGTGAGGACAACAGCGCGCCCCATGTTCTGTTCTACGGCCATTATGACGTTCAACCCGTTGACCCGCTGAACCAGTGGAACCGGGATCCGTTCGATCCGGCCATTGAAGAAACCGAAAATGGGCCAGTTATCCGGGGTCGGGGCTCTTCGGACGATAAGGGACAGTTGATGACCTTCGTCGAAGCGTGCCGCGCATGGAAGGCCGTCCATGGCACCCTGCCCTGCCGCATCACCTTCTTCTTCGAAGGCGAAGAAGAATCCGGTTCGCCGTCGCTGGTCCCGTTCCTGCGTGAAAACGTGGCCGAGTTGAAAGCGGATCTGGCATTGGTATGCGACACTTCGATGGTGTCGCGTGGGGTGCCATCAATCGCGTCTCAGCTGCGCGGGATGCTCAAGGACGAATTCACCATCATCGGTCCGCGGATCGACCTGCACTCGGGCCATTACGGCGGACCGGGGCTAAACCCGCTGCGAGAGCTCTCCAAGATCGTCGCCTCGTTCTATGACGACGAAACCGGTCGCGTCGCTGTCGAAGGCTTTTATGACGGGGTTCATGAGGTCCCGGCCGAACAGTTGCGCCAATGGGAAAACTGCGGGTTCGATGAGGCGGATTATCTGAACTCGGTGGGGTATTCTCAGCCACATGGCGAAAAAGGATATTCGACATTGCAGCAACAATGGGCGCGCCCGACGCTTGAGGTAAACGGGCTTTGGGGCGGTTATAACGGCGCCGGTTCGAAGACGGTCATTCCCTCACAGGCGCATTGCAAGATCACCTGCCGTCTGGTGGGTGACATGAACCCTGACGCCTTGCGCGACCAGATTCGCAAGCATGTAGAAGACCGCCTGTCACCCGACGCGAAAGTACAGTGGGACAACGATCTTGAAGGCTCGCCCGCATCCGTCATGAATATCAACCGCCCCGAATTCGAAGCCGCCCGAGGCGCATTGTCCGATGAATGGGGGCGCGAGGCTGTCTTTACCGGAATGGGCGGATCGATCCCTGTGGTCGGCTATTTCAACACGGAGCTGGGCATGGATTCCATGCTGGTGGGCTTTGCCAATGATGACGACGCCATTCACTCACCGAATGAGAAATATGACGTCAAAAGCTTTCACAAGGGCATCCGGTCCTGGGCACGCATTCTCGACGCGCTGACCCGATAAGCAAATCCGGGAATCAAAAGGCCAGATGAAGCTTGGCTCGCTGCTTCATCTGGCCAAAGATACTTTTGGTAACGTCCCGCAGATCGGCAGGGGCACCCCCTGCCCTGAGTTACATATGGATCACGCGCCCGTAAGCGTCCAAAACGCTTTCATGCATCATCTCGGACAAAGTCGGATGCGGGAACACTGTGTTCATCAGATCCTCTTCGGTGGTTTCAAGCTGGCGCCCGACCACATACCCCTGAATTAACTCAGTGACTTCCGCGCCAATCATGTGGGCGCCCAACAGCTCTCCGGTTTTGGCGTCGAAGACTGTTTTGACCAGCCCTTCGGGCTCTCCAAGCGCGATTGCCTTGCCGTTGCCGATGAAGGGAAAACGGCCGACCTTGATGTCATAGCCAAGCTCTTTCGCCTTTGCCTCGGAATAGCCGACCGACGCAACCTGCGGATGGCAATAGGTGCAGCCCGCGATGCTTTCGGGTTTGACCGGATGGGCATGTTTCCCGGCGATCAGATCGGCCACCATGACACCCTCATGGCTTGCTTTATGCGCCAGCCATGGCGCTCCGGCAATGTCACCGATGGCGTATAGGCCATCGACACCGGTGCGACAGAATTCGTCAGTCACAACATGGGTCCGGTCGATTTTGACACCCAAAGCCTCAAGCCCCAGATTTTCGATATTGCCGACGATGCCCACGGCAGAAATCACAGTGTCAAAGTCGTGCTTTTCAACCTTTCCCTTCACCTCGATATGCGCGGTGACTTTACCCTTAGCGCGGTCCAACTGCTTGACCATCGCCTTTTCCATGATCTTCATGCCCTGTTTGATAAAGGCTTTCTTGGCGAAGGCGCTGATCTCGGCATCCTCGACGGGCAGAACCCGGTCCATGACTTCAACCACCGTCGTATCTGCACCGAGCGTATTGTAGAAGCTAGCGAACTCGATCCCGATTGCACCCGACCCGATGACCAGCAATTTCTTTGGCATCCGCGGCGGCTGCAGGGCGTGTTTGTAAGTCCAAACCAGATCACCATCCGCTTCCAGCCCGGGAAGCTCGCGGGCGCGCGCGCCGGTTGCCAGAACGATGTTCTTGGCTGTCAACTCTTCGCTGCCCTTGTCGGTCTTGACGGAGACCTTGCCCTTGGCCGGGATCGTCGCCTCGCCCATGACAACCGTCACTTTGTTCTTTTTCAGCAGGTGACCGATACCGCCCGAAAGTTGCCCGGCGACACCGCGCGATCGCTTGACCACAGCATCCAGATCATATCCGATCTTCTCGGCCTTCAGCCCAAAATCCTTTGCGCGCTCCATCAGGTGAAACACTTCTGAAGACCGCAGCAGCGCCTTTGTTGGGATGCAGCCCCAGTTAAGACATATCCCCCCGAGATGTTCGCGCTCGACCACGGCGGTTTTCAAACCAAGCTGTGCTGCGCGAATGGCTGCGACATACCCGCCAGGACCAGCGCCGATTACGATCAGATCAAAAGATTGTGCTGCCATGTTTCCCTCTCGGAGCAGGTCATTTCCAAATTAGTTTACCATTAAACTAATATCAGCCACCCTTCAACACTTAGTCCCCGCGACAAAAGCTACGCAGGGTAAACCCATACGGATTGCAGAGGTTCGAGCCTATACCGCACCCGTTCAAAACGCTAGAAGATAGCTAAGTATCCCAGTTGCTCCATTCTAAATCCATTTACGCGAAAGGCATAACATGGCTAAAACGCTGAAAGATCTGGTCCTCGCCCTAATCAACGCCACGCTTATCCTGGTGGCCTTGTGTTTGTTTTTGGGCTGGAAGCTGACCACAACAGCACAGTCCCTGATGTCTGATTTTTCACAGAAGGTTCAGATCGTCGCCCCTTTGCGCGAAGAGGTTCAAGGGGTGCGCAGTGAATTGGCAGCACTTCGCACTGAACTCGCAACTATACAAGTCAATGGCGGGCTTGCCGACACCGCCACCGCCCAACGGGTCTCGCAAACGCTCGACCGCCTGAGCCAAATCGAAGATACGCTACAGGTGGCGCAGTCTCGTATTGTTGCGGTTGCCGAAACGCCTGACGCCTTTATCAGCACCGCAATAGAAAAAACGGCCGACACTGTGGCCGACCGTATTATCACAATCAAAGGATGTTCGGTCGAAGGCTAACCTGCGGCCTGAAGCTCTCGGACGGTGGACCCGTACCCGCCCATGTTTACATAGGCGGCCTCATGTTCGGTCATGGGGCGCGACAATGCTTCGTTACGATAGGGGAAACGGCCGAACTTTCGGATCACCTCCCTATGCGCCCTTGCATGCAGCAGGTTGGTTGACTTGGCTCCGTCGATATTCTGGCACATCAGGCGTACACAACGCTCTTGGTCACACAGATTTTCTGAGTGCATCAGTGGAAGATAAAAGAACTGCCGCGCGGGCTCGTCAATCTTCATATCCCAACCCTTGTCGATGGCGCATTTCGCTGCAGACAAGGCTGCCCTGTCAGTGGCGAACGCCTTGCCGCTGCCGCGGAACATGTTCCTAGGGAATTGATCCATAAGAATAATATAGGCGAGTGCCCCGCTGGGGTATGTCAGCCAGAGAGAGAACTTTCCCTCATTAGCAATTTCCCATGTGGAAAGAAATTTTTCGCGGATCTCTGCGTCTAGCGCTTCATCCTCAATATACCAACCATCTGGACACACTTGATCCAGCCAAAAACTCAATACTTCTTCAGGCCCTACCATTGCCTTGCTCCGTCGTTTTGCCCTCCCCAGGGACGTAACGTCATTTAAGGCAGATTTACAGATTTGTGACAGTAAAAATTTGCAACACTTGCGACATAATTTCGTGTCCTAGGCTACATCTTGCGTTTCCTGATCGGCTTCGGCGGCTTCGATAGCCACCTCTTGCGCCAATTCGAACGCCACCGGCGAGGCCGTTGGGTAAAGCGGAGACATGGTGCCCGTCTCATCCACAGGAATCGCCGCACGCTGTGTCATGCGATACATCGCATAGACAGCAGTGGCTGCAAGCAGTGCAAAGATGATCAGGAAAAAGCCCGACGGTCCGAACACGTCATCGCCCATCAACCAACCGGTAATCAGCGGGCCAGCAATGGCGCCCAGTCCATTGATGAAGACCAGACCGCCAGAGGCCGCCGCCATATCCTCATGCTCCAGAAAGTCATTCGTATGCGCAATCAGCAGCGAATACAGCGGGTTAGACATGCCGCCAATCACAAAGGCCGAGGCCAGAAGGAACGGAAATGAAGTCGACCCGAACATCATCGCAGTGGCCGCCCCGCAAGCACCAATGATGCCCGCCAGCATGATCAGGAACCGGCGATCCATCCGGTCCGAGAACCAACCCAGCGGATATTGCAGCAGTATTGCCCCGACATAGAAAGCCGCCACGAAGGTCGAAATCTCAACCAGTGTCAGCCCAGCGCGCGCGCCATAGACCGCCGACATACCAAACTGGGCCGAGAACACTCCGCCCAGCAGGAACATGCCCACGCAGCCCAACGGCGACTTCCCCATCAGTTCACGCAATGTCATGGGCTTGGTCGTGTCAAATGCCGGTGTCGGTGAAATCGACAGCAGAATCGGAGCAAAGGAAACCGAAACCAGAATGGATGCGATCACAAAGGTTTCGTAACCAGCAGGATCGCCAACCAGCATAAGCCCCTGAGCGGTGATGATCCCAGTCATCTGTACGATCATATAAAGCGAAAGCGCCTGGCCCCGGTTCTCGTTATTGGCCGCGTTGTTCAGCCAGCTTTCGGCGGTGACATACACTCCCGAGAAACAAAACCCGATCACGACACGCCCCAAAGCCCACGCGACTGGCTCGGTCAACATCGGATACATGATCATCACGGCCGAAATAAAAGAAGCGAGCGCAGCAAAGACCCGCACATGTCCAACCCGCCGTATCATCTCCGGTGCAAGGCGAGAACCTCCGAGGAAACCTACGAAATAAGCTGACATCACAACAGACATCTGAAGGGTCGAAAACCCTTCGATCTCGCCTCGGACGCCCAGGATTGTGCCCTGTAGACCATTGCCAATCATAAGCAGGCCCATGCCAAGAAGAAGTGACCACGCGCTGGTAATGACCTGAAGCATAGAGGCCTCCGAGATTGCTAACCTGAACTAGAGATTCGTTTTTATATCAAAAACGGCTTTGAACCAGCTTGTCTACGACATCGAAACGCAACGATCCCGACAACACGCCGCTCAAGGGATCAAAAGCGACCCATCCCCATATGAAAAGAACCGATAGTTCTGCGCAATCGCGTGCTCATAAACCTCTTGCATCCGATCCTGCCCCATCAAAGCTGAAACCAACATCAGCAGCGTGGATTTCGGCAGATGGAAATTGGTGATCAGCGCATCCGTGACGTAAAACTGAAAGCCCGGATAGATGAAGATGTCGGTATCGCCCTCCCAGGGTACGATCTGCCCACTGCGGGCGGCGCTTTCGATCAATCGCAGCGCGGTTGTGCCCACCGGAATGACACGGCCACCTATGGCTTTGGTTTCACGAATTTCACTGACGGCTTCCGCACTGACCCTGCCCCATTCTGCATGCATCTTATGGGTCGTCACATCCTCGACCTTGACTGGCAGAAACGTTCCGGCACCGACATGAAGCGTAACGTAGGAAACAGAAACGCCGCGCGCGGTAAGCGCCTCCATCAGCGCTTCGTCAAAATGCAGCGACGCGGTGGGCGCGGCCACGGCCCCGGAGTTGCGCCCCCAGATCGTCTGGTAATCCGTCTTGTCCTGCGCATCGGCAGGACGCTTGGCGGCAATATAAGGCGGCAGCGGCATCGCGCCGGCCTGTTCCAGCGCAGCATCGAAATCCTGCCCCGTAAGGTTAAACCGCAGAAAGGCCTGCCCGTCCGCCACCCTATCCAACTCAGCGCTCAGTTGATCCGAAAACCGGATAACCTCACCTGTCTTGACCTTCTTGAGCGGTTTGATCAACGCGGCCCAGGTGCCGTCTGCCTGCGGATCAAGCAACGTCGCTTCGATCGACGCAGACACCGGCCCTTGCGCACTGTCGCGATGACGCCGCCCGCTGAGGCGTGCCGGGATGACCCGCGTATCATTCAACACCAGCCGGTCACCGGGTCGCAGCCAGTCTGGCAGGTCAAAGACGTGCGCATCCGAGATTGCATCGCCCTCGGCCACAAGCAAACGCGCCGAAGACCGCGGGTTGGCAGGCCGGGTGGCAATCAAATTTTCGGGCAGGTGGAAATCGAAATCGCTGAGTTTCATGGGCGCGCCTTACAGGGTCGTATCAGATTCGGCTATATCCCTGTTCAGTTGTCTTTTGGCGGCGATCCAAAGGTGCGCTTGGGCTCATCCGGCTTGGCTTTCTGTGCATTTGGCCCATCCTGAACCTTCGGCGCGGGCTCCCTTAGAAGGTTGCGCAAGAACAATGGCGCAAGCCCTGACAGAGGGTTGACCGAGACAGAGGGTGATTTCAAAGGGCCGGTCAGAGTATAATTGAACGCGATCACACCTTCACCTTTTTTGGTGAAGACACTTCCAATCGCATTCACCAGATAGATTGGGGAAATCGCGCCACGCAAGTTCAGCATTTCGCTAACCGTGTTGATTGTCCCGTCGAAGGACAATCCCATCGAAGGACCGACGGCGCTGCCGCTGAGAACCTTGATTTCGGTCGGCGTAATCCGCATTCGGCTTTCGATGCTCGAGAAAAAGATGCCTTGCCCAGCCATTTCATCCACAAGCCCAACAAGGCTGATTGCGTTCAGCAAGGCAGCCATGGCCGGGGCGTCATGAATTCGGGTGTTCACGATCTTCATGATGACATCGAAGTTCCCGGCCCCGCCGACCGGTTCCAGTTGCAGGTCCAGTTTGCCACCGCGCGCCTGGGTTATCATTTTGGCCGATCTCAGAACGTCGCCTGCATCACCAGAGATTAGATTGACTGCACTGCGCCCTCCGCGCGGGGTCACCTGTCCGCGCACAGCAGCACCGCCGTTTACATTCGCCGTGAACGCGCCGCTGACACCGCCAGTTGTCGCAAATTTTCCCTTGAACCCGGTCAGGGCGATCGTCTCTGTAATCTGGAGGCGATCCAACACTACATCCAGCTCGGGCCCCTGCCCGGAACCACCGCCACCACCTTCGGAGGATCCAAAGGTCGCGCCCCCCAGATTCATCACGCCCCCTAAAACCCTGATGTCGGGCAAGGCTGACCCCCGTGAAATCAGCTCCGCCGGAACCGCAAGCCAGTTCCCTAGTTCGAATGAGCTGAACTCAACACGATCGAAAGCACCATTTTTGAAATTAATGGAGGCCAGGCTTCTCAACCCCGCCGCATCCAGCCGAAGTGTATCCACGCGCATCTGATCGCCCAGCGTTGCCTCGACATCCATCGACCCCTTGGTACCAGCGCCTTTGCGCCACCCGAGCTCGGGGATAGACAGCACTACGCCTTCCAGATCCGATGTCGCCGTCAGTTTCGGGGGGCGGCCAGCACCGATGCCCAAGGTTATTTCGGCAACGCCTTTTCCAGTCAGCATACCCTTTGGTAACCCGGCACGCAGCTCGGTCACCAACCGGGGCGAAATCTCGATCTGCCCTTTCAGTTCACTGGGTTTCGGTTCTCGGCCCCCAATAGGCTGGCGCCAGGTTGCCTGCAGGGGCACGTCGCCGAAATATCCGTCGCCGCCGACTTCGACAGCGGATTGGTCACCTGAGATAGTCAACTGAGGCGCGCTGACGACAAAACCTTTGACCAAGCGATCACTGTACACATCACCAATCTTACCAGTAAAGTGAAACTGGGTTTCATCGAACTTCAGCCGCTTCTTCATCGGCAGAGATAAGGTGCCTGACAGTTCCACATCGCCAGAGGCCACATCCACGGGCAAATTTGCCTTTGTCATCAGCTGCAGAGGGGGACGATCCATCAAAGACAAGGCGGCCGTTGCCGAGCCCTTGGCCTTGACGCGCACAATCGCCGGCGAAAGCTTTTTGATCGACGTATCCGGAATAATGAAGGATGTTCCTGACCCGTCTATCGGGCCGCCCTGATCGGCAATGACAACCGCTTTCTCGGCTGTCACGGTAAACCGTTGGTTGATCAGGCTGGCCTGCCCCTGAGCGTCCTGGACCGGAGGTAAAGTTTTGGCAAAGCGGACTTTGGCGTCGTCGAACCCGAAGTCCAAGTAAATGTCCGGCTTGGTGTCCGGCTTCAACCGCAATGCAAAATCGACATCCGAGAGCCGGCCTTCATATAAATTGTCGGACACCCATTTACGCGGCTTTTCGGCAAGTAATTGGGGCCAGTATCTCAGCAACTGGCCTGACTCCAACTCGTCCAGATGAGCCTCGAGGTACCCCGACCAACCTTCGGCTTCACCATTCAGATTACCCCTAGCACGCAGCGTTAGGTTTTCGTCTTCAACCGTCATCTGTCCGAGGCGCAACTCGAACGGGGCCAGCTTCATCTTCAGATCAAGGTCGGCACGCGCCAACTTGAGGGGTTCCGGAAACAGCCCAGCCGGGTTGATGTCGATGCTGCTGAGGCGGAGTTGAGAGGTCAGGCTTTCCAGCAGTCCATTCTCGATACCTCTCAAAAAGGCCCTTCCCTCGGCCTGAACGGACCCCCAGGCGGAGACTACAGAAACCTCGTCGAAATCCAGCTCCTGCCGCCTTGGGTCATAGCTGAAATAAGCCCTGGCGGATTCAAACGGGATCGGTTTTGTCTCTTGGTTGGCTTGCACCGCGCCTGCCGCAAGGTTCAGGGTCGCAAATAACGGCCCCAGCGCCGCGTTGCCATCAACACTGCCGCGCACCGCGCCCGAGATCGGAGCGTCAAGGACCTGTAACCATGACAAGGCAAGGCTTTGACTTGCAATATCCTCGGCAGGCAGGTCGGTTATGGCAAAGCCAAAGCTTGCCTGGGGCGTTCCAAGTACGCTGGTATAATTTACCTCAATCGAACTGGCATAATCGCGCCCTGTCAGAACAGAGAACCCGGTGGACATGCGCATTTCGTCACCGGTACGGATGATCGAAATATGTCCGCCGTCGAAAACCCAGGCGCGCGACAGGCGCAAATCCTGATAGTCCAGCGTCAACGACTCAAGCTCGACCGACCGCAGGCCCGACAGCAGCGGTGACAAAAAGACATCGTCAGATTCCTCGATCAACTCGATCAATGTCCGCGCCCGCTGAACCGGTGCACTGCCAGAACCGACTGTCAACGAAAGCGCCCCGTCCAATCCGCGGGTCAATGCGATTTGGGCATCGCGCAGGGTAATCGTGCGCGGCCGGATTTTCCCCCGTAGCAGCCACCGCATCGACAACCGTGTGCGCATATCCGCCACTTGCGCGATCTGTTGTCCCGCCGCGTCGCTTATGGTCACATCCGTCAGTCGCAAACGTGGCAACCAGTTTTCGTTGACGATAAAGCTAGCATCGCCAAAGCGGATCTTGATCCCCCCAAGGCTTTGATCCAGCCGTTTTTCGGCCTGGGCCCGCATCCAGTCGGGTGCGTGCAGCTGTTTGCCAATCAGAAAGAACCAGCCGCCAAAGGCCAGCAGGCAAAGCAACAGGAAGGTTCCGACGATCCCCCACGCAGCGATGCGGCGGCGTGACCGACGGCGGCGGGGTTTCCCGTCCGGGCCTTCTTGTGTATCTTCTTGCCGCGCCAATTTCCGACCCACGCCCTATTACCTGCTTGCACCGCACCATGATGTCAGGCAGCACTTAAAAACCTTTAGCGGAGTTTCCAATGCCCGACGTTACAGACATCGCCCCCGGTTTCACTTTGCCCCGCGACGGCGGTGGTGAGGTTACGCTGTCAGACCTGCAAGGCAGCGCCGTCGTTTTGTTTTTCTATCCCCGTGATGATACGCCGGGCTGCACCAAGGAATCCATCGGTTTCTCGGAACAACTTCAAGCCTTTGCTGATGCCGGCGCCCAGGTTTTCGGCATCTCGCGCGACACGGTGGCTAAGCATGACAAATTCGTCGCCAAACACGGTCTTACGACGCCACTTTTGTCCGACGAAGGCTCGACCGTTTGCGAGGATTACGGTGTGTGGGTCGAGAAGAACATGTACGGGCGCAAGTCGATGGGGATCGAGCGTTCAACCTTTCTGATTGACGCCGACGGTAAGATCGCTCGCATCTGGCGAAAGGTCAAAGTGCCCGGCCATGTGGAAGAGGTACTGGAAGCCGTGCGCGCGCTGTAACTCTCTTCACCGCGGTCGTCATCCGGATTATTACCCGAACAAATCTTGAAAGCGGAGATATCCCGGTGTCGAAAACACTGACCCAAATGGCAACCGAAGTTCTGACCACAGCAGACGGGCGCGAAAAGACCGCCCTGTCCAAGCGCCATGCCGCCGCTTGGTTTGCGGCGCGATCAGGGGACGCTCCTGCGATTGAAGTGGGCACCGCAACACCGCCGTTGAATCCAGCCCGACCGGACAAACCAGATTTGCTGTCCCCCCGGGATGTCCCAAGGCGCCGCCCCGGCTCCGAGGCTGGGCGCATCGCCCTGCTACACGCGGTCGCCCATATCGAACTGAACGCGGTTGATCTGCATTGGGATATCATCGCCCGATTTGGCCATGTCCCTATGCCTATCGGTTTCTACGACGACTGGGTCAAATGCGCCGAAGAGGAATCGCGCCACTTCGAAATGGTCTGCGATTGCCTGGAACAGATGGGCAGTCATTACGGCGCACTGCCCGCCCATGCGGGTATGTGGCGCGCGGCCGAAGATACAGCAGAAGATTTGATGGGCCGTTTGGCCGTAGTGCCAATGGTGCTTGAGGCGCGGGGTCTGGATGTGACCCCCGGCATGATTGACATCTTCCGCAAGGCAAAGGCTGAACAGGCCATTGCCGCGCTTAAGGTGATCTATGCCGAAGAGGTCGCCCATGTTGCCTATGGTTCCAAGTGGTTCCACTTTCTGTGCGGGCGCGAGAACACTGACCCAAAGGGTATCTTTCACGATCTGGTCCGGCGCTATTTTCATGGCGTTCTTAAACCGCCCTTCAACGAAGAAAAGCGGGCCGAAGCCGGGTTACCGCCGGATTTCTATTGGCCGCTGACCGAAGGCCTGCCGCCGCCCGGCTCTGCCCGCTAGGTCGGCATGCACGGTCATAGCAGACTTTGAAACATCCTCCAGTTGATGTAATCGGCAATTTCTCGCCGAGAATTGGCGGGATTAACCCTGTTTGTCGTGTGAACTAGTTAACAAACTTGCCCAAATCGGACGTCCCCTCTATTCAGTTGCCCCAAGGGACGGAGACCACTCACAACCGATCCCGAATTTGGGGATCGAGAGGTAAGGCGCGTGCGAGCACGTCTGGCAATCAAACTACATTCGCTGCTTGAGCAGCACTTCCCGGAACGCCGGGTCTTTCTGAAATCTGACAATGACACACGGTTCATCCGGCTCAGCTCAGAGACACAAATCTTTGCAGTTGCTGGTGTTGCCCTGTTTGTTGGCTGGACTGCGGTCACTACGGCAATCCTGTTGATGGACAGCATCGGATCAGGCAACTTCCGGGAACAGGCCAAGCGCGATCAGGCGACATATCAGGAGCGGCTGAATATCCTGTCAGCAGAGCGTGACGTGCGCGCTCATGAGGCTCTGATGGCTCAGGACCGGTTCAACGCTGCGCTTGAACAGATTTCTGCGATGCAGTCCGAGCTGCTGGCGTCCGAAAACAGCCGCCGTGAGTTGGAAACGGGGATCGAGGTTATCCAGTCCACCCTGCGCACCACCATGAAACAACGGGAATCTGCCCGTCAGGAGCTTGCGGCGCTGCAACAATCAGATTCCGATGATGGGCTCACGTTGGCAAACACTGCCAGCCCCGAACAGATGGAATTTATGACCGTTGCTCTGACCCGCACCGCGCAAGAGCGTGATCAGATCGCAGCCGACGCCCGGAACGCACTGGATCAGCGGGACGATCTCGAGCTTGAGATCCGGCTGATGCAGGAACGCAGCGACGAAATTTTCCGTCAGCTAGAAGAAGCAATGATCATCTCGGTCGAACCGCTCGACAAGATGTTCCGACAGGCAGGTATGCCAACTGACCGTATCATTGAAGAAGTACGGCGTGGCTATAGCGGCATGGGTGGCCCCCTCACCCCAATTTCCTTCAGCACGCGCGGTGAGGACCTGACCCCCGACGAGATCCGCGCGAACACTCTGTTGCAACAGATGGACCAGCTGAACCTCTATCGTATCGCAGCAGAAAAGGCCCCGTTTGCCAGCCCGGTGAAAGCGGCTGTCCGCTTTACCAGTGGCTTCGGCACGCGCCGTGACCCAAAAACGGGCGGTCGCCGCATGCATAACGGTTCCGATTTCGCCGGTGCACTTGGAACTGATATCTTTGCGACCGCCGACGGCGTTGTCACCCATGCGGGCTGGCAATCGGGTTTCGGGCGTCTGGTCAAAATCCGGCACGCCTTCGGAATTGAGACACTTTACGCTCATAACACCAAGTTACGGGTTAAGGTTGGCCAAAGGGTCTCGCGCGGGGATCATATTGCTGATATGGGTAACACCGGACGGTCGACCGGAACGCACCTGCACTATGAGGTCCGCGTAAACGGAAAACCTGTTAACCCAATGACTTACATCAAGGCTGCAAGAAATGTTTTCTAAGAGCAAAATCAACGAGCCCGGAACCAATGCCCCAGAGGCCGCCAAGCCTGCCGCTCCGGCCACTCCGGCAACCCCTGCACCGACGGAAACCAAGGCCAGCACCGCGCCCAAACCCAAGCCACCCGCATCGGTCCTGTCTTCGGATCTGCACATCACCGGAAACCTGAAAACCTCGGGTGACATTCAGGTCGAAGGTACGGTGGAAGGTGACATTCGTGCGCATCTGCTGACCATCGGTGAAACGGCGACCATCAAGGGCGAAGTCACTGCAGATGACGTTGTCATCAACGGCCGTATCGTTGGCCGCGTGCGTGGCCTGAAAGTGCGCCTGACCTCGACCGCACGGGTCGAAGGCGACATCATTCACAAGACAATCGCCATCGAAAGCGGCGCGCATTTCGAAGGCTCCGTTCAGCGTCAGGACGATCCTCTGAACCCTGGCCGCAGCGGAAAACCGGGCGCTAACCCGGCTGCTGACGTCAAACAGTAATCCTGACAGACTGACAGGAAACAAACGCCGCGGGACAGCCTGCGGCGTTTTCTTTTGCAATTCTGACCGAAAGGCTTTCACTGATCAGGTTGGTTCCAGGTCGCATTGGCCTCGATCACTTCTGCGACCATCAGCGCCTTTTCGGACAATTCTGGTGGCGTGCCATCATCAAAGGCAAGCTGCTGCATTCTTCGATACATGACTTCAGACGTGTAAAAATCAAATGCAGCCGTGCCGTCCGGGCTTTCCCAGAAGGCCGTGATCCAAACCGAGGGTGCATACCCGTAACACCAGTCCTGCCAGAACCGTTCTGCCAAAGTCGCCGTTTTAACTGCGGCTACTTGCGCCAAAAGGCCATCCATTGGCCAACCCCCGAGGCGAAACATGCATAGCGTATCGTCCAGACATTCTTCTGAGCCCCCTTCGATCGCCTTCAGAAGAAAACGTTTCTGGAAATCGTCCAGGACACGCCACTCCTCCGACGACCAGTTCCGGGCCTGTCCCGTCGGATACCGGCTCAGGCTGACTTCGATCCCGACAGAGCTTACCTCTTCGCCACAGGCCAAGACCTCTAGCACACGCGGCAAAAGATAGGCCCAGGTATTCTTGGCAATCCCTTCCGGATCACTCGCTGCAAAAAACCAGTCCTGAAGATAGTGCAACGGCAGTTCCTGAATGGGCGGGTGAAAGAAATCAGCCTCGATATCCGGTTCCATGCAGCACCCTTCGCAGACCTCGATATTGCTTGGCTTTGGACGTTTAAAAACGCGATAAGCATCCTGAATGAGCGGGAAGAACGGATCATCCGGCAATAACTTGGCCTTAACCGGCTTATTCGTCTTTGACGTCATCGTAGGCTGAACCCATATTTCCATGCCACACCCATAGGTCTATCTGCCCACTTTTGACGTGGCAAGCGCGCTCAAATACCCCTTCATTCTCCGCCGAATTTCTATGTGTGATGAGTAGCTTCGATATTTCTGTGTTTTGGATTACACTACAGCCCGTTGGTTTTCGGAGGACTTTTCATGTCAACAAAACTCATGGCTGAATTTTTCGGTACATTCTGGTTGGTGCTTGGCGGTTGCGGCAGCGCTGTTTTAGCGGCTGGCGTCGCGGATGTCGGTATCGGCTGGTTGGGCGTATCTTTCGCCTTTGGCCTAACAGTGCTGACTATGGCATTTGCCGTTGGCCACATTTCAGGCGGGCATTTCAATCCGGCAGTCAGTCTGGGTTTAATGATCGGCGGACGGTTCCCGGCTAAGGATCTGCTGCCCTATTGGATTGCTCAGGTTATCGGAGCCATTGCAGCAGCGGCTGTTCTGTATCTGATCGTCAGCGGCGCACCAGATTTCGCCGGGGTCGGAGGCTTTGCGTCCAATGGCTATGGCGAGGCTTCACCCATGGGCTATTCGATGATGTCCGCCTTGGTGATCGAGATCGTGCTGACGGCATTTTTCATCCTGATCATTCTGGGCGCGACCTCAAGCGGTGCTCCGGCAGGGTTCGCGCCGATTGCCATCGGTCTGGCGCTGACGCTGATCCACCTGATCTCGATCCCGGTGACCAACACATCTGTCAACCCGGCACGGTCAACCGGTGTTGCCCTGTTTGCCGATGGGCCGGCGCTGGCTCAGCTATGGTTGTTCTGGGTTGCCCCGCTGATTGGTGGCGCGATTGGTGCGCTGATCTGGAAGGCCATGTCTGACGACTGACCCAAGCGCACGCTTACAAAAAGACCCCGGCACCTGACCAGGCACCGGGGTCCTTTTATCTATTCGGTCACGGTGACCTTTTTCATCGCATCCGGCTGGCCGATTACGGCTCCGTTCGGGCCTTCGCCTCGCTTGATCGCATCAACAACGTCCATACCGTCAGTGACCTGACCGACAACCGTATACTGACCGTTCAGGAACGGCCCAGGTTCAAACATTATGAAGAATTGCGAGTTGGCACTGTCGGGATCCTGCGCCCGCGCCATGCCAATAACACCACGATCAAAGTTATAGTCCGAGAACTCAGCTGGCAGATCCGGCCGATCCGAACCACCAGTACCGGCACGACGCATATCGCCACCCACCCGACCGTGTTCAACGTCACCGGTCTGAGCCATGAAGCCGTCGATCACGCGGTGAAACACCACGCCATCATACTGACCAGCAGCGGCAAGGGCGCTAATTTGTTCAACATGCTTGGGGGCAATATCGTCAAACAGATCAACGGTTACGGTGCCATTGGCCCCCTCGCCCTCAATCTCGATCTCAAGGCCCGTGGCCAGTGCAGGACCGGCCAGCAGGACAAATGCGGCGGCCAGCTTATACATCGGCAGCCACCTTGACGCTGATCATACGATCCGGGCTTGCGGGCGGCTCGCCCCGAACGATGGCGTCCACATGCTCCATCCCGTCGATGACACGGCCATAGACCGTGTATTGGCCGTTCAGGAAGTGGTTGTCGCTAAAGTTGATGAAAAACTGCGAATTGGCCGAGTCCGGATTCTGCGACCGAGCCGCGCCCAACGTGCCGCGATCATGCGGCAGTTTCGAAAACTCTGCCGGAACATTCGGCAGCGATGACCCGCCTGTGCCTGCACTGCGCAGGTTGAATCCGTCTTCCATATCGCCGTGCTGCACGTCACCGGTTTGCGCCATGAAACCGTCGATCACACGGTGAAATGCCACGTTGTCATATTCACCGCTGCGCGCCAGTTCCTTCATCCGAGCGCTATGCTGCGGGGCCACATCTGGCAGCAGCTCGATGACGACATTGCCGCCCTTCAGCTCGATGATGATTGTGTTTTCGGGATCCTTGATCTCGGCCATGTGGCCCTCCTGTCGTTTGTCTTGCGCAAATACCTATGCGCCACGCACGCGAAAGCCAAGTGACGCATTGACCTGAGGGCAAAATGCAGGAAAAGAACCGCCTAGATCGGTTGCCAAACACGAGGATCGCGCGATGGGCTGGAAAACACTGGACGATATGGACCTGAACGGTAAACGCGTGCTGGTGCGCGTGGATATCAATGTGCCCGTGGTGGATGGGGTCGTGACCGACGCTACCCGGATTCAGCGCATCGTACCCACAGTACGCGATATTCTCGCCGCAGGTGGCAAGCCTATCCTTCTAGCCCATTTCGGACGCCCGGGCGGAGAGCGGCGCGAAAGCCTGTCGCTGAAACAACTTATTCCCACACTGGAAAGCGCCTTTGGCGCGCAAGTTCTGTTCGCAGCCGATTGCGTCGGAACCGAGGCCGAGCTTGTCGCAGACACTCTGCAAGCCGGGCAAGTATTGCTGTTGGAAAACACCCGTTTTCATGCTGCTGAAACCAAGAATGATCCTGATCTGGCTGCTGGCATGGCCAAACTGGGCGAGGTCTATTGCAACGACGCCTTTTCCGCTGCGCACCGCGCCCACAGCTCAACCGAAGCTATCGCTCGCCTGCTGCCTGCCTGCGCTGGTCGGCTGATGCAGGCCGAGCTGCAAGCACTTGAAAGCGCTCTTGGCGCGCCCGAGCGTCCGGTAACAGCAGTGGTCGGTGGGGCAAAAGTGTCAACCAAGCTGGAGCTGCTGGGCAACCTGATCGACAAGGTGGATCACCTGATCATCGGCGGTGGCATGGCCAACACCTTCCTAGTGGCACAAGGTATCAGAGTCGGCAAATCGCTGGCGGAAACCGCGATGAAAGACACTGCCGCAGAGATTCTTGCCAAGGCGGAAAACTCTGGTTGCCAGATCGTTCTGCCGTGTGACGTGGTTGTTGCAAAAACCTTCCAGGCCAATGCGCCGCATCAGGTTTTGCCCGCAGACCAATGCCCCGAAGACGGCATGATCCTGGATGCAGGCCCCGAGAGTGTCGCCGCTATCACTGAAGTCATCAGCCAAAGCCGAACCCTGATCTGGAACGGCCCTTTGGGCGCCTTTGAACTGGAACCGTTCGATGCAGCAACGAATGCGGCCGCACTGAAAGCTGCCGCGCTCAGCCGTTCGGGCCAGTTGGTCTCGGTCGCGGGCGGTGGTGATACCGTAGCCGCCCTGAACGCGTCCGGCGCGGCGCGGGATTTCACCTATATCTCGACAGCAGGCGGCGCATTCCTGGAATGGATGGAAGGAAAAACCCTTCCCGGCGTCGCCGCGCTGGAACAATAAATTCAGCTGCACGGGTAATTTTGCGAATCGGGGGATTCACAAGCCGAATCACCTGTGACATAGTGCAGTCAGATGCCAAGCATAATGGCACGACATTGAGGCAGACTTCATACGGCGGTAAACAGAGTGTCCCGTTCCCATCGGCCCGGTTTGGGCTCAGTTGCTTTTTTCTCGGTGGCTTTCATGCTGGGTGTGTATTTCACCTTTGCTGCCGTCCAAGGTGACTATGGCCTGTTTCGACGGGTCGAGATTGCAGCGGAACGGGATGCTCTGTCGCGCGACCTTGCAGCGTTGAGCACCGAAATCGCCGAAATGGAAAATCTGACCCGCAGGCTTTCAGACACCTATCTTGACCTCGATTTACTGGATCAGCAGGCGCGCTCGATCCTTGGTATGATCCGCTCGGATGAGATTGTCATCCGCTGAGCGGGGCCAAAATTCTTCGTCGGAAATCCCTGCTGTGGTAACGCATACGTCCCTACCTGAACGGTTTCCGCGTGTCAAACCACAGCGCAATATTTCCACTCGCCAGAAAGCCTCAAATGTTCTATTAGATAGTTTAACGCTAAACTATCTTGCCGAGAGGGGGAGATCGCCACAATGGCTGCGCGAAAAACCACAAAGAAACCAAACGTTTCTGCGGAAGAACTCAAGACCTATTACCGTGAAATGTTGCTGATCCGCCGATTCGAAGAAAAGGCTGGCCAGCTATACGGCATGGGTCTGATCGGTGGTTTCTGCCACCTGTATATCGGTCAAGAGGCAGTTGTTGTGGGACTGGAAGCAGCCGCCGAAGAAGGTGACAAGCGGATCACCTCTTATCGCGATCATGGGCATATGCTGGCCTGCGGCATGGATCCGGGCGGCGTAATGGCAGAACTGACCGGGCGCGAGGGCGGATTGTCCAAGGGCAAAGGCGGTTCGATGCATATGTTCTCGAAAGAGAAGCATTTCTATGGCGGTCACGGCATCGTCGGGGCGCAGGTTCCTCTGGGTGCCGGGCTGGCCTTTGCCGACAAGTATCAGGAAAACGGCCGCGTCACCTTCACCTATTTCGGGGACGGTGCCGCCAACCAGGGTCAGGTCTATGAGACTTTCAACATGGCCGCCATCTGGGAACTGCCGGTGATCTTCGTGATCGAGAATAACCAATACGCGATGGGGACATCCCAGGCGCGGTCGACTTCGACCAAGGATATCTACCACCGGGGCGAGGCGTTCGGCATCCCTGGCGAGATCGTCAACGGCATGGATGTGCTAGCGGTCAAAGAGGCCAGCGAAAAGGCTGTCGCTCATTGCCGCGCGGGCAAAGGTCCGTACATTCTGGAAATCAAAACCTATCGCTATCGCGGACACTCGATGTCCGACCCGGCCAAGTACCGCACCCGCGAAGAGGTTCAGAAGGTGCGCGAACAAAGCGACCCGATCGAACATGTCCGCGAGCTGCTGCTTTCCGGCAAACACGCGACCGAGGATGACCTGAAGGCGATCGACAAAGAGATCAAAGAGATCGTCAATCAAGCCGCTGAATTCTCGAAAGAAAGCCCCGAGCCGTCGCTGGACGAGCTTTGGACAGATATCTACGCCTGAGAGGACGATTAAGACATGGCAACCGAAATTCTCATGCCCGCCCTTTCCCCCACGATGGAAGAGGGCACCCTGGCCAAATGGCTGGTCAAGGAAGGCGACACCGTATCAAGCGGCGATATCATGGCCGAAATCGAAACAGATAAGGCCACGATGGAGTTTGAAGCCGTTGATGAAGGGATCATGGGCAAGATCCTGATCGCTGAAGGCACCGAAGGGGTCAAAGTAAATACCCCTATCGCCATCCTCGTCGAAGAAGGCGAAGACGCCTCCGCCCTGCCCGCGGCTGCACCCGCAGCAGCAGCGACGACCGAAGCCGCCCCTGCTGCGGTTGAGGCCCCTACTCCTGTCTCTGCCCCAGCCGCACCTAAGGTAGATCTGTCCCCAGATTGGCCAGCTGATGCCGAGATGAAGTCCGAAACCGTGCGTGAAGCCCTGCGCGACGCCATGGCCGAAGAAATGCGCAATGACGGTGACGTCTACCTCATGGGTGAAGAAGTCGCGGAGTATCAGGGCGCTTATAAAATCTCGCAAGGTTTGCTGGATGAATTTGGCGCCAAGCGCGTAATCGACACCCCGATCACCGAACATGGTTTTGCCGGGATCGCAGTTGGTTCGGCCTTTGGCGGGTTGAAACCGATTGTCGAGTTCATGACCTTCAACTTCGCCATGCAGGCGATTGACCAGATCATCAACTCGGCCGCGAAAACGCTCTATATGTCCGGCGGTCAGATGGGCTGTCCCATCGTGTTCCGGGGTCCGAACGGTGCCGCCGCCCGCGTGGCAGCCCAGCACAGCCAGGACTATGCAGCCTGGTATATGCAGATCCCCGGCCTCAAGGTCGTCATGCCCTATTCAGCGGCCGACGCCAAAGGCTTGCTGAAATCCGCGATCCGTGACCCGAACCCGGTGATCTTCCTGGAAAACGAAATCCTCTATGGCCGCTCATTCGAAGTGCCGCAGGTGGATGACCTGAGCATTCCGTTGGGCAAGGCCCGCATCTGGCGCGAGGGCACAGACGTGACCATCGTCAGCTTTGGGATCGGCATGCAGTTCGCACTGGAAGCCGCCGATAAACTGGCCGAGGACGGCATCAGCGCCGAAGTGATCGACCTGCGCACCATCCGCCCGATGGACACAGGCGCAATCATCAATTCGGTGATGAAAACCAACCGTCTTGTGACCGTCGAAGAAGGCTGGCCGCAAGGCTCGGTCGGCAGCTACATTTCATCGGTGGTGATGCAGGAAGCGTTTGATT
The DNA here is from genome assembly GCF_059610685.1 of Ruegeria sp. CDSC052. Classification (NCBI taxonomy): domain Bacteria; kingdom Pseudomonadati; phylum Pseudomonadota; class Alphaproteobacteria; order Rhodobacterales; family Roseobacteraceae; genus Ruegeria; species Ruegeria sp. CDSC052. The sequence continues at coordinate 812,023 of NZ_JBXWOB010000001.1, forward strand.
ACCTCGACGCGCCTGTCATCAACTGCACCGGCAAGGATGTTCCGATGCCCTATGCAGCGAACCTCGAAAAACTGGCGCTGGTGACCACCGACGAGGTGATCGCAGCCGTCAAACAAGTGACCTACCGGTAAGGGAGCAACAGACAGATGCCCACCGAAATTCTGATGCCCGCCCTGTCGCCGACCATGGAGGAAGGCACGCTTGCCAAATGGCTGGTCAAAGAGGGCGACACAGTCTCCTCCGGAGATCTGCTCGCCGAAATCGAAACCGACAAGGCCACGATGGAGTTCGAGGCCGTTGACGAAGGCACAATCGGCAAAATCCTGATCCCTGAAGGAACCGAAGGGGTCAAGGTCAACACCGCCATCGCGGTTTTGCTGGAAGAAGGCGAAAGCGCTGATGATATCAGTGCAACGCCTGCAGCGGCTCCGGCGGCGGCGCCAGCCGCCACGGGCAACGAGGCCTCCGCTCCAGCGGCGTCCGAAGCGCCCGTCCCCGCCCCGGCAGCGCCGGTCAAGGCAGATGGCGGTCGTATCTTCGCCTCGCCCCTGGCTCGTCGCATCGCTGCGCAAAAAGGTCTCGACCTAGCGCAAATCAGTGGATCCGGCCCACATGGGCGTATCGTCAAGGCGGATGTCGAAAGCGCAACCGCAGCCCCTGCTGTGGCGGCTGCCCCTGTACAGGCCGCATTAGCACCAGCCTCCATAGCCGCGCCAACCGGCCCCTCGACGGATATGGTCATGCGGATGTACGAATCCCGCGATTACGAAGAGGTTAAGCTGGACGGGATGCGCAAAACCATCGCCGCGCGCTTGACCGAGGCCAAACAAACAATCCCGCATTTCTATCTACGCCGGGATATCAAGCTGGATGCACTGCTGAAATTCCGCGGTCAGTTGAATAAGCAACTTGAGGCCCGCGGCGTCAAGCTCAGCGTCAATGACTTCATCATCAAGGCCCTGGCCAATGCGCTGCAACAGGTGCCCGAATGCAACGCCGTCTGGGCGGGAGATCGGGTTCTGCAGCTGAAACCCTCGGACGTGGCCGTTGCCGTCGCGATCGAAGGTGGCCTGTTCACGCCGGTCCTGCAAGACGCTGACACCAAGTCGCTGTCAGCGCTTTCAACCGAGATGAAGGACCTGGCTGCCCGTGCCCGCGAACGCAAGCTGGCCCCGCATGAGTATCAGGGCGGCACATTTGCGGTCTCGAACCTGGGCATGTTCGGCATCGACAATTTCGACGCTATCGTGAACCCACCGCATGCGGGCATTCTGGCCGTCGGCACTGGCGCAAAGAAACCAGTTGTTGGTGACGATGGCGAACTGACGGTTGCAACAGTCATGTCGGTTACGATGTCGGTCGATCACCGGGTCATCGACGGTGCCCTCGGTGCGCAGCTGCTGCAGGCGATCGTCGACAATCTGGAAAACCCGATGGTCATGCTGGCCTGATATCTGGCTAAAAAAAGGCCGCCCTCTACTGGGCGGCCTTTTTCTTTAAGAACCTTCAGATCTAGTGATCTTTGCCCAGCATATGATCCATCGAGATCGAGGGCTGGTCACATCCTGCTTCACCGACGATCTTGGCCGGAATACCGGCAACAGTTTTGCATGGTGGCACCTCTTGCAGCACCACCGAACCGGCGGCAATCCGGCTACAATGGCCCACTTTGATATTGCCCAAGACTTTGGCGCCGGCGCCGATCAAAACGCCATCACCAATCTTGGGGTGACGTTGCTCCTCTTCTTTTCCGGTCCCGCCCAGCGTGACCGAATGCAACATCGAAACATTGTCGCCAACGATGGCCGTTTCACCGATCACGATGGAATGAGCATGGTCGATCATGATCCCCTTACCGATTTTGGCAGCCGGGTGAATGTCGATGCCGAAGATTTCGGAGGACCGCATCTGGAAGAAATAGGCCAGATCATATCGCCCCTTGAGCCATAGCCAATGGGCGACGCGGTAGGCCTGCATCGCTTGATAACCCTTGAAATACAGAATCGGTTGCAGAAGACGGTGGCAGGCCGGGTCCCTCTCGTAGACCGCCATCAGGTCTGCGCGGGCGGCCTCAATCAAATGGGGATCGTCAGCATAAGCTTCGTCCACGATCTCGCGCAGAACCATCATCGACATTTCGTTCGAACATAGTTTTGCGGAAACGCGATAGGACAATGCTCTGGTCAGGCTGCGATGATGCAGAATACAGGCGTGCACCAATCCACCCATCAGTGGTTCATTCTCGACCGCGGCCTGAGCCTCGGTCGTGATGCGATCCCAAACGGGATCTACAGGTGTGACATGACTGCGCTTTTCCAACATGGCTTTTGATCCTTTGCTGCGCCTAGAATGCCATTTAGTGGCTAAAACGCCAAACGCAAACCCGTGATCGGCAAAGCAACGAAAATGAATGAGGCTGACCTGAAGCAGATCAACGAGAAAATCCGTGCCAGGCTGGACGAATTGGCGCGCCAGTCGCAGGCCGGGAAAGATGCGCAATCTGTTGTTGAACTGGATCAACAATCTATCGGTCGTCTGAGCCGGATGGATGCGCTACAGAACCAGGCCATGGCCAAGGCGCACCAAGTCAATCGGGACCTTGAATACCGACGCCTTTTGGCCGCGTTGAAGCGGATTGAAAGTCAAGAATACGGATTCTGCGAAGATTGCGGCGAGCCGATTCCAAATGGCCGACTTGAATTCGACCTCGCCGCAACCAGATGTGTCAGCTGTGCTTCTGGTTGATGCGGAACCGGATCAAATGACGCAGCACCGTCTCAAAACACCGGCAATACTGCAGATCATCGAATGCGGGTTCGGCGGCAAGGCGCCGGTTTCGCGCCGCAGCCATTAACGAACCGTTGCCGAACAACGGGTGTAGCCGCCCTGTTTACTTACATGGCCATCAGCCGTTTCAGCTTCGGCAATCATACGTCGGCATAAGCGTTCACGCTGATCGGGCGGCGCGTTCAACAAAACACGCGCCGCCGCGCTGACATCTCCGTGCAATACGGGCCGCACCGCGCCTATCCGACCTGCAGCCTGACAGGCAATCCAGGTCCGTAAGCCGCAGATATCTGCGAAACCGACACCTCATAAGACCCAGTTGCAGCGTCACCGGCCTTCATGGACGACGTGTAATTCCAATCCGGCTGGGCAACGACCTCTTCGCGGATCAGGCTACCATTCTGCCGGACCTGAACAAGGTAGGCTTCGGTTTCTTCATTCAACGGCACATCCAGCCCGGACCAGTCATCGCCATCCAGACGTGTCCGCCGCACCCATGAGAACACGTCCCTCGAGCTGGATTGCTGCACGCGAAGATGAGAGGGGGCATAGGGCCGCAAACCATTGCCTTCAAAGGCCTCGACCAGATGCTCGTAAGAGGGATCTTCGTACCCTCTGGTTGCGGGGCCAATGCGGTAATGTTTGGTCAGGCCACGTTCCGACCGCAACAACCCTGTCTGGAAGACACGTTCGTCCAACAACACGAACATTGATCCTTCGGGCCAGAGATCGGGCATAATCGCATCTGTCCCCAGCTGACCGCGCAACCGCCCGGACAGGCTGTAGACGCCCGTGGATTGCAAAGCCGCATCCGCGAATTGGAACACCTCCCAGTTGTCCGGCGTTCCGTCGCCAATCGCCGCAAGATTTGCCCCGCTTAACAAGGCAGACCGTGGACGAGATTCCAACAGGCCATCTACCAGATTGACCTGCAAGGCATCGCCCTCGTCCCAAAGTCCGGCACTGGCCCTTCGCATCGGGCTTTCGGTGAAGCCTATTATGGCCTGCCCTGTAATCACCTGTTGCAACGCGTAATCCTCATCGCTTGATGCGGCGTACACCGCAACGCTTCCTGGCCAGGGGTCTGCTGCAACCGCAAGATATGGCGCATGCGGCACTTCGGAACCGGTGATCAGAGGCAGGTCCAAGAATACCGGCAGCACCGGCACCGGAGCGATGAATGGCTTCGCAGAAACCTCATCAGCGGGGGCATCCGGGGGCGTGTAAACGCCGGGCTCAATCCGGACCGCCTCGGCCAGTTGCATTTCAGCCTGTTCCAGTCTGTCGATACGATAGCGCGCATCCTGCCCACCGCTGACCAGCTGCACAACATCCCCTGCCCCGACATTCAAAAGCGATGGCGGCAATGCAAATCTGGCCGTTTCGCGCGAGACACGCGCCTCACTCAGCCAGCGTTCCACCGTTTGACGCCCCTCGGCCCGCGTCATGGACAACGGCATCTCATTTACCGATACCGAATGGGTTTCATCATCAGGCAACACAGCCTCTTCCGAGGCTATTTCATGGTCAGCATCAGACTGAACAAAGCGCAGCCTGACACGGCCGGACATTTCCGCCTCAGCCTCGCGGCGATATTCCACGTGTCCGTCAATGTCCGAAGTGATGGCCAACTGCTCTTCATTCAGGGTCAGGGCACGTGCGCCATCCCGCATCTGAAAGATCAGTTTTCCTTCGCGTTCAAGCGCATCGAAACAATACCGCAGCATGAGCGGTTGCAATGCCGAACGGGCATCCGAAACCTGTTCAACCGCATAGCCCTGAACGGAACCGTAAAGGCCCGAGACATCAATCTCGGTAACACCGGCAGCATGGCAAAGCTCGGTCACAACAGAGGCCAGCGTTCGTGAGCCGGAACGCCCATTAAGCCAATGGCCGCGGGCATAGTTGGCCCCATCGCTCCACTGGCTGCGCAGGTTTGGAAAGGTCGGATAGGGCCGCGCATCCCACGCCCAGACATAGGCATTGTACACGTCCACCATCGGGCCGCCATAGCTGGATGAAACTGGATTGATATCTGCGTCCGACCAATAGCCAAGAACCGCCCTGAGGTATTGCGTCTGCAGAAAGTCGTCCCGAAGCCCGTTTGAATATTTCGGCAACCCGGATTCTGAAGATTTAGGGTCTAGAAACTTGTTGGGCTGGTTGGTGCCTTTGTCTACTGCCGCACAACCGAGCTCAGTGAACCAGATGGGCTTGGACTCTGGCAACCAAAGAGTCGGGTTATCGCTACGCACACCATTGATTCGCTCGTGATGCGGTTGTGACCACCAGTTGCGAACGTCCTTATAACGCCAGATCCACGGCTCGTTATGTGAACCATCTCCGATCGGCGTACGGATTTGTGCCGCCTCTTCTTCGGGCGAGGCATAATACCAGTCATAGCCTTCGCCACCTTCGATGTTCCCACGCAGATAGGAAAGATCGTAGATGGATTTTGCGCCGGCATCCGCATCCACGTGATCTTCACCGTCCCGCCAGTCGGACAGAGGCATGTAGTTGTCGATACCGACGAAATCTATGTTGTCATCCGCCCAAAGCGGATCGAGGTGAAAGTAGCGATTCCCACTGCCATCATTTGGCTGGTAGCCGAAATACTCGCTCCAGTCCGCCGCATAACCGATCTTTGTGTCTGGCCCCAGAATACTACGCACTTGCCCTGCCAAAACGCGCAGCTGCTCAACGGCCGGAAATCCGTTTAGGCCACGAATCTGGGTAAGACCACGCATTTCCGAACTGATACAGAAGGAGTCCACCCCACCTGCCGCCTTACACAAGGCAGCGTAGTGAAGAATAAATCGGCACAACCCCCATTCCTGCGGGCCAGAGTAGGAAACAGTGCCGTTTCCGATAACAAAATCATCCGCTCGCGCCTGACCAAAGAAATCGGACACCTGAACATTGGCCTCAGCCATCTGGTCGGGAGACCCGTCTCGCCCAGGCGCAACGCTCAGAGTGATGCGACCGCGCCAGGGAAGGTGCGGCTGATCGCTGGCATCAGACCACGGGTCGGGCAATCCGTTTCCACCGATCTGATCCATCAGGATAAACGGGTAGAACATGACCCGCTTCCCCTCTTGCTTAAGGTGTTGGATCGCTTGAATAACCGACGCGTCCGCTGGTGTCGCGCCATAGACGGGCTCGTTATTTTCCTGACGAACGATCTGGGCGGTTGCCCTTGTCAGCCCCGCGACACCCCAGGGCATATTTTTGCCTTCGATACCATTTTGCAGAACCTTTGGTTGTATCTTGCATTGACCGCATCGCAGATCACTTCCGAACCAGGACACAACCAAAGAGGCGGCTTCACAGTCCGGAAGTTCACTTTTCAAGGCTTGTGTGGACGTCACGAGATCAGGCAAACCAGAGGTCGAATTCACATTGGCCGCCCAACTGCGGCCGCGGCCTTTTGTGTAATTCACCTGCTGGGACGCCAGTGCATATTCACCGGTCCCAGGCATTAGCGCCACGCCTCGTACAATACGTGACAGGGAATTTTCGGTATCAGGCAAACCAGGCTGCTCTTGCCGTACGACCTCGAACGAGAACTGCGGGACGCGGTTTCCAAAAGCGCCCAGCTTCAAATCCTCGATCACAATATAGGCGGTGCCACGATAGGCCGGGACATTTCCAGTACCTTCGATTGCTTCGATCAACGGATCGGGCAGCTGATCGTCGGTGCCAGGATAGACGCGCATATTCAAACTGCTGCGCTCAATCTCTTCGCCATCCGCCCAGACACGCGGCACGTCAGATATTTGCCCCGCGCCCAACGCGACCGCTAATGAAACTGAATAGCTGTAGCTGTTGGTGGTCGTTGTAACCTCGGGCTGCTTGGGGGATCCCTTGCCACCCCCAACCGATTGCGTGGTAGAGCTGGTGCTGCGGGTTTCCAAAAAATCCGAAGCCCAGATAACCTGCCCCCCGATACGCATTCGACCAAAGATGTTGGCGACAGCGGCGCCCTCGCCCGTCTGAGTAAGGCGAAAACGGTCCAATCGGCCTGTTTCTACAACTTCGCTGCCGCTGCCCATGACCGACTGGCTCATCAAACGCTGGTCGATGACACGCCCAAGAGTGGCACCAATGGCACGGCCGATAACTGCCGTAGACAGCCCTGCAACCGTGCCGCCAATGGCTCCGCCAACTGCGGCACCCGCCGCAGACAGTAATATCGTCGCCATCTAGATATCCTCCGTGGGGAACTCAAAACAAGAAACAACCCGCCGTCGCCACGGGTCGCTCAGGGCGCTTTCAACAACGCCATGTCCGGAATAAGCGTGAATGAACCGAGGGATGTCTCGACAGGTGCTGACAATCCCCAAATGCTTGGCAACGCCACTTTCCCGCATACGAAACAGCAACACGTCTCCGACAGAAAACCATGCCGGGTCTTTCTCGATAAGATGGCGGCGTGCTGCGGCCCACATACGCTCTTCGCCCTGTGGTTCAGACCAATCCATGCTATAGATCGGGACGGCCTCAGGTTCGTGCCCAAGCACCGCCCGCCATACGCCGCGCAGCAGGCCCAGACAGTCTGTTCCGACCCCTTTGACAGAAGCTTGATGAACATAGGGGGTACCAAGCCAGCTTCGGGCCTCATCAACAATGCTTTGCTTTATCGGGATCATCGTCTGCTGCCTCCGCGGTTCGCCCCGTTGTTCTTGGGAACGGCCATCACCCAATCTTCGGAAGGCAGGTCAGGAAAACCTTGGAAATTAGTGATATTATTGAACTTCACGCGACAGGTCGTCATGCGCTTGTCGCAACCTGCGGTCAGCCTCACCCTGTCGCCTTCGGCCAATCCTCCGCTGATTGCGGACCACAGTATGATCGAACGGCCATCGTCAGTCTTTTGGTCCTTCTTGACCGCCCGCCACAGCCCAGCCGCACGGCCTGTCACCACATCAAGTCGTCCACGTTCAAACCATGCCTCAAGGTGAGTTTCCGCCCCTCGCAGCTGCAAAATACTGCCCTCCGTCAAACCGACGATTTCGGCTTCGTCAGAATATCCCGGGGCATCGGTGTTGAACCCGCACGCCTTGTCGCCCAGCACGGCTGTGCAGGGCTTTTGGTAAATCCGGCCCAAAGGTCGGTTCAACTTATCTGTCAGGCCCCGCAGTTCGGCATGAAAAGCCCCACCTGCCCGTCGCAATTCACCAATTGATCCGCGGAACTGCAACATTCGCTGCGATGGATCGGCCCAGTTCACAAGCCATGCCCGCACCTCGGCCCCGTCGAAGCGACCGGATTCGATATCCTCTTCGGTTACTGCGACATCCGATAACGCACCCATTGCTTCCGAGTTATCAATGGACAGCCCCGTTGCCTGCTCGATCGCGGCCGCCGTCAGACCCGAACTTGCATTGAAGTCCAGGCCTTCAAAGCTCAGCTTCAGGTCATGGTCGGTAAAGCCAAGCTGAACACCGTCTGTGCGCCTAATCGCCCAACACCGACAGGTCGTTGTCAGACCGCTCTGCAGATGGGCCTGCAGGGCCTGTTTGTCACCAGCCATCAGACACGCACCTCGACCACTGGCACGTTCGGAACGTCCCCTGCCTGAAAACTCGCGACACTTGTTTGGATCTTGTCGGTGTCAAACCTCACTGGCACATCGAATTCAAAGCCGGCGGTGATATCAACCCGTTCAGGCGGAGGCGAATAGAACGTGACCAACCCCGAGTTCAGATCCACCTCGAAGTCGACACCTTCACGCATCTCATCCTGCTCGACGCCTACGCGGACGGTTCCCAATACGGGTTTGACGACCGGCCTTACATAACTGAATCCACCCGAGGAATAGGTCTTTACCAGCTGGAATTCTGTCGCTACGCCATCACCTTCCGCAATGATCTGGTCGCCTTGGGCAACTTCGCCCGTAGCCGCACCGGATTTGAAATCGGACCAGTCTTTCCAGCGAAATCCAAACATCTGCCCCTGCCTCGCCTCGAAGAACGAGACCAACGTTTCGATGTCATCCAAGGATCGCATACCCAGACCGGCATCATAGCGACGCCGCGAATGCGCCCAAGGGGTATTGCGCTCTTCGAACCCGTTTGCCAGCGTCACAATATCCGTGCGCCTCTCGGGCCCACCGACCGAACCAAAACTCAGGCTGGCCGGAAATCTCACTTCGTGGAAATTCATGGTCTGCTCCCTGATCTACCTATTGCGATTGCCACGGCCCAGCGCGCGGCTCATCTGGGCCGCGATCTGGCTTTGGCTTCGACGAAAACCCTGCACGTCCGGGGTCGTGATGTTCATCACCACGTTCACCGCAGAGCCGCCGCCAGACATGCGCACACCTAATTTCCCATCGGTACCGCGGGCCAGCGGCATGATGGCCTCGGGGCCAGCCTCGCCCATCAGCCCGGTGCCCCCACGCATTGGAAACGTGGTTGGACCGCTGATCACTCCACCGTTGGCAAAGGGCATCACCCGTCCTTGGCTGAAGCTGCCGCCGTCAGCAAAAGGAAGAATGCCCTTCACAAAACCTCCGATCCCATTGGCTAGAAGGCCGCCGAAATGATCCGTGACCGGTTTGATCGCAGCAGAATAAGCGGTGCGGATCATCGAGTTCTTCAACACGTCCAGCGCATCGGACAAGTTCATTCCGTCCATCACGACACCATCGAACGCCCGTCGCAGGCCACCGGACATGCCACGCTCCAGCGTTGCAACATCCTTGCCCGTTTCCTCAAAGGCTGCTTTGATGCGCTTCATCTGCCCATCAAATGCCGCAGCCATCGATGCCGCATCACCCAACGAGTCGCCAAGCGCCTCGCCCCGCTCCTGCAGGTCTTCCAACCCGTTACGATCCGTCATCACGCTCTCCTTTTGTCTTGTCCGGATAGGCCGCCAGCAACGCGTCCAGACCCATTCTGTTCATCGAAGGCATGCCCGCGCCATGCCCCAGCATCAGCCGCAACTCGGCCGGGGTAAGGCTCCAGAATTGATCCGGTGTCAGGCGTAGGCTGAGGTATCCGACCCGCATCAATGCGGGCCAGTCGAACCCGCTCATGCCTGCCCCGGCACCATGAAGGCCCTTGCCAACAACTCGGCCGCAGCACGTGCGCCGTGCATTGGCCCGCCCTCAATCTCGGCACTCAGCAGATCGGCGCGGGTGACATTGGCCCCGCCCCCCCGCAGCCCGGCGACGATAAGCGCCAGAACATCACCGCTGGAATAGGCGCCGCCTTCGAACCGTTGCACCAGTTCAACCAGTGTCCCTGTGCCCAACTCCCGTTCCAGTTCCGCCAAAGCGCCCAACGTCAGCTTCAGAACCCGTTGCTCTCCATCGATGGTCAGTGCCACCTCTCCCGTCCACGGATTGGCCATCGTTACAGCGCCGTAAAGGTCAGAGCACCGGCGCTTGCCATGCTCATTTCATAGGTCGCTTCGCCATTGTGAGAGCCCGCATATTCGATGCCGGTCACCTGGAACGCACCTTCAACAATCCCGAAATCCGGGATGATGATCTGAAAACCAGGTGTCTCACCGTCAAAGAACAGCTGTCGCGCGCGCTCATCCGTTCCCGCGTCCTTGAATACGCCCGAGCCCGAGATCGAGGCCGACTTGACCCCCGCGCCCGACAATAGCTCGCGCCAGCCACCCTGGCTTTCCAGGCTGGTGACATCGACACTTTCCGCATTGAAACTGACCCGCGTGGCACGCAGCCCCGCAATGGTCTCGAACAGGCCTGAGCCGTTCATATCCACTTTGACCAACAGGTCTTTTCCGTTCTGGGCAGCCATTTGCTCTCTCCGTTGATTACTTAATCGTCTTCCACGCGGGCGCGGAATCTCAGGTCGATCTGGCGGATCGCGCCGCCCGTTCCGGTCCGACGGGCCGAGGCACGTTCGAACCACAGCCCGACCAATCGGCCTCGATCCAGGGTCAGCCCTGCACTGTCCAAGGCGTCACAAATCGCCCCCGCCAGCGTTTTTGCTGCACCGAACCCGGCAGCTTCGGACACGACGGACACCGTGAAACGATGGACGGCACCGGTCCCCGATCGGTCCGAGGCATCGCGCACCTCTTCCGGGCCCAGCGTCACATAGGTTTGCGGAACTGAACCCGCTGGAACGGCGTCATAGATCGCTCCACCTGAAAGAGTGCTGATCTGTGTGTCTTCCGACAATTTCTGGTAGATTGCCGCCTGCAACGCGGCTGAAACGCCATAGCTCATACCGCCACCTCCTCATCCGCAAAGCAGATCAGGTACTGGCCGCGCGGGTCTCGCTCGGCGACGGCGCGGATAACGAAACGGCGTGTGCCTTCCGCAAACCGCTGATCCGGCGAGGGGCGCATGCTCGATCCTTCTGGCTTGCCACGAACCACAATCCGGTAGCCGACACGCGAAACCGGCAACCCTGCAACATTTCTCTCTGACCCGCTGCGCGCAGTGACTTCGGCCCAAACCGAGCCCAAGGCGACCCATGTTTCCAGATACCCACCGGCGCCATCAGCGGTGCGCACAGAGGATTCAAGCAACAGTTTTCTATTCAGCCGGGGTGCCTTCATTGGGTCACCCCTGCACCAAAACGAACCACACGATAGCGTTGGATCAGGCTGGTCACGCCAAAGGGCATACAGCCGGCACCCAACGTGGTCTCATCCCGGTATTCATAGTAATGCGCGGCCAACAACAGAACCGCCTGCCCAAGATCTGCCGGCAAGTTTGACCATTCCCCGGCAATACCGGCGATAAACGCGATCTTCACGGATCCGCCGGTCGAAATAGCGGGCAAGACAGCCCCGGCAGGGCGTATCCGCGGGCGCTGGCTATCGCGATCCAATCTGTATCTGTCAGACGAAACGGCGGTTTCAGTACCCGCTGCATCCGTCAAACTGACCGTATTGATGGTCGAGACCGGCGCCACAGGCAGCACTTCGCCCGCAGGGTCACGCCAACTGTTAAGGCTCCAGGAAAACTCACGCGTGATAAGTACCTTCCCGGTACGCGCCTCAATCGCAGCAATCGCCGCCCTTAAGAAGCCCTTGAGCACTTCATCCTGCACGCTGGCACCAGTAAAGCCTGTTCCCAGCCTCAAATGCGCCTTGAACTGATCCACCGGCAGCGCCGCATCCGCGATGGCGGTTTCTTCGATCAACATCATCCATTCACTCCGCAATCTCGGACCCCTCCGGGGCCGTAACTTCAGGAATTGACGGGCACGCGCCGCCCCACGTTGCTCGGACGGAGGGGAGCAGCTAGACAACGCAGGGATCTCGCCCCGACCCGCGCCCGCCGCCCCGAGGGGCGAAGGCCCCCCGGGATTCAGCCCGCTTTAGGCGGTGCCGAATTTCACGAGTTTGATCGCAGCAAAGTCGCTGACATCGCCGCCGACGCGCTTGGTCGCATAGAACAGAACATGCGGTTTGGCGCTGAAGGGATCACGCAATACGCGCAGGTCCGGACGCTCGGCAATGGTATAGCCCGCCTGGAAGTCACCGAAAGCAATCGAAAAGCTGTCGGTTCCCGCATCCGGCATATCTTCGGCGATCAGCACCGGATAGCCCATCAGCCGCGCCGGCTCACCAGCAGCCAGACCGTCCGACCACAAGAAGCGGCCATCGCTGTCTTTCAGCTTGCGGATCAGACCAGCAGTTTTCGAGTTCATGACGAAGGTCCCGTTGACCCGGTACTGCGCGCCCAGCGCATAGACCACGTCCACAATGGCATCCGCTTCGACACCGCCATCGGTACCGGTGGGGACATAGCCAATGTTACCCCAATCCCAGACATCGTTGTCGACCTTGGCGTGGTTCAGAATACCCTTGGGTTTGTCCGCGCCGTCGCCGTTGATAAAGGCCGAGGCCTCGGCGCGTGCAAACTTGTCCGCGATACGACCGGCCAGCCAACCCTCGACATCGAACGCGCTGTCATCCAGCAGTCGCTGCGAGGCTTTGGGCAGTGCGCTCAGCTCGTGCAGCGGGATCGATATCCGGTCAATCGACGGGGTGCTGGTTTCGCTCGCCGCAGCATTTTCATCTGCCCAGCCCGCACCGATATCCGTGTGGTCGATCAAAACATCGAACGAGTTCGCCTCGACATTTACGATCGAAGCAATCGAGCGGATAGAGGCCGTAGATTTCAGCACCGATTTGATGATCTCGGCGGTTTGCGGGTCAATCAGGTACCCACCGTCACTGTTCACAGCGCTCGAGAGGGATTTCACCTCCATCTCAAGCCCACGCAGGCCGTCATCCTCACCCGAACGCACATAGGCATCAAAGGCCTTCTGATGCGGTGCACCGTCCTCGATTGAGGCCGCAAGATGCGGGCGTGCCGCGATGGTTGATTTACGATCCAGCATGGTCAGTCGCTCTTCTGTCTGTTGCAATTTGGTTTTAACTTCAGCCTTCAGGCCCTTGAATTCGTTCACGAAGCCAGTCATCGCCTGCTTCACCTCCTGAACCAGGGGCACACCCTCTCCGGTCAAGGCCGGGGTTTCGGTCTTGCTCATCAGCACTTCCTTTTTGGGGGTGAGGTTTCGGCGCGCTAGGTTCGCGCCAGCTCCTGCCGGGCGTGATCAAACACCTCGGCAATACTGCGCCAGGTGTTCTCGGCCTCGGGGTCCACCCCCTTTGCCGCCACCCGCGCACTGGGCAGCATCGGGAACGTCACCAGCGACACCTCCCACAGCTCCAGTTCGGTCAGGACCCGCTGGCCCTTGTCATTCTTCACGGCGCGCTTGGTACGATAGCCAATCGACAGGCCATCCATTGCGCCCGCCCGGATCAACTCGGCCGCCTCGCGGCCCTTTTGCGTGCTTTTCAGCAGACGGCCCTTGACCCACAGGCCCCGGTCGTCCTCGCGCACCTCGTCCCAAACCCCGATGGGTTGCGCCGGATCGTGCTGCCACAGCATCTTGACCCTTTGGCCCGCTGTAGCCAGCCCCTCAAGGGAACCGCGATACGCACCTTTCTGCACCACGTCACTGCCCTGATCCACCTGTCCAAACAGGCTGGCATAACCTTCGATCACCGCGTCCTGGGTCACCGAAAGGCCCTCTCCGAACCGTGCGAACTTATGCTCCAAATCCATAATCTTCTCCATGTAACCTGCTGAATTCATGGTGTTACTGAAAGGAATGACTGAAACGCCTGCGCTAGGATCACCGCTGCCACGCCATACACCGTCAGCCACAACCGCCTCTCCAGCCGCTCCATCATCTCTTCGATCTGATCCAGCCGCCTGCACAGATGTTCATGCTGGATCTCGGCCACCCGCTCATGCGCGGCCAGCCGCAAGCCTGGCGCGCAATCGAATGGCGGATATCCTTCAGCCATCCGCACGCTCCGGCAGCCCCAGCAAGGCGCGCTTTTCGGCATCGCTCAGGAATTCGGCCCCATTGACCCGCGCCCATTGCGCGTCCCGTTCCGCCGACAGCGCAGGCACCTGATCCAGATCGGGCTTCAGCACCAATTCCTCACCGGTAAAGCCGGCCAACCACGCCGACACCACCGCCGCCACCCGCGTCACCAGGGGCAGCACGGTCAGGCGGTAAAACGCCCGGTTGGCCTCCTGATAGTTCGAATAGGTCGCATCGCCCTGGATCCCCAGCAACATCGGCGGGACCCCAAAGGCCAGCGCGATCTCGCGGGCGGCGGCTTCCTTGGTCTTTTGAAACTCCATGTCCGAGGGCGAAAAGCCCATCGGCTTCCAATCCAACCCCCCTTCAAGAACCATCGGACGACCAGCATTGCGCGCCCCGCGATAGTTCTGCTCGATCTCATCGGAAAGACGCCGGAACTGATCCTCGGCCATCACCCCTTGGCCATCACCGCCCTTCCAAACCAGCGCCCCCGAAGGTCGCGCTGCATTGTCGAGCAGCGATTTTGACCACCGAGACGCGCTGTTGTGCACATCAATCGCCATCGCCGCAGCCTGCATCGGCGAGAACCCGTAGTGATCATCTTGCGGGTGGAACGATTTGATATGACAGATGTTTTCCGCCGCAAACCGGTGTTTCTTGCCGCCCACAGCGTAATCATACGCCTTGGGCCAGCCATCCGCTCCCGGCACCACGCTCATCCGGTCGGATCGCAAGACATGCAGCTCAACCGGCAGCCCTTCTTCGGCCTGAACCGCCTCAACATAGGCATTGCCCGACAGCAGCAACTGCGCAAACAAGGCCTCCATCAACTCTGCCCGCCCCTGTGCGGCATTCGGACGGCGCATCAGGGACAGGATCGGATGTACATCATAGCGCTGCGCCTGATCCTGCAGCACCAAAGGTAACGCCGCCGCCGCCTCGGCAATCAGCTTGACCGAGCGAAACCCCACCGGGTTCCCCGAAAACCCCGTCCGCGTCAGCGATACCGTGTCCCGAGGGCTCCACGCCACGCGCCCACCGGTTTGCCATGCAACCACGGGTCCGGCTGCACTTGCCTTTGCTTCGGGCGCTTCCTCTGCCGCTCCACGACGCAAGAAATCGAATACCATGTCCAGATGCTCCTTTCTGTCGCCGCTGTGTCCGGCTTGTTGAAAGGAGTTATGACGCAGAGAAGTTTATGCCTCGGGAATAGAACGTACGGGGGTAGGGCAACGGGTTGGAATTCTTACTAATTCACAACGCAGAAGCGAATAGAGTGGGTAGAAAAATCAATTTGGCGTTTACGGTCTCGCAAGAAAAACATGCCCCTGAATTTTGCCGGACACCGGCCCTTTACCAAACAGCTTTTCGATGTCGGCGGCGGCGGCGTCTGTAATTTCAGTCAATGAGCCCGCAGCACGTTCTTCCAACTCATTTCTAAGCGGTGTCCCCTGGCAGTAAGCCACTGCCGGAGCTTGCGGATTGCTCGCTCGGCTTTGCTCGGAAATGGTCAGTGTTTCGATATCCGTAAAACCAGCTTCCTTAAGATCATCGACAATTGAATCAATATTGCCGTGCCCATGGGGTGTTCTTGCTAAAAACACTGGGGGATCTTCCGGGAAAAACCGAGATGCCGTCTTCGTCACGCAATGCGCAAACTCGTTCTCTTCGATACTGTCCCAAACATTGAAGATAAAACACCCGCCATCCTTCAAAACACGAAGGGCTTCCTTGTAACCAGCTACTTTGTCAGGAAAAAACATCACCCCAAACTGGCAACAGACAACGTCAAATGTATTTGTCTCAAAGGGCAACGCCAACGCATCCGCCTGCTTCCATTCTATTCGATTGGCTTTCGGTTGCTGCGTTGACGCTCTGTCCAACATCGGTTGATTTAAATCAGTAACCACATAACGAATTTCGTCGCTCAGCAGCGGGGCCAACGCACGTGTTACTACTCCGCTACCCGCGGCGGTCTCCAAAACAGCTTTGGGTTTGGTATCAGCGACTCTCTTTGCCAAGTCTGCGGCATAAGATTCGAAAATCAATGGAACCAGAAATTCATCATAAATGTCTGGAATTGAGCCGGTGAAGTTTTTGTCACTTGTAGACACTACGAAATCCCTCCCCGACCCTGTGGTCGCAAAGGGTGTATTCCTAGCATAAATCGCTGGCTACGTCACTTCGGACCGCGATCAGTCCTTCAATCGCCGCTCTCCGCCTTTTTTTATCCTCACAAACTCCGCACCCTAGGCCGCCGATACGCCCCCGCAGGCCCTACAACCAACTCATGCAGCGCCCAGACCAGCGCGTCGACCCGGTCGGGCGAGCCCTGCCCTTGATACCCCCGCGCGGTCATCTGACACATCTGCTCCTCCAGCGCGTCCAGCCCGGCCACATGCGACACCCGCCCCTGCTCATACAACGCTGCCACAGGCTCGGCCCGTGCCACCTTGCCACGTGAGGCCCGCACAGCCCGAAACGGGACCAGAGGATCCACCTGCCGCACGACCTCTTCCACCAGTTGACCGCCCTGATTGACCTCGGCCACCAGCCGCTCGGCCCCGAACTCATCCATCGCGTCAATCGCCGCCTGCGCCCAGCCCGCCGGGCCAACCCCCTGCACCGTCCGGTCGGCCAGCACATAGGCGCGCCAGTCCTCGGGCGGCCCCTGCAACCGCACGCCCACGATCACGATCCCACAGGCATCCGCATCCGCCCCCGCCGTCACCGCCGGGTCCAGCGCCACCACGATGCGATCCAACTCGGGCACCTGGGCACAACGCGCTGCCTCTAGCATAGAACCCGTCCACAGCGCGCCCTCAGCATCCGACAGCAAAACGCCGTCCAGCTCCTGCCGCCCCAGCCGTGTACCGGCATAGCGCGCGCGCACCTCGGCTAGAAACGACCCCGCTAAATTGGCCCGGTTCGCCTCGGTCGGCGCATGGGTCTGCACCGTGGACGGCGACGCCAGCAGATCCTTCAAAACTTTCACATTGCGCGGCGTGGTTGTCACACAGACCCGGGGCTGATCCCCCAACCGCAGCGCAAATTGCAACATGTCCCAGGTCTCGCCCGCCTTTTTCCACTTAGCCAGCTCATCCACCCAGGCCGCATCGAATTGCGGCCCGCGCAATCCCTCAGGATCATGGGCCGAGAACGCCTGCGCCTCGGCCCCGTTGGGCCAGACTAGTTTTCGCTCTGACGCCTTCCAAATAGGTCGACGATCTGGTGGTGAGCATTGCAATATCCCACTATCGCCAAAGATCATCACGTCGCGCACCTGATCAAACGTCTCGCCAAGCAGAGCCACCCGGCGCGCCTTACCCGTGTCCAACGGCAAAGACCCCTCGACCATAGACCGCACCCATTCAGCCCCGGCCCGGGTCTTACCGGCTCCGCGCCCGCCCATGATCACCCAGGACCGCCAGTCACCTTCTGGCGGCAATTGATGCGGCAGCGCCCAGAACTCAAACAGGAAAGGGAGGGCGCACAGCCCCCCCTCCCCGATCTCACTCAGAAATCTGTCCTGCACCGCAACAGGCGCGGAGGCGAGCCAGCCTGCACCCGATCTCAGATCGTGCCCGATCAAGGTCGAGCGCATAGCCCCCTTGGGCAACTCCGGCTTGTCTGTGATGTTGTTCGACAAGGCTTGTCTCCACTTTTTGGCAACTTCGGATCAGCCCCTCAAGCTGTCCCAGTTGCTTACCTGCACCAGCAATATCTGCATCCTCCCCGGCACTGATCTGCCTGCGCAGTTCTTCCGCTGCTTTGCGCAGACCGCGAATGGATGTCTCAAGTGACTGCAACAAGTCAGCCGTTTGGGAAATCCGCTCTTCCGGGGTAATCAATGTCATGTTTGCGTATTGACCTCATGCGTGAGTTTTCTCCGCACGAGAGAAACGAAAAACGGCCGCCGGATGTTACCCCGAGGCCGTTGCTCACTTCTTCTAGCATGACACAGCTCATACCAAATTAAGTTCGAAAAGTCAATGAATTGCGCAACAACCACGCAACAGGGAACGTTCGGTGCAGGTTAACAATTTCTTCCCCGCGCGCGTCTTTAGCTGCTGCCAGTCAAATCCTGTGCCAGCATCAGCGCATTCATATCCGGATCATAAAACGTGGCCGTGCTGACCATTCCTTCGATCGTTTCCGTCGCACCGTCGAATGCCACCCCTGCATCCTCTAACGCACTGCGCGCGGTGGAGATATCGGCGACCTCAAACACTGGAACACAGTTTCCCGGTGAGGGCTCGGCCTGCTCTCCTAAACCCAATGTGACGCCATCCACATTGGTGCGCATCTCACTCCAACCCGCCTCATCTATGTGATGGGAAAGTTCAAACCCCAATTTGTCGCTGAACCATTCGGCGCTTGCATGGCGGTCCCGAACCGAAATCGCAAGGGTGATCGTGTTTTTCAAAGAAACAAGGGGCATCAATCTTTCCTTTTGAGCTAATTTATATTAACTATACTTTATGGACATTAATTTGCTTGTCAAGCTGACCTCCCGAGCTTGGTCGCTGAATATTCTGGCACTCATGCATTCCGGCACTCCTGGCAGGCAGGCCGCTCTGCTTGCTGCCACCAGCGCAGGAAGAACTGCCTTCGCGGCAAGTCTGGACCATCTCATACGCCTTGACCTGATCGAAAGGAATCCGGGCCACGGGCACCCATTGCGCCCTGAATTCCGATTAACCCTGCCGGGGATCGAAGCCGCCAGTATGGCCAGCGCAATCGTAAACGCCGTTCCGGATGACACCAAGTTCAAGCTCGTCCGTAAATCCTGGACCGTCCCGATCCTGGCACTCACCGGCACTCCGCACCGCTTTTCCGCCATCAAATCGGATTTGGTATCGATCACGGATCGGGCGCTGTCGTCGTCCCTTCAACAGCTAGAGGCGCTCGACTGGATCCGACGGGACATTGAAACTGCCGCACGGATGCCCTTCCCTACATATCGAGCTGTAAGAACAGGTTTTGCGATCAACCAAGCGGTCAATCTCACTGCTTAAAGGTTGCAGACAGCCCACAACGATCCTTTTCGCCGGATGTGATCTATAACGCACAGCTTGACATTCCGCCCCGCAACCTGCATGAGCGCCTTAACAAAGCGCTGACGCGTGAGCATTGGCAGGTCCGACCTGCTCCACAGCGCTCGATTCACCCCATAGTTCCCCTTCACGCAGGGTTCTGAATGCGACGGCCGGATGCCGCAGGAAACGCCTGTGCATCCAGAGTCTTAGCGTAACCCTGTTGGCATCGCATATTGCGCTGCTGATTTATGTCGTCCGTGGTGATCCAGTCACCAGGGGCAAAAAAGGAATGATATTTGTTCGACTTTGATATGCTGGGTCTTGCCCCGGCCCTGAACGACGCTTTGAAACGCGCCAATTTTTCACAACCCACTCCGATTCAGAACCAGGCAATCCCCATGGCATTGCAGGGGCACGATATTCTGGGCCTTGCCCAGACCGGCACCGGCAAGACGCTGGCTTTTGGCCTACCTCTGATCGACCACCTGCTGGCTCAGACCGGCAAGCTTGCGCCGAAAACCGCCAAGGCTCTGATCCTTGCTCCGACCCGTGAACTGGTCAACCAAATCGCAGATAGCCTGCGCAATTTGACCACGAATACGAAGCTGCGCGTGGCGACAGTTGTTGGCGGTCAGTCCATCAGCAGGCAGATTTCGTTTCTGGCACGCGGCACAGACATTCTGGTTGCCACCCCTGGTCGTTTGATCGACCTGATGGAACGCAGAGCAGTCGACCTCGGCTCGGTACGTCATCTGGTACTGGACGAAGCCGATCAGATGCTGGACATGGGCTTTATTCATGCTCTGCGCCGGATTGCACCGCAGTTGGGCACGCCCCGCCAAACGATGCTGTTCTCTGCCACTATGCCCAAGCAGATGGAAGAACTCAGCCAGGCCTACCTGACAAACCCGCAACGCATTCAAGTGTCCCCTCCGGGTAAAGCCGCCGACAAGATCACCCAATCGGTTCATTTCCTGAGCCGCGCGGAAAAACCGAGCAAACTGCGGGAGATTTTATCTGCGGACAAAGAAGCTCTGACGCTGGTGTTTTCGCGTACAAAACATGGCGCCGAGAAGCTGATGAAGGGTCTCGTGGCCGACGGCTTCAACGCCGCCTCGATCCATGGCAACAAAAGTCAGGGACAGCGTGACAGGGCGATCAAAGCTTTCCGCGCAGGCGAAATAAATGTCTTGGTGGCAACAGACGTGGCCGCTCGCGGCATCGACATCCCGGGCGTTGCCTATGTCATCAACTACGACCTACCCGAAGTGCCGGATAACTACGTCCACCGCATTGGCCGAACCGCCCGTGCCGGTCGCGAAGGCGAGGCGATCGCTTTCTGTGCACCGGATGAACTGGATCAACTGAAGCAGATTCAGAAACTGATGAAAATTGAGGTTCCGGTCGCCAGCGGCACAATGCCCGAGTTCGCCGAACCCGCAAAATCGCGGAAAGGCGGAGGGTTCCGTCGCCGTGGTCCAAAGCCGCAAGCAGCTAACAAGTCGGGCAATCCCGGAGGCCCAAAACGTCGGCGACCGCGTCGATCCTCCGCCGCCTAAATCTAAAAGGCGCCGCTATTAGCGGCGCCTTTTTTAGTTTCCGGTGCTTTGGCGCTCGGCCTCAATCTCACGCCATTTGGCGACGTTTCGATTATGCTCATCCAGTGTCTCGGCAAAGGCATGTCCGCCGGTGCCATCTGCAACAAAGAAAACAAAATCAGTCGCTTCGGGCGAAACTGCGGCTTCAAGACTTGCAAGACCAGGATTTGCGATAGGTGTTGGCGGGAGCCCATCAATCACATAAGTGTTCCAAGGCGTTGCACGGCGCAGTTCGCTGCGGCGCAGGCCTCGGCCCAACGCGCCCTGCCCCTTGGTGACACCATAGATTACAGTCGGGTCCGTCTGCAGCTTCATGCCTCGCTCAAGCCGGTTTACAAATACGCTGGCAACCTGTCCACGCTCATGCGGAACACCAGTTTCCTTTTCGATGATTGACGCCAAAATCAGCATCTCTTCGGGGGATTTGATTGGCAAATCATCCTGCCGCCCTTCCCAGGCGGCGTTAATGCGCAGTTGCTGCTTATCCTGCATCGACTGCAGGATTGCCGCCCGATCGGCACCTCGCACAATGTCATAGCTGTCCGGTGCCAGCGCCCCTTCGGCCGGTATTTCAGGGATATCTCCCGTCAACGCGTCGATCTGCTTAAGACCCTCGACCACTTGCCAGGATGTAACACCTTCAGCAATCGAGACCCGGTACCGTGTGTCTGAGTCTTCGCGCTTTTGGGTATAAGCCGCGGGCACTTCTTCTTCCGTCACATCGAACGATGCGATTTCATCGAAGTCCAATGTTGCGGGGTTCAATTCGCGTACACGGGTTTGTATGCGGGTTACACCGATCCGGTACTCAATCTCGGATCCGCAGGTGCTGGCACCGCTGCGCGTAATCTCATCAATGATCTGCTCCATCGAAGCACCCTCGCGGACCAGAAAGCTGCCTGCCTTCAGCTGAGGTGCCTTGTCGGTATAATCCGCCGCCATACGGAATATAGTAGCGCTGCTGATCGCGCCCTGATCCTCCAGCTGTCGGCTGACCTGCGTCATGTTCGAGCCACGTTCGACCTGCAAACACATCGCAGTTTCCAGAGGGCCCGCATTCTTGTATCGCGCCTGCCCCCATAAAATCAGTCCACCGGCAAGAAACAGGCCGACCACCAGGATGGTCAGCATGTTGGAGGCCATCGCGCGCCACATTTAGCTGACCTTTCCGAAGATCACACTTGCATTGGTGCCGCCAAATCCAAACGAGTTTGACAACGCCACATCAATCTTGCGCTCGCGCTTGGCATTCGGAGCCAAATCAATCGGTGTCTCGACCGCTGGGTTGTCCAAATTGATCGTCGGTGGCGCAACCTGATCGCGGATTGCGAGGATCGAGAAAATGGCTTCGATCGCGCCTGCAGCGCCCAACAGATGGCCCGTGGCCGATTTGGTCGAGCTCATCGTCACATTCGCGGAATGCTCGCCCAACATACGCTCGACCGCACCCAATTCGATGGTATCGGCCATGGTAGATGTGCCATGCGCGTTGATATAATCTAGGTCTTTCGGCTCCAGCCCCGCGCTGCGCAGTGCCGCGTTCATCGAACGCTCTGCGCCGTCGCCGTCCTCGCTGGGGGCGGTGATATGATAGGCATCACCGGACATGCCATAGCCCAGAACTTCGGCATAGATTTTCGCGCCACGCGCTTTTGCATGCTCGTACTCTTCCAGAACAACGATGCCCGAACCTTCACCCATGACAAAACCGTCTCGGTCGACGTCATAGGGGCGGCTGGCTGCTTTGGGGTTATCCGCGTATTTGGTCGACAGCGCCTTGCAAGCGTTGAATCCAGCGATACCGATTTCGCAAATGCACCCTTCGCCACCACCGGCAACCATTACGTCAGCGTCACCGGCACGGATAATGCGGCTTGCGTCACCAATAGCGTGAGCACCGGTCGAACATGCAGTCACAACCGAATGGTTCGGGCCTTTGAATCCATGGCGGATCGACACCTGACCCGAGGCCAGGTTAATCAGCGCGCCTGGAATAAAGAAAGGCGACACCCGTCGAGGGCCCTTGTCGCGGATCAGGTTAGCCGTTGCCGCGATGGAACCCAGCCCACCGATACCTGAACCGATAAGAACGCCAGTGCGCAAGCGCGCCTCTTCATCCTCGGGCAGCCAGTCGGAATCCTTGCAGGCCATTTCAGCTGCTGCAATCGAGTACAGAATGAAGTCTTCGATCTTGCGCTGCTCTTTCGGCGGCATCCAGTCGTCAGGATTGAATGTCCCGTCGGTGCCGTCGCCTCGCGGAACTTCGCAGGCATACGTTGTGGTGACCCCACTTGCCTCAGCATCAAATTGCGTGATCGGGCCTGCACCGGATTCCCCATCCAGCAACCGCGACCATGTTTCCTCGACCCCGCTGGCCAATGGAGTGACCAACCCAAGACCGGTTACAACGACTCTGCGCATAAAATGCCTCTTGCCTGCTTCCTGTTTGAGAAACGCTCATACCCCGGGCCGGGGTGCGGGGGCAAGAGCAAGGCGCAATCATCACACAAGCAGATTGAGCGGAACATCTACAGTATACACTCTTGCAATGCGGCTCCTGGCCAGATGAAAGCCCGCCCTTTCACTGGACATGAAAGGGCGGAACCTGTTGTTTTGGAAGAAATCTTACTGAAACGCCGCAACCGGTTCGTGCGCTGTGCTGGCAACATTCAGCGCATCTGAAAGCTCGAGCGTCTTTCTGAACAGCGCGCGGCCAACCAAGGCGCCCGAAATATTCGGGATATAAGCCAACCGCGAGATATCATCTGTCGTGCGGACCACACCGCTTGCGATGATCGGTGTGCGAGATGTCTCTGCCAGCCCCGAGATCAGGCCCAGCTGTGCCTCAACGTCTTCCATGTCGCTATCGATATCAGTGACCAGAATTGCCGCAAACGGCGTTTCTGAAAACGCTTCGATAAAGGCCTCTGGTGTAAACGCACTTTGACTACGCCAACCGTCGGTCATCACTGAGCCTTGCCATACGTCCACGGCCAGAACGATTTGGTCCGGGTAGAGTTTGGCCAGTTCTTTCACCAGATTTGGATCCCACGCAGCCATAGTGCCGATAACAATCCGGCCTGCGCCCTTGTCGATCCAATGCTCGACTTGCTCGCGCGATCTCATACCACCTGCCAACTGCACAGGGATTTCGGCAGAACGGATGATCTCTTCAACCAACTCCGAATTGGTATCGCGCCCTTCAATCGCGTCAAAATCGGTCAAGTGCATCCACTCGGCTCCAGCATCGGCCCAACTGCGTGCCGTTTCTGCGGGATTCACGTGCCAAATCATGGCCTCATCCAGACGACCCTTGTCCAGTGTGACACAGCGGCCGTTCTGCAGTTCCATCGTAGGGTAAATCCTCATGAGCTTGCTCCTCCGCTCAATCGCAACGTCAATAAAGGATACCATACCCTCAACCCTATCGGCGAGAATTTCCAGTTTCGGCAAACCAAAGGCAATTTGCGGCACGATCAAAGAGAAAGGTTAAGCCAGTTTGGGCGGCCCGTTTCTTTTCAGCAGGTTCACCTGACTTCCCATATAGTCGCGCTCGGCCATGAGCTCATAACCAAGCTTTGCCGCCAGATTCTGCGACGCGTGGTTTTCAGCATCAATCAGGGAAACCAGTGGTCCAGGCATTATTCTGTCAAACCAGTCATGTGCGGCCTGAGCCGCTTCAAGACCAAATCCCTGCCCCTGGGCTTCTGGTGCCAATAGCCATCCGGCCTCGGGAAAGCTGTCGAAGTCGTCGCCTAACCCTCGGTTACGATAGAAAAAGCCTGCTTGACCTATCATCTGACGATTCGACTGTCGAAAGACGGCCCATTGGCCAAAACCGGCCATCTGCCAGTGGCCGGCATTCCTCAGAAAGGATTCCCACGCTTCGCCCCGCGATAACGGTTCCCGGCCAAGATGGCGCACAACACAAGGGTTCCGCCAAATCTCAGCGTAACGACTAAAGTCGTCGGGACGCATAGCGCAAAGCATCAGACGTGCCGTATTTATCATCGGGGTGGATCGTAGCATGCCCTGCCCGCTCAGAATTTCCTGCCTCGCGTAAATGGTTGCGGGTCAATAGCTATCTGGCAAGCGCGAATTCCGGCTGGGCAAAAAAAACGGCGCCTCCGTTGCCCGGAAGCGCCGTTTTAGCGGATAAAGAAGGTCTTAAGACGCTTCAGAGATGAATTTGACGGCGTCGCCAAACGTTTGGATGGTTTCGGCTGCGTCATCAGGAATCTCGATGCCGAACTCTTCTTCGAAGGCCATAACCAGTTCAACAGTGTCCAGGCTGTCTGCACCCAGATCGTCGATGAAGGACGCGTTTTCGGTCACTTTATCTTCTTCAACACCCAAGTGCTCAACAACGATCTTTTTAACGCGATCTGCGACGTCGCTCATGTCTATTCCTCATTTCATTTCAGGGCATAGTGCCCGGTTCTGCCCTTGCCCGCTCAGGCTGGCCTTGATGTGCCCGTTCTGGGCGGTTTAGGTCCCCGATTACCGGGTAAGTAGAAGGTTGACCATCCGGCCAGCCCCTGCATATGTGCGCCGCCTATAACACAGACAACGCCCGAGGCAAACGCTTTCGCGCCCACCTCGATCCGCGCTCACAACATGGCCATACCGCCGTTCACATGCAAGGTGGTTCCGGTAACATATCCGGCTTCGGCACTTGCAAGATACAGCACAGCCGCAGCAATTTCCGAGGGGTCACCCATACGACCGGCAGGAACCTGCGTCAAAATCCCAGATTTCTGATCCTCGGTCAGTTTGTCGGTCATCGCAGTCGTAATGAAACCGGGTGCCACCGCATTGGCGGTGATTCCACGGCTGGCAACCTCATAGGCCAACGATTTGGTCATGCCCACCATGCCTGCTTTGGATGCAGCATAGTTGGCCTGTCCCGGGTTCCCTGTCGCACCCACCACCGATGAGATATTAATGATCCGGCCCCAGCGCGCTTTCATCATGCCCCTCAAAACGCCTTTGCACAGCCGGGCAGTAGATGTCAGGTTGACGTCGATCACGCTCTGCCATTCCTCATCGGACATGCGCATGAACAGATTGTCTCGCGTGATCCCGGCATTATTCACCAGAATATCAACCGATCCCATTGCCTCAGCAGCCTGCTTCGGAAGGGCTGTCACCGCCTCGGCATCACTCAGGTTGCAGGGCAGAACATGGGCGCGTTCACCCAATTCTTCGGCCAGAGCCTGTAGCGGCTCAACTCGCGTTCCAGACAAAGCCACAGTTGCACCGGCTGCATGCAAACTTCGCGCAATTTCGCCACCGATCCCGCCCGATGCACCGGTGATCAGTGCATTCTTACCTGTCAAATCAAACATTCGGTCTTCCTCTTGATGCTCGGTGTCTTACGATTCGGCCTGAGTCACATTCTGCACGTCATCAGGCGTACCGACAGCTTTACCAACGATCGCACGGTCAATTTTGCGAATCATACCGGACAGAGCTTTGCCCGCCCCGATTTCCCAAGTTTCACTCACGCCTTGCGCAACCATGTACAGTACGCTTTCGCGCCAGCGAACCGAACCTGTGACCTGCTCGATCAGCAACCCACGGATCAGATCGGGATCTGTGACAGCCTCGGCCCGCACATTGGCAACCAGTGGCACGGCAGGAGCTTTGATTTCGACATTTGCCAGGGCTTCGGCCATGACATCAGCTGCAGGTTGCATCAATGCACAGTGGAAAGGTGCGCTGACGGGCAACATGACCGCGCGCTTGGCGCCTTTTTCTTTGGCGATTTCGGCGGCGCGTTCCACAGCAGCCTTTGCGCCTGATACCACGACTTGTGTGGGATCATTGTCATTGGCAGCCTGACAAACTTGACCCTGGGCAGCTTGGTCTGCAACAGCGCGCACAGCATCAAGATCCAATCCAAGAATAGCGGCCATTGCGCCCTCTCCAACGGGAACCGCACTCTGCATCGCTTGCCCGCGGGTGCGCAAAAGGCGCGCCGTATCAGCGACCGACAATGCCCCTGCCGCAGCGAGCGCGGAGTATTCCCCCAGCGAATGCCCAGCGACAAAACCAGCATCCGCAATCGAAATCCCATTGGCCTCCAGGGCTCGCATCGCAGCCATCGAGGTCGCCATTAGCGCTGGCTGCGCGTTCTGGGTTAGGGTCAGGTCCGCAATATCACCTTCCCAGATCAGATCGCTCAGCTTTTCCCCGAGCGCCTCGTCCACCTCGTCGAATACAGCCTGTGCAGCCGGATAGGCCTCGGCCAGAGCCTTACCCATACCGATAGTCTGGGCACCTTGCCCCGGGAAAACAAATGCTCGTGTCATTGCAACCTCTTGGATGACGTTAGGTTGCCGCGGGGTGTAAACCGACAGACCGCGCGGCACAAGCTTTGCCTGATCTCTGCACTTTGGCACCGGCTCTGTGCATCCCTTGCTATTGTGTCCTAGGCTTGTAGCGGTAGGTTGTTGCATACGATCCACCTTCCGGAGCCTCAGATGCCTTCGTCAAACACCTTCTCAAGCTATGGAAGCGTAACCAAAACTTTTCACTGGCTGACCGCGTTACTTATCTTCACCGCATTCCCTCTGGGGTGGGTCGCCAACGGATTGGCTCATGCGATTTATGATCCTGCTATAGCCACAACCGAAGATGACATTGCACGCGCCGCCAGCCTCTTTTCTCTCCATAAAACCGTCGGGGTCACTGTTTTCTTCGTCGCGCTCGCGCGTATCTTGTGGGCGATAACGCAGACCAAACCCGGCCTATTGAACGCCGAGAACAAGCCCGAGGCCTTTGCAGCTGAAACCGTGCATTGGCTGCTTTACGCATCTTTGGTTCTGGCCCCACTGACCGGTTGGACCCATCACGCTGCCGCCGAAGGTTTCGCTCCGATTTTGTGGCCCTTCGGACAGGACCTACCCCTTATACCAAAATCCGAGTTTCTGGCAGAGCTGACCGGAAGCCTGCATTGGCTGTTCGTCTGGACACTGGCCGGGTCAGTCGCGCTGCACGTCGCCGGGGCGCTAAAACACCACATTATCGACAAAGACAGCACGCTGCGTCGAATGATGCCGGGCGCCTCGGATGCACCGGAACCGCCAGAGCAAAGCCATTCAATGACGCCCGCATTGGCCTCTTTGGCCATTTGGGGTGCCGTTCTGGTCGGAGGATGGTCAATCGGCGCGTTTGACCACCAATCTACAGCTAGCACAGAGGTCGCAGAACTGACCCAGGTACAGTCCGACTGGAACGTCCAGGAAGGCAATCTAAGCATTACCATCACCCAGCTGGGCAGCCCGGTAACCGGCAGCTTTTCCGATTGGACCGCTGCAATCGCTTTCGAAGATCCGCCCACGCCGGGCCTAGCAGGATCAGCAGATGTCACAATCGCGATAACGTCGCTCAAGCTCGGGACAGTCACAGATCAGGCAATGGGTGCTGATTTCTTCGACAGTGCGCAATTTCCAACCGCTCAATTCAAAGCTGATCTCTTCAAAACTGAGGACGGGTACGAAGCGCGCGGCGCGTTGACCATTCGCGACAAGAGTGTGGACGTAGTGTTGCCATTTACTCTCGACCTTCAGGATGACAGCGCAGCTATTTCAGGACAGCTTGAACTGAACCGGCTGGATTTCGACATCGGCACTTCGCAGTCGACCGAGGATTCGCTGGGTTTTGCTGTTACAGTATCAGTTGATCTTACAGCAAAACGTGGCAACTAAAAAAATGGGCCGCCGAAGGGTTACTCCGGCGGCCTCGTTTCAACTCGTTGCAATGGTATTAGTCGGCCTTCTGGGCTTCGACTGAAATCTGAAGTTCGACTTCGTCACTTACGAATGGCGCGAACTGACCAAGGTCGAACTCACTACGCACCAAGGTGGTGGTGGCGTCGAAACCGGCCCAGGGCTTTCCTGCCATAGGATGTTCACCCACTTGGTTCAGCTTGGCATCCAGAACAACCGATTTGGTCACGCCGTTCATAGTCAGATCGCCAGTGATGTTGGCAGTGTTTTCGCCCGTGACTTCGATACTAGTAGAGGTAAAGGTCACCATTTCTCCTTCGGTCACACCAAAGAAATCCTCGGACATAAAGTGGTCTTCACGTGGCTTCCAACCGGTAATCATCTCAACCACTGGCATGGATACTGTAACACTGGATGCAGCCGGGTTTTCCTGATCGAACATGATCTCGCCTTCAAACCCCGAGAACATGCCATGGGTGGTCGAGAAGCCAAGGTGGTTATAGCTGAAAAGAACCTGGCTGTGGCTTGAGTCCAGAACGTATTTTTCGGCGCCGGCAAATGCCGTTGTGGCCGAAACCGCGAGCGCTGCTGCAAGAAGGGTGGATTTCATGATAATCTCCGCAATTTTGTAGATGCAAACCTCTTGGGTTGCTCGACAACGAAAATGTGCTGCCCTAGGGCAGCACACAAGTAATATTATTTCACAATATCTGTTCTTAATTGAACAGAATAAAACTCAGGCGAAAATTGTTACACTTCCGCTAAGTTGACCTTTGAGCGCTCGGCTGACATCCGCCGATTCAAGCGGCAATTTCATCAACAAGCTGCCGTCCACATCGAACAACTCGATCTGGTCTTCAATGAAACGGGCACCACCCAGGCTGTCATAGCTCCGGCGCAAAACTGTCTGCGGGCGGCCATTTTCATTCTTTTGCAATACCCGGACCTCGCGGCGGATCGGGTCAAAATACGCATCAGGACGCGCGTCCAGAACTTCGATGGTCAGAAGGCTGACACCTACCAGAAGGAACATCAGAGAAGCCGCCAATTTGATCGGCCAGACTTCAGCGGCCATTGCCGTGCTGGGCATCAACCACATGGAAAAGGCAGAAACTATCAGTAGCGCACCAGCCACACGGGCCAGAACCATCCGAGCTTTCCAATTTGGTGCAAAGCTAATGAGCACCGGCACTGACTTTTCAAAACTTACGCCTGTGGCGGATTTCTCGAAGGTATTTGTGTTAATCGCGGTCATTTTCAGTACCCTGTTTCTCAGGTTGCCGTTCCAACTTTTGTCAGTCCGGTTAATTTCCGGTATACAAAACAACTTTGAGCCGAAAAGCGTCAGGAATTGGGCAGCGCAGAGGAAATAGCGCGACTTCACAAAGGCATCTGTGGCAGGCCTTGCCCCCAGCGTACAAACGTGTATATCGGGCCATCCTTCGCAAACGATATGAATCGCGCAGCCTCTCGTGGCAGGGTCGCGAAGGACGAAACGGCCCCGCCTATGAAATGCGCCTTGATAGAAACAGGAGTGCACATGCCACTATATGAGCATGTAATGATCGCGCGTCAGGATTTGTCCAACGCGCAGGCAGAAAGCCTCGTCGAACATTTCGGCACCGTTCTGGCTGACAATGGCGGCAACGTCATCGACAGCGAGTACTGGGGCGTCAAGACGATGGCCTACAAGATCAACAAGAACCGCAAGGGTCACTATTCCTTCCTCAAGACCGACGCTCCCGCTGGCGCCGTTCAGGAAATGGAACGCCTGATGCGCCTGCATGACGACGTTATGCGCGTTCTGACCATCAAGGTCGACGAGCACAACGAGGGCCCTTCGGTCCAGATGCAGAAGCGCGACGAGCGCGAAGGCCGCCGCGAGCGCCGTTGATTAACGCCTGAAGAAAGGACACTAAACCATGGCCGCAAAACCATTTTTCCGCCGCCGCAAGGTCTGCCCGTTCTCGGGTGAGAACGCGCCGAAGATCGACTATAAAGACACTCGTCTGCTGCAGCGTTACATCTCTGAGCGTGGCAAGATTGTACCTTCGCGCATCACCGCCGTTTCGGCGAAAAAGCAGCGTGAACTGGCCCGTGCTATCAAGCGCGCCCGCTTCCTCGCCCTGCTGCCCTACGCCGTTAAGTAAGGAGATACTGACATGCAAGTTATCCTGCTGGAACGCGTTGCGAAACTGGGTCAGATGGGCGACGTCGTTGACGTCAAGTCCGGTTATGCCCGCAACTTCCTGTTGCCTCAGGGCAAAGCGCTGAGCGCATCGGACGCCAACATCGCGTCGTTCGAAGCCCAGAAAGCGCAGCTTGAAGCCCGCAACCTGGAATCCAAGAAAGAATCTGAAGCGCTGGCTGAAAAGCTGGACGGACAGCAATTCATCGTGATTCGCTCGGCCTCGGATGCCGGCGCACTGTACGGATCGGTCACCCCGCGTGACGCCGCAGACGCCGCTACCGAAGCAGGTTTCACTGTCGACAAGAAGCAGATTGCCTTGATCGCACCGATCAAGGACCTGGGTCTGCACACAGTCGCAGTTAAACTGCACCCCGAGGTTGAAGTGAAAATCGAAATGAACGTTGCTCGTTCGCAAGAAGAAGCCGAACTACAGGCATCTGGCAAATCGATTCAGGAACTGGCCGCCGAAGAAGAAGCCGCCGCAGAATTCGAAATCGCCGAGCTGTTCGACGATATCGGGTCCGCCGCTTCCGACGACGACGATCTGGTTGCTCAGGATGCTTCGGCCGAAGAAGACGAAGCTAAAGCCTGATCCTCGGGTTTCGAATTGAACAAGAAAGGCCGCACGATCTGTGCGGCCTTTTTTATGCCTCCGCCCGGCGAAATCCAGCTTGGGCCCCGGCCTTTGCTTGCGGTCATCAATAGGTTTCCTATCATCGCATAATAACTATTCGGAGACGATCAATGACATTTCTTCTGCGCCGCAGTGTATTGGCATTATTGTTAATTGCACCCTTTGCGGCGTGCGGAGGGCCCGATACCCCAACCCAGAACACGTTTGATCCTCCGCTCTATCCCAACGAAACACCGGAACTGCGGGCCTCCATAAACAAATGGGCCGACCACTACGAAGTGCCGCGCGAACTGGTGCACAAGCTAGCAATTCGCGAAAGCACCCACCGACCTTGGGCTGTGAATCGGCCCTATTATGGCTTGCTGCAAATCCTGCCGGCCACAGCTCGTTCAATGGGATATACTGGAAACGCCAAAGGCCTTTTGGATGCAGACACAAATCTCGAATTTGCCGGGAAATATCTGCGGGGCGCTTGGCTATTGTCCGACGGCGACCAGCAACGCTCCATATTCCTTTACGCAAAAGGGTTCTATCCCGAAGCCAAGGCACGTGGGATGCTGGTCGAAACAGGGCTACGTCCGGAATAACCGGATTTACCCCGAAACGAATCATCTGAGACATGCTGTTTCGGACCATTCTGTTGCCATTACATCGCAATATGACTACACAAGGCGAACAATTTGCTTGCACAATGCCCTGTGGTTGACGCAACGTATACCCCTAAGGACAAGTCTGGCATGTCTTGGGGGAGAGATATGCCGCCACAAGGGTTGGACAGGTGAAACTTATAGATTTGGCCGCGGTCGACCACACAGAGAAGTCGGCCGCTGACGTTATAAACGCCGTCTGCGAAGAGCTTGGCTTCGACTATGCGTCTTATGCCACCTTTAACCCTGTGAAAGGTGATGTGCAGGGCTATGCAAACTATCCTGATGAGTGGAAAATCCACTATGGCAGCCAGGGCTTTCATCACTTCGATCCGACGCTTTATCAATCTGTCCTAAGCATTGCACCCGTTGATTGGGGACGCTTTGATCAGGACGAGAAGTTCAACGCGGTATTTCGTGACGCCCATGATTTTGGCATTAGTTCCAGAGGGTTAACAGTTCCTGTTCGAGGACCTTATGGTGAATGCGGACTGTTAAACGTTACCCGGGACTGTTCGGATTCCGAATGGGATAAGCTAAAGAAACATGTCATGGGTGATCTGCAACTTGCTGCCGTTCAAGCCCACGATACTGTTATGCAATCCGGCTTGCTGGCCAAAGCTCTTTACCTGCCCACGCTGTCCACACGCGAACAGGAAATCCTCCAATGGGTAGCTGACGGAAAGTCGCAACAAGATATCGGTGATATTTTGTCCATTTCACACCGTACCGTCGAAGTTCATATGCGGTCCGGGCGTGAAAAGTTGGGCGCACTGACCACCTCACAGGCTATTGGTCGTGCGATCGGCCTGGGCCTAATTGCCCCTGGTTAATCAAAAAAAAGCACTTCTACGGGAAATCCCTAATAGTCTGCGCTTATTTCTTGGTTAACCTAATCCCTACGGTAACCAGACTGTAGGGGGATGGAAATGATCATCGTTATTGATGGTATTAATCAACATAAGTTCAAAGATGTCTTGGATGACATGTTCAAACTGCGCGCTCGTGTTTTCGGCGATCGCCTTGGTTGGGAGGTCAATATTGAGGATGGGCGCGAGCGCGACCACTTCGATGATCTGCATCCAGCACATGTAGTCAGCATCGACGACGAGGGGGACGTTGTCGGGTGCATGAGACTACTGCAAACCAAAGGACCGCATATGCTGTCCGATGTTTTCCATTCGATCCTGGATGGAGAACCTCCAATTCGGAGCGCGCAAGTCTGGGAAGCCACCCGGTTCTGTGTCGATACTAAAAAACTGGGCCGAGGGCGCGGTGAAAATTCTGTATCCTATGTGACCAGCGAAGTTATGATTGGCTCTTTCGAATATGCCAAAGCGGCTGGCGTTCTTGACTCGATCGCGGTGATTGATCCAGTTATGAACCGCGTTCTGCAAAGGTCCGGTAACGCGCCTTATGACTACCTCGGCAGTGCTAAGCCCATGGGTAAAGTCGTAGCCATGGCCGCTTTGATGGACTGCTCAGATGAGAGAATTTCCGGAATTCGGGAATATGCGAACATCGCTCACGATGTATTCCTGACGGACGAGCAGGCAATAGATCTGTATGCCAGAAACAAAACACCGGCAGATACAGGTGTGGCGAATTACGACCACCAACCACTAAGCCAGATGGAAAAATACTTTGTCGAACAGATGAATTCGGCAACCACAAAAGCCGAAGCCGAAGCTGTATTGAACCTGATCGAAGCAGTTTCGGATCGGTTCACCCCAGAGCAGAAAACTGCTCTACTAAGGACCCCCCGTGCTTTTGCTCATGAGGCCTGACCCCCTCACCTCATAGCATAAAGCCACCCACACGGAGCCGTCTTTTTCAGACGGCTCCGTTTTTTGTGCCCATAAGAATTCTATGGGCAGAAGAGGATTACTCCTCTTCCAATGCCTCTACGGCTTTCTGCAGGTCGTCTTTGCTGACTTCTTTATCCGCAACCTGGGCCAGCTCGACGATATAGTCGATGACTTTGTCTTCGAAGATCGGCGCGCGCAGTTGCTGCTGCATCTGAGCGTTCTGCTGCACGAACTCAAAGAACTGGCGTTCCTGACCAGGGTATTGGCGCGCTTGGTTCATGATCGCTTGGGTCATCTCGGCATCGGTGACTTCAACTTCTGCCTTCTGGCCCAGCTCGGCCAGCAACAGGCCAAGACGCACGCGGCGTTCGGCCAGCTTGTTGTGCTCGTCGGTCGGCTCGATCTCATCGTGGTCGTGGCCTTCCACTTCCGGGTTTTCTTCGTGCCACAGCTGGTGTGCGATCTGCTTGGCCTCGGCATCTACCAGCGACGGTGGCAGATCAAACGAAACCTTCACGTCCAATGCGTCCAGCAGAGCACGCTTCATCACCGCCCGCGAAGCACCGCTATATTCCGCTTC
Source organism: Ruegeria sp. CDSC052 (assembly GCF_059610685.1). Lineage (NCBI taxonomy): Bacteria > Pseudomonadati > Pseudomonadota > Alphaproteobacteria > Rhodobacterales > Roseobacteraceae > Ruegeria > Ruegeria sp. CDSC052. The sequence continues at coordinate 846,379 of NZ_JBXWOB010000001.1, forward strand.
CAGACGTTCTGAAATCTGGCCTTTCAGCGCTTCCAAGTCTTCTGCACCAAATTTGGTGGCCAGCTCGTCGTTGATCTCGGCGGCGACGGGTTCTTTCACATCCTTGACGGTGCAGGTAAACACAGCGTCTTTGCCGGCCAGATGCTCGGCACCGTACTCTTCGGGGAAGGTGACGTTTACGTCTTTTTCTTCCTCGGCCTTTACGCCAACCAGCTGCTCTTCAAAACCGGGGATGAAGCTGTTGGAACCCAGAACCAGCGGATAGTCTTCAGCGGATCCGCCCTCGAACTCTTCGCCATCAACCTTGCCGACAAAATCGAACACAATCTGGTCGCCGTCCTTGGCTTTCGAGCCTTTGCGGCGGGATTTGAAATCCTGCGCAGTTTCGGCCAGGTTGCCCAGCGCTTCTTCAACGGCCGCGTCATCGGCTTTGACAACCAGCTTTTCCAATTCAACCGATTTCAGGTCGACCTCAGGGATGGCAGGCAGGGCCTCATAAGACATCTCGACATGTACGTCGTCGCCTTCTTTCCAATCCTCATTGGTCATCTTCACCTGAGGCTGAAGTGCCGGACGCTCACCGCTGTCTTCGAAATGCTGGTTCATTGCACCGTCGATGCTTTCTTGCATCGCCTCGCCAAGCAGACGCTGACCGAACTGCTTTTTCAACAGTGCCATCGGTACCTTGCCTTTGCGGAAGCCCTTCATCTCGACTTCAGGCTGTGCTTCGACCAGTTTCTCGTTAACTTTGTCGTCCAGCTCAGCTGCGGATACGACAATGTTATAGCCGCGTTTCAGACCTTCGTTCAGCGTCTCGGTAACCTGCATTATGGTAGTCCCCATAGGATTCGGGGCGCGCAAAACGGCGCGCCGGGCAAATTTGAGGCCTTCTATTTGCCCAGCCGCCCGCGTGCAAGGGGCAAAGCCCGGATCAGCCTTGTTTTGCCGCCGATTTGACCAAAAAAACGCCCCGGACCTGACCGGAGCGTTCTTGAGGAATTGTTCGCGGGATCAGAACTTCCAGCGCGCACCCAGCACCCAAGCCTCGTTGTCATCGAAACTCGTGGTGTCATCGAAATCATGGTTACGGTATTTCAAATAGGCATCGGTATTGATACTGTCGATGCGCTGTACGACAGCAATACCCCAGGCCTTCGTACTTGAGCCGTCGATCGAGAAATCAGATCCGTCGAAATAGTCGATGCCGATACCAGTCTTACCCCATGACACCCAATCGTCTTCATACGCAAGCTTCGCATACCAATAATTCGGGTCACTGGCACCGCTGGAAGTGTCATCTCTTGTACCCAAAGCTGCGGTTACGCTGAAACCACTGGGCAGCAGAACCGAGGCGGACCCGATTGTGTCTTTTCTCTCCCCGGATCCGCTATCGTAATCGCGCACGGCGTAGGCGAGGGATGCAGCAATCTCCACCCCGTTGGATAAGGTATTTCCATAGGACACCGACACATCGTAGTAATCATCGTCATCGCTGCTGGACAGGATGTTTTGACCATAGGCTATGGCTGCTGAAAACCCATTGAAATCCGGCGTGTCATAGCGAATGCGCCCGCGCCGTGATCCATCGAAGTTATCAGAGGTGTCACCAACGGTAATGCCGCTGAGCATACCATCAGCCTCACGGTAGAAAAATGCACCGTTCTCATCGTTGGTAAAGGAATAGAGCGCGGTACCAACATAGGACAGATCGGATTCTGCCGCCCCGTCCGAGGCCATGCTGCCCTGCCCGGCAGAGAACTTACCAAAGCCCCCCTTCAGCGCAAAATCGACATGCCGAATATCTTCGCGGTTCCAGCCATCGGTGTTTGTCCCATCCTGATTGGCGCTCCCCGTGCTGGGCAGGCCCAGACCGGATTCGAACCGGAAGGTAAACTCATTGCTGCCATAGGGTTGCATCAAGAACAGCCCGACCCGGCTGTTTGACAGATCATTGTCCAGCAAACGGGTTTCCGTTTCATCGCCGTCGTCAACCGAGACAATGACGGGGTTAAACTGGCCATATAGCTCAACATAACCGCCGCTGTTATTGTTATATCTAAGCTCTGCCGCTGCTGGGATGGCCGATGCAGCGGTCAGGCAGGTCGCAATCGTGCTTATTGATACTTTCTGGGTCATAGTCATTCACCATAATGGATCCATTTACGGGCACTGCTCGCTTGTGCGCGATTTCTCTATGATCCCCTGTCTCGGGCCCATTCAGCTCGCGCATCTTGTGCGAATATAACCGCAGCTGAAGGGTGTTAATTTGATCTACTTCAAAACGATAGAATATATGTCATCCAAGTCACCCAGACCGCTTGCCGCAATACTGACGCCTGACCTGAATTTCATCATACGCTCATTTTGGGACATCGAATACTGCAGCGGCGGATTTTCGCCGAGACGATTAAGAACCCACTTCCCGCAAAACCCGTGGCAACTGTTCGGGCAAATCTTCAGCGATCAACCCCGGCCCGAAAGATCGCGCACATTCCACATGCAGCCATGCCGCAGTTTCCGCGGCCTGCAAGGGCGAGAACCGCCGCGCCAGCAACCCGGTGATAAACCCCGCCAACACGTCCCCGGCCCCGGCTGTCGCCAACCAGGGCGCCGCACGTTCATAAACGGCCGAATTCACTGAGCATCGGCCGTTCGGATCCGCAATCACGGTATCGGGTCCCTTGAACAGAACCACGCACCCTGCCCGCCCGGCAGCCTCTCGGGTGGCGTCCACTTTGGAATAGGCCGGACCCTTGATGGGAACCGCCTTCAGTTTTTCCGCAATGTCCGGGAACAACAGCGCAAACTCGCCGCCATGCGGGGTGAGAACACAGTTTTCATGCAGCATCCCAAACAGGGCTGCAGGATCATCCGCGAAAGCCGTCAGTGCGTCAGCATCCAGAACCGTTGCGCGCTCCGCAGCCAACGCAACCGGCACCAGATCGCGCGCACGGTCCAGCCCTAGACCGGGGCCGAGACACAGAGCATTCAGCCGCTCATCCTCTAGGATTTTCGACAGACCATCCGCGCTCTCGACCCGCTGCAACATGACCGCCGTCACTTGCACCGAAACCTCCATCTGAGCCGCAGGAGGCACGCCCAGAGTCACCAGCCCCGCCCCAATCCGCAGCGCCCCCCGCGCTGCCAGCCGCGCAGCACCGGTTTTGCCGGGGCCTCCGGTCATGATCAAGGCGTGGCCGTGCGAGTATTTGTGCCCAAACGAAGCCTTGCTGAGATTCTGTGGCAATCCACTTTCATCTACCAATTGAGACAGCACTCTCCTCAAACGTCGCTCGCTATGCAGATCAGCCAAAGACTTGCGCGAGATCGAACCGAGATCGCTTGGCGAAGACAACCCAATGTCAACTATGACGGTCTTTCCACAGAACTGGGCCCCTACGTCCAGAAGATGTCCACGCTTTTTGCTATGAAACGTCACTGTTAGGTGGGCGCCAACAATTACACCTTCGTCCCCCAGAATCCTACCGCTATCAGCGCAAAGACCAGACGGAATGTCGACCGAAACGACGCGCGGCCACCACGGATCGGCATCCGCCTCTGAACCTATCTGAAGCTTGGCAAGAGCAGGTTTCAATCCACCAATCGGACGTATTAGCCCTGTTCCAAACAAAGCATCCAATATCAAATCAGGGCCTTGCGAACTTGACGGCCGGGCTGCGTGTTTCTCCAACTTGGAAACTTCACGTTTGGTCGGTGTCGGCAGGGTAAGCTTAGAAACTTCACCCAGCTCCAGCCACCGCTCATAATTCACCCGCGCATCCGGCGGCAGCTTCTCTAGGTCGCCATACAGAAACACCGCGACCTCCCACCCTTGCTCCCGCAAAAGCCTGGCCACGACGAACCCGTCCCCACCGTTGTTTCCTGGCCCACACAAGACAACTGCCCGCAACGGATCCTCTTCATCTGGCCGCGGATACGTCAGGGAACGCGAGGGGCTGGCCCCTCGCTTGTCCAACTCTGGCCACTCCTCGAAAATCGCCTCGACAACACCCTGCCCAGCCCGTTCCATCAGCTCAAGACCGGTCACATCACCGGACTCAATGGCCGCTTGTTCGATCGCCCGCATCTGTGCTGCAGTCAGTAAGTCTGTCATGCTGAACCCTCGCGCGATTCAATTTCGACTATTTTTTGTGCAAACTGTTCAAAATTTCACCGGCCATCCAATTTCCATGCAACCCGGCATCGCCATTTTCTCATTCACATTGCCGCCCGATCTTAGACGTGGTCAGTGCCATCCTGACAAGAGTTAAAGGGAGCCCGGTATGAAGAAGATCGAAGCGATCATCAAGCCGTTCAAACTGGACGAAGTGAAAGAGGCGCTGCAGGACGTCGGAGTCCAGGGCCTCAGCGTGATCGAGGTCAAGGGGTTTGGCCGTCAGAAAGGTCACACTGAACTTTACCGCGGCGCGGAATATGTGGTCGACTTTCTGCCCAAGGTGAAGGTCGAGGTTGTGCTGGACGACGATCTGGTCGATGCCGCCATCGAAGCCATCGTTTCCGCCGCCAAAACCGACAAGATCGGCGACGGCAAGATCTTTGTCTCACCCGTCGAACAAGCAATTCGCATCCGTACCGGCGAAACCGGTTCGGACGCACTGTAACAAGACCAAATCTTCAATTCAGAGGAATCAAGAGAATGAGCAAGGACGCAGTTCTTCAGCTAATCAAGGACGAAGGCGCCGAATATGTCGACGTCCGCTTCACTGACCCGCGCGGCAAACTGCAGCACGTCACCCTGGTGGCCGATCAGGTAGATGAAGACTTCCTCGAAGAAGGCTTCATGTTCGATGGCTCTTCCATCGCTGGCTGGAAGTCCATCGAAGCCTCGGACATGAAACTGATGGTCGATACCAACAGCGCCTATGTCGATCCGTTCTACGCAGAGAAAACCATCTGCGTGCATTGCTCAGTTGTCGAGCCCGACACCGGTGAAGCTTATGAGCGTGACCCGCGCGGCACCGCCCAGAAAGCCGAAGCCTACTTGAAAGCAACCGGTATCGGCGACGTGGCCTATATGGGCCCCGAAGCAGAATTCTTCCTGTTCGACGATGTGCGTTTTTCGAACAGCATCAACAAAGTATCTTACGAAGTTGATGCAACTGATGCATCCTGGAACACCGACACCGAATACGAAATGGGCAACATGGGCCACCGCCCGGGGGTTAAGGGCGGTTACTTCCCGGTCAACCCGATCGACGAAGCCCAGGATCTGCGTTCGGAAATGCTGTCGACCATGAAGCGTCTGGGCATGAAGGTCGACAAGCATCACCACGAGGTTGCGTCGTGCCAGCACGAGCTTGGCCTGATCTTTGACAGCCTGACCAAACAGGCAGATGAGCTGCAGAAGTTCAAATACATCATCCACAACGTGGCGCATGCATACGGCAAATCGGCGACCTTCATGCCGAAGCCAATCGCAGGCGACAACGGTACCGGCATGCATGTGAACATGTCGATCTGGAAGGACGGCAAGCCTCTGTTTGCTGGCGACAAGTATGCTGATCTGTCGGACGAGGCACTGTTCTTCATCGGTGGTATCCTGAAGCACGCCAAGACACTGAATGCCTTCACCAACCCGGCGACCAACAGCTACAAGCGTCTGATCCCCGGATTTGAAGCCCCCGTCCTGCGTGCTTACTCGGCTCGTAACCGTTCGGGTTGTGTCCGTATTCCGTGGACTGAAAGCCCGAAAGCCAAGCGCGTCGAGGCCCGCTTCCCCGATCCGGCAGCGAACCCCTATCTGGCGTTTGCCGCTCTGCTGATGGCCGGTCTGGACGGCATCAAGAACAAGATCGATCCGGGCGAAGCCATGGACAAGAACCTCTACGATCTGCCTGCCGAAGAACTGGCCGACATCCCGACCGTTTGCGGCTCGCTGCGTGAGGCTCTGGAAGCTCTGGCATCGGATCACGACTTCCTGCTGCAGGGCGACGTGTTCACCAAAGACCAGATCGACGGCTACATCGCGCTGAAGATGGACGAAGTCGAAACCTACGAACACACGCCGCACCCGGTTGAGTACGGCATGTATTACAGCTGCTGATCCAGAATTTTCGTCGAAAATTCTAAAGGGGCGTCCACCGGGCGCCCCTTGTTTCGTTTGGCACGATCTTTCACAGTTGCCGTTACCCCGGTTAGGAGAGATCGCATGTCAGCCGAAACCGCATTCGCCCCATTTTCGGATTTCATCACGTCGACAGAGGAGCTGGAACGCATCACTGGCGCGCCCCTTCCCCAGATCATCGCCAAGGAACAGACCGCGCTGGACGGCATATGCCGTGACTTTATCGCCAAGTCGACCTTCTGCTTGATCGCCTCTGCCAACCCCGGCGGCTATCTGGATATCTCTCCTCGGGGGGATCCCGAAGGGTTTGTCCGGGTGGTCTCGGATAATCTGATCGCCATTCCCGACCGACCCGGAAACAAGCGGACCGATACGTTTCACAATATTCTCCTGGACCCGCGCGTCAGCGTGATCTTCTTTGTGCCCGGCAAGATGGAGACTTTGCGCATCCGGGGAACCGCACGCATATGTACTGACCCCGATCTGCTGAACAGTCTGGCGGTGAAGGATCACGCCCCTAAGCTGGCCCTTCTGATTCATGTCGAGACCGCTTTCGCACATTGCCCCAAATGCGTCATACGCTCGGATCTGTGGAACCCTGAAAACTGGCCGGATTCGTCTGATCTCCCCAATATGAATGCTATGATGGTCAAGCATGCTAAAATCGACAAAACGCCGGATGAGTGGTTCGAAAGCTTGAAGGGCACCGGGGAACTCGACTTGTATTAACCCCTTTTCGGGCGCGGCTTACCTGCCTAGGCTGCTTATGTCATTTCATTGGATCGGATTACACGATGTTTCGGTTTGCTCTTATTCTGGCATTTTCTCTCCCGGGTTTTGCGGCGGCGGCCCCCTGCGGCAACACCGGGAACGGATTTGAGGCTTGGAAACAGGATTTCGCCAAACAGGCCCGGCGCGCTGGTGTGAAAAAGAAAGGTCTGCAAGCGCTGAGCCAAAGCCAATACGCCACCAGAACCATTGCCGCGGACCGAAACCAAAAGAGCTTTAGGTATTCGCTGGATAAATTCATGCAGATCCGCGGCGCGGATACCATCGTTGCACAAGGCCGCAAACGCAAAGCCAGAAACCCCCAGTTCTATGCGACGCTTGAGCGTCAGTATGGGGTACCAGCAGGCATCCTGATCGCTATCCACGGAATGGAAACAGGATTTGGGAATTTCATGGGCGACAGTCAGGTTGTGTCAGCAATAACTACTTTGGCTTACGATTGTCGCCGATCCGAGTTCTTTGTCCCTCACGCCATTGGAGCACTGAAACTGGTTGATCAAGGCAGCATTACGACCAACACCGTTGGTGCCAAACACGGTGAACTGGGACATACACAGTTTCTGCCAGGCAATGCCTTGGAATACGGTGTTGATGCCACTGGTGACGGTCAGGTCGATTTCTACAACATGACCGATGCGCTGGCCTCGACCGCTAATTTCCTGCGTAAAAAGGGCTGGAAGCCCGGACGCGGATATCAACCGGGCCAACCGAATTTTGCGGTCATTCAACAGTGGAATGCCGCGACGGTGTACCAAGAATCCATCGCAATCATGGCTGCTCGAATCGACGGATGATTGTGTCGGTCTGTCATGTAGGGCGACCGCAATTCAGACACATTGTCGCCACAGACGCTAAATAGCCCTTAAAATGCCTAGGTTTCCAATGCGTAATCAATCTTGCCGATTTCTCATTTTTTTCCATTTCCGCCCAATTCTTTCCCTTATCTGTTGATAATTTGAGTCATCTGACGGAATGCACAAAGGAATGCGCAGTGACTCCGAAGCACAGCTATCACGGCGGCCTGCAGTTCACAGGCAAGACCAATGGCGCGATCGAGCGGTTTGGTGCCATCGTGGCGGCAACCCTGGAAGATTACGGCCATCTTGTTGAGCGCAAAACGATCTTGAACACGACCGAGGCGAGCATCGTCTCAAGTCAGTACCTCGTGCGCCTTACGCTGGATACCCAACTGGCTGAAACAGAAGACCGGTTTGAACGGCGGGACCGTGCGGCCGGTTTGAGAACCGTCTCGAAACCCCGGGTGACCCTGCCCGAAAACCGGTTGACGGTCACAATTACCCCTGTTTCCGCCTTGCTGGACGACAGCGAGATCTCGGAGCTTATGCTTGTTGTGATCCTGTATCGCATGGTTGATATCTGTGCGACTCAGCGCGTGGAATGGCTGTCTCCGAATACAGTCCTGACCATGGAACAATTCATGAGTGCTTTTGACACTCTGGCGCCCGTTAAACAGCGGGACAGAAAACAAATTTTCGAATCCGTTTCCGGGCCGTTTGCAGGTCTTGAATTAACGGAGACAGAAGATCTGGATGAGCCAAGAAACAAAACGCAGACCTCACATGCGCGGCCAATCCAGCTGTCAGACGAGCAGTTGCTTAGCATTGCTTTTCGGACAGAACCGATCGAGCAGAAACCGGATGATCGGACCGACACTCCCCCCCTCGACCACGAGAAACCCAATGATATCCTGCGACTTACCAGTTGGGGACTTACGGGTGCCGTGGCCAGCGTGTCGGTCCCGATCGCAGCCTCGATGGCTGCCGTCAACCTGATCCGAGGTGAAGATTTCCGCCTGAATACTCAGGTACTTGCCTATTCGGTTGCAATATCAGCGCTCAGCACCAGCGGTGCCTTTGCGGGTGTGGCTACTGCTTTAGGCATGTAGACCAATTCCAATAAGACCCTCCTAGGAAGCCCCGCCGTCAGGTGGGGTTTTCTTTTTGGCGCAGGCTTCCAGCCTCAAGAACATAGGTGTGGATCGAAAAAACTACAGCCCGCGTTTTCGGCAGCCGCAACAATGTTTGCCTCTCGCTGCGTAAATAGCGTGCGGCTCCGGGTGAACTGACCTGGCGCGGTTCTGTAGCGCTTCGAGGCTGATGCAGATCGGCATCCTCATACCACAGCGCATTAAACCGCCAGAGCGGCTTATCGGGCTGAATTCCATCAAACAACCGCTGGACACGGCGCGCGATGCTTTCGTCGTAGCTGTTGACCGGTACATGGATGTCGATCAGGGGACGCATGAATTTTTCTGACAGTCGCCAACTGGCTGGAAAACACAAAACCGCGCCAGTCAAAACATGTTCGTCCCCTTGTTTTTGCAAGATACAGATATCCTCCTGCACCAGTCTGCAAAGGGTTTCCATTGGGGCCTGCCGATCAATCTGGACCTTCTGCCCATCGGCTCTCGTGACGAGGTCTGAGCATCCGGGATACGCATATTGCAACACCAGGTCCAAGACTTCTTGTGCGGCTGGTTCGGCTTCGGGCGCCAGCGCAAGAACATCGGCGCGACGCTCTTTCAGCAACGCTTCCCGATACTGCATCTGGGCCGCGAATGCTTCGTCCTGATGCAACCAAGTTTCCATACTGGCGGGCTGAATACCCGGCAGCGGGCGGGGTTTCAAAGGATCATAGGGTGTAGAGGTCTGCAAAATGGTCGTCATGAACCCGACCTAACATCGGCACTTCGACTTGTCGGTCAAAAAGCGACGGATGGCGGTCGCAAATTATCAAGACGCTGAAAGAATGCTTCTTCACGCTCGATAAACAGGCAGGGAGGGCTACTATGAACCGTCACCATAGAGATATCCGCAAGATCGACCCCACCAAAGGCACAGCGCTTGGGGACGGCACGCCCAATGATTTGGACCGGATCGAGATCGGCCCCACACAGCTGGCCTTCGCCGAATGGGAAGCCGCCGGGCTGTCCTTGCCGAACCTTGAGAGGATGCGTGAGTTTAGGTGGAAACGTCTGACCAAGGCCATCGTTGATCGTGGCTATGGTGGCTTGTTGATGTTTGATCCTCTGAACATTCGATACGCCACAGACAGCACCAACATGCAGCTCTGGAACACGCATAACCCCTTCCGCGCGGTGCTGTTATGTGCCGACGGGTATATGGTGATCTGGGATTATAAAAACTCACCTTTTCTAAGCAAATTCAACCTGTTAGTGAAGGAACAACGTTCGGGCGCCGACCTGTTCTATTTCGATCGCGGCGACAAGGTCGATGTTGCGGCGGATGTGCTCTCGAACGAAGTGCGGGCGCTGATTGATGCGCATGGCGGCGGCAACAAGCGGCTGGCCGTGGACAAGATCATGCTGCACGGTTTGCGCGCCCTTGAGGCCCAGGGGTTCGAGATCATGGAAGGCGAGGAAGTCACTGAAAAGTCCCGCGCCGTGAAAGGCCCGGACGAAATTCTGGCGATGCGTTGTGCCAATCACGCCTGCGAGACCTCGGTCGCCGAGATGGAGGCATTCGCCCGCGCCAATGTCGGAGACGGAAGAACCTCGGAAGACGACATCTGGGCCATTCTGCATGCCGAAAACATCCGGCGCGGCGGGGAATGGATCGAAACCCGCCTGCTGGCCTCAGGCCAACGCACCAACCCGTGGTTTCAGGAATGTGGTCCCCGGATCACGCAAAAGAATGAAATCATCGCCTTCGATACCGATTTGATCGGGTCTTACGGCATCTGCATCGATATCTCGCGCACTTGGTGGATCGGGGACGAGAAACCCCGCCCGGATATGGTCTATGCCATGCAGCACGCGCATGAGCATATCATGACAAATATGGAGATGCTGAAACCCGGCGTTATGATCCCTGAACTGACCGCCAACAGCCATAGGTTGGATAGCAAGTTTCAGGACCAGAAATACGGCTGCCTGATGCACGGCGTTGGCCTGTGTGACGAGTGGCCTCTGGTCGCCTATCCGGACAAGGCCGTCGCCGGCGCTTATGATTATCCGCTGGAACCGGGCATGGTTCTATGCGTCGAAGCTGCGGTTGGCGAGATAGGTGGAGATTTCTCAATCAAACTCGAAGATCAGGTTCTGATCACTGAGGATGGGTATGAAAACCTTTCCACCTATCCCTTTGACCCACAGCTTATGGGGCTGGCCTGACCCCTCAGTTCGGCCAGTTTGACCGTTTGACGTTCCCATGCCAGTCCTCGATTTCCGCGCTGGCAAAAGATGTCGGCTGTGTCCAGTTCTGACCCGCGGCAAAACTGACGACCGCAGTTACGGCGATAGCGATCAGTAAATCTACTCGAAGATTTGTGCCATGTGGCTGAGAAGTGAGATGTACCATTGTTGCCTCCGTGGCTGGTTGTGTTCGACAGGCTCAAGATGAGGGTGGCGTTCGCTTTATTAAAGTGAATGTTTGATTGGGAACGCATCACAAAAGTTGATTCAACCAATCGCACCAGAACTCCGCCTGCACCTGACCCAGTCTCACCTTCCCGTGACGCTTCTTACATAGGGGTTGAGACCCCTCGCTGGCGGCCACAATATTGAGGCACCTCATGACGTAAGGAATTGCCATGCCCACCGAACGCATCACCTTTGCCGGTCACGACGGCCACCAACTGGCTGCACGCCTCGACCTGCCGGACGGGCCTGTCCTTGCTACGGCATTGTTTGCCCATTGCTTTACCTGTTCAAAAGATATCCCGGCCGCGCGCAGGATCGCAGCCCGTCTGGCAGCAATGGGTATCGCGGTATTGCGGTTTGATTTCACAGGCTTGGGTCATTCAGACGGCGAATTTGCAAACACCACTTTCACCTCGAATGTTGAGGATCTGATCGCCGCCTCACGGTATCTGGCTGGACGGAACATGTCCCCGTCTCTGCTGATCGGGCATTCTCTCGGAGGGGCAGCGGTTCTGCGCGCCCGAGCTGGTATTTCGAGTGTTAAGGCCGTTGTTACGCTGGGCGCGCCTGCCGATCCAGGGCATGTCTCGCACCATTTCGACGCCGCACTGTCGGAAATCCAACAAAAGGGATCGGCCGAGGTCACTTTGGGTGGTCGCCCGTTCCGTATTGGCAAAGCGTTCGTCGAAGATATCGCCCAATCCGCGCTAACCCCTGCGATTGCGGATCTGAAGGCCGCGCTGCTGATACTTCATGCGCCACGCGACGAAACGGTTAGTATTGACAATGCAAGCGCGATCTTTCTGGCAGCCAAACATCCCAAAAGCTTTGTGACGCTGGACGACGCTGATCACCTGATTACACGCGCGGCAGATGCGGAATATGCTGCAGATGTAATAGCGGCTTGGGTTACGCGCTATGTGGTGCTGCGCCCGCCTGCCCCACCACCGGGTGCGCCCGAAGGCGTAGTGCGGGTGACAGAGGCCGATCCCAACGGATTCCAGCAAGACATTCAGTCCGGCCCCAAGCATCATGCTGTTGCGGACGAACCGGCCTCATATGGAGGCACCGACCGCGGTATGTCGCCCTATGGCTTTGTGTCATCGGGTCTGGGAGCCTGTACTTCGATGACAATCCGGATGTATGCGCGGCGCAAGGGCTGGCCACTAACAGGCATCACTGTCGATGTTTGCCATAACAAGGTCCACGCACAGGATGCGGGTCTGATCACTGACAACAAGGTCGATCTGTTCCGCCGCAAAATCCGGCTCGAGGGCCCCTTGGATCAGGATCAGCGCGCACGTCTGCTTGAAATCGCCGACAAGTGCCCTGTTCACAGGACACTTGAAGGAACAGCGAAAATCACGACGGAATTGCTGTCCTGATCCGCATCAGCGCCGCCGCGGTGACGGGCGGTGAATAGGCGGCCGGGCAACTGGTGGCCGGGCAACCGGTGGACGTGCGGGGGGCTTGGCGACAGGGGGGCGTGGGCGCGCCGGGGGCTTGGTGACCGGAGGTTTGGGTTTGACCGGAGGCTTACCCTGCGGTGGACGATTTACATCAATGTCCACATCAACGTCGTGATAGTAGTCGTTCCAAAGCATCGAGTCATAGAACGGATCATATCCGTATCCCACACCAACCGTCACGCCGTCGCAGGCAGACAAGGTGATACTGGTCAAACCGAATACCAGCGCGGCGATCGACCGTTTCATCAGCTTTCGAGTCATCCAAACCTCCTCACTGAAGCGACCGGAATGACGCGAATACGGCATTCAGGTCGTCCACATAGCCAGGATCGGCGCCGTCTCTTAATACGGCCACTGCGACAGCCACGCGATCACGCGGCAAGTCAATCACTGTGGCCGTAAAATTTATCCCCCGCCGATCACGGGTGCCGGTACCGCGGATAACCCGCGCTGGCAGACCTCCGATCTGGGTTGCGACTGTTTCCGAAACGATCGGATCTTTGACTAGAAACTTGTCGATATCCTGAAGGTATCGCAGGCCACCGTCGATGGATGACACACCAGATGGCGAGACAAATCCAATCCATACGTTGTCATCCGTTACCGGTTTGATCCCCATGACTCGGGCAACCGCGCGGGGATCGTTCAGCTCGGTGTCATCGACCTCACGCGGGCCGCCAGTACGAACCGACCAAAAATCTGGTACCGCAAAGCTGAACAAGGCGCGCCCTTCATCAGTATAGGTGATCGGTGTTTCGGCTTTTGCACTCCCTGCCCCGGCGCAAACAACCGCGCAGGAAAGGGTTACAGCCCTCAATAGATTAGGCATATCTGAATAACCTGTTGTTTCTATTGCTACAGCTTGAACTGTGTCGACCGGTTTTGTCCAGCCTCTTGTTGGCGCAACAAAAAACCGCGCCGGGATCGCTCCGGGCGCGGTTCATGTCAACCAGGTTGACTGTGGTTTAGGTGCGGGCGTCGCCCACCAGCTTCCACAGGCCGGGGATCAGCAGCGCGGCCAGCGCGAGCTTGATCGCATCACCCACCAGGAATGGTGTCAGGCCCCATGCCAGGATCGGCTGGTCCCAGCCATAGAGCTGGCCCAGCCACAGCAGGCCGGGGACATAGATCAGAACGTTGGCCAGTACCAGCGCCAGCGCCATTTTCACGACCGAACGGTCCCAGCCGCGCGCGGCCAGCGTACCCAGCATCAGGGTTGCCAGCACATATCCGACTAGGTAGCCGCCTGTGCCACCCATCATGTAAGTAAGGCCGAATTTTTCAGCCGAAGAGCCCGCGAATACGTCAAAGCCCAGCGCGCCGATCAGCAGATAGCCCATCATGGTTACCAGACCCAGCCGTGCGCCATAGGCGGTGCCGATGGTCAGAACCGCAAATGTACCCATGGTGATTGGAACTGGCCACATCGGCACTTTAATCTTGGCGGCGACTGCCAAGGCAACGATGCCCAAAGCAACCAAAACCACCTGTTTGACGCGCAGCGCCGTCCCTTCACGTGGGCCAAATGCATTGGCCAATACGTTCGCATTCATGTTGTTTCTCCCTAAACGGACCGAGATTCTGCAACAGGAATGCCCTGTCAGCGCCGCATCTGCAAGATGATTACGCTACCGCAGCATGTATTCCGTATTCATTTCGTATGATTTCCGGGGGCCGGACACGGTCCAACGGACCCTCCAGCAGGGCCAGCCCGAGAAATCATAGACTGCGTCATAGCTGTCCGGCGGGCAATTATGGTGATCCGCAGCCTGCGCCTGGCCCAGCTTGAGAACGTGGAAATAACGCCCGTCATCAAAATGCACCGCAACGCTTTCGCCCTTGTCGTGCCACAGGTATCGGCGCGTTCCCATCATCTCGGGCTGGCCCGGAATGCGCAGAGTTACCGTCTCGTCATAGATCAGACCGTCTTTGGACCTGGTGAATCGCGCAGAGCCATCGGCCAAAACCACCTGCCCGGCCCACGCATCCCGAATGGTGCGTGACAGGCTCCAGTCCCCTTCGAAGTCGGTCAGTTCGTTTGGAAAGGTCATTCGGGATAATACCCGTCTGTGATCTCGCCTGCGTCGTCAATAAATCGAATGATGACACCGCTTTGCAGAACATCATAACACGCCCAGATACCCGAAGGCGGCCAAACCGAGCAATACTGATCGCCCTGCACGGCCCACTTTCCGGTGCTGGGACGACCCGAAAAATAATGGGTCACCCCGCTTTGGTCGAATGTTTGCCAGATGCCGTCGCCATAAGTTAGTTTTTTGCCCGACAAGGCTTCGGCAATTTCATCACCCGTCAGCGGGCAGAACTCTGTCGCTGCCGCAACACCAGGCCAAAGGGACAAAATCAGGGCAAACCGTCTCATCACCGCACTCGCGCCTTGTTCCGTAGGGCGGCTGGGTTTAAACCGCGCCGCAACGACCTCTGCCAAATCATAAAAAGGTGCCGCTGCCAATGATTCCACGTTATTCCCGCCCCGACATGGTCGCCATCTGGTCGCCCGAGACGAAGTTCCGCATCTGGTACGAGATCGAGGCCCATGCCTGTGACGCCATGGCCGATCTGGGCGTGATCCCGCGTGAAAACGCCGAGGCCGTGTGGAAGGCCAAGAATGTGGAATTCGATGTGGCCCGCATTGATGAGATTGAGGCCGTCACCAAACACGATGTCATCGCTTTTCTGACCCACTTGGCCGAGCATGTCGGAAGTGATGAGGCGCGTTTCGTGCATCAGGGCATGACCAGCTCGGACGTGCTGGATACCTGTTTCAACGTTCAACTGACCCGCGCTGCCGACATCCTGATCGCCGACCTCGAAAGTTTGCTGGCCGCTCTGAAACGCCGCGCGATCGAACATAAGGACACTGTCCGCATCGGCCGCAGCCACGGCATCCACGCCGAGCCCACCACAATGGGCCTGACATTCGCGCGCTTCTATGCCGAGATGGATCGCAACCTGTCCCGCATGCGCGACGCACGGGCCGAGATTGCAACAGGTGCGATCAGCGGCGCGGTCGGCACCTTTGCCAATATCGACCCTCAGGTCGAAGAGCATGTCTGCGACAAGCTGGGACTGGTGCCCGAACCGATCAGCACGCAGGTCATCCCCCGCGACCGCCATGCCGCGTTCTTTGCCACGTTGGGCGTGATCGCCAGCAGCATCGAAAACGTTGCCATTGAAATCCGTCACATGCAGCGGACCGAGGTTCTTGAGGGGGCCGAGTTCTTCTCGATGGGGCAGAAAGGGTCTTCGGCGATGCCGCACAAGAAGAACCCTGTACTAACCGAGAACCTGACCGGGCTGGCGCGCATGGTGCGCGCGGCGGTGATCCCGGCGATGGAGAATGTGGCGCTCTGGCACGAACGCGACATCTCACACTCCTCGGTGGAACGCATGATTGGGCCGGACGCCACGATCACACTGGATTTTGCTCTGGCTCGACTGACGGGCGTGATCGACAAAATGCTGATCTTCCCCGAGAACATGATGGAGAACATGAACAAGTTCCCCGGTCTAGTGATGAGCCAGCGGGTTCTGCTGGCGCTGACGCAGGCAGGGGTCAGCCGTGAAGAGGCTTATGCCATGGTTCAACGCAACGCGTTGAAGGTCTGGGAACACCGCACAGACTTCAAAGAAGAACTTCTGGCGGATACTGACGTGACCGCCGCGTTGAGCAAGGAGGAGATCGAAGAGAAATTCGACCTCGGCTATCACACCAAACATGTCGATACGATCTTTGCCCGGGTGTTTGGCGAGTAAAATTTCGTAAAGACTCTGCAATACTGACCCGCTCAAAATCTTTGTGCGGGTTTTTCTTTGCTTGATCACGGCAGGATCATTCCCGCTTTCTAACTTGTGAATAAATTCGCGCGATCAGTTGTTAGCTTTTGTATAGAACGCGCTATGCTTATTCTGAGCAGCCCTACGAACGGAGACCAATTATGCGCCTCATCCTAGCTTCGGTTATTGCAATTCAGGCCCTTACATTTGCCCCCATGGTTCATGCCGCAGGTGGCGGCGGGGGATCGACGCCGCCAAAAACAACAAACACCACCAAGAAATGTCTGTTCGGACGGGTCTATGATGAGGCCGCGGGCAAATGCGTAAAGCCCAGCAACACCAATTTCACTCAGGATCAACTGTACCACGCCGTGCGTGAACTGGCCTATGACGGGCAGTTCAAAAACGCCCAAGGCGTGCTGCGCGTGATGGACCAGAATGACGATCGCGTCATGACCTATTGGGGCTTTACCTATCGGAAGATGGGCAAGCTGGAACTGGCGAACCTGTTCTATGAAGGTGCAATTAACGCAAATCCCGACAATATTCTGGCACGTTCCTATATGGCGCAAGGCTTTGTCGCCGAGGGCAAAACTGATCTGGCGATTGCGCAGTGGCGTGAAATCAAAGCACGTGGCGGCGAAGGAACCTGGGCAGAAGTTTCCCTGCGCGAGGCGATCCGCACCGGACTGACCTACAACTACTAAACTTCAGCTTTTCTTTACCCGACTCTCTGTAATCTGCCTGTGGAACAGGAACTTTGGCACCGCAGGCAGATGCAGAACACAAATACATTGGTACAGGTGGCCCCGGGGGCTTCTGCCCAGCTGGCCAAAGAAAACGATGACGACCTTCGCTTGGTGGCCCGCAGCCTCAGCAGCCGACAAAAGGCGGCGGTGGTTGTGCGTCTCTTGCTGAATGATGGGGCGGACATTCCGCTGGAAGAGCTCCCCGACGATTTACAGGAAAAGCTAACCCACCAACTGGGCAAAATGGGCCTTGTCGACCGGGTTACCTTGGACGCAGTTGCCGGTGAATTTGCAGATGCGCTGGACAGTGTTGGCCTGTCCTTTCCACATGGTCTGGCGGGCGCTTTGGATGTGGTGAACGGCAAAATCGCCCCGGCCACTGCGGCGCGTTTGCGTAAAGTGGCCGGCATACGCCAGATCGGCGATCCTTGGCAGCGATTGCGAGAGATCCCTACAGAAGATCTGGCCGAAATGGCGCAGGCCGAAAGCACCGAGATTGCGGCCGTGATGCTATCGAAACTTGAAACCGCCAAAGCTGCGCAACTGCTAGGGCACCTTCCCGGCCCAGTTGCTCGGCGTATTACCTATGCGGTTTCGAAAACTGCAAATGTCAGCCCAGAGTCCGTCGAGCGGATCGGGTGGTCGCTGGCGGCTCAGATGGATCAGCGCCCGGCCACAGCGTTTGCCGACGGACCGGGTGCCCGCGTTGGCGCGATACTGAATCAGTCCGCTGCTTCGACCCGGGACGGCCTGCTGAGTGCATTAGAAGAAGAGGACGCCGATTTTGCCACCATAGTTCGCCAATCCATTTTCACCTTCGCCCATATCCCGTCCCGCATTCTGCCCCGTGATGTACCGGCCATTCTACGCGGTGTGGAACAACCCGTCCTGGTTACAGCGCTCGCCGGTGCAGAAACGGAAGGAGACAGGGCATCGGTTGACTACCTGTTGTCCAACATGTCGTCGCGTATGGCCGAAAACCTGCGCGAAGAAATGGATGAGGTCGGAAAAATCAAACAACCCGATGCCGAGGAGGCGATGACCCAGATCATTGGCGCCATCCGGACACTTGTCGATGAGGGAACCATCACGCTCCGGGATGATGACGGTGACGAATAAAGAGAGTAAGCGCGCCTAAATCTCTGGCCGAGCAGAAAGCTTGTGGTTACCGCGATCGGCTTGTATGTCTGACCCGGCAATTCACAACAGACGCCGAGACCTTCTGATGCCCGTTGAAAAGTCTGAACTAAGCAGGTCCGAGCTTGGCAAATACTATGTATCCGGCATGTTCCTGAAAGGCGTTATCAAAGCGTTACGGTTGCTGCCCTATGAGACACGCATTGCCACAATGGGCGCCATAGCGAGAAACCTTGCACCGTTGGTCGGGTTCTCGAAAAGAGTACGCAGCAATCTGAAACTCACCTGCCCGGACCTGACTGAATCCGAAGTGAAACGCATCTGCAAGGCCGTTCCTGACAACGCCGGGCGCGCGATCATGGAGCACTTCTCGCCCGAGGATTTCACAGAACGCCAACGCTTTGCCAAAGTCACGGGTACGGGTCTTGCCGCCTTTGATTCCGCCTTGGCGGAGGGGCGACCTGTGATGATGATCACTGCGCATTTCGGCCATTACCTGGCCGCGCGTATCGCCCTTCAAGAACGCAGCGGTCAGCCTATTGGCTGCCTCTACCGTCGAATGGCGAACCCCTACTTCAACGACATGTATGTCGATGCGTTCTACAAAACCGGCGCCCCGATGTTCGAACAAGGCCGTCGCGGGATGGTCGAAATGGTGCGGACACTCAAAAAAGGCGGGATCATCGCTATTGTGTCAGACCTGCACGCACATGGCGGGGAAGAGCTGACTTTTTTCGGCAAACCGGCCGTGACGTCGGTTTTGAATGCTGAACTGGCAATGAAATACAAAGCCGTCCTGATTCCGTGCTATGCGGTGCGTCAGCCCAATGGGGTTGATTTCGAAATCATCCTGCACGAACCGGTCCCACATACGGATCCAAAGACGATGACCCAGTTCACCAATGATGACCTCGAGGCGGTTGTCCGACAGCATATGGGTCAGTGGTTCTGGATTCATCGTCGCTGGAAAACCTGGAACGGGCTAGGCGTCCAAGCCAAAGACATGCCCTGATCAGCGAACGCGTGCTGCCGCAATAATCGGCCCATGGCCAACCCCTTGCACCAACACAACGGCCGGCAAATCTGACGTCAAAGATACCTTATAGGTCTTAGGCGCTGTCCCGTCCCATTGCCCGGCTACTGTCCAGGCCTCGACCACATTGGCATAATCCAGTTCTTGTCCGGCCAACTCTCCGCGCCGGATCGAGGCATGGCGCATCGGCGTGTATTGCACCACCCGGATGTCATAGACCTGATCCGGTGGCAAACTGATCGAGGAAACGTCGACAGTTACGTTATCTCCTGTACGCGAGGCCGAAACCGACGCCAGCGGAGCGGCCTTGGAATGGTCGCCTATCAGGTAATCCAGCTTTGCCGTATCTGCCCCTACAATATCCTGCTGACCATTCACTACCATCTGAGGCGTATAGATCACCGTACGCCCGGAATTTCCGGCATAGCTGCGCTGACGCTCAGTATGGGTGGGGTCGGCATATTCATCCTCCCATCCGATATAGTCCCAATAATCCACATGCAGCGCCAACCCGATGACGTCATCCCGATTGGCCAGATCGTGCATGATCCGGTCAGCCGGGGGGCAGGACGAACATCCTTGCGAGGTGAACAGCTCCACCACTACGGGTCCGCTTTCTGCAATGGCCGAAGTAGCCAGGAACAGGGACGCCAACGCGGTTGCGGTTGCAGATTTGAACATGTTTGCTCTCGGGTTTCATGGGGTGCATTACTGGTTTAGACGGAACGCTGATCAAGCACCAATCAAGGTTTCTTGAGACCGGTGACACAAGGTTTTCGCAAAAATGTGTGCAATGGTATACAAAAATTGCCGCACCTGGTCTGTTGGACCTTGAACCGCGCGCTTGGGTGATGCAGATAGCCCTCAGCGAATCCCATATTCCACGTCATTTGAGAGGGAGGCCACAGATGCCCATCAAAGTCGGACAGGATACCGCCAAGACACGCCGCAGCCTGAGCGTGAATGGCAAGTCCATCTCGTATTACTCGATCCCCGCCGCGCAAGAGGCCGGCCTGGGTGATTTCTCGAAACTGCCCGCCGCCCTGAAGGTGGTGTTGGAAAACATGTTGCGGTTCGAAGATGACGGATTTTCCGTCTCGGTCGACGACATCAAGGCGTTTGCCGAATGGGGCGCCAAAGGTGGCAAGAACCCCCGCGAGATCGCCTATCGCCCTGCCCGCGTGTTGATGCAGGATTTCACCGGCGTTCCGGCGGTGGTCGATCTGGCCGCCATGCGCGATGGTATCAAGGCTCTGGGCGGTGACGCGCAGAAGATCAACCCGTTGAACCCCGTTGATCTGGTCATCGACCACTCGGTCATGATTGACGAATTCGGCAACCCGCGCGCGTTCCAGATGAACGTTGACCGCGAATACGAACGCAACATGGAACGGTATCAGTTCCTGAAATGGGGTCAGGGCGCCTTCAACAACTTCCGCGTTGTGCCCCCCGGAACCGGGATCTGTCACCAGGTGAACCTGGAATATCTGGCGCAGACCGTTTGGACCGACACGGATCAGGATGGCAACGAGGTTGCCTATCCCGACACGCTGGTCGGCACCGACAGCCACACCACCATGGTCAACGGCATGGCCGTTCTGGGCTGGGGCGTCGGCGGGATCGAGGCCGAAGCCGCTATGCTGGGTCAGCCGATCTCGATGCTGATCCCCGAGGTTGTCGGCTTTGAGCTGACCGGAGATCTGGTTGAAGGTACGACCGGAACCGATCTGGTTCTGAAGGTCGTCGAAATGCTGCGCGCAAAGGGTGTTGTGGGCAAATTCGTCGAATTTTTCGGCGAAGGTCTGGACCGTCTGCCGCTGGCCGACCGGGCAACCATCGCCAACATGGCCCCGGAATATGGCGCGACATGTGGTTTCTTCCCGATTGACGGCGAGACGCTGCGCTATCTGCGCAATACCGGCCGTGACGAAGACCGCATCGCGCTGGTCGAAGCCTATGCCAAGGAAAACGGCTTCTGGCGCGACGCAGATTACGCACCGATCTACACCGACACCCTGTCGCTGGACATGCGCACCATCGTTCCCGCGATCTCGGGCCCAAAGCGCCCCCAGGATTATGTTGCTCTGACCGGTGCCAAGGCGGCGTTCACCAGGGAAATGGCCGAGACGTTCAAGCGACCCATGGGTAAGGAAGTCGCCGTCAAAGGCGAAGACTATACCCTGGAATCGGGCAAGGTTGTGATCGCCTCGATCACCTCCTGCACCAACACCTCGAACCCGTATGTCATGATCGGCGCTGGTCTTGTGGCCCGCAAAGCCGCAGCCTTGGGTCTGAACCGTCAGCCTTGGGTCAAAACTTCGCTCGCACCGGGATCGCAGGTTGTTTCTGCTTATCTTGAGGCCGCTGGCCTGCAGGAAGATCTGGACAAGATCGGCTTCAACCTTGTCGGCTACGGCTGCACCACCTGTATCGGCAACTCGGGTCCAATCCAGAAAGAGCTCTCTGAGGCGATTGCCGAGGGCGATTTGGTAGCCACGTCGGTCTTGTCGGGTAACCGCAACTTCGAAGGCCGTATCAGTCCGGATGTTCGCGCCAACTACCTGGCCTCACCGCCGCTGGTCGTGGTCTATGCGCTGGCCGGTACGATGGATATCGACCTGACCTCAGAACCGATCGGTCAGGACAAGGACGGCAATGATGTCTTCATGAAAGACATCTGGCCAACCCAGCAAGAAGTGGCGGAATTGGTCGAACAGACGGTCACCCGTGAGGCGTTCCTGTCGAAATATGCAGACGTCTTCAAAGGCGACGAGAAATGGCAAGCGGTCGATACCACCGATGCCGAAACCTATGACTGGCCACCGACCTCGACCTATATCCAGAACCCGCCCTACTTCCAGGGCATGGGGACCGAGCCGGGCACAATTTCGAACATCGAAGACGCCAAGGTTCTGGCCATTCTGGGCGATATGGTCACCACTGACCACATCTCGCCTGCAGGCTCGTTTGCCACGACAACACCGGCTGGCAAGTATCTGACCGACCGTCAGGTGCAACCGCGCGAGTTCAACTCTTACGGGTCGCGCCGTGGCAACCACGAGGTCATGATGCGCGGCACCTTTGCCAATATCCGCATCAAGAACGAGATGCTGGACGCGGTTGAAGGCGGCTATACAAAAGGCCCCGATGGAGAGCAGACTTCAATCTATGACGCGTCGATGGCCTATCAGGAACAGGGCACGCCGCTGGTTGTATTCGGTGGCGAGCAATACGGCGCCGGATCGTCGCGCGACTGGGCGGCCAAAGGCACGGCTCTGCTGGGTGTCAAAGCGGTAATCGCCGAAAGTTTTGAGCGTATCCACCGCTCGAACCTGGTTGGCATGGGCGTTGTACCGTTCGAATTCACCGGTGGCGACTCGCGCAAGACGCTGGGCTTGAAGGGTGATGAAACCGTCTCGATCCACGGTCTGGATACGATCCAGCCGCTGCAAGAGGTGCCCTGCACCATCACCTACGGTGACGGTTCTGAGAAAACCATAACCCTTAAGTGCCGCATCGATACCGCGCCCGAAATCGAATATATCGAAAACGGTGGCGTGCTGCATTACGTGCTGCGGAACCTGGCCAAGACCGACTAAGATCTCTGAGCAATCTAAAAAGGGCGCCCGGTCGGGCGCCCTTTTTACGTTCCATTTGCGCCAGGATACTGTGCCTGGCTTTTTCACCGACCTCCCACTTGGTTCTGCCCAACCAGAGGGGCGACGGTGACAGCACCAAGATGGATGATTGTGACCAGATCATTCAGAAGACTGGTGTTTCTTCCCTCACCCTGCCGCGTTAATCGGCCTTAGCCTTTTCCAAAGCGGGCCGAATAGTTCCTTCGATGACGCGCTGGGTAATCGGCCCAGCAAAGCGCAGGATAATGGTTCCGTCGCCATCGACCACATAGGTTTCCGGTACGCCGTAAACGCCCCAGTCCAGCGCCATGCGTCCCTGTTCATCCCGGCCGATACCCGTATAGGGATCACCAAGTTCGTTCAGGAATGCCTCGGCATTTTCCAGCTTGTCCTTATAATTGATACCGTAGACAGGAATGCCTTCATCCGACAGGGCCTGCAGGTTTGGGTGTTCCACCCGGCAGGGCGCGCACCAACTGGCCCAATAATTCACAAGCTTGATCTGTCCATCGCGCAACGTTGCGTCGTCAAATTGTGGCTTGCCTGCAAAATCTGTTAATACAACCGGTGGCGCGGTTTGGCCCTCACGGGCCGAGGGCAAAGCGTTTGGGTCATCACGGAACATGCCAATACCAGCAAGTACAGCAAAGGCACCAAATATCAACGGAGGCGCAATCATCAGGGGCGAGATCTTAGCCATTGCGCTTTATCCTCTGTTCAACTTTTTCCAGTTCAGCCTGGCTCTTGCGGCCCCTCATCACGCTGACCAGAACCAGCGCCAGCAAAAGCCCGATGGAAACCACATAGGACCAGAGCACCGTATCGGCATATTTTCCAAGATCAGGGATCATCCGTTTGCCCTTTCCCGCGCCAGCAGAGTCTTGGTCCGACGCGTGCGAATTTCAGTACCCGTGCGGTAAAGTACCAAGGCGATGAACAACAACACGAACCCGACAATGCACAGCAGCAGAGGATAGAAATAGATATTGCTGACCTTCTCTTCGGTATCCGCTCCAGTCACGGCACCAGCCCGCAGGACAGAAGCGCCCTGATGCAGCCCCTGATTCCAGAAATTCACCGCATAACGGCTGAGGATAGCAAAGACCGACCCCACCAGACACAGGATCGAGGTCAGATCGGCAGCCGTATCAGGGTCTTCGATCGCCTCCCACAAGGCGACATAGCCCAAATAGAAGAGGAACAGGATCAGGAATGAGGTCAGACGTGGATCCCAGGCCCACCAGGTGCCCCACATGGGCTGCCCCCAAATCGCCCCGGTTGCCAACGCAATCAATGTCATCACGATGCCCACAGGTGCGGCCGCGCGCGCAGCCAGCGCACTGACATGATGACGGCGAACCAGCCAAACCAGAGAGGTCGCCAGCATCATAAGCCAGCAGTTAATCGCCATCAGTGCGGCGGGCACATGCAGGTAAATGATCTTGACGGTCGATCCCTGCTTGTAATCATCGGGTGTGAAGAAAAATCCCCACACCAGACCAATGACGATGCAAACCAAAGCCGCGCCCCAGAAGAACGGCATCACCCGTTCACTGGTGGCAAGAAACTTGCGCGGATTGGCATATTCCCAGAGGGTATTGGCTTTGGCTGCGATAGACATGGGCCTTATCTAGTCCGAGTCGGGTTCATTCTCAATTGACATCCGTCAAAGTTACACTGTGTCACCGTAGGTTAATGCGCAACACGGCGGCGCTGGCAAAAGGTAACAGGGCAATCGTCGCCGCAGTGATCCCAGCCAGCATCAACAAGGGTGTCTGCGTTTCCATTCCGGTTGCGCCGCGGCGCGCGACTTCGGCCCCGAAGATCAATGTCGGTACATAAAGAGGCAGCACAAGAAGCGACAGCAGCAATCCGCCGCGTTTCAAGCCGACCGTAAGAGCGGCACCAAAGGTTCCGATGACGCTCATCGCGGGCGTGCCAATCAAAAGTGAGACGACAAGCCAGAAAAAGCCGGGCAAAGGCAAATTAAGCAGAACGCCCAGGAAGGGCGCAGCCAGAACCAGTGGCAAGCCCGTGGTCAGCCAATGCGCCAAAGACTTGATCGTTATGACCGCTTCTAACGGCAGGGGCGCGGTCGCCAATAGGTCGAGCGAGCCGTCCTCCCAATCCAGCGCAAGCAGCCGGTCAAGTGACAGAAGGCAGGCCAAAAGTGCCCCCAGCCATAGCACGCCAGGTGCAATCGTGGACAACAACGCGGATTGCGGGCCAACTGAAAAAGGCACCAGCACGGTGACGATAAGAAAAAACGCCAGGCCAAGGCCAAACCCTCCGCCCGCACGGAAGGCCAGTTTCAAATCACGTAAAAGCAGGGCGATCACAGGAAACCTCCGTCGAGATCATCGACAGGTTTCGGTTTAGCCTTGTAGGGCCCCACATCCAGGACCTCTCCGTCCAGACCAAGGTCGATATGGGTGGCAATCAAGGCAGACCCACCCTGCCCCAGATGCGCGCGCACCGCGTCAGCAAACATCTGCACTGCATTCTTATCCAGCGACACAGTGGGCTCATCCAACATCCAGATGGGTCGTTCGGTGACCAACATCCGCGCCAACCCCAATCGACGTTTCTGGCCTGCCGACAGATTGCCGGCATGGCGATCCGACAGCTCAGTCAAAGCAAACGCGTCCAAGGCCGGTTGAATGCTGTGACTGCCGAAGACCTGCGCCCAGAACGACAGGTTTTCCACCACGGTCAGAGTCGGCTTGAGTCCGTCGGAATGTGAGGCATAGGCGATCCGGTCCTCAGCCCCGTCGATCTGCCCCTCAAGCGGAGGCTGCAGGCCTGCCAGCGTTCGCAGCAGCGTTGTTTTACCGATCCCGTTCGGCCCGCGTAGGATAAGCGCCTTTCCGGGCTCCAGCGAAAAGCTGAGATTTTCCAGCACAGGAACGCCCCCTCGGGCGATCGACAGGTCGGTCACGGTCAATGTCATGAATCCCGCTTATCCTATTGCCGTCAGAGGCAAAAGGCGGGATTTGCCGCAGCATACCGACAGCAACGTATTTGGGTGGCATCTAAGCGCAAGGACAGAGGAAAAGAATCCGATCAGACCGGTAGCAGCGCCAGCGCAATACGGCGCCCTTCGGATAACAGGATATTGTATGTGCGGCACGCGGACGGAGAGTTCATGATCTCAACCCCGATCCCCGAATCTTCCAAGGCGGCGCGCAGATCAGAAGGAATATGGGCCAGCTCAGCGCCGGTTCCAATAAACAGCACATCGACCTGACCCGCCAATTTCAACAGACCATCCCTGTCGTCGTACCCGCCCCATTTCGCTGATCCTGCCGGGCCGGTCAGTACCGACCCGTCATAGACCTGACCACCGATGCGGAAAAACCCAGGACCATATCCGTCAACAGGGGCCGCATTGTCATAAGAGATTTCATTCATACGCATAGGAGGCATCTAGCCCCAAAGCGGTAAGCCCGACAAGGCTGCAAGCGCTATCGCCAGATACGCAGCGGCACGATACAGCTTTTCCCGCTCGGGCCGGAACATCCAACCACCCAGCCAATTACCAGCCAGGTTGGGGACCGCCAGAACCAGACCCAATATCACAGCAGGCAGCGTGATACGGTCCATGCCAGTCAGGTACCCGAGCAGCAGAAAATCAAAGGCGAACAGGTATAACAGGATCGTCGCACGGATCACGGCCACGGGCAGAGGTCGAGACATATAGAACAAGATAACGGCCGGTCCGGGCAGGCCCGCGACACCGCCCAAAAACCCACCAGCGCCTCCTATTCCCAAAACCATTTTGCGACTGACATGACCGTGATAGCGCAGACCGAACACCAGAATAGCCAGCATAAGAAACGCCAACAGGCTAACTGTATAGCGAAATACATGTGGATCGACCGTGGTCAGCAACCACAGCCCCAATGGCAGAGCGAGTGCGCACCCTCCCACCAGACGGACCAGATCACCCCTGTCGACCTCGCGCCAGGCCCGGCGAAGGTTGGGCAGCGGGCCCAGTATATCCATGATTGTCAGGCAGGTCAGCGCCTTGAAAGGATCAAGGAATGGGGTTGCGATTGGCAGGAATATCAGGGCGGTCCCAAATCCGGAAAAGCCGCGCACTACACCGCCAAGAAAGGCAGCAAAAACTATGATGGCCAGCCCTGTGGGGGACTGGCCAAAATACTCAGGCATCGATGTTGGCAAACTGGTTGCCAGAAGTGTTTGATGGCTTGGACCAGTCGCGCTTGACGCCCAGCCACAACAGGATGGTTGAGGCCACAAAGACGGACGAATAGGTACCTACGATCACACCCCAAATCATAGCAAAGACAAACCCGCGGATCACATCCCCGCCCAGAACATAGAGCGAAATCAACGCCAGCAAGGTGGTGACAGAGGTCATGACTGTTCGGCTGAGCGTTTCGTTGATCGAAATGTTCAGAACCTCCTTTAGGTCCTTTTTCTTGTATTTCCGCAAGTTCTCGCGCACCCGGTCGAACACGACCACCGTATCATTCAACGAATAGCCCACGATGGTCAGCAGCGCAGCGATGATCGCCAGATCAAAGCGGATCTGCAGTTCGGAAAAGATGCCGATAGTCAGGATGACGTCATGCACCAGCGCAGCGACAGCCCCCAGCGCAAACTGCCATTCAAACCGCAGCCAGATGTAGACAAGCACCGCCCCAATGGCGAGCACCACCGCGATTACGGCGGTCTGGATAAGCTCTCCCGAGACTTTGGGTCCTACAGATTCGACGCTTTCGAAGGGCAGTTTCAACCCGGGGTCCGCTGCGGCAAGAGCTTCGCCAATTTGTTCAATCGTGGCCGCATTGACAGCCTCAGCATCATCCTGCGCCTGAATGCGGATCATCGCGACATGTTGATCTGGCCCGAAGCTCGGATCGAAAATCTCGGTGATCGTCACGTCGCCAAGTCCAAGCGGCGCAATAGCGTCACGATATGTGCCGACATCGATTTCCTGCGCGCTTTGGGTCCGAATGGTGGTCCCTCCACGGAAATCAATGCCGAAATTCAGGCCCTGCAGCATGAATGACGTAAACGCGACAATCATCATCAAGGCCGAGATACCCAGCCAGATCTTCCAGCGACTGAAGAAATCGAACGAGGTATTCTGGGGTACGAGTTTCAGTCTCATGTCAAACCTCGATCGTTTTCGGACGGCGGCGTTCGAACCAAATCACGATCATCAGGCGCGTCACGAAGATCGCGGTGAAGACCGAGGTCAGAATACCCAGACCCAAAGTGATTGCGAACCCGCGCACTGGCCCGCTGCCCATGGCAAACAGGATTACAGCGGTAATGAAGGTGGTCACGTTGGCGTCCAGAATGGCCGACAGCGCTTTTTCATAACCCAGCTCAATCGCGCGGGCAGGACCTTTGGCAGATTTCAGTTCCTCTCGGATACGCTCGAAGATCAGTACGTTGGCATCCACCGCCATACCTACCGTCAGAACGATCCCCGCGATCCCAGGCAGGGTCAACGTCGCCCCAATCAGGGAAAGCAGACCAAACAACAGGCCAACGTTGATGATCAGCGCAATATTGGCGAAGAAACCAAACAGGCCATAGCTGAGCGCCATGAATGTCAGCACCGCGACAAAGGCCACGATGGTAGCCACCTTACCCGCGTCGATACTGTCCTGGCCCAGCTCGGGGCCGATGGTTCTTTCTTCCAGAAACTCCAGCCCGGCGGGCAGTGCCCCTGCGCGCAACAGGACAGCCAGATTTGTACTTTCCTCGACGGTGAAATTACCGGTGATGATACCAGACCCGCCGGGGATATGACTTTGGATCACCGGGGCTGAGATCACTTCGTCATCCAGAACGATGGCGAAGGGTGCCCCGATGTTTTCCAGCGTGTAATCACCAAATTTACGCGCGCCAGAGGTGTTAAAGCGGAAACTCACCGCCGGGCGGCCATTCTGGTCAAACGCGGGCTGCGCATCGACCAGTTCCTCGCCCGTTACAACCGGCGCGGCATCCAACGTGTAATAGACGCCATTTTCGTCAATCGACGGCACCACCTCTTCGCCAACGCCCGCTATCGCATCGGGGTCGGTTCCGCGCCCAACGACGGGGTTAAAGGTCAGTTGCGCGGTCGTGCCGATGATCTCTTTCAACTCTCCTGCGCTGCCGATACCTGGCACCTGGATCAGAATACGGTCGGTGCCTTGCCTTTGGATGGTCGGCTCGCGGGTGCCCACCTCGTCAATCCGGCGGCGAATGATTTCCAGCGATTGACGCACGGTGCGGTCGTCTGAGGCCAGCTTCTCGGCCTCAGAAAGTTGTACAATGATCGTATCACCTTCGGCGCGGGCCTCGATATCCGTGGCCCCTACACCGCTGAGGGTCTGCACCTGACGGGCCAGACCGCGGACAACCTCCAGCGCGCGGGACATGCCCTCGGGCTGACTGATGCGAAGGCGAATCTCATCAGGCGCCGCTTCCTGGCGACGGATGGTGCCCACAGTGGCACGTTCATCCCGCAGCGCATCCCGGATTTCCGGCCACATCGCATCCATGCGGGATTCGTAGACGTCACCCACCCGAACTTCGGCCAAAAGATGCGCGCCACCACGCAAATCCAGCCCTAGATTGACCAGCGACGACGGCAGCCAGTTCGGCCATTGCGCCGCCTCTGCCTGCATTTCAGGGGTGTCGACGCCAAGCTCGATCGCCGCCTTGGCGTCATTGGATTGTTCAACGCGCGTATAAAACGCATTCGGCAGGGCCATCAGCAAGCCAGTCACGCAGACAAGCCAGATCAGAACCCGCTTCCAGGTATCAATTTGCAGCATTACCCTGCCTTTTCAAGGGATTATATCGCGAAGTTACTTCGCCGGCTCAGTCTTGTTCAGAACCTGCGAAATGGTCGATTTAACCACGCGGACTTTGACTCCCTCGGCGATTTCGACTTCGATCTCGTTGTCGCCTTCTTTGACCTTGGCCACTTTACCAATCAGCCCACCCTGGGTAACGACCTGATCGCCCCGGCGCACGGCCTCGACCATGGCTTGATGTTCCTTCATTTTCTTCTGCTGTGGACGGATCAGCAGGAAATACATGATCGCAAAAATCAGGATCAGCGGGAGAAACTGGGCGATTGCGCCACCTTCCATGGGATATTCCTTTTGGTTTGGTACTGCGAAAATGCTCCGCAAATTTGGCGAGAACCTATTCTTTGAAATGCCTGTTTGCAAGGACAGGAGGCGCTTGGAATTTATTCTTTAAAAAACATGGATAACTTTGCCGGTCTTTCTGCATTTCCAAGGATTAAGGGCGCCGGGTCAGTTACCCTCTATGAAGATGCTCCCGCTCGGATATAGTTGTAATGAGGGAGGTCCGATGACGCATTTTATTCAATCCTTTGGCATGTTTGTCCGGCTGATCGTGACGGCCTTGCTACTGGCCCTGCCAATCGCGGCATCAGCTCAGGATATCGTGGAAGACATCCGCGAGGATGATGAACAGTCCGAGACCTTCAAAGCACCGGTTATTGTCGACGGTGAGATGCTGTTTTTCTTGCGTGGGTCCAGCGCGCTACCGGCGTCGGAACGTGTCGAGCGGGTGCAGGAGGTCATCGTCGAAGTTGCCGAAGCCTCAACAAGCACAGAGGTCTCGATTACTTTTGAAGACACAGAGCTGGGGACCAGCATTCGGGCCGACGGCGTACAGGTCACCATCGTCACAGAGGCTGACGCCGCGCTGGATCAAATAAAGCTGGATGTTCTCAGCTATTTGCATGGCCAGGCCATCGAAGAGGCGATCATCGCCTACCGAGCCAACCGAACCGATCAGGCCCGCGTATCCGGCGCCATAGAAGCGGCGGGCTGGACCCTTGGTTTCGTTGTGTTCGTCGTGGTTATCTTGTGGCTGCATCGCAGTATCCGACGGCGGACCTTGAAGTTTGTTAAGCGCCACCTGAAAGATGTTGAGACCGCTACAGCCAAAAGCGTACAGGCCGAAGCGATTGCGGCACTGGTCCGTTACGGCCTGAACTTCATACTGCTGATCATCTTCTTTCTGGGCTTTTACTACTACCTGTCCTTTGTCCTACTTTCCTTTGCTGAAACCCGATATTTCGCGCAACTGCTGCTAACCTATCTGACAGAACCCGTTCTTCTGATCTTTAAGGGAATCATCAGCTATTTCCCGAACCTGATCATGCTGGGCCTGATCACATGGGTTACAATGTATATTATCAAGGGTATGCGTGTGTTCTTTGACGCGGTTGAGGCCGGAACTTTTGACCTTGGCGATTTCGAAAAGCACTGGGTGAACCCAACGTTCAATATCGCCCGCGTGGTTGTTATCCTGATCGCTCTGGTGTTTGCAGTGCCCTACATTCCGGGGTCGGACTCGGCCGCGTTTCAAGGTCTGACCCTTCTGGTGGGTGCCATGCTGTCGCTGGGCGCAAACTCGGTTGTGTCCAACATGCTGGCCGGTCTGTTCGTGATCTATCGCCGGTCAACCTCGATCGGGGATCGCATTCAGATCGGGGATCACATCGGCGACGTGGTTCAGATCAAGCTGATGGAGACGCATCTCAAATCCATCAAGAACGAGTTGATCTCTATTCCAAATGCCCAGTTGATGAACTCGGACGTGGTGAATTTCTCAAAAAGAACCGACGGCAGCGGGCTGTTGCTGCATACGACCGTGGGAATCGGGTATGAGGAACCATCCGAAAAAGTCGAGGCCATGCTGATCGAAGCGGCCAATCGCACCAAGGGCATCAAGGCCAAACCCGAGCCGTTTGTGTTGTGGACCGCGCTGGCAGACTACGCGATCAACTACCAGATCAATGGGTATTCGACCCGTGGCAGTATCATTCCCAAGATCCTCTCGGACCTGCATCGCAACATCGTGGCCGTGTTCAATGAAAACAATGTGCAGATCATGACGCCGTCTTACATGGCCGATCCGCCAAAACCAAAAATTCCACTCGAAGACTGGGATGGCCATTTGGCGCATGAAACACACGACGTTACGGATAAGTCGTAACCGGTTCTACACCCCGCCTTTCAGATGGTGCATAAGCGGCTGCAGTGATTCACGCATTTAAGGACCTGAACCATGCACGACATCCGCGCCATACGCGAAAACCCAGCCGCCTTCGACGCCGCCCTTGCGCGCCGTGGGGACGCGCCGGTGTCGTCGGACCTGTTGCGCCTGGACGAAAGCCGCCGCGCCAAGATATTGGCCGCAGAAACCGCTCAGGCGGAGCAAAACAAGGCGTCCAAAGAGGTTGGTGCGGCCAAGGGTCGTGGCGATGAGGTCGAGTTCGAGCGCCTGCGCGCGCTGGTCGCCGAGAAAAAGGCCGAGATCGCCCAGATGCAGACCGAGGCCAAGGATCTGGACGCCCTTCTGACCGATCAACTGATCCGCATCGCCAACCTGCCCGCCGAAGATGTGCCCGAAGGCGCGGATGAAAACGACAATGTCGAAGTCAACCGCTGGGGCACTCCGCCCACGCTGGATTTTGCGCCCAAAGAGCATTTTGAGATCGAAGCCGTCCAGACCGGTATGGATTTTGAGACTGCCGCGAAACTGTCCGGCTCGCGTTTTGTGCTGCTGTCCGGTGGCGTAGCCCGCATTCACCGCGCATTGGCGCAGTTCATGCTGGACACACATATCAACGAAAACGAACTAACCGAGGTCAACGGCCCGGTTCTGGTTCTGTCCGAAATGATGCAGGGCACCGGGCAACTGCCGAAGTTTGGCGAGGACAGCTATCAGACCCGTGAAGGCTGGTGGCTGATCCCGACCTCCGAAGTGTCGCTGACCAATATCGTCAATGAAACGCTGATCGACGAAAGCTATCTGCCTCGCCGCTATACCGCGCATTCCCTGTGCTTCCGGTCCGAGGCTGGCAGCGCTGGCAGAGACACCCGTGGGATGCTGCGCCAGCACCAGTTCGAAAAGGTCGAGATGGTCTCAATCACCCATCCGGACAAATCGGATAAGGAACAAAAGCGCATGTTACGCTGCGCCGAAGGTATTCTAGAAAAATTGGGCATACCCTATCGCACCGTGATCCTGTGTACGGGCGACATGGGCTTTGGCGCGCGCCGTACCTATGACATCGAGGCATGGTTGCCCGGACAGGATACCTATCGCGAGATCAGCTCGGTCTCGACTTGTGGTGATTTTCAGGCCCGCCGCATGAACGCGCGGTTCCGCCCCGAAGCGGGTGGCAAACCGGAATACGTCCATACACTGAACGGCTCCGGCCTGGCTGTCGGTCGTTGCTTGATCGCCGTGCTGGAAAATGGTCAGAACGCCGATGGTACCGTGACCTTGCCCAAGGTTTTGGCCCCCTATCTTGGCGGCAAACTGACCTTACAGCGGGACGGCACGCTGGCATAAGAAAACCGGCGCTAACCAACTGCGCCGGTCCTGAGAAAATCAAAAGGCGGAGGAGGTCTACTTCTTCGCCTTTTTCTTATCTTTTTTCTTACTCTTCTTCTTGCCGACTTTCTCTTTGGCGTCCTGTTTCTTTTGATCTTTTTTCTTGTCGTCCTTTTTGGACTTTTTATCCTTTTTGGCTTTGGCTTTCACCTTGTCCTTTGCCTTTGAGAATGCGGCCTCCATTTCCAGCAGTTTTTTGGCAGCTTTCTCAGCCTTGGCTTTTGCCTTGGCCTTTTTTCGCGCTTTGGCTTCAGCAGCGGCTTTCTCTTCAGCAGCCTTCTGGGCGGATTCCTCAGCCCGCTTCCGGGCGGCAGCAGTAACGCCCTTCCGAGCAGCTGGGCGCTTGGTTGCCGCGCGCGCAGTCGTGGTTTTGGCTGAAACAGCTGCTTTCGCCGCCGCTATAAGAACCGGTGCCCGTGCCACACCAATGCGAGGAACTTTGACGAGCTCTGCGGGTTTCGCGCTCGCAAGGTCTTCTGCGGTCTTGAAGCCATTGGCAATCAACGATTGCCCAAGCGCCTCGCCTACACCCTTTACATCGGTCACTGCGGTCATCAGAGTTCCTTTCCTTCTCACATCGGGCCGGAATACCGGCTAGCTGCTACGGGCCAGCCCCCGGGATTGATCCTTAGGAGGGAAAGGCACAAGCCGTTTGGTGTCCTCATCCCAAAGTTTCAGATTCAAAGCCGCTACCGCCTCGGGGAATTTGATCCGGCGCGGCGTATACTCGGACGGCAGGTTATAGTGGCATTCCCGCAGCCGGTAAGACGGGATGCGCGCGTTGAAGTGGTGTATGTCGTGCAATGTGATGCAGGCCACCGCATTGTCAAACCACCAGCCGAAATCCAGCGCCGACGACCCCTGCAGCGCAGCCAATTTCGGATCCAGATCTGGGCGACGGTCCCAGTATGTGTCTTCGAAATTATGCTGAAGATAGACTAGGAAAACTCCCAGCATCCCGCCAAGGAAGGAAAAGGCCACCCAAACCAATATACCGGTCGCACCGGCGATCAGATACAGCAGGCCCAGGAAAATCAGGATCGACAGGTTGTGCAGCAGCACGCCTTTGACGCCGAACCGCACCGTATTCTTGGGCCAGCGGTAGCGAATGAAATAAGTAAACAGTGCTCCGACCGGTACCAGCACAAACGGGTTGCGGTATAGGCGATAATACAGCCGCGACCACCAGTTCGCCGCATTCCATTCCCTCACGGTCATGGTATGAATTTCGCCGGTCTCACGATGTTCCAGATTGCCGATGCCGGAGTGATGCAGGTTGTGATTTTGCTTCATCACTTCGAAGGGAGCGAAAGTGAACGGGGAAAGCCCATGACCTGCCCATTCATTCTGTGCACGCGTTTCAAATAGCGAATGATGCCCGCAATCGTGCTGCAGCACGTAAAGGCGAACAGCGGAAAACGCGAAAACCACTCCGGCAGGCATCATGACATACCAGCGGTCCACATAGATGATGGCTAATGCCAACGATGAGAAATAGACCGCGAAAGTCCCAAAGTAGCTGATCGCGGCCAATCCATTATCCTGAACCGCGTATTGACGTGTGTATTCTCTCAAATCCATTCCGTCGGCTCCCCACAATGGCCCGTTGCAATGTGATTCTAAAAATGAGTGCGGTCTTCCCGCAAACAAGCGACACGCTTGGAAACAAAAGCGCGCCAGCGAATGCTAGCGCGCCATCAAAGGGCTGTCACGCCCCGAGATGAAAAATGCAACAGATTGGCGCAGTTACGCGCGTCCCTTCAAATGTTTGGCCAAGGCACCTGCGTTTTTCTTACGCCGTCCCTTATAAGGGTTCTTGTCTCCCTGTCCGCGCAAGGTCAGTCGGATGGGGGTCCCGGGCATATCGAAACTCTCACGCAGGCCGTTGACCAGATAACGGTTATAGCTTTCAGGCATCTTGTCGGGGTGCGAACACATAACCACGAATCCAGGGGGGCGGGTTTTGGCCTGTGTCATATACCGCAGCTTGATCCGGCGACCCTGCGGCGCTGGCGGCGGGTGCTGTTCCAGCATTGCGATCAACCAACGGTTCAAAGCAGCAGTCGGCACACGCCGGTTCCAGATATCATGGGCGCGTAGGATAGCAGCACGCAGGCGCTCAAGCCCCCGCCCTGTTTTGGCGGAAACCGTGACCAGTGGCGCGCCGCGCAACTGCGGCAGAAGACGTTCGAACGATTCTTTCAGATCGCGCAGTTTTTCCTGCTTGTCCTCTTCGATATCCCATTTGTTAATGGCGACAACGACGGCTCGGCCCTCGCGTTCGGCCAGATCCGCGATGCGCAGATCCTGCTGTTCAAACGGAATCGCCGCATCCAGCAACACCACCACAACCTCGGCAAATTTTACTGCACGCAAACCATCCGATACAGAAAGCTTCTCAAGTTTTTCCTGTACCTTGGCTTTTTTGCGCATCCCCGCCGTATCGAAGATCCGCATCGGCGTGCTTTCACCCTCGGGGTCGGCCCAGTCGATCCGCAGGCTGATTGCATCGCGTGTGATCCCGGCCTCGGGTCCGGTCAACAAGCGATCTTCGCCAACGATCTTGTTGATCAGGGTGGATTTTCCGGCATTCGGGCGACCAACAACGGCAACTTGCAACGGCTTGGCGTCGGTAATCAACGGGGTTACGGCTTCGCCGTCTTCATCAAGCTCGATATCAGTCACGGGCGCTTCTTCGATCGCTTTTTCCGCAGCAGCATCCGCCAGAGGCATCAGATGTGCGTAAAGATCGGTCATCCCTTCGCCATGTTCACCCGACAGGCGGACCGGCTCGCCCAGACCCAGATTATAAGCTTCGAGCACACCGGCATCAGCCGCCGAACCTTCGGCTTTGTTGGCCGCAAGGATCACGTGTTTCGATCGTTTGCGCAGAATCTCGGCAAACATCTCATCTGTG
This sequence comes from Ruegeria sp. CDSC052, assembly GCF_059610685.1. Classification (NCBI taxonomy): domain Bacteria; kingdom Pseudomonadati; phylum Pseudomonadota; class Alphaproteobacteria; order Rhodobacterales; family Roseobacteraceae; genus Ruegeria; species Ruegeria sp. CDSC052. Next base: position 882,809 of record NZ_JBXWOB010000001.1, read on the forward strand.
GGCGTCAACCCCACACGCGCGTCGATCATGAACAGGCACACATCAGCCATGTCCACGGCGCGCTCGGTCAGGCGTCGCATCCGGCCTTCAAGGCTGTCGTCTGTCGCATCCTCAAGACCCGCCGTATCAATAACGGTAAAGCGCAGATCGCCCAGACGCGCTTCGCCTTCGCGCAAATCGCGCGTAACACCTGGCTGGTCGTCGACCAATGCCAGTCGTTTGCCGACGAGGCGGTTGAACAAAGTGGATTTGCCCACATTGGGGCGCCCCACGATAGCGAGGGTCAGGGACATGTTACTCAACTTTCAAGACTCAGACGCGCCCTTTAGCGCATCTTGTCGTCAACGGAAAGCGTGCAGTTCACCTTTGGTCGAAACGACGTACAAGGTTTGCCCGGCAACAACTGGCGCCGTAGTGGCACCGCCGGGAACCTCGACGCGGTGAACCAGCGTGCCGTCGAGCGGGTTATAGAACCTTAGATAACCATCGTTCGATGCAACAACGATACGCCCACCAGCCATGATCGGCCCGTAATGCGCATAGATTGCGCCACGCCGACCGGGCTTGTCCTTGACGAATCCAGGCAAGTCCTGCGCCCACACAATCGAGCCATCCGAGGCATCCAGACGCACCAACTGACTGCGATCACTAATCAGGAAGATGCTGTTTCCAGCCGGCCAAACCGTATCAACGGCGCCTTCATCCGCGGTCCATCTCCGCTCACCCGAAGTGGAATCGAATGCCACGGTGCGGCCTGAATGGTTGCCGATATAGATGGTATCGCCGACCACCATCGGACCGCCTGTTACGTCAACGATCTGCGCTGCGGCGCGCCCGCGACGCCCACCAGCAACCGACGCGTTCCAGCGGCGAATACCACCTCTGCGGAAGGTTGCAGCTATATCGCCCGAGCCAAATGCAAACACCGAGAAATCCGAGGCAATCACCGGCGCAGGCGCGCCCAACACATTGCCAACGCTTGGGGTGCCCTGAACCTGCCAGAGGATGCGCCCATCTTTTGTATCAATCGTCCATCCGATTTCATCTCCGGCGACAAGATACAGCAGGCCATCATTGATCAGAGGTGAGCCGCTGCCCGTAGCATTCAGGCGCTTTTGCCAACGAATGGCACCGGATTTGCCATCCAGAGCGGTCAGGCGACCAAAACCAGAAGACACATAAAGAACGCCATTGGCATAGGCCAATCCACCGCCAGTTGCATCCGAATCCCCGTCGGTGCCAGGGATTAGATCTGTACTCCAGGCAACCTGCCCCTGCGGTGAGACCGCTGAAACGGTCGCTCCGGAATCCAGCGTGTAGACCAAACCACCTGCAACGACCGGCTCGGCCGTGATGCGCTGCTTGCGCGAATCTCCATCACCGATCGACGTTGACCACAGTTTCTGTGGAGTATTACGCAAAGAGGCATTTGTCGTCCGATACGCAGCGGTTCCCGGGCTTTGCGACCAGTTGGCATTGGCCGTCTGGGCGGGAAGGCTGATTGGCTTGGCCCCCTGGGTCTCAACCGTTTCATTGTCGGATGTGGGTCGGATGTCCTCACGAGCTCCGGGCAGGATGACCTCGGGCTCCTGACAAGCCGCCAGCAATGTCAGGGAAACAACCGCGACCGGCAACCCAATACGGGGGAAGAGACTAATCACCATGATACTCCGAACTTGCCTGTCATTTATTTTCTACCGGTTCAGCTTTGCCGTGCGACCAGCGGTTCCGGTTCACCACCCAGCGCAACAATCAACTGTGTTGCACGTTGCTGCAGATCTACGCCGATTTCAGCGTCCTGCCGCATTGCCTGCAAACGGGAAATGGCGGCATCGACTTGACCTTCGGACACTTCGATCAGTGCCAGTTGCTCCTCTGCCAGCAACCGCAATGGGGCTCCAGGCACGGCCAGCGCTTCGAATTGCTGACGCCGGTCTGCTACCGGCATTGTCTCGCTTTGCAGCAGCAAAGCCTTGAAGGTCGCGATGGCCCGGTAAATTTCAGGCAGATCACCCTGAACCGCAATGGCGTTCAGACTCTCAACAGCGCCCTGCCCGGACTCGATTTCGGTCTGCGAGGCAGAAAGCAGCATCTTGACAATCGCATCTCCACCGGGTGTTGGTGCAGGTACCAAGGCAAGATCATCGGCACGATCGGCGGACTCATTCTGTGCCATAGCGGCCAGAATCGCATCTCCCAGATCCTGTGCCTGACTGGTTGCGCGCGCCTTGCGCAGTTCGTTGAACGCGGCACCACCAACGATCAGAACAACCGCCACTACGCCAACCCAACCCCAACGGCGCAAAAGCAAGAACAGGCGGTCGCGGCGCACCTCTTCGGTCACCTCATCAATGAAACTGTCGACGTCGCTCATCCCTGCTCCCCGGGCTTGTATTCTGTGATATTGGGCAATGTCATACCCCGCTGCCATTGCCAAGCCAAGGGTCCGATTTCATACAATTCCCCCACCTGCGGATACCCTTGCAGAAAAAAGTGAACCGAACTATTCAGTTTAGTGTAGAAAAGATGAGGCCCCGCCCCCATTTCTAAGCATGCGCGCCGAGGGACAGTCGGCAAAGAATTCTGGGAGAGACCCTGTATGCGTTTGATTTCATTCGTAAACGCCTTTTTGGTGATTGTTGCCTTGTTCTATTTGGTATTCGAAAGGGATGCATTATTAGCATTCGCCGGCCGCGATGATTCAAACCCGGGCACTACGTCCGAGGCAGAATCTTCTGAAATTCCCGCAGAGGATCGGCACGTAATCCGTGTAGTTGCACAGCGCTCTGTCGCCCGCGAAGTAGACAGTGCAGTGACTCTGCGTGGACAAACCAGAGCAAACCGCGAGGTCGAAGTTCTGGCCGAAACGACGTCAACTGTCGTATCAGAACCCAAGCGCAAGGGCAGTTTTGTCGAAGCCGGTGATTTGTTATGTGAGCTGGATCCAGGCACCCGTCCGGCAAGCCTGGCCGAAGCAGCAGCCGCCAAGCTTGAAGCCAAAAGCCGGGTGCCCGAAGCCGAAGCGCGTCTGCTGGAGGCACATGCGCGCGTAGCCGAAGCCGAAATCAACTTGAAAGCCGCACGAAAGCTATCAGAGACCGGTTTTGGGTCGGAAACCCGCAGGATTTCCAGCGAGGCAGAAATGAGTACAGCCCAGGCTGGTATCAAAAGCGCCGAAGCCGGGCTGGAAGCAACACGCGCCGGTATCGAAGCGGCATCAGCCGAAGTCGAGGCAGCCGAACGTGAAATCGAACGCCAGACGATCGAAGCTCCATTCAAGGGTCTCTTAGAAAGTGACACAGCTGAGCTTGGAAGCCTGATGCAACCAGGGTCGCTGTGTGCGACTGTGATCCAGTTGGACCCAATCAAGTTGGTCGGGTTTGTTCCCGAGGCAGATGTAAACCGGATCATCGTAGGGTCCGAGGCTTCGGCCCAGCTGATCTCGGGGCTTCAGGTCTCTGGGCGGGTCACCTTCCTTAGCCGGTCGGCCGATGAGACCACCCGAACCTTTGAGGTCGAGATTACCGTTCCTAACTCCGACCTGACAATTCGGGACGGTCAGACTGCAGACATCCGAATCTCGGCTGAAGGGACCAAGGCACATCTGCTGCCTCAGTCCGCACTGACGCTGAATAACGATGGAAAAGTTGGTGTACGGACCGTTGGAAATGGGAACATTGTGGATTTCCTGCCGGTCACTTTGTTGCGCGACACCTCCGAAGGTGTCTGGGTCGACGGGTTGCCGGAAACGGCGGACATCATCATTGTCGGGCAAGAATTCGTGACTCGCGGCGTGATGGTTGAGCCAACTTATCGGGATGCAGTGCAATGACCGGAATAGTAAGCTGGGCCGCTGGCCGAGCCCGAATGGTTCTGGCATTTATCGCGATTTCCTTGATCGTAGGTGGATACGCCTATGTTGGCCTGCCGAAAGAAGGTGAGCCGGATATCGAAATCCCTGCGCTTTTCGTCTCGGTTCAGTTCCCCGGCATTTCCGCTGAAGACTCGGAAAACCTGCTAGTCAAGCCGATGGAAACCGAGCTGGCTGATCTGGACGGTCTCAAAGAAATGACGTCGACGGCTGCCGAAGGCTATGCCGGTGTCGCGCTGGAGTTCGATTTTGGATGGGACAAGACGGCGATCATGGCCGATGTCCGCGACGCCATGAACAGTGCCCAGGCCGATTTTCCTGAAGGGGCTGAGCAATATACCCTGACCGAGATCAACTTTTCTGAATTCCCGATTGTGATTGTCAATCTGACCGGGGCTGTTCCTGAAAGAACAATGGCCCGTGTCGCCAAAGACTTGCAGGATGATCTGGAAGCATTGGATTCCGTGCTTGAGGCAGGGATAGCCGGCAATCGAGACGAATTGCTAGAGGTGATCATCGACCCGCTGCGGCTGGAAGCGTATAACGTTACCGCCGCCGAGCTGATCAATGTTGTTCAGAACAACAACCAGCTGATCGCCGCTGGTGAGGTGGAAACCGATCAAGGCACCTTCTCGGTCAAGATCCCTTCGTCTTTCAAGACCGCCCAGGACGTGTATGACCTACCCGTCAAGGTCAATGGCGACCGCGTCGTGACCATGGGCGAGCTGGCGCAAATCAACTATACTTTCGAAGATCGCGAAGGCACCGCCCGCTTCAACGGCGAGGCCACCGTGGCACTGCAGGTCGTCAAACGCAAAGGCTATAACCTGATCGACACGGTCGACGAGGTCAAAGCCTCTATCGCAGCGGCCCAATCCAAATGGCCAGCCGAGATGCAGGCGGCGATCAAACTGGGCACCTCGAACGACCAGAGCCGGATCGTAGGGTCGATGGTCAGCCAGCTTGAGGGTTCGGTTCTTACCGCTATTGCGCTGGTTATGATTGTCATTCTGGCCTCGCTTGGGACCCGTGCCGCCCTGCTGGTGGGTTTTGCGATTCCAACCTCATTCCTGCTGTGCTTTGCATTCCTTGCGGTGATGGGGGTCAGCATTTCGAACATCGTCATGTTCGGTTTGATTCTTGCGGTCGGAATGCTGGTCGACGGGGCCATCGTGGTGGTTGAATATGCCGACAAGCGGATCAACGAGGGCGTGGGTCCCATGCATGCCTATGTCGAAGCCGCACAACGGATGTTCTGGCCGATCGTATCCTCGACAGCTACGACATTATGCGCCTTCTTGCCTATGCTCTTTTGGCCCGGCGTTCCGGGCGAATTCATGGGGATGCTGCCAGTTACGCTGATATTCGTTTTGTCGGCGTCGTTGATCGTTGCACTGATCTACCTGCCCGTGATGGGCGGCGTTTCCGGCCGCCTCAGCCGCGTGTTTGACCGGTCGTCGAACTGGCTGAGGGCGCGAACAGCCTGGTGGGTTCGGGCAGCGATGGTTCCCCCGTCGTTATACCTGATCTTCCTGGGGGCGATGCAGACACTGAACCCGAATTACCTGGTCGATTCAGGTAGTTCAGTTCTTGGAATGATCCTGTTCATGCTAGGTGCGTTTGCCGGGTCGGTCACCCTGAGCGCGGCAAAAATCGAACGCGCCCCGGTTGAGCATGTACAGACCAGCCGCGAACACACACGCTTTGGGCATGTGGTGAAGTTCCTTGTGGGCAACCCGGTCATGCCGCTTGTGTCAATCCTTGTGATTGGCTTCGCCGTGTATCTGGTCATGACGGCATTTGGGGAAAACAACCGCGGAGTTGAATTCTTCGTTGAAAGCGAACCAGAGCAGGCCACGGCCTATGTCCGTGCGCGCGGCAATATCTCTTTGGCCGAAAAGGACCAGATGGTACTCGCCGCAGAAGAGATTATCAGTGCGCACCCGGCTGTTATCAACGTCTTTGCATTCGCTGGTGAAGGTGGTTTGGACACCGGTGGACCTGGTGGCCAATCCCCGGCGGATACCGTTGGTCAGGTTCAGTTCGAAATCATCCCTTGGGAAGACAGACCGAACGTCTCGGAACCGATTTTCGGAGGATTGTTGGACCGGCACACAGTAGCGCCAGACTATGACGGCGACTATGTTCTGGAAGAGTTGAACAGGGAGCTTGCGCAGCTACCGGGGATCATCGTTGAGACCTTGCCGCTTGAGCAAGGGCCAGGCTCTTCCAAACCTGTCCATCTGCGGATCAAGGCCGATGGCTGGCAAGAGCTGACATCAGCCACCTTGGCCGCGCGTGAGACATTCGACGCCACCCCGGGCCTTATCAAGATCGAAGATACTCTGCCCCTGCCCGGCATCGACTGGCAGATTGACGTTGATGTCGCCAAGGCAGGCCGATTTGGCGCAGACGTAGCCACTGTCGGTGCGATGGTACAGCTTGTTACGCGTGGCCTTTTGCTGGGCGAAATGCGCCCGGACAACGTGGATGATGAAATCGAAATCCGTGTTCGCCTGCCTGATCAGGATCGTGTCTTGTCAACGCTTGACACGCTCAAGGTCCGCACGGTCGATGGTTTGGTGCCACTGTCCAACTTTGTCTCGCGCAAACCAGTCGCCAAACTGGCCGAAATCAACCGTGTCGATCAGGAACGTTATTTTGACGTGAAGGCGGATGTTGAGCCCGGCCTGAGCAATGTTGTGGTCACAGGACCGGATGGCGCCGATCAAAGATTGGCAGTGGTGCGTGAACTCGCAGAGGATGAAATCCCAACAGCTACCGCATTGGCATTTCCCGATGGGACTCAGTTCGAATTGATCATGCTGACCGAGGCAGAAAGCACCGATGATTTGCGCACGCTGATCGAATCCGGTGACGCGCGCACCAGTCTGATTAACCCGAACGAACGGATTGTTGTGTTGACTGAATGGCTGGAAACCGATCCTTTTGGCAGTTCCGTCAGCTGGACATGGACAGGTGATCAGGAGGATCAGGCCGAATCCGGGGCGTTTCTTGTGAATGCCTTTATGGGCGCGTTGGGGCTGATGTTCGTTATTCTGCTCGCGCAGTTCAACTCGTTCTACAATTCGATCCTAGTTCTGCTGGCCGTGGTACTGTCCACAACAGGTGTTCTGATCGGTATGATGGTGATGCAACAGCCCTTCTCGATCATCATGACAGGAACGGGTATTGTGGCTCTGGCAGGGATCGTGGTGAACAACAACATTGTTCTGATCGACACCTATCAGGAATATAGCCAGTACATGCCAAGGATCGAGGCGATCATACGCACCGCCGAGGCACGCATTCGTCCGGTTCTGTTGACCACACTCACCACGATGGCTGGCCTTACCCCGATGATGTTCGGGCTGTCGCTGGACTTTATCAACGGCGGGTATTCGATCAACAGCCCCACAGCGCTGTGGTGGAAACAGCTGGCAACCGCAGTTGTCTTTGGCCTTGGTATCGCGACGGTACTGACGCTGATCGTGACGCCTTCGCTTTTGGCTATGCGGGTCTGGGTGACAACCTATGCCATCTGGTTGGGTAAGATTTTGGCTCGTGCTACAGCGGGAAAATCCAGCCAGGTGGCGCTGGATATGGCCATCGGTAAAGCCGCGATGAATGCTCAGGCAACCGAAATGGTCTGGGATGATGAGCTGCGTACCGACGATCCGAGCGCTGACAGTTCTGGGAAAGAACCGACCGGTTCACCGCTGAAAGCAGCCGAATAAAGAGCAACAGGGTTGGGCAATCCAGCCCTGTTTTACTCGCGCGTCCAGGTTTGATGCGCACAAATGTGATGTTCACACCCTTTGACCATCAGAGTGTCACCCTTCAGCGTCATTTGCGGAACTGCATCAACATCCACTAACGGTACCCAGAATTCACCCCCGCCATATTTGCCACCGCCTTGGCTGCCGACATCCCAGAACAGTTTCTTTCCGATATTCGGCGTCTGTACTGCTTTTCCGCTGGCGTCATATGCAGATAAAATCTGACCACAGAACTTGTCACCGCAGGCTGTAATTTTGATGTCAGAGACGAGGTTCTTTCGGTCCGGCTCGGTCTTCCAAATTCCGATGATGGGGTCTCCAAGCGCATAGACCGGTGTAAGTGTGGCAATTGCCGCTATGGCTGGCACAATGAACTTGCGGAAATATTTATGCATAACAATACCTCAGATGCGTGATCTGTAGTGTAACATAGTTTGGGCCGCCTATCAGGCCGCCTGCATATCCGATTGCTGGCGATTCCAAAGCTGGGCATAACGCCCCTCACGTTTCAGCAATTCATCATGCGTGCCCTGCTCCAGGATTTTGCCACGCTCTAGCACTACAATACTGTCTGCCTCGGCGATTGTGCTCAGGCGATGGGCAATCGTCAGAACCGTACGCCCCTCGCCCGCATGGGCCAAAGCATCCTTGATGTCTTGTTCGGTATCTGTGTCCAGCGCCGATGTTGCCTCGTCCAGCAAAAGGATCGGCGGGTTTTTCAGCAGCGTTCTGGCAATACCGACCCGCTGCTTTTCCCCACCCGACAGCTTTAGCCCGCGCTCACCGACTGTGGTGTCATAGCCTTCGGGCAACGTGACTATGAAATCGTGGATCTGGGCAGCCCGGGCGGCGGCTTCGACATCTTCCTGCGTGGCCCCGTCGCGTCCATAGGCAATGTTATAGCGAATGGTATCGTTAAACAGCACGGTATCCTGCGGCACCACTCCGATTGCCGCGTGCAGGCTGGTCTGCGTGACGTCGCGCACATCCTGCCCATCAATTTTCAGCGCACCCCCGGTGACATCGTAGAACCGGAACAGCAACCGACCGATGGTGGATTTACCCGACCCCGTCGCACCCACAATCGCTACGGTTTGGCCCGCAGGAATGGTTAGGGAAACACCTTTGAGAATTTCCCGCTCAGCATCATATCCGAATTGTACATCATGCAAGGTAACCTCACCCCCTGTTACATCTAGATCCGGTGCATCGGTCTTGTCGACCACTTCGGCGGGTTGTTCCAACAGGTCAAACATCTGGCCCATATCGACCAGAGATTGGCGGATTTCCCGATACACCGTACCCAAAAAATTCAGCGGTACGGTAATCTGGATCATATAGGCGTTGACCATAACGAAATCGCCCACGGTCAGCGTCCCGGCCTGCACCCCAATGGCTGCCAAGACCATTACACCGATCAATCCGCAGGTGATCAGAAAGGACTGCCCGAAATTTAGAAACGCCAGAGAATACGCCGTCTTGAGAGCCGCCCCCGCATAGGCTTTCATTGACACATCATACCGTTCAGCTTCACGCGTTTCGGCATTGAAATACTTGACGGTTTCAAAATTCAGCAGGCTGTCGATGGCGCGCTGGTTCGCCTCGGTATCCTGATCATTCATCTCGCGGCGCAGTTTCACGCGCCACTCGGTCACCGCAAATGTGAACCAGATATACAGCGCGATCGTTGCCGCGACGACCACCAGATACCAGACATCAAACAGCCACATCAGAATGATCGCAACAAGCAGCAGTTCAAGGATCAAAGGCCCGATGGAAAACAGCAGGAAACGCAAGAGGAACTCGACCCCTTTTACGCCGCGCTCGATAATACGGCTCAGACCGCCCGTGCGCCGCGTCACGTGATAGCGCATCGACAACTGGTGGATATGCTGGAAAGTTTCCAATGCCAGTGCGCGCAATGCCCGCTGCCCGACAGGAGCAAAGGCCGCATCCCGCAACTGCTGCAAACCAACAGTCATCATGCGCGCGACACCATATGCCACCGTCAACCCAACAGCACCCAGCGCTACGGGGGGAACGCCCTCGCCCGCCAGGCTATCAACCGCGCCTTTGTACAAAATCGGGGTGTAGACCGCGATCAACTTGGCCAGAACCAACATGCCCATAGCAATCAGAACGCGGCGCTTAACCCAGGGCTCATCCTCGGGCCAGAGATAAGGCGCAACTTTCCGGATTGTACGCCAGCCAGAGCTGCGCGCGTCCAATTTTGGGATATTGTCGGAATTCATCGGGGCTACTCGTCTCTTCACGTACCGGAACTGCGGTCAGAGAGTGCCCCTGACCCCGGAAGGTCAGAGGTACAGGATTATTCCGGAATGGTGAATACCTGCCCCGGATAGATCAGATCCGGGTCGCGGATCGCGCCTCGGTTGGCCTCGAACAGTTTGACATACAAGACACCATCGCCAAATCGTTCCCGAGAGATAGCCCAAAGCGTATCACCCTTTTGTACTGTAACCGAACGGATGGCCGGTGTTTCCTGAGAGGGTGCAGGCCCATCGTCCACTTCGGCCACGCTCAGAACTTCTAGAGGCTCACGCTTGAACGGGGTTTCCAGACGGCTTTTAACCGTGCCGTCCGAGGCAACCTCATCCACACGCAGCGTATACACACCGGGATCAATGCCTTCGATCTCGCTGCGCCATTTTCCATCATCCGTGGGCTGCATATCGGCGACCAGTTGGTTGTCCAGGTACACGCGTACCGCGGAACCATCAGCCACGCGGCCGGTCAGCTCGACCTCACCCGTGTCTGAATACCCGATCGTATCCAACGCAACCTGATCAGGTTCGGTGCTCTGAGGCGTCGCAGGTTGGACAAGCTCGACCCCGTCTTCCCCCGATCGCAGGATCGCAACCTGTTGTCCTTGCGTGGAATCTGTCGTTTCTTCGGAAGATGTGTCGTCGGTTTGAGCGACCTGCCCCGCCTCGGTTTCGTCGCCGCCTGCGGATTCGTCGGCTGCGGTGGTTTCTGCAGTATCGACCGATGCGACCTCTGGTTCAGGTTCGGGCAATGCCGCAATCAGATAGTCATCAGAGCGTACAGGTTGATCGACCCCATCGGTTTCCAGCGTCAGACCGCGTGCGGCGGTGGAAAACGGAATGGACACGAATTCTGCAAACTGGCCGCTGTCATCAACGGTAAAGCTGTGAACTGCCTCACCGCCCAGCAATACCCGCACCTTGGCGCCGGGTTCTGCATTTCCGGACAGAACAGCATTCCCGTCAGGCTCAACAAAGATCTGATCCAGGACCGGAGGTGCAACTTCGGCAACATCCGCTACCGGTTCAGCAGTTTCGTCCGCCCCTTCTGTCGACGCCTCGGCTTCTATCGTATCCGTATCCGTATCGTCGGTCTGCGGGGCATCCCCTGTGTCGGAAGCTACAGAGGTGTTCTCTGACGCATCCTCCGCCACATCTGTTTGCGGCGCTGGGTCCAGAGGTGTGCGATCAAACGCGCCGGAAAAATACGCGCCGCCTGCGCCTAACAGAACCAGCAAACCGGCGATCACCCCCCAGGTGAAAGATCCGGAGCCTTCGCTACCCGAATTGGAATCCATACTCTTCCTTTCACTCCGCAGCGCAAATGCCTTATCTGCAACGCAATCTGCCTGACGGTTGAGCCAATCTATCAATACCGCTATCACGGGTCAAAACCCCAGATACAACCCCGGAGAACCCTCCCGATGTCTCAGAAATCCGTCTGTGTGTATTGCGGGTCACGCAATGGCGCCCAAACCAGCTATTCCGACGCCGCCCGGTCCTTTGGCCAGCTTCTGGCGCAGGAGGACTGGCGGCTGGTCTATGGTGCTGGCGATGTGGGCCTGATGGGCGAAGTTGCGCGCGCAGCGCAATCCGCCGGAGGCGACACATTCGGCGTAATTCCCGTTCACCTGTTAAAGCGCGAGGTCGGCAAGACCGACCTGACCCGTTTCGTGATTACCGAAACGATGCACGAGCGGAAAAAGGTCATGATCATGAACGCCGATGCTGTGGTCGTCCTACCGGGTGGTCCGGGTTCACTGGACGAATTGTTCGAAGCCCTGACATGGCGACAGTTGGGTCTGCACGACAAACCCATTCTGGTCATGAATGTTGATGGATATTGGGATGCCCTTCATGATCTTGTGCAGCAGGTCATCGGCCAGGGATTTGCGGACACATCTCTGGCCGATTTCATAACGTGGGTCGACAGCCCGGAAACGGCTATGTCGACACTGAGGGCGATGCTGGTCCTGCATAAGGGCTAGTCGGGCAGTATGGTCCGTCCGCAGATCGCCGGATACTCAACTGGCTGGTTTTAGACGGCTGATCAGAACCTGTTCCACTTTGTTCAGCGGGTGGTTGGTCAGGGCCTTATCAACCTCGGCCACCACTTTCCTTAAGACTTCGCTGTGCAGGCGGCGACGCAGAAGGCCCAGAACATGGGGGCTGGCGACCAAAACCAGGCTTTTATATGCGCCCTTCAAACCTTTGCGATTCAACAGATTCGCCACATCCTGCACGAACAGAGACTTGGCCTGCGATTTCCACTTGGGTTCTTCAACGGCAGATTTCTGATTGGGCCCATTGTCAGAGCGCCGCCCTGCCCGATCCGAAGGCCTGGCACCTGGGCCATCGCTTTCTTCGACCGCGACAACCACCAGATTGGGGTCTTCGGCATCCGTGATATTCTCCATGAACAGCGCCTTTTCCCCGTCGGCGATGACAATCCATGTTCCCTGCGTTAATGCGACCATTGTGATCTCCTGATTTGGTTTTCTGAGACCATCCCTCATCTTTCAGGCACGGCTAACCATTTGCGCAACTTTGTTTTTCGCTGCGCCGCCTGGAATTTTTTCAAGTGATTTGCGGCTCTCTCCTCCGCCACACTTAAAGTAAGCACTGCGCGCCGTCTTACAATCCGGCCGGACCGCGAAACTGCGGCTATAGGCGGGTTTTCACCGGTTAGGAGAACAGTTCGATTACCGTAATTTCGGGCGTTACACCAAAACGCACGGGCAGGATCGAACATCCGATACCCCCGGACACGACCAGATCACGATTGCCTTCGCGCACGTGACCATAGGCATAGCGATTGCCGAATTTCGAGGGCACCACCGGCGACCAGCCAAACAGCCGTACCTGCCCTCCATGAGTATGACCTGACAGGGTCAGGGCCACGCGATCAGGAACTTTGGGGAAGATATCCGGTTCATGCGCCATCATCACCACCGGGGCATCATCCGTGATCTGCCCAAGCGTCGCAGGCAGGTCATCCAGCCCTTGGTATCGACCATTGCCCGTATAAATCGCCAACTGATCTTCGAGGCCTGCAAGCCAAATCCCGGCACCATCCAGTTTGAAGGCCTCGTTTGAAAGCACCCGGATACCATTCCGCCTCAGCGCATCGCCGTACAGATTCGGCCCGCCCCTGCGCTTTTGGGCTGATCGGTCATCCCACCAATCGTGATTTCCCAGAACCGCATAGACACCATGCTTTGCCTGCAACCCGGACAACACCGGCGCCAGATCGGCAATTTTAACCGGTTGTAAATTTATCCTGTGCCCGGCGGCATAGTCACCCAACAGCAGGATAAGGTCAGGTGACAGAGCGTTTGTGCGCCGAACGATCTGCTGGACTCTTTTCAACCCCACATAGGGCTCACCCACATGCAGATCAGCCAGCACCGCGATCCGCAGCGGCGGTGCGGTCCAGTCCGCGCGCCGGATCCGCCACTTACGAACACGCAGGCGCAGCGCGGGTTCGATGAAGAAACCATACGTGGCAGCAAAAAGGCCTGCCAGCATCACTGCCAGCAGGCCCTTTATGAACCCTCTACGGGTCACTGGATCACATCCGCGAAGCGACGTTTTCCCAGTTCACCAGATTGTCGAGGAAGTTCGACAGGTACACCGGACGCTTGTTGCGGAAGTCGATGTAATAGGAATGCTCCCACACGTCGCAACCCAACAGAGCAGTCTGACCAAAGCACAGCGGGTTCACGCCGTTTTCGGTCTTGGTCACTGCCAACGAACCGTCCGCATTCTTGACCAGCCACGCCCAGCCCGAGCCGAACTGACCGGCACCAGCTGCGCTGAACTGCGACTTGAACTCGTCAACCGAGCCAAAGCATTCGACCAGCGCCTTTTCCAGCTCGCCAGGCATGGCGTTGTCGCCGGGGCCCATCATCTCCCAGAACTGGTTGTGGTTCCAAAGCTGACTGATGTTGTTGAAGATGCCGTTTTGCGCGACGGCATTTGCGTCGTAGGTGCCGGTGATGATTTCTTCCAGCGACTTGCCGTCCCACTCGGTACCGGCGATCAGCTTGTTGCCGTTGTCGACATAGGCCTTGTGGTGCAGGTCGTGGTGAAATTCCAATGTTTCGGCGGACATGCCCTTGGCTGCCAGCGCGTCGTGTGCATAAGGAAGATCAGGAAGTTCAAAAGCCATCTCGGCCCCCTGTTGAAAATGAATGTTGCGGTTTCCAAAGGTTAAATGCTTTGGCAAGTGCCGCAGGTCAAGGGCAGAGATCATAAAACCCGGAGGTCCGCGATGCTAACTCAGGCGCGCAAGATGTTTTACCGCGCCCGCGGATACTATGCGGGCAGCCTGAATGGCGAGCCTTTCCGGCTGGATCCCTACCACTCGAAGTTCTGGCGCAAGGCCTCGGCCGGCGCGTGGGAGCCCGAGACTTTTGCCGTGCTGGATAGATATCTAACGCCGGACAGCGACTATCTGGACATCGGGGCATGGATTGGCCCAACGGTGCTGTACGGTGCCCGCAAAGCCCGCCACGTCTGGTGTTTCGAACCAGACCCCACCGCGTTTCGGCATCTGGCGTGGAATCTGGACCTGAACGACATTCGCAATGTTTCGGCATTTGGCGTCGCATTGTCGGATCAATTCGGCGTGGCCCGTATGGCATCCGTTCGCGGTGAACCCGGGGATTCCACCAGTTCACTGTTGCATGACGGGGTGCATGGGACAGATGCATTGACCATCGAGTGGGATCAGTTCGAGGCCGTAAATGACCTGTCCCGTGTCTCCTTGGTCAAGATGGATATCGAAGGGGCAGAATTTGCGGTTCTGCCGAGCCTTCTGCCCTTTCTGAAAAAGCATCGCCCGGCCCTCTATCTTTCGCTCCACTCGCCCCTTCTGGCCGAGGAAGACCGGCTTACACGGACATCTCAACTCCTTGAAAGCCTTTCATTCTACACCGAAATTCAAGACGAAAACGGGCGCCCGCTAAAGGTCGAAGAATTGCTGCAACCTCAAGAGTTGAAGCGGTATCGCGCCGTTGTGTTGCATGAATAGAAGGTGCAGTATTTTTTTCGTGCATTAGTTGCATATGCGCTTGAAACTCTCGCGTTGTTTGGTGTCTTCCCTTCTGGATAGACCGAGTAAACGAGGAACCATGAAATATCTTTTCTTAGCATCCATTTTTACCGTTTTTGCACAGGCAGCGGCGGCGGAAACAATTACTTACGATTGTGCCGTTCGCGACCGCGACGGAACCGGGTGGGTCGCGCCCCGCTATATCTTTGTTATTGATAAGGACGGCGTTAGTGCGCAAACAGCCAGCGGGCACAACGAAATGCAGTCCGCTAAGCTGAAAATTGATAGAAAGAAGCGTTACAAGCTGGATTGGCGCGTTGAGTTGACAGAGTTTGGCGGCCAAAAAGTCCGGGTAAATTACACGGCCCGCATTGACCCTTCTGACAACACCGTGAAACTGAGAGGCAACTGGGTGAATGCCAACTTTGTCAACAAGCCTTCAGGGCAAGGCAAATGCAAAGTGATCGATGGTTAAGCTTCGGTTAAACCGCAAAAGCCCCGGAAAATCCGGGGCTTTTTTTCCTAGCTTCGGAACCTAATAAACCCCGACCTCACTGCCCGGCTGCGCTGCGACCTTCAACAGTTTGAACACGTAGTCTGCGGTTGACCGGAAGCAGACGACGCGGAGAGTTTCGGCGTCATCCAGCCAGAACGCACCGGCAACCTGCGCCAAGCGCGAACGGCGGATTTGGCCGGGTTGGAAGGCGTCAGCCGACAGATCTACCGGGGCCAGTTTGCCCAGAACTTCGCGAGCGTTCGCGCCCGAGATGCTGAACACCGCGCGGGCATCCGAGACGTTGACCGCCAGGGCATGCACACCGCTCAGCGCGTTGGTCATCGCGGCCAGTTTGGCCTCGACCTCGGCATATGGGACAAGGACAAGCAATTCGTCGGTGGACATCCAGCAAACACCGCAGTCTCCGTCGACAAATGCCTCGCGCTGGCCGGGTACTTTCTGACCGGTGGCGTCTTTGACGGCCTTGGCCAGAACCTTGTCGGACAGGTCGCCGCGCAGGGTGATCATGCCCTGCAGGCCGCATTCTTCAACCTTGGCGATGCCCTCATAGCTGGCGTGGTTCAGTGCGCTGATGGGTTCAGACATTCTGCTTCTCCCCGTCCTTGTCGAAGAAGATCGGATCCACGATCTTTGCTTTGTAGGATTTGCCATCGGTGCCCGGGAACTCGACAATCTCGCCCATGCGGTCAGGACCATGCTTGATCAAGCCCATGGCGATACCTTTGCCCAGGTTGGCCGAATAATAGGTTGAGGTCACACGACCGATCATGTTGCGCTGACCGTTGGCGTTGACACCCTCGCCCACTGCGTAAGCCCCATCCGGGATGACAGAACCATCCACAGTCTCAAGACCCACCAGTTTCCAACGCTCGGGATCGGCCATATGGCTGCGCGAATGTGCGCGCTTGCCGAGGTAATCCTCTTTCTTTTTCGACAGCGCCCAATGCAGCCCCAGATCCTGCGGGATCACGGTTCCATCGGTTTCGTCGCCGATCATGATAAAGCCTTTCTCGGCCCGAAGGATGTGCAGACATTCGGTGCCATAGGGCATCACGCCGAATTCCTTGCCTGCCTCTGTCAGCGCATCCCAGAAGGCCTGCCCTTGGGATGCAGGTACGGCGATCTCGTACGACAGCTCACCCGAGAACGAGATGCGATAGGCCCGGCAATCAAAGTCGCCGATCTTGCCATCGCGCCACTCCATGAAGGGCAGCGCCTCCTTCGACACATCCATGCCGCCGAGCTTTTCAAGCACCTTGCGGGCGTTGGGGCCAACAACGGCGACCTGCGCATATTGCTCGGTCACGTTGGCAACATAGACTTTCCAGTCCCACCATTCGGTTTGCAGCCATTCTTCCATGTGACCGTGGATACGTTCGGCCCCGCCGGTGGTGGTGTGGCACAACCATGTGTCTTCGTCGATCCTGGCAACAACACCGTCATCGATCAGAAAGCCATTTTCGGAACACATCAGGCCATAGCGGCATTTGCCGATCTTCAGCGTAGACATCATGTTGGTGTACATCATGTCCAGGAACTTGCCTGCGTCCGGCCCTTTTACGATCAGCTTGCCCAGGGTCGAGGCGTCCAGCAAGCCGAGGTTCTCGCGGGTGTTTTTCACCTCACGGTTCACGGCGTCATGCACGGATTCACCCGGGCGAACATAGGCATAGGTCCGGCGCCAATGGCCGACCGGCTCCCAATCGGCGCCGTTCTTGTCGTGCCAGTTATGCATCGGAGTCTGGCGGATTGGCTGGAACACCTCACCACGTGCCTCACCGCCGATAGATGCCATTGAAATTGGGGTGTAAGGCGGGCGGAACGTTGTTGTTCCAACCTTCGGGATTTCGGAGTCCAACGCATCGGCTAGGATCGCCAATCCGTTGATGTTACTCAGTTTACCCTGATCCGTTGCCATGCCCAGAGTGGTGTAACGCTTGGTATGTTCAACGCTCTCATACCCCTCACGCGCGGCAAGTTGCACGTCCGAAACTTTGACGTCGTTTTGGAAGTCCAGCCAGGACTTCATCCGCAGTTGAATATCCGCGTTCGCAGGCATCAACCAGACCGCAGCCATAGGTGCCTCGGACGTAGTTTCCCCGACAGGCGCTTTGGTGCGTTTGGTTTTGAATCCAGCCGCTTTGGCTGCGGCCTTACCGGCTGCATCGGCATCGGCCAGCACATCGCCCAGCGCCATCGGGCCATTCGATGCCCCGGCGGCTACGACGAACCCTTCGCCATCGGCCCCAAGCGGGGGTCGCGCAGGATCCGGCCGGAAATGCGCATTGGCATCGTCCCAGATCAGCTTGCCGCCGCAGTGCGACCACATATGCACGACCGGAGACCAACCGCCCGACATCGCAACCGCATCGCATTCCACCTCTTCACGGGCGCCACCGATGCCGTCCTGATTGCAGATGGCAACTTTCTTGACGCGTTTGCCGCCTTTGACTTTGGCAATAGCCTTGCCCACATCGACGCGGATACCCAGTTGGCGCGCCTCTTCAGCCAGAGGGCCCGAGGTAGCCCTTGCGTCAACCACACGCAAGATATCCACACCGGCCTGTTTCAAGGTGATCGCAGTCCGGTAGGCGTCGTCATTATTGGTGGCCACAATCACCTTTTCACCGGGTGTCACACCCCAGTTCACGACATAGTCCCGCATGGCCGAGGCCAGCATGACACCCGGCACATCATTACCCGCAAAAGACAACGGACGCTCAATCGCTCCGGTAGCAGTCACGACCTGTTTCGCCCGAATACGCCACAGGCGATGGCGCGGGCCTTGTGCGCCAGGCTTATGGTCCGTCAGGCGTTCATAGCCCAGCACATAGCCGTGGTCATAGACCCCTGCACCCATGCAGCGATTGCGCAAGATGACGTTGTCCATTGTTTCAAGTTCGGAAACAATTTGTTCCACGAACTTATCCACAGGCTCATCATTGATTGTGCCGCCATCAACTGGGGCACGGCCACCCCAATGCGCGGTCTGCTCAATCAACATGACCTTTGCACCGGACTGAGCGGCCACTTTGGCAGCCTGCAAACCGGCCACGCCGCCACCGATCACCAACACATCGACGAAGTTGTAGAAATGCTCATAGGTATCCGCATCACGGCTGTCCTTGTCGGGGGCTTTGCCCAGACCGGCAGATTGGCGGATGAACGGCTCGTAGACATGTTTCCAGAACGGCTTGGGATGAATGAACATCTTGTAATAGAAGCCAGCCGGCAAGAACCGCGACAGGTGCGTATTGATCGCACCGATATCAAATTCCAGGTTCGGCCAGTGGTTCTGAGAGATTGAGGTCAGACCGTTGAACAGCTCGGTCGTGGTGGCGCGCTGGTTCGGCTCGAACCGATTGCCCTGCCCCAGACCGACCAGAGCGTTGGGTTCTTCCGCACCACTGGCGACAACACCACGTGGGCGGTGATACTTGAACGACCGGCCCATCATCATCTGATCATTAGCCAGCAAGGCCGAGGCAAGCGTGTCGCCTTCGTAGCCCTGCATCGAAGTGCCGTTGAAGGAGAATGTGACCTGTTTCGACCGGTCAATCAGCCGGCCTTGATTTGCGAGACGGGTGCTCATGATGCGGACCTTTCGCAGGCGGAATTACGGGTGGTGGTGCGGATCATTTGTATTCTCTCCACGTCCAGCCAGGGCGCTTGGCGGTGATCGCCTCGCGAATTTCTTTGGGCGGCTCAAACACCTGGGCAGAGTAGGTGCCGAAAACTTCGAGCGTTTGCGTGCAGCGCGCCGCGTGGAACCACTTGCCGCATCCATTCGCATGGCGCCAGCGTTCGAAATGAACGCCTTTAGGGTTTTCACGCATGAACAGGTAATCGTGGAAATCACCATCTGATGAGCCCGGACCGAAACGCTTCAGATGCGCCTCGCCACCGGCGGCCAGTTCGGTTTCTTCGGCATCGACACCGCAATAGGGGCAATTCAGGATCAGCATATGTTCATCCTCTCGGCAGCAGGCGAGACCATGCTGCATGCGAAATCTAAGTAACGGGTGCGCGAGATTTTTCGCCGAAAAATCTCCATCAGTGCGCCACCCCGGCCGCGACGCTTTCGTCGATGAAGCGGCCTTCTTTGAAACGATCCAACGAGAACGCCTCGGTCAGCGGTGAATGACCCGTGGCCATCAGCTGTGCCATGCCCCAGCCGGACCCTGGAATGGCTTTGAAGCCACCGGTGCCCCAGCCACCGTTGATGAAACAGTTCCCAAGCGGTGTTTTCGACAGGATCGGAGACCGGTCACCGGTCATGTCCACGATCCCGCCCCATTGCCGCAGCATTTTCAGGCGTGAGATCATCGGGAAGGTCTCGACCAGCGCGCGCACAGTTTCTTCGATATGGTGGAAGCTGCCGCGTTGGGTGTAGTTGTTGAACCCGTCGGTGCCGCCACCGATCACCATCTCTCCCTTGTCGGATTGCGACATGTAGCCATGCACCGTGTTGGCCATCACGACCACGTCCATGCAGGGTTTGATCGGCTCAGACACCAGCGCCTGCAGAGCAATCGCCTCAAGCGGCAGACGGAAGCCCGCCATTTCGGCCAGTTGACCGGAATGGCCCGCAACCACGATGCCCAGCTTGTCACAGTCGATCGCACCTTTGGTGGTGTCGACACCGACAACACGACCATCCTGTGACCGAACCCCGGTCACTTCGCATTGCTGGATGATATCCATGCCCATGGCGGAACAAGCGCGCGCATAGCCCCAAGCCACCGCATCGTGACGGGCGGTGCCACCGCGTTCCTGCCACAGCGCACCCAGAACCGGATAGCGCGGGCCTTCGAGATTGATGATTGGCACCAGTTCCTTGACCCGTTCAGGTGTGATCCATTCAGTCTTTACACCCTGCAGCGCATTCGCATGAGCCGTGCGCTGATAGCCGCGGATTTCATGCTGGGTCTGCGCCAGCATCATCACGCCGCGCGGGCTGAACATGACGTTATAATTCAGGTCCTGGCTCAGATCCTCATAAAGGCTGCGCGCCTTTTCATAGATCGCGGCAGACGGATCCTGCAGATAGTTCGAGCGGATGATGGTTGTGTTCCGACCGGTATTACCACCGCCCAACCAGCCTTTTTCGATCACAGCGACATTCTGGATGCCATAGTTCTTACCCAGGTAATAGGCGGTTGCCAGACCATGGCCACCCGCCCCCACAATGATGGCGTCATAGCGTTTCTTGGGCTCGGGCGAACGCCAGGCGCGTTCCCATCCGGTATGATAGCGCAGCGCTTCGCGCGCCACAGCAAAGGCTGAATAGTGTTTCATAAGCGAATCCATCCGGTTCGGTGATTGGCGCAGGTATGCCGCGTAACCGCCTTTGGCCCCTGCCGTGCAACGCCATAATATCGCACTATTGCGACATCGCCCTTATTATTGCGACATGAAGCCCCCTCGCGGCCATTTGTCCCTTTTTTCCGCCCCGCCACAGGTCTAAGTCAGGACAGCCATCTTGGAGTTATCATGACCTTCTGGGCCCTCATCATAGCCACCGCCGTCCTGATAGCGGTTTTTCTTGGGATTTCGATACTGCGTAGGCGAGATACGCGCGAACCATCCACTGCGTATGACTTGCAGGTCTATCGTGAACAGTTGGCCAGCGTAGATCGAGACCTGGCCCGTGGTGTCATCGCTGACGCAGATGCCGAGCGAGTTCGCACGGAAATTTCACGCCGCATTCTTGCGGCTGATGCGCAGATGCAATCTTTGTCTGAACCGCAAGGGCCTTCCAAATGGATCTCGGTTACGGCATCCATATTTGTCGCGGCCATCCTGGTTGGCGGAGGATCCTGGATTTATCTGAAGCTTGGTGCAGCCGGGCTCCCCGATCAGCCCCTGTCATTGCGGCTAGAAATGGCCGATGCTCTGCGCACAGAGCGCCCCAGTCAGGCCGAGGCAGAAGCCGCCACGCCACCCGCACCACTGCCACAGCTTGACGAAAGCTATGCCTCTCTTCTCGGGCAACTTCGCGAAACCGTTTCCGGTCGTCCTGATGACCTACAAGGACATATCCTTCTTGCCCAGCACGAGGCGAACGCAGGTAACTTCCATGCCGCCTACAAAGCGCAGCAACGTGTGATCGAACTGTCTGGGAACACGGCACCCGCAGATGCCTATTCGCATCTTGCCGAGATGATGATCCTTGCTACCAACGGATATATCTCGCCCGAAGCTGAAGACGCATTGAAACAGTCATTGCAGCGTGATCCACGCCACGGTCCGGCCTTGTATTACCTGGGACAGATGATGGTACAGGTCGGACGACCTGATATCGGTTACAGGATCTGGGTGGATGCACTTGGAAGCGCGCCGACAAATGCCCCCTGGGCAACGGCCATTCGCGCACAGATGGACGATCTGGCCTTTCGTGCGGGTGTGTTCAATGCCGCCCCTATGCCAGCAGGGAACCCAGGCCCCGGTGAGGATGACATCGAGGCCGCTGCATCTCTGACCGCACAAGAGCGCCAAGAGATGATCCTTGGCATGGTCGAGCAACTGTCAGACAGGCTTGCAACCGAAGGCGGCTCCCCCGAAGAATGGGCCCGGCTGATCGGTGCCCTTGGGGTGGTTGGCGACATCGACCGGGCCACCGCGATCTACGCCGAAGCCCAATCCGTATTCTCGGACAATGACAACGCACTGGATATCCTTGGTGCGGCAGCAGCTCAGGCTGGGGTGACCCGATGATCCATGACATTTTTGAGGAGTTTGCAGGCTCGCTTGCGCCTATGAGCGCGTTGATCGGTCTTGATCTGGGAGAAAAGACTATCGGGGTTGCAGTCTCGGACCGGATGCGCGGTGTTGCTAGCCCGCTGGAGACCGTAAGGCGCAAGAAATTCACTCTGGATTCTGCCCGTCTGCTGGAAATCATAGCCGACCGTGAGATCGGGGGCATCCTACTGGGTCTGCCGAAAAACATGGATGGTAGCGAAGGGCCACGCTGCCAGTCCACCCGTGCCTTTGCCCGAAACCTGTCCCGTTTGACCGAAGTTCCGATCGGGTTCTGGGACGAACGGCTCAGCACGGTTGCGGCAGAAAAGGCACTGCTTGAGGCGGATACGACACGAAAGCGTCGCGGACAGGTTATCGACCACGTCGCGGCAGGCTATATTCTGCAAGGCGCGCTGGACAGAATGCGCTTTCTTTAAGGATCGGAAAACGCTGATGTCGAACATGGTTTGGAAAAGGAACGAGGTCGAAAGCCCGTGCATCCAGATCTGCGTTGTGCACCCGACCGAGCGTATTTGTACCGGTTGCTACCGCACGATCGACGAAATCTCTCGCTGGTCAAAAATGGACAGCTCTGAGCGCGCCGATATCATGGCAGACCTACCGTCTCGCAAACCGCTGCTTGCCAAACGGCGCGGCGGCCGGGCGGGGCGGCTCAACAAGGCCTGAGATTTCCACAAAAGGATGTGATTGCTGAATCTGCACCGCTGCGGGCTGGTCTGAACTACGAGGGGGTCAAGTTCGTTGACAGCTGGTGAGTGAGTGGCAACCCACAGCGGCGCGTTTCAACAATCGATCCTCTGCTGTGGTTCGGCAGAGGAGTTCGATCTGTGTACGTCTTTTTTGACCAATCGATCAAGAAAAATCCTCGCTGATATTTCTGTGCCCTGACGTAAATGTCACAGCAGGCTCAAACCGCTGCGTTTCTACCCAGACGCAAGCCATGTTTTGGCGTTCTGAATTTCCTCGGCGGGAAAGAACTGAGTGCGTGTGCCAAGGATGTGGCTGGCCACCCGTTGGGCCAGATGTTGCCAGGCTTTGTCGCCAACAACCGCTGCCCGATCCAGATTACCAATATGCCCCCGGGCCAGCCGAAAATGCGAGGCAAGCGCCGTAAGGCCTTGCCATCCGTCAAACTTGGACAGATCAATCAGCAGGCGAAACCCCTGTTTCTCCTGCAAAATGTAGTCCAGATCGGTTTCGGCCTTTTTGAATTCGTCAGGGTCGAGTTTTCCCATCAGGCTGACCTGCACGCAGGGGCCGCCCAGATCCATAACGTGAATAGAGCCCAGAGATTCGCGCAACCATCGGCGCGCTTCTTCTATATTAGCGTGATCGAATACCTGCACAGGGCAAGGGAAAAGCGGAGCCGCAAGCCGGATACTGGTCTGAACCCAACCCTGATCCGCCACCACTCCAATTCGGTCAAAGCCGCGCCAGTGGCTGAGGCCCAATTTTGTATCCGACCAAACCGCATTCAGATCGTACCCTTTGAACTCTGGCTGCACGATCGCCAACAACCGCACTGTATCGTGTTCGGCCAGTGCGGCCTCAATCGCCGGGATCAATGTTGTGGAATAGTCCGTACCTGTCACTTCGCCGGAAAGCTCGATTTCAATCAATGCTCCGTCAGAGTTTTTGTGGACAGCAATCATCAAAAAATCCTCCAAATCTGTATAATGACAGAACGTTAGGAGGATTTGATCCATTCGGCCACACCGCCAGCGCATTCAGGCCGAAAATAGGCGATCATCCGGCCATCCGACCCAGCCTCAGCCCCGCTGCCCCATGGCGCTACCCCGTGCAGGCAGTGGCGGTGCAGCAGATAGGCCTCGCCCGGACGTGCGGGCAGTACGATGCGACGGCAAGTATCAAAGACCTCACGACGGGCAGCCTGATAAACATCTGTTATGTCCACCTGATCCAGAGTGTCCGGGCGCTTGTCTTCAAGTGCATCCGCAAATGCAGCCTGCATGATCTTGTGGCTACCTTCCCAAAGAACCATCGGGGACGCATTCGCGCTGGCATCGGTCAATGGAATGCCCAGAATCCACGCATGCGGTTCCTCGACCCTGCGGCGCCTGTCCGGGCCGGACGGGCGTAAACCATCCACATGGGCCGCATCCCGCTTTGCTCGATACTGGGCAGCAGCCTCGCCCTCTCCGCGTCGGGGCAACGGGTAGCCGGGGTAAATGACCGAGACCTGGGCTTTGTGCAATGGCAACGACCCATAACGCGACACTATGAAATCCATGACGGCCCCGGTCAGAACCGGGGACCCCTGGACCCTGCCCTCGGTGTCGTTGTTCAGCGCGTCGACCCCAATGAACCAGGTCCCTTCACAGTCCAGCCATTGCGCGAATTCCGGATCCGCCGCAGCAGCGCGTGCTGCGGGCAGCGCATAAGATATCCAGTCCAGAATAGCCCGGTCTTGGGGAAATTTCACCCAACCCTTTTCCTCGAAAGAACTCAAAAACCCAACGCCTTGCGCAACATATTCAGGGCGACCAGAGTCAGGAAGACCGCGAATATCCGCTTGAGCGGCTTTGGATCCATCGCATGGGCCAACGTTACGCCCCAAGGCGCAGTGATCATGGTCATGGCGACCACAATCCCAAAGGCAATCAGATTGACGGCGCCGATGGTAAAGGGCGGGCGGTGTTCAGGGGCAATTTCGAGAAACAGGAACCCCATGACCGAGGGCACAGCGATGATCACGCCAAACCCGGCCGCCGTGGCGACAGCCCGGTGAATTGGCGTGTTGAACAAGCTCATTAACGGCACGCCAAAGCTGCCGCCGCCGATACCCATCAGAACGGATAGGAAGCCGACCGAGGGCGACAGGAGAGCGCGTATCAGGCCCTTGGGCATGGCGTCTCCAAGCCGCCATTCGGATTTACCCAGACCAAGATAGGCGCCAATCACCATACCCAATACACCGAACAGGGCTTGCAATGCCTCGGTCCGAAGAGCGGATGCCACCATCACGCCCAACACCGCACCGATAGCGATGCCCGGACCCCAACTGCGCAGGATATCCCAATCAACGGCACCCTTTTTGTTATGTGCCAGAACCGACCGCAGTGAGGTTACGATAATCGTTGCCAGTGAGGTGGCGAGGCACAGCTGCATCAACTGCGGGCCGCCATACCCAAGGGTCTGAAACGCATAGAAAAAAGCAGGGACCAGCACGATGCCTCCGCCGACACCCAACAGACCCGCCAAAACGCCTGCCAGCGCTCCGATCACCAGCAGAAGAACCAGCATCTGAGCAAGCAACATTACTTCGGGCATCATTCCCCCCAACCGACCTTTTGCCGTATTGCCACCATTCAGGCCTCGGTCAGAGGCGCGACATGATCCAGTGCCTGCAACATAACCTCGGGGCCCGCCCCGTCATGCACCGCACCTTCAGACAGGGTCCGTCGCCAAGCCCGCGCACCCGGCCGTCCTGCGAACAGGCCAAGCATATGTCGCGTAATCTGGTGCAAGCGCCCTCCGCCAGCAAGATGGCATTCGATATAAGGCACCATTTTCCGGACAACAGCAAACGGGTCGGCGGCCTGACCGACCCCAAAAATCACAGGATCCGCTGTGGACAGAACATCTGACGGCTGATGATACGCAGCCCGCCCGATCATCACACCATCCAGCCCTGCATCCAGATGCCCGCGCGCCTGTTCCAGATCAGCAATGCCACCATTTATAGAGATGTGCATATCCGGGAATTCCGCCTTCATCCGATGCACGAGATCATAATCCAAAGGCGGTATATCCCGGTTTTCCTTGGGGCTGAGCCCTTGCAGCCAGGCTTTGCGCGCGTGAATTGTGACCCGAGAGCATCCCGCTTGCCTGATCTGGCTCAGAAACTCAGGCAAAATGTCTTCGGGCTGTTGGTCGTCGACTCCAATGCGGCATTTGACCGTGACATCTACGTCCACGGCTTCGCGCATTGCGGCAACACAATCCGCAACGCGGTCAGGGGATTTCATCAGCACCGCACCAAAAGTGCCAGATTGCACTCGATCAGACGGGCAGCCACAATTCAGATTGATCTCATCATAACCAGCATCCGCCCCCAACCGGGCCGCTTGTGCCAATTCCTGAGGGTTCGACCCGCCCAGTTGCAGGGCCACGGGATGCTCCTGCGGGTTGTGGTCCAGCAAATGCAGCGCACCACCCCGAACTAACGCAGGCGCTGTTACCATTTCAGTGTACAGCAGCGCCTCGGTGCTCAGCAACCGATGCAGATAGCGACAATGCCTGTCCGTCCAATCCATCATGGGTGCAATGGAGAGGCGTGCCGCCCGCCTCACTTCGGAAAACCCTGATTTTTCTTGGTTTTTCGAATCCGTCATCTCTACCGTTTTCCCCGTTTTGGCCCGATTTAGCCCCGTTTTTGGGTGCAGTGCTACAGAATGTAGCACCGACGGCGCCGTGTAGCACTTTTTTCGCCCCAAGTTCCAGCACTCCGGTTCGAGCACTGCCGGGCTGCCGTCCTACCCCATCAGTTCTGCCCCATTCGGCTCGATCGCCCCCGATTTGGGTTTCAAACCCAGTCAAACCCGCTTCCGAAAAAATCAAACGATCAGATGTCCCGGCCATGGAAAACCCGTGACTGAAAGGAATTCCCATGGGAACTATCACAGAACGCCTCAAGGCCAATGGCAAACCGAGCTTCACCGTCCAGATCCGCAAGAAGAAAAACGGAAAGGTCATCCTCAACTTGGTCGAGACATTTGCCTCGGAGCAGGCTGCAAAAAGCTGGTTGAAGCGTCGTGAAGACGCCTTGAAAAAGCCGGGCGGCCTGGAACGCACCGTAAAGGCAAAGACGCGCAAAAGCGTTGCCGATTGCATCAGCGACTACATCGATGCCTCGCCTGAAGGTTTCGGCAAATCCAAGTCCCAGATGCTGAGTTACTTTCAGCGACTGGATTTTGGCGCATCTGCCATCGAAGATCTATTGGCACGGGATTTCGTAAAAATCGCAATGGAGCTTCTGTCTGGGCTTCAATCGCGCCCCGTTGATCCGCAAAGGGATACGCCCGCACATTACACCTTCAAACCCCGCAAACCGCAAACGGTCAACGGATATATGGTGACCCTGGGCACGCTGATCCGTTTTGGCGGGCCAATCTGCGGCGTCACCATGCCACGCGCCGAATTCGAGGAGGCCATGCGCACCCTTCAACATCAGAAGATCGTCACGAAATCAGCTCAACGAACCCGTCGACCCACCCTCTACGAGCTCGACTTGTTGATGAACCACTTCGTCAACGGATACCGGAAAAATCCCCGCATGGTACCGATGCACAAAATCGTGCCGGCAGCGATCTTCGAAACCCATCGCCAAGGGGCCATCCTATCGCAAACCTGGGAAGATTTTGATCTGGAGAATGAAGAGATCACCATCCGCAACATGAAACACCCCAGGCAGACCCAAGGAAATGACATGACGCTCTCCATTCAGCAGGAAGCGCGGGCGATCATCGAATCCATGCCTCGCGCTGAGGACAGGATTTTCCCCTACAACAGCGATGTCGTCAGTCGTCGGTTCACCGATGCCTGCAAACTGCTGGGGATCGAAGACCTGCATTTTCACGATCTTCGCCACGAGGGAATTTCCCGCCTGTTCGAGATGGGACTGACCATCCCCCAGGTAGCTCAGATCTCCGGTCATCAGTCCTGGCAATGCCTCAAGCGCTACACACAAATCAAACAGCGTGGCGACAAATATGACGGATGGAAGTGGTGGGACGTGGTAACAGCACCACTGTGATTTGAAGGGAACCACTATTTGACTGTCGAAAGCCAGGGAGGCGTCAACATCGCTTACGATATTCGAAGGATTAACAATTGTGGCCACCCGGGCCTCACAGTAGGGACAATATGGAAGGTTTGAACCTCCCTTCCCTGCGTCCCGAAGACAGTGCCAAGGCGGAAATTCCTCAAAAATAAGGGGTAAATACAGGGGGATTTAGAAGGAATGGCCTGGAGTGGCGGTATTTTCGGGAGCGCCCCCGGAAATGGTCTTTGACGGCGAAGCCTTGATCACTCAAAAACCATCCGACCTGGCTCCACACTTGTGATGAACTCGACAAGGTTTTCAACGAGGCCTGACGGTGGCTCTCGCCCGATGGCACACTCCCAGACGACACCCACTCGCCATCCAGCCTCCTCAAGATCGTGGATGTTACGCCCATCTCTCTCCACATTCTGGCGGAATTTTTCTACCCAGAATTCGACGTTGCTGGAAGGCGTGGTGGCTTTCCGGCATCCGGAGTGGCGGTGCCAGTAGCAACCATGGACAAACAGGACAGTTTTCCACCTCGGCAGCACGATGTCCGGTGAACCAGGCAGCTTTTTGGCATTCAGCCGGAATCGAAATCCTCTGCGGTGAAGGGCCTTCCGCAGAGCTACCTCTGGCCTGGTATTTCGACCTCGAATGCGCGACATCATCCTGGAGCGTACTTCGGGTGTGACTATGTCTACCATGTGATCCCATTCTCATGGCGGCAGGTTTGCCCTGGCGCAGATCATACTCTTGAAGATAAAAGAATAATACATTGAAGGGACGTAGATGAGCAGTGAATTCGCAATAATCGACCTGTTTGCGGGGCCGGGAGGCCTTGGTGAGGGGTTTACTCAGGCTGGCCGTGATGGCGACGTCAGCATGAAAATCCACCTGTCTGTGGAAATGGAGACCAACGCCGTGCAGACTTTGCGTCTGCGCTCCTTCCTGCGCCGCTTTGGCGAAGAGTTTCCGGAGGAGTACTATGCGGCACTGAATGAGGGTGTGGAATTTCCGAACTGGTCGGAGCTCTACCCGGAAGAATGGAAACACGCAGAGCAGGAAGTCCGGCAATTGGTTCTGGGAGATTCCGGTGTTTTCGACGAAATTGCAGGGGTTCTCGACAAGGTTCGCACAGACTTCCAAGGAAACACCATCCTGATCGGTGGTCCGCCCTGCCAAGCCTATTCACTGGCTGGCAGATCGCGCAACAAGGGCAAGGAGGACTATGTCCTCGAAAACGATCACCGGCATTATCTCTACAAGGAATACGTGAACATCTTGGAGCGCCTCGAACCGGCAGCCTTCGTGATGGAAAACGTCAAGGGAATGCTGTCGAGCAAGGTTGATGGCGGGGGAATCTTCCATCGAGTGTTGGATGATCTTGCCGGGGCTGGACGAGGTTACACCCTGATTCCGCTGACTGCTGCGCCGCATCTCGGGGTGGGACATCCTCCGGCGCGAGACTTCATTCTCCGCGCAGAAGATCACGGTGTGCCGCAAGCCCGGCACAGGGTGATCGTGGTCGGCGTGCGGAAAGATATCTCTGAAAAGTTGAACTTCGGGGAGGAACCTCTCCTTGTGCGCCGAGATCGGCACACGACCGTTGAAAGAGCGCTCTCCGGGATCCCGCGTGTTCGGAGCGGGCTGAGCCGAGGTGATCAACTGGAAGCTTGGATCGATGCGGTACGAGACCAGGCAAAGGAGATCTCAGAGGCAAAGGATGTGCCTGAAGAAGTCAGGAAACGTGCCCGACGAATTGCCAAGACAAATGAGCTTCCATTGGCACGACAGGCGCGAGCCTACTCTGATGATCATCAGCTTCCGAAGGATCTGGAAGAATGGCTACTGGACGAAAAACTGGAAGCCGTCCTTCATCATGAAACCAGGGGGCACATCCCCGGCGATCTCGGGCGTTACCTGTTCTCTTCCATCTTTGCAGAGGAGCATCAGAAGGCTCCGAAATTGTCTGAGTTCCCTGATTTTCTGCAACCTGAACATAAGAACCGTGAAACAGGGCACTTTGCTGACCGATTCCGGACTCAGGTAGGTAGCCGTCCTTCGACCACGGTGACGAGTCATATTTCAAAGGATGGGCACTATTTCATTCATCCTGACCCTACACAGTGTCGATCCTTGACGGTCCGAGAGGCAGCCAGGTTGCAGACGTTCCCTGACAACTATTTCTTCCATGGGGGCAGAACGGCCCAGTACCATCAGGTGGGCAATGCAGTGCCTCCGTATCTGGCATTTCAGGTCGCAAGCGCGGTTTCCAGCATGTTGAAACAAGCGACGAAAGGGTAAACACTTAGGTTGAAAATAGTCTTCATAGCTAAAATGGTCACTACATTTATCAAATATAGTTGACATTCTTAATTCTGAATAACTATATGAGTCGGGCACCACGCGAATTGGAGGTGACGGCCGATGGTTGAACGAGACAAGCGACAGAAATTTGAGGAACTCACCGAGAAGCGCGTGAACAAGGCGATCAAGGATCTCCGCCTCATCGGAAACCTCTCGAACAGGAACAACTACTCGTTCGATGATGGTGATGTTCGGAAAATCATGAAGGCGCTCGACGATGAAATGAAAGCATTGAAGGGGCGTTTTGCACAGACCCGCCCCTCGGACCAAGATTTCAAATTGTAAATTAGGAAGATGTGATGTGGAGTTTTCCAAAGGCCGGCCCAGAGCACAGCAATTCAAGTTCGAAACTGAATGAGTTCTTCAATGATCAGGATGCTTCTACGGCTCTGGTTCGAGAAGCCGTCCAGAACTCATTGGACGCCGCTCTTGATCCGACGAAACCGGTCAGAGTGCGTCTTTCGTTGGCCTCGTTCCCATGGGAAACCCTCGAGCCATTCCTCCGGACTGGTCAAGCAGGAGAGACCGTTGACAACCACCTGTCGAGCAACGATCTCGGAAAGTTCGCGGAGAGTTTTGCCGGAAAGGAGCTTCGCTGTTTGATTATCGAAGATGAAGGCACCAAGGGCCTCATCGGCGAAACTGACAAGAGCAACGCTCATTCGGGATCCAACTTCGTCGGCTTCTGGTGGAACGATGGGATCAGTGGCAAGGGTAAAGGATCCAGCGGCAGTCACGGCGTTGGTAAAACTACTCTTACTCGTATTTCCGGAATGTCGCTGTTTTTGGCGGTGACAAAGCGCAGCGATGACCAGAAGAGATACCTTCTTGGCTTTGCGAACTTGCCCTATCATCGAGTGAACGGAAGCAGTTATCTCGGCTACGGCCGATTTGGCCAATCGGTTCATGAAGGCGGCAATGAAAAGTTCATGCCAATCGAGGAAACTACTGACGTTGAGAGGTTCCTGTCCGAGTTCTCCTTGAAGCGTGACGAGAGCGGCTTGTCGGTCTTCATCCCGGGCATTCCCAGTTCAGTCGACAGCGGTGGGCTTCTCCTTGCGACGGTACGCGATTACTACTGGCCCATCCTGAAGGGTGATCTTGTTGTCGAAGTCGTCGATCGCCTTTCCGGTGAGACGACGACGGTGTGCGCGGAAAACCTCTCAGAAGTGATCACGCATATTGCAGATCAAGGGGAGCGGCTCAGGAAAGCTGTTTCGGACACTGAACACCGCGTCGGAATTGTGCGGGAGATCCTTGAACTCAAGACCGGCGGGAAGCCAAACTGGTTTGCTGGTAATGAGCCGATCATGACACACACAGCCCATGGAGACACCCGGGGGGCAGTTACCAAGGATTGTTTTTCGGAAGACAACCTTGGAAGGATGTTTTCTGCATTCGAGAAAGGTCAATTGGTTGGGTTCAGTTTCAGCCTGAAATTCGAGACCGTTGATGGGGAGCAGCAAGTCGGTTTGGTCGAAGTATATTTCAAAAAAGATGACTACAAGCTGACCGATAATGCGCAATTCATCCGGAACCAGATCATCATATCGAGGCAACCCTCAAACATCCCGGCAAAGAATGTCACCTGCTTCTTGATCGCTGAAGATCGAGATATGTCGGACTACCTCAAGGAAGCCGAAGAGCCGGCGCATACGAGGTGGTTCCTGAATCGATTCAATGAACAAAAAAGCTTCACATCCGATTGGGCGCTGCGGTTTGTGATGGATCTCCCAGCATACATGTATCGCATCCTTTCTCGGGAAGATGAGGATGCGAACACATACGAGAATTTCGCAGATGATATCTTCTCTGTAATGGAACCGATGGGGATTGGTTCCAAGAAGAAACGTGGACAGAAGCGGAAAAAGTCGGAGGAACCGGATGACATCCCCCCAGTGAAGAGGTCGCCTGCCATTCGGGTCGAAAGGGATACAGAGATCCCGGGTTTCGACCTGCTCCCCGTGGGGAACATTGCCGAACTGTTCGAAGAAGAGGAAGTTGCCTTCCCGGTCGAAGTTTCCGTGAAAGCGGCATATGTATCGGCTCTCGGAAAAAGCAGATCATGGCGGGACTACAGCAAAATTGATTTCCAATTTGGAAAGACCATTCCAATCGAGATTTCGCCAAAAGGAGCAGCAAAAATTGTTTCGGCGTCGGAGAATACCTTCACCGTTGAGCTGCTCCAGCCGGAGTTTCGGGTTTCAGCAAAAGGTTTCGATGGAAACCGGGACTTGCTGATCCATCCGAGAATTAAATTGTGATGAGGTTAGCCGATGACCATTCAGCTTGAATTCAACGACACGCATAATTTCACTGGTCGAGCTCGGATCAAACAGAAAAGCGAGCTTTTCTCTTTACAACTCCTTGACCGCCAAGGGGAAACTGTCCGAATACATGCAAAATTCGACCGGGCCGCGATCGAGAAAGAGTGCAAGCTCGACAAAGAAGAACCCAAGGAGTTTGTTCTCGATGTCTTCGCGCTTGGCGACATTCGTCGACATGTGCTTCCGGAATACAGGTCCGAGGATGAAATCGAGTTGGATGAGATCCCGGATGGAGCAAACTTGGAATTTCGCCTAAAGGTGATTTCACGTTCTGTAGATACTTCAGGGAAGATCCTCGCCGCAACAGGTGGGCGTGTAAGGCTCCATACCGGCAGTGGAGACGAAGGCTCGGGAGAACAGAACCAGGGCATCTTGGATCTCAAACCCTCAACGAGCATCGGGGATCGCATTTGGCAGGTTGGGTGGGATGGGCACGGAGACTTCGAGGTGTTCGTGCACGCCGACTATTTCCACAAATTCGTCGACGATCCACTGTTCGCCGCACATGTATTCCCCGAGATCGTGAGAAGTGTCGCCACAGGAATTCTTCTGAGATTTGACAGCATCAAGGACATTGACGAGGATTCCCTTTTGGCAAAGTGGGTGAGCTTTATTCAGCAACGGCTCGAAATACCCCTCGAGGGAGAAGAAGCTGCCTATCTCAACGATGCAGACAACATTGATAGGCTCGACCTCGTCGAACAGATCGTTGCTGTGTTCACCAGTCAGAAATGGCGGGACGGCAAAACCCTGATCGAGGAGATCTTGTAATGGAGAGAACGCTTTGCGAGTTCAATTCGGATGGTGTAGCCGCCTTTCAGGAATTGATGAATGCGGAGAGGGCAAAAGTGAAATCTTCTCAGCCAGCGAAGGTTTCCGAAGATTTCTTTTCCATGGTTGAAAAAATCGCTGGGGCTTCAGAATTGGTTCAAGAGCTGCCTGGAGCTGCCCCAATCGATGCCTCCATGGTCTTCGATTCAAGGTACGATTTCGGCCACTATCTTCACGAGACCCTTCCTGTCGAATTGTCCAAGGTCCAGTATTCGAATGTGGGACTATGGGCTTGGATATCGGCGGTCTACCTCCCTCAATTGTTGAAGCGATCCAGTCGGGGAAACTCGCATGATCTATGGAGTACCTATCGGTATATTCCCCTCGCCTACAGCAAGTTCCGTTACTACAGGCATCTGGCTTTCATTTCGTTCTGGCTTCACAGGCAACTGGGAGAGACTGCTGCGCGCCTGTTCTTGTCTCGGCCCATGTATGAGCACTCCGATGCCATCGAGCAGCTCTATACCTCCGACAAGGATTTCCTGACAACACCGGCTTTGCTGGAGGTGTCGGTCGAAATGTACTTGGATGCCGAAAGCGGGGCTATGAAGAAAAAGGCGCTTGGCAAAGAAACCCCTGGCAGCGCCAGACGCTTGGCGACCAGGGTGGCGAAACAGCTGCAAATGAATTTCGACATGCATTCGATGAGCAAGGAACAGGTTTACAGTCTCCTACCTGCCGAATTCGATGCCTGGAGAAAGTAGCGGGTGCAAACAGGGTTCAAGCTTTCTTTTCAGGATCGCCGTTTTTCAAGGCATCTGGCAGCCCCAAAAAACGCCGGTCGGAGGGCCGAGTAATCCTCTTGTGTAACCATGCCAAGGTGGCCTCCCTCTTCGAGGCTTCCAATTGCCCGAGGTGTTCTTGCAAGGCGGCGCCGTAGATGATTTTCCTTCGCGTCTCGTCGCGGCGCTTCTGTTTTTGCGCCTGTGCGTGAAGGTCCCTGAGCCGCTGTCGAGCGTGTTCGATTTTCGTTTCCAAATCCGCCAATTCGTTCTCCCATATCGATGGTGGTCGAACAGGAAATGGTGCCCTGTTTGAATGATCGCTCCTATCTTTGAATAGGTGTCTCACCCGCCGGTGGGGTCCTCCCTCCATCGGCGTCTTGAGAGGCCGCACGGGGCGGCCTCACCAACTGGAGGATCCAACATGGATATCGAAACCGAACGCGAGGTTCACGAGCTGACGCTGGTGGCAATCTACCATGGTCGCCTGCTTGCCGGCGAATGGCAGGAAACGGGGCTCGTGCCTCTGGGCACAACGAAACAACTCACTCAGGATCTGCTGCAGAACCTCCATGAGCGACGCGGATTGGAGGAATTGGATGAGGATCGCCTTCACCTGCTGGGTGAGCATATCAGAAAATTCACCAACCAGTATCGTGAAGGCCTGGGTGATCGAGCGCTGCAGCAGAATATCGAGACCGAGCAGATCTTCGACGCGAAAGCGATTGATCTCATCAATCTCGCATGGCGTTGGCGGCAGCTGCGTGGCGCCAAGCGCGCGCTGGATGATAAGATAGCGGCTATCAAAGTGACAGACAGGTTGCTGGCTCACGTTTGAAACTGGTTTTCCCGGCAGCCAGATTGTTCGAAAGAAAATGAGGTTTCAAACCCCCTTAAAAAATCCTTCTGCAAAAATCGATTTGAGCCATTTCCTCAAAACCGTCGCCATGGGTGGCGGTTTTCGCAACCCAGGCAGCCCCTTCGAAAAGGCTGTC
Organism: Ruegeria sp. CDSC052; assembly: GCF_059610685.1. NCBI lineage: Bacteria > Pseudomonadati > Pseudomonadota > Alphaproteobacteria > Rhodobacterales > Roseobacteraceae > Ruegeria > Ruegeria sp. CDSC052. Next base: position 918,109 of record NZ_JBXWOB010000001.1, read on the forward strand.
AAACAAGAGGAAATCCAATGAACACGGCGATCATGATGATGGCAATGTACAATGCAAAAGCGATTATCGACACGGAAACCGTCGCGCGCGATTGGTTCAAACTATCTGTCGGGAAGTTCCACGAAAAGATCCGAGCTGGAGAAATTCTGCTACCACTCGTGCTCATGGAGGAAGAAAGCCAGAAATGCGCCAAGGGCGTCCATCTGATGGATTTGGCGGACTACGTTGATGAGAGACGGGCCGCCGCCGCGAAAGAACTGAAAATGCATGCTGGCTGAGACTGATATGACGACGTTGATGCTGCTGTTAGCTCGCCATGATGGGCGCGACGAGATCTCCTTCTCACAGATGGCGAGAGAGTACTTTGGCCTTGAACCAGAAGCTCTTGAACGAAAGATCAAGAAAGGACTGATCTGTTTTGAGTTCCCGGCTTGTCGAATGAATCTACGCACAAGCAAGGTACCCCTGCTCCACTTGGCACATTACATTGAGCAACGACGCACCGCTGCAAAAGCCAGGATGGGCGACTATGCAGCTGAATGATCGTTTGCGGCCTCTTTCCCGCTCTGAGATCCAGCCTCTCTATGCCCCATCCGACATCGCCTCAGTCTCAGCATCTTGCACCGCCTGGGCCAATTCCACGAGAACCTTCGGTCGAATTCTGTTGATACGCAGCGACCGGAAGCCAACCTCTTCATCAGCGTGCCGCTCAAGTTCTTTTAGTACTTGTAGTGCCCAATCCTTCTCCGGAGAAAGGTCGCGCTCCAACAGGTTGGAGCTATACCGATTTTCGAGAGCGTAGGTTACTTTTCGCCAGCCGTTGCGATCTGCTGAAAGCCAAGCTTCAACAAACTTTTTGGGCGGCACTTCCTGGAGTAACGGGATCATCGCATACGGATTAGGCCCGTTATTGGTTGGGGAGACCGCCTCGAAGAACGCCTTCGGATCCTCAGCAACCTGCCGGAGAAGATCATCAAGGATAGCCGGTATTGTCCTTTGGAAAGCCGTTTCCCTACAAGCGATCAGATGATCCCAGATTTCCTTGAAAGCTGCCGCATGCCGTTCTCGCCCCCAGTAAACGAACTCATCATAAGCGTCCTGAAAACCATCAAACCATCGCCAGTCCGTTCCACGGGGAGGAAGTGCCCCCACTTTCAGCAAGTCATCAATATAAATTTTGCTTTCGGAAACTACGTCTTCCACTTTCTGTTCAGAAATTCCGAATTCAGCCATCATCATTCGCAAACAGAAGATATGCAGCATCTCGCCGGATTCAGTCACCTCACGATTTTCAAACTGATGATCCATCCGCTTTCGAGCTTCTTCAACAGTTTCATCATCCAACTCATCAAAATGGGAGACTACCTTCCAGGCTGGAACGTCACCAGGAACTATGAAATGCGGTGAATTATCTATCGAAGCACGGATTTCCTCCTTGGGAAATCGTCCATCAATCAACATAGAAGCCAAGACGGCATTGTTCAGCATCCCAGTTTCCAAGTCGATCTCAGGATACTTTTCATCTGCCGTCACCAGCGGGGGTGTTTCAGGGGGATTCTGCGCATTCCCCTGAATTCGCATCATATACCCCACGCGGACACCATGCCGATTGCGCAGGTCTTTCTCCTTCAGGTTTCCCGCTCTCACCTCGATCTGGAATGCCACAAAGGTGTTTACCAGCTCCTCCATAGCACCTGTATTTTCAAGGTGTTCCGTCCTCAAGGCATCATGCAACCTCGTCAAATCTTCGATCACATGACGAAGAACACGGAGGGATTGGGCCTCCGAACGAAGGAAGGTGTCCTGAATCTGGGCTCTGTGATTGGATGCAAATTTCTTTGCTGACGGGTTTCCGATTTCCTCGAGGAAGTGGGACAGCGCATCTTCGATTTGAGGCTCAATTCGGATGCTCTGACCAAAAGTCTTCTCCTTCATCTGAAGGAACTCCTCAGCGAGCTTTTCGTCATGTGCAACAACGACGACACGAAACCCCAAGTGCTCAACGTAAGAATTGATCGCACCCAAGACATCCTTGAGTTCCAGATCACTGCGCTCCAGGTCATCGAACACAAGGGTTTTCGTGGGTTCGATTTCCCGCTTGAAAACTGCGTTGAATACGCTCGGGATGGCACCTGCCAAAGCCCAGGGGCCTTTCATTCCCGCGACGATGTCGCTGCCCTTGCCAACCATCTTCTCGGCTTTCGCCATGGTCGGGGCGGCGGCAGCGAATACTTCGGAATGAAGCTGTTCAACAGTCTGAACACCGAATAGGCTGACATACAGTCGATCTTCTTCAGGAAGGCAGCTCTTGACTTGGTAGGTCTTACCGGTTCCCCAGTCTCCGGTGACCAATACGGCATAACCAGGAGCCGTAAGTGTCGTGTAGTAGCTCAAATATTCTTGCAAATGGGACATTGACGACAACTTTTCCATGATTGCTTTTCCACTCGACGTTTCAGTGGAATGGTATGGCCTGTCGCTTCTTTCCTTGAACCACCGAAGTATCTTCTGGGCGACTTTCATACTTCGTCCCAGTTGGGTAAATTGTTCAGAATAACAAGACCTTGGTGCTACAAATGGTGCTACAAAATTCCATAGCCCCCCGAGAGACCAATAAAACAAGGGGTTTCAGAAAGCGTCGCTCCCATCCATCATAGGGGCGACGCTCAGGCGTGCGGCTTGTCTTACCTTGTCATTCAATGCTGAGTCCTCGTCGCACCCGGTATCCAATCAGACGGATCGAAACCGCAAATTCCTGCCCATCGAATCGGGCAGCCCGGGGTTTAGCATATTCGAAAGGGGCCGTCCTTGTGTCTGCCAACCGCGTTACCGATTGTCGACACCGTACCGGCAAATCATCATTTCGACGCTGCGCTGAATGGTATCAGACATTTCGTCCTGACTAAGTACGGTCCCGCAAAAAACCATGGGCCAGAATGCCCTGCTCTTGATCAATCCGATGAATTCACGACCCGCGATGTCGGGGTTATCGATGCGTAGCTGACCATCCTCTGCCGCATCTTTAAGCATGGCCGAGAAGATGGCAGTTTTGTCCAATTTGCCCTGCGCGGCGACCGCAAGGTCGGGATTGCGCAAGGTTTCGCTGATCACCATACGCGACATCGCCATCACCTCGGGTGACATCAGAATGCGCCCCTCGGCCCAAGCCAAATCTGTCAGTTGCGCGCGGATATCTCTGCCCTTTTCATATCTGATATCCTGAACCTTAGAGAAGCGGTTCGACAGCTCAACCACGATCGAGCGGAACAGGTTTTCCTTACTTTCGAAATACTTGTACAATGTACGTTTGGACACCTCGGCCCGGGCCGAGATCCGATCCATACTGGCCGCCGAAAATCCCTTTTCCTGGAATTCGGCCACGGCAGCCTCGATGATCTGGGCATGCTTTGATGCTTTCGGTGCGCTGAGATCATTCATGCTTCAAAGCTATAGACCCTTTGACATGAGCCGGTCAAACGTCAGGTAAACTCTCGGGTTTACACTCCTCCCTCGCCTAAATAGAGTAAACCCATGAGTTTACTAATTCAGGTAGCCAGCCCAACAGGAGACCCCCCAATGGCTTTAACATTGAAACTGAACGGCCAGACCCACACGGTCGAGGCCGAGCCCGGCACACCCCTGCTGTGGGTGATCCGGGACGAACTGAAGATGACAGGAACCAAATTCGGCTGCGGTGTCGCATCCTGCGGGGCCTGCACTGTGCATCTGGACGGAGAGCCGGTGCGCTCGTGCCAGACGTATATCGAGGATGTTGAAGATGCCGAAATCACCACGATTGAAGTCGTGGGCGACAATGATATCGGCGCTGCTGTTCAGCAGGCCTGGGTCGAACTGGACGTGGTTCAATGCGGCTATTGCCAGTCGGGTCAGGTGATGTCGGCGGTCGGGTTGCTGTCCGAGAATCCAAAGCCCAGCGTTGAAGAAATCGATGACTACATGTCTGGCAACGCTTGTCGCTGTGCCACCTATCAACGCATCCGCGCCGGTATCCAACGCGCATCCGAAATTCTGGAGGCCTGATCCATGACCATCAATACCTCTCGCCGTGGTTTTCTGAAAGGCGCTGCTGCGACCGGTGCCGTCTTGCTGGTTGGTTCCCGCCCCGATGGCGTTCTGGCTGCGGCCTCATCTGAGACCACGCAACTCAACCCGTTTGTGAAAATTGACGCCGACGGCACCGTGACCGCCATCGTCAAGCATTTCGAAAAGGGTCAGGGCCCTGCGACCGGCCTGCCGACGCTGATCGCCGAGGAGATCGGTGTATCCATGGAGCAGATCGAATACGAATTCGCGCCCTCTAACCCCCAAGTCTATAACAATCTGCTGTTTGGCCCCTTCCAAGGCACCGGCGGGTCAACCGCGATGGCGAATTCCTGGCTGCAATACCGTCAGGCTGGCGCTGCTGCCCGTGAGATGCTGATCAACGCCGCCGCCCAAAGATGGGGCGTCGATGCATCAGGCATCACCATTGAGGAAGGCATAGTCAAAGCAGACGAGAAATCTGCACCGATTGCCGATTTCGTGGCAGCCGCTTCGCAGATGGAAGCGCCGACCGAGCCACGCCTGAAAGACCCCTCGGAATTCCGCCTGATCGGAAACGAGGCCGTGCGTCGCAAGGACTCGGCAATCAAAGGCAACGGACAGGCGATGTACGCCATGGATGTCCACCTGCCCAACCAGATGGTTGCGATGATCAAACGTCCGGAGTCGCGCGGTGGTGTTGTCATCAGCTTTGACGACAGCGCCTCGAAAGAGATCAAAGGCTATATCAGCGCCGCTGCATTGCCCAATCAGGCGGGCGTTGCGGTCTATGCCGAAGATACCTGGGCCGCGATTCAGGCGCGTGACGCGCTTGAGGTCGAATGGGACATGTCCGGCGCTGAAACCCGCCACTCGGATCAGATCAAGGCCGAGATCATGGACGCGCTGAATGCCGAGCCCGCCTATAACGTGAACAAGGCAGATGTTGCCACGGTTTCGGTGGCGATCGACGCGGCGGATACGGTCGTAGAAAAAACTTTTTACTACCCGCTTCTCGCCCATGCTCCGATGGAGCCACTGAACTGCACAATCGAACAGACAGCAGAGGGTGACATCGTTCTGCATGATGGCGCTCAGATGCCAACCGGCCCGCACATGGCGTATCAGCAAATCTTTCAGCTGCCACCCGAGAAAATCCACATCAGAACGATGCTGGCCGGCGGGTCTTTCGGGCGTCGCGCAACACCGGATGCGGACTATCAGGTTGAGGCCGCGTTGGCCTTTGTTGTCACTGACCGCTCGCGCCCGGTCAAACTGGTCTGGACGCGGGAAGACGACATTCGCAGCGGGTATTACCGCCCGGCATTCGGCCACAAAGTTCGTGTCGGGTTGAATGCGGAGGGGAATATCGTCGGATGGCAGCATCAGGTCGCTGGGCAATCGATCATGAAGGGCACCCCGTTCGAAGCGGTTGCAGTGCATGACGGCGTCGACCACAGCTCGATCGAAGGCATCGCAGACAGCCCCTATGATATTCCGGGGATAGCGCTTGGACTGACCGACACACCCAAGGCCACATCGGTCCTATGGTGGCGGTCGGTAGGACATACCCACACTGCCTATACGATGGAAACAATGATGGATTTGGCCGCCACCGCCGCGGGCCGTGACCCGGTTGAGTTCCGTCTCGCACATCTGGCAGATGCGGGTAATGCAGACCAACAGCGCAAGGCCTCAGTTCTGAAACTTGCGGCCGAGAAAGCAGATTGGGGCAACGTCCCTGCCGGTCGAGCGCAAGGTATTGCGGTGCACAAATCCTTTGGTTCTTATGTGGCTGAGGTGGTCGAAATCTCGGGCGATCCGGATGACGGTATCAAGATCGAAAAGGTCACCTGTGCTGTCGATTGCGGTATCGCGGTGAACCCCGACGTGGTGCGTGCCCAGATGGAAGGTGGGATTGGCTATGGCATCGGGCATGTGATGCGCGATCAGATCACACTGACCGGCGGTTCCGTGGATCAATACAACTTCCCGGATTATGAGCCCCTTCGGATCGGCGATATAGCTACAATCGACGTCCACATCCTCCCCTCGGCCGAAGCCCCCACGGGCGTGGGCGAACCCGGCACGCCGCCCTCGGCCCCCGCGCTCGCGAACGCAATCAAGGCAATGTCGGGGACCTTGATTGCCGATCTGCCGATGGCCGAGAACGGCATAAGCTTTGCTTAAGGTCCCGACCCCGCGCCGAAAAAAACGGCGCGGGGATAATTTGATCAAATTTCGTGACAAGGCGCTTTGTGTCGATTAAACCTCGGGGTACCAGAGTGATGGAGACGCCGATGGACCTGAACGCCCTACACAGTTTTCGCGTAGCGGCCTGCGACCTTAACGGTCAGCTGCGCGGCAAACGCGTGCCTCCTTCTTATGCTGACAAGCTGAGTAAAGGTGTGGTGCGGATGCCCTTTTCAGCATTGAATGTTGATCTGTGGGGCGCGGATATCGAGGATAGCCCGCTTGTGTTTGAATCAGGCGACGCGGACGGCATATTACTGCCAACCGAGCGTGGCCCCGTCCCAGTTCCCTGGCTTGAAACCGAAACAGCGCTGGTGTTGATGTCCCTGTATGACGATCAGGGCAAGCCCTTTGCCGGCGACCCTCGCCATGCTCTGACCTCGGTGCTGCAACGCTATGCCGAGCGTGGCTGGTCTGTTGTTGCGGCGACCGAGCTGGAATTCACGCTATTGGACTCATCAGGTGCACGGCCGGTGCCTCCGATCAATCCTTTGACGGGGCGACGGTTGGTCGACGAGGCAGTCCTGTCCATGGCGGAAATGGATGCGTTCGACGCCTTTTTCACAGACCTCTATGACGGATGCGAGGCAATGAGCATCCCGGCTCAAACCGCCATTTCCGAAAGCGGGATTGGCCAGTTTGAAATCAACCTGAACCATCAGGACGCCATGCGCTGCGCAGATGATACGTTGCTTTTCAAGGTGTTGACTCGTGGCCTTGCGCGCAAACATGGGTTTACCGCAACTTTCATGGCCAAACCCTATGCCCAGGATGCGGGCAATGGGATGCATGTCCATTTTTCGGTCGTCGACCAGGATGGGCAAAATATCTTTGACAATGGCGGGCCTGAAGGCACTGATCTTTTGCGCTCGGCCATAGCCGGATGTCTGTCCGCAATGCCTGGTTCAACTCTGATTTTTGCACCGCACGGGAACTCCTACACCCGGCTTGTCCCCGGCGCCCATGCCCCAACTGAGGCATGCTGGGCTTATGAAAATCGCACTGCCGCGCTGCGCGTTCCCGGCGGCGCGCCCTCTGCCCGCAGGATCGAACATCGTGTTGCTGGTGGTGACATCAATCCCTACCTCATGCTGAGCGCCGTACTCGGTGCGGCGCTGAACGGCATCGAGGACGGAACTGAACCGCCAACTCCGATCACGGGCAACGCCTATGAGATCGACGGCCTGCCGCAACTCGCTGGCGACTGGGCTTCAGCCATCACCGCCCTTGAAACCGATCCGCAAGTTGCGCGCATCTTTCCCGCCCCGCTGATCAGCAATCTCGCCATGACAAAGCGACAAGAGATCCTGCGCTTTAACGAACGCCCACCCGAGGAGCATTGGCTAAGTTATCTCGAGGCGGTTTGAGCCCCTTGCTCGCTTCGTTCTGCTCAGCTAGAATAAATTTGATCAAATTTGGTGACCCATGAAAATCGGTATCCTTGTAACCGGCCACCCCCCTGACGAATTGCACGATCAGTTCGGTGAGTATGACGGCATGTTTCGCGCGCTGCTGGATGGCAACGGCTTTGAGTTTGTGACCTATGCTGTTGTCGACGATCACTTTCCGCAAAGTTTTGACGATGCCGATGGATGGATCATCACCGGCTCGCGCTATGGCGCCTATGAGGACCATGCCTGGATTCGCAAGCTCGAAGCGCTGATCCGCGACATCCATCAAAGCGGCAAACCCCTGATCGGCATATGCTTTGGTCATCAAGTCATTGCGCAAGCCCTTGGCGGAAAAGTTGAAAAGTTCAAACAGGGCTGGGCCGTGGGGCGGACGGACTACGATTTGGACGGACAGACCGTCACTTTGAATGCCTGGCATCAGGACCAGGTGGTAGAGCTGCCCGCCGGTGCACAAGTAACCGGTTCGAACGCCTTTTGCCAGAATGCCATGCTGGCCTATGGCGACACGATCTGGACCGTTCAGGCCCACCCGGAGTATGGCGACAGCTTCATCGAAGGGCTGATGGACACACGCGGCAAAGGTGTCGTTCCAGACAATCTGATGCAGGCCGCCGCCGACCGCCTGCCCACCCGCGACGACAGTCCGAAGATCGGACAGTTCATGGCAGAGTTTTTGAAGAAAGAGAGGGCCTGATGGCCGATTGGACAGAACAACTGCCACAGGCAGCCCGTACCTATTTTGAAGGTCACCGATTGGATGAGGTCGAGTGCATCATCTCTGACCTGCCCGGCATCGCGCGCGGGAAAGCGGTTCCGGCCACCAAATTTGCACGCCAGTCCTACTTCCATCTACCCGATAGTATCTTTTACCAGACTATCACCGGGGACTGGGGCGAAGCCGCCGGAGAGGACGGCTTCATTGAACGGGACATGATCCTTAAGCCTGACTTTTCGACTGCTTCCGCTGCTCCTTGGACGGGTGACTGGACACTGCAGGTGATCCACGACGCCTATGACCGGGACGGAGAGCCGATCCCGTTCAGCCCACGCAACGTGTTGAAGCGCGTCGTAAAAATGTATCACGACAAAGGCTGGAAACCGATTGTCGCGCCAGAGATGGAGTTCTTTCTGGTCGCCCCCAATGTCGACCCCGCGCAGGGGATCAAACCGATGATGGGCCGTTCGGGTCGTCCGGCGGCCGCGCGGCAGGCCTATTCGATGACAGCGGTGGATGAATTCGGCCCGGTGATCGACGACATCTATGACTTTGCCGAACATCAGGGATTCGAGATTGACGGCATCACCCAGGAAGGCGGCGCCGGACAGCTTGAAATCAACCTGCGCCATGGTGATCCGGTCAAGTTGGCAGATGAAGTGTTCTATTTCAAACGCCTGATCCGCGAAGCCGCGTTGCGACACAACTGCTTTGCGACCTTCATGGCGAAACCGATTGCGGATGAGCCCGGATCGGCCATGCACATCCACCACTCGATCACCGAGATCGAAACCGGACAGAATATCTTTTCCGGACCTCAGGGCGGCGAAACGGATGCATTCTATAACTTCATTGCAGGGCTGCAAAACCACTTGCCTGCAGGCCTGGCAGTCATGGCACCTTATGTGAACTCGTACCGCCGCTATGTGAAAGACCATGCCGCGCCGATCAATCTGGAATGGGCTCGTGACAACCGCACGACCGGCATCCGTGTTCCCCTGTCCGGCCCCGAGGCGCGGCGCGTTGAAAATCGTATCGCAGGCATGGACTGCAACCCTTATCTGGGCATCGCCTTGTCGCTCGCCTGCGGCTATCTCGGCCTGACCCAGCAGGAACGTCCGCGCCGTCAGTTTTATGGCGACGCCTACGAAGGTGACGGTGATATCCCGCAGGTCATGGGCAATGCGCTGGACCTGTTTGATCAGGCCACCGCCCTGCACGAGGTGCTGGGTCCGGAATTTGCCCGCGTCTATGGCATTGTCAAACGTGCCGAGTATGAAGAATTTCTACAGGTCATCTCTCCGTGGGAGCGTGAGCACCTGCTCATGAACGTTTAAGCCGCGATGAATCTCCTCTATTCCAACGACCGCAAGGCCGAGTATCCGGCCAGCTGGTATGCCGCGACGGCCAACACGCTCGACCGTTTTCCCGCGCTTGCTGGGGATACCAAAGCGGATGTCTGTGTGGTCGGTGGCGGCTATACTGGCCTGTCCGCCGCGCTGCATCTGGCCGAGGCCGGGTTCGACGTCGTGCTGCTTGAGGCGCATCGCGTTGGTTTCGGAGCGTCAGGCCGCAATGGCGGGCAGCTGGGCAGCGCCCAGCGGATGGATCAGGAAGACCTTGAACGCCTGGTCGGCGATGACGATGCCGCCAAGCTGTGGGATCTGGCTGAAGATGCCAAGGATCTGGTCAAATCGCTGATCGAAAAGCACAAAATCGACTGTGATCTGAAACCGGGCGTGGCGGTTCTGGGCCTCAGCACCGGGGATCAGCAAGACCTCCACGATCACGCCGCGCATCTGTCGGCGCGATATGGGTATGACCATATGGAGCTGCTGGACGAAGGCGCCGCGCATGGTCTCTGCCCGTCGCCCACCTATCGCGGCGGTTATCTGGACATGGGCGCGGCGCACCTGCATCCGTTGAACTTTGCTCTGGGTCTGGCGCAGGCCGCAGCCAAGGCCGGCGTGCGCATCTTTGAGGGTACCGAGGTCACCGGGATCGACGAAGTCGATCTGGCCATCGTGCAAACCCCACAGGGAAAGGTGACGGCCAACCACGTCATATTGGCCTGCAACGGGTATCTCGGCGATCTGAACGGCAAAGTGGCGTCGCGCGTCATGCCGATCAACAATTTCATCGCCGCGACCGAGCCTTTGGGCACCGATGCCGCCCGTGTCCTGACCCGGGATGTCGCCGTCGCTGATACCAAGTTTGTGGTGAACTATTTTCGCCTCAGCGCCGACAACCGCCTGCTATTCGGCGGCGGGGAAAGCTATGGCTACCGCTTCCCGACAGATATCGCCTCCAAGGTGCGCAAACCGATGACCGAGATTTTCCCGCATCTGCGCGATGTGAAGATCGACTATGCCTGGGGCGGTACTCTGGGCATCACCATGCGGCGAATGCCCTACCTGACACGGGTTGCCCCGAATATCCTGTCAGCCTCTGGCTATTCGGGTCACGGTGTTGGCACAGCTACACATGCCGGGCAACTGATGGCGATGGCCATTCAGGGCCAAGCCGAAGGGTTCGACACCATGTCCCGCGTACCCGCCCTGCCCTTTCCGGGCGGCGCAGCCCTACGCAGCCCGTTGCTGGTGCTGGCGATGACATGGTTCTCCCTGCGGGACCGGCTGGGATTCTGATTTCGAAATTGCCTGAGGAACTTACTTAAACTCCCTCAAGATACGGAATCCCGACACCCGGGATCGGGTGTCCTCCAACCCACTGCCGCGTCCAGCGACACGTGAGCCGTCCATCGCTGCAGGATATGCCCCACCGCGTGTGACGCGTCGTTCACAATTGGGTTCACGTGCTTTTTTCAGGTAAATGCTGGATGTCCTCCAACCAGCATACCGGTCCGTCCAGCAGGACATTGTTCTTTCCGCGACATTGCCCGACATATGGCGCAATCCCCAGGCATTTGCAGCATCCAGAGCGTCCACCGGTACAGGTGTTCCGCGGGAAACAAGATCAGGGAAGACTTCCCCCAGCATGATCTCTGTTGCGCTGCCTAAAAAATTCACTTGATCCGTTGTGACTTCTTCGCCTTGTGCAAACGGTGTCTGCGTCCCGGCGCGCGCGGCGTATTCCCATTCCGCCTCGGTTGGCAGTCGATAGACATCCATCCCGACTTTGCTGTTGAGCCAATCGGAATAGGAAACCGCATCCAGATAAGACACAGTGATGACCGGGTGTTTGCCGATGATTTTCGCGCGCTGCGATTTGGGCAGCCGGATGAAATCCTGCGGCTCATGCCGTCCGCATCCGCCATCGTTGACGCACGTCATCCACTGATCGTAAGTGATTTCGTTTCGGCCCATAGCGACGGGCATGTCTATCGTGACCTTGTGAACCGGCCCTTCTTGAAATGCGATATACGGATCATCTGGTGTGACGCGTATCCAGTTCCCAGCCTCATCAAACTTGATGTTCTGCTTAGATTCCCCCGGCGGTCCACCCATCGTGAACTCCCCCAAAGGCAAGACAATCATTTCAGGGCAAACATCGCATTCCTGAAACATCTCAAGCGGAGCAACTTCAGTGCCATCCGACAGAAGATAATCCGCGTGAACCGCCGAAGCAAAAATTGAAAGCGCCCCCAAAAGGCCTAAACGAATGATAGTCAATGCAGTGATCCAACCCGTCATAAAAGAGCAACGTTAAAGCTGACCCATTGCCACCTTACTTCCCCCAAAGTTGCAAGTTCAAAAGAATTCCCCGCTACGCGGGGTAAGCCAACCTGTGTCTCTCTGACTACGTCAGAATAGTGAAATTTCGCCACCCTGAAGATTAAGGGCTTGGATTGACACTTCATTAGCTTTATCTTTCCCAAAGATAGAATTCAGGAATGCCAAATATGACGCTGCCTCCGAACGTCCATGACGCCGAACCCATCCCAGCGGCTGCCCGCGACGCCATTGATGCCCTGATGCAGTCAGGCGACCTGTTCCGCTACACTGCGCCGCAGGACGCTCCGGTTGCGCTGCTCGAGTCGGAATTCGCGGAACTGCTGGGCACGAAATACGCGCTGGCTGTATCGTCCTGCTCGGCAGCGCTGTTCCTGTCGCTCAAGGCGCTGGGTTTGCCGCGGGACGCGCGGGTGCTGATACCGGGCTTTACCTTTGCGGCGGTGCCCTCATCGGTCATACATGCGGATTGCATCCCCGTATTGTGTGAGGTGGGTGACAATTATCGCATCGACATGGATGACTTTGCCGCCAAACTGGATAACGTGCAGGCCGTGATCATTAGCCATATGCGCGGACATACTTCGGATATGGACGCGATCATGACCCTGTGCAGCACGCGCGACATTCCGGTGATCGAGGACGCAGCCCATTCGCTGGGGACAACTTGGCATGGCCGCAATATTGGGACGATTGGCAAGATCGGCTGTTTCTCGTTTCAGTCCTACAAGATGATCAATGCGGGCGAAGGTGGCATTCTGATAACCGACGACGCTGATCTGGTGGCGCGTGCCGTGATCATGTCCGGCGCCTACGAACATAACTGGAAGAAACACAAAGGCCCGCGTGGCGACAACTCATCGGAACTCGAAGAGGCCTTTGGCCGCTGGCAGAACCAGTTGCCGCTGTATAACCTGCGGATGAGCAACCTGAGCGCTGCAGTAATCCGTCCCCAGATGCCTGAATTGGCACGCCGTGTCCGCGATGGGTTGCAAAACCACGACTATGTGGCAGAGCGCCTGAACTCATCGCCCTATATCAACGTGCCTGCCCCGCTGGGGCCAGAACGCCGGGCGCCGGACTCGATCCAGTTCAATCTGGTTGACCTAAGCGATGATGATATCCGCGCCTTTGCCGCAGCATCCGAAGCACGCGGGGTGAAAGTTCAGGTATTCGGCCTGAGTGAAGACAACGCCCGTGCCTTTTGGAACTGGCAATTCCTGCCGGAACAGACCGAGCTGCCACAAACGCGAAACATGCTGATGAAAGCTTGCGACGTGCGCCTGCCTGTACGCCTGACAGGCGCGGAACTGGATGTGATCGCTGATATTCTGTTGGCTTCAGTAGGGGAAATTACCGCCCCGAAAATCGCATTTGGAACCTGAACAAGCTGAATTCAAACGAAAAGGCCCGCCAGCGGCGGGCCTATTTCATTGTGTGGACAAATTCAGTTCAGTTTAGACAGCTTTTGCTGCAACTCCGCCAACTGCTTCTTGATGTCGTCCAGATCCTCACTCGACTGGGGTTTGGCCTCGCTATCCGTTTCCGAACTGGACCAACTGCCGGAAATGCCGCTGGTCATCGCCTTCAGAAATGCCTTTTGCTGCGCTTGCAGTGCTTCGAAACCCGGAATCTGGGTCATCGGATTCATCGCAGACATGTTTTCCATCATTTTGCTTTGGCTTTCGCGCAGCATTTCGAACGAGCTTTGCAGGAATTGCGGCATCACTCCTCCGCCCGGCAACATATAGCTGCGCACAAGATCGTTCAGCACGTTCACCGGCAGGACATTCTCACCGCGGCTTTCATGCTCGGCAATGATTTGAAGCAGATATTGCCGTGTCAGATCATCCCCAGTCTTCAGGTCTATGATCTGAACTTCGCGACCGTCACGTATGAATGCCGCAATATCTTCGAGCGTGACATAGTCACTGGTTTCAGTGTTATACAGCCGACGGCTGGCATATCGTTTGATTAGCAACGGTTTTTCTTGTTCTGACACCGTCTACCCTCCCCAAGGAATGATGCATTGCAGCAGAGATTATGCGAGTGCAGAACAAAAAGAAAGGGCAGGTCTTTCGACCCGCCCAACGCGATTGCACCAAATGGGAGGAGTGGGTGCGCCTCGCTATCTTACCTTACTTGGCGCCAGCTGCTTTTTTCGCAGCAGTGGACACGTCGTTGGTTGCTTTTTTGACAACGGCAGTTGCGTCTTCTGCAGCGTTTTTGCCAGCAGCCATCAGCAGCTCAACGGTTTCCGACTGAACTTTTTTCGCGATTTCAGCGAAAGCAGCCAGGTTTTCAGCAGCAACTTCAGCCGACGCGCTTGCGTAGTCGGTAGCAGCTTTTGCGTAATCTGCAGGGTCAGATTTCGCTTTCGACATATCGGACAGTTTGGCCAGGGTTTCCTTGGTCCATTTGTTCGAAATCTCAGCCGATTTCTCAGCCGCTTCCAGAGCAACGCCCGACAGCTTTTCGTTCAGGGTCGCGGTGGTGTTGAACGCACCTTCCAGAGCGGTGGTGTCAACAGGGAATGCACCCATCATGTCTTTCAGGGTCGCGGTAAAGTCTTGAGTCTTTGCCATTGTCCAAATCCTTTGCTTGCCGATCCGGGCCAACCCCGGGCTTCATCAGCTTGAGGACAATATCGTTGCTGCATCGCAGCATTGCAAGTTTTTTCTTGCTGCACTGCAGCAATATTTTTCTAAACTGTTAAAAATCAATCTGTTGCCTTCACCAAAACATAGGTTCCTGGTGCTTCGGCCAGGGAAGCGTATCCCGAATCGCCCACTTGGCGCGCGGGGATTTGCTTGCCGGATCTCTTCTTCAGCCAAGCTTCCCACTGCGGCCACCAGGACCCTTTATGAAAATCGGCCTCTTTCATCCATGCATCGGCATCCGCATTCAAATCAGGGTTGGTGTAGTGGCCGTATTTCTTCTTGCTCGGCGGGTTCACGATGCCTGCTATGTGACCGGATTCCGAAACGACAAACGTCTTCGAACGTGACCCCATCTGCTGCACACCCCGATAACAATCTTTCCAGGCGGCGATATGGTCGGTTTCACAGCTGATGGCCATCAAAGGAACATCAACGTCGCGGATATGCAGTTTGTGCCCAAGCAAATCGAAACCGTCGGTCACAAATTGATTTTTCTGGCAAAGCCCCCGCAAATACTCGATTGCCATTTTGCCCGGAAGATTTGCGCCATCCCCGTTCCAGTAGAGCAAATCAAACGCCGGAGGGGTCTCGCCCATCATATAGCTTCGAATGGCAGGGCCGTAGATCAGGTCATTCGATCGCAGGAACGACATGGTACGACCTATGACCCATGCTTTTAGGATACCGTCTTTTGTCACTTGTTCTTGAATGCCATCGACAAAGTCATTCTGTAGGAACGGCGTGAATTCCCCCTGTTCACCGAAATCGGTCAAGGTTGTGAAGAAGGTCGCCGATTTGATGGATTTGTCGCCACGCTGCTTCATCAGGGACAGCGTCAAGCTCAACGTGGTGCCGGCAATGCAATATCCCACCGCATTGACCTGCTTGACCTTACAGATCGACTTGACGGTCTCGATGGCGGTCAGAAATCCCTCTTCGACATAGTCGCCCATACCGACCTCGGCATGAGAAGCATCCGCATTAACCCAACTTACAACAAACAGGGTATAGCCTTGCTCGGTCACCCATTTGATGAGGCTGTTCTGCGCCTTAAGGTCCAGAATATAGTATTTGTTGATCCAGGGCGGAAACAGAACGATCGGGGTCTCGTGTACGGTCTCGGTCGTGGGTTTGTACTGGATCAACTCCATAAGCCTGTTGCGATAGACCACGTCGCCCGGAGTTGTCGCGATATTCTCGCCAAGCTTGAACGCGGATTCATCCGCCAGTCTGACAACCATTTCACCATTATTGGCTTCTAGGTCCGCAACTAGATTCTCTAGCCCTTTGATCAGCGATTGCCCTTCCGTCTCGACCGCCTTTTCCAGCGCGTCGGGATTGGAGGCCAGGAAATTCGTCGGAGACATCAAGTCAATGATCTGTTGCGAAAAGAAATGCAGCCTCTGCTTGTCCTTGCCGTCCAGATCGTCGACCGAAGCAACCGCCTGCGCGATTGCATCGGCATTTGTCTGATACTGCTGGCGAATAAACCGGAAATAGGGGTTGGTGTCCCAAAGAGGGTTTGAGAACCGTTTATCCTTGGGTCCGGGTTCGCTGTCCTCGACCCCGCCGGCGGCCAGCGCCTGCTGAGCCTCAGCAAAGTTCATAACGGATTGTCCCCAGAAGGCGACCTGATGTTCCAGAAGCTTGGCGGGATTCTGCCACGCTTCGGCGAAATACGAAGTTGCTGCTCTTGCGAAAAGATCTTGATTCGGACCGTCCAACGCGGGAGTGTGCGCCTCTTTTCCAGCCATCACTTCGATCAGTCTTTTCGACAGTTCTTCGACTTTCGTCATATTTTCTCTAATCCGTTCAAGGTGTTCCTCGGACAGCTCTGGCGTGTTATCTTCACTTGTTGTCATTTTAACAATTCCACCCTAACCTCGCTGCTATGCAGAATAACGTCGTGGGCGTCGGGGGGCAAAGCGACGAATGGTCCGAATTATCAGGCTGACACTCAGGAGGCCCATTTCATGCGCTACATGATGACCTACGATCTGATGGAAACGATGCGCAACACCAATCAGTGGATGGGTGCTACGGCAAGTGCCATGGCTTCTTATCCGCTGTTTTCGATGGTGCCCAACCCTGCGTTCAGCATGATGGCCGCCTGGGGCGAGGTGACTGAGCGGACGTTCCAGCGCATGGTTGTAAAACCCGACTGGGGAATCCGTACATTCACTTGCGAAGACGGCAAGGATCATCTGGTCGATATTGTCCCGGTGATCGAACGCCCTTTTGGTGATTTGATACATATTCGTGTCAATGGCCGCGCCGAACAGCCCCGCAAGGTGCTGCTGGTCGCCCCGATGTCTGGACATTACGCCACTTTGCTTCGGTCCACCGTAAAAAGCCTCTTGGTGAATTGCGAAGTTTATATCACTGACTGGCATAATGCGCGCGATATCCCCGTGTCCGAAGGTAAGTTTGATGTAGAGGATTATACACTTTACCTTGTCGATTTCATGAAAGAATTGGGACCGGACACCCATGTTGTAGCCGTCTGCCAACCGGCGCCGCTGACTCTGGCCGCCACAGCCTATCTGGCCGAGGTCGAACCCAAAGCCCAACCCAGCACGCTGACATTGATCGGCGGACCTGTTGACCCGGATGCCACACCTACCGACGTGACCGATTTTGGCCGTCGCGTGACAATGGGGCAGCTGGAAGAAACCATGATTCAGCGCGTCGGCTTCAAGTATAAGGGCGTCGGGCGCATGGTGTATCCCGGCCTGCTGCAGTTGGCCTCGTTCATGTCGATGAATTCGGACCGGCATTCTCAGGCGTTTTCCGAGCAGATCC
This sequence comes from Ruegeria sp. CDSC052, assembly GCF_059610685.1. Classification (NCBI taxonomy): domain Bacteria; kingdom Pseudomonadati; phylum Pseudomonadota; class Alphaproteobacteria; order Rhodobacterales; family Roseobacteraceae; genus Ruegeria; species Ruegeria sp. CDSC052. Next base: position 935,684 of record NZ_JBXWOB010000001.1, read on the forward strand.
AGAGGGTTATGCGGGACGAGGCTTCGGATCACGATGCCCATAACAGATTCTATGATGAATACCTCGCCGTCATGGACATGACCGCCGAGTTCTACCTTTCGACCGTCGAACGCGTCTTCAAAAACCGCGAAATCGCGCGCAACGAGTTTGTTGTTGCAGGGCACAAGGTGGATATCGGCAAAATTACAAACGTTGCTGTCAAAACAGTCGAAGGTGCGAATGACGATATCTCGGCCCCTGGCCAGTGCATTGCTGCGCTCGAGCTGTGTACAGGGCTGCCGGATTCGAAAAAAGCCAGCCATGTCGAACCTGGCGCAGGTCACTATGGCATCTTCGCCGGCCGCAGCTGGCGCGACAATATCCGCCCATTGGTGATCGAATTTATGAACGCCAACGCCCGCAAACCCTCGCGCAAAGCGGCCAACCGCAACAAAGTGGCCTAACGCCGATGGGAAAGAAAGTCGCCAAACAGACGGCTTTCGCCTGCAACTGTGGAAAACTCTTTGGCAGCATTACAGCCAGAGGCGTTCAGTACGGCACGCATGTAGTCTGCTTTTGCCGTGATTGCCGGGCCGCGCAGATATATTTCGGGCAACCGGACCCTGCGCCGGAACCGGTGGACATTTTCCAAATGGCCCCTGAAGAAATCAGGATCGACGGCGGCATCGAACACCTGGCCGCGATGCGCCTTGGCCCCAAGGGGATGCTGCGCTGGTATGCCAGCTGCTGCAATGCACCGCTGGCGACGACATCAAATACTCCAAAATTTCCGTTTGCGGGCTTTGATGTGAAACGAGTTTCCGATCCGGACTGTTTAGGGCCGGTTACGACCCAAGGGTTCATTCCGCAGGCCGATGGAAAACACAAACACAAGCGACTGGGTTACGCTGTCGCCGGGATTGTTACGCGGGTACTAAAATCCCGGCTTTCTGGCAGCTGGAGGGACACCCCGTTCTTTGATCAGCATACGGGCCAGACGATCTCAACCCCGGTCATTCTAAGCAAAGAACAGCGTAAAGCGCTCTACGCGTAATCCAGCGCAGGCTTCACGCTGAGCCAGGTCTTCAGCGCCTCGGTGACATTTTCAGGCGATTCCAACGTAGGCAAATGTCCTGCATCCTTGATGACGTGCAGTTCTGCATTTGGGATCAGGTCCGCCATGAACGCATGCCTTCGCACCGGAACAACCGTGTCATGCGCCCCACATAGCACCAAAGTCGGGGCCGTGATCCGGCGCAGGTTGCCCTGCTGATCCGGGCGACGCTGCAGCGCACGAATCTGACGCTCGAACACCTGCGGGCCCAAATCCAACGCCATCGAGATGACATCAGCAAGAATGGGAATACGTCGAGGCCCCGGGGCCAGCGAATCCGATCCAATCAGCCGACGCATCACTTCCTCTAACCGACCCATCTTGGCGGCGACCAGCAGCTCCTCCCGCGCGGCTGCGGTCTGGGGCGATTCCGAATGCGCATCCGAAGCCATCAGACACAAGCGCGACACCCTCTCGGGTGCACATCGGACAATTTCCAAAGCGACTACGGCGCCCAGGCTTAGGCCCGCCAATGCAAAGCGTTGTGGCAACTGAACCAATAGGCCCCGCGCGATCTCTTCAATCCGTTCAGCAGTCGAAACCGAAGCGACCGTCACGGCGCGATCACGTGACAGGGCGCGCATCTGATGCTCAAATACCCGCGCATCACACATCAAACCGGGCAAAAGAACCAACGGCTCGATCAAACAACGCCTCCTTTGGAAAAGTCACTCAAATCGTCGTCATTAGTTTCAGGATGAGAGGTTTTGTATGGTTCGGCAAGTTAAAGTTCAGGGGTAGCGGATACCGCGAAAAGCGGGGAAGTCCGCATATCGTCTTTGCCGCTCAAGTTCACCCTCGCCAGGCGTGCCTCCTGGGCGCAGAAGGCAGCCCCGCGGCGCGATATAGCTGTCGATGCGCTTATGAGGCACAGGCCTCCAGACCAGATTGAAAGCACAGAGTTTTGGAAAGAACCAGATTTCGGAATATTCCAGATGGTCGTGCATCCACCACGCCAAATCCCGCCAATCCCGCCCCACCTCATATTGATCCGCAAACCATGGGATCACGATCGATGCACCGGCAATCCGATCATCACCCACCGCGCGATCCCAGATGTGACATTCCAGCGGGTTATCATTTCGCGCGCAATTCAGCCGGTTTTCATTACCGAAACGGTTCAATGATGCCGAGCGATAGCCGGATCGTACGGCAATCCGGCCAAAGGTCTCCTCAAGCGGGTCCAGCAGGGTTTCGCAAAGCGCCTTTCCGGTTTCGATGGCAAGGTCGGGATCGTCAGGAAAATTCTGCTTTTCGTGAAAATTGCCTATTTCCGAATACAGAAAATCGCGCATGAAAAAATGACGGGACAGACGCACACGACCGAGGGTTTCAAGGCTCCACATACTGCCTGGTCTGCGCATTGTTTCTTCCTCACTCGATCCCCAAGGTATTCAGCCATCTCAGAATACCAGCCACCACATCGTCGGTCTGCCCCGGAGACATCAACCGCCCGGCGATCACATGGGAATTAGGATCGTCCCCGGGCCCCATTGTTACCAGCACAACCGACGCAGGGGCGCCCCATGCTTTGGCAATCTCGTGGGTCAGGTCGGCACGCACGACCTGATCTTCATTCGAGAACCAGAACAACGCGGGAACCCTTGCGTCTGAAAAATCCAGCGCATAGACCACATCCACCAGCACTGTCATCGGCACCACGGCCTGCCAAGGGTAGACCGCCGACCAGAATTTGTTCATTTCCGGGTTCACCCCTGCGACGCCCCGGGTTTCACCCATAATCAGGGGCAACCAAATGCGCGCCCAAGGCAATCCGGGTATCCATGCTCCGGCCGCTTTAACGCCGAAATTCGGAGAAACAAATACGATCCCTGCAACGTTTTGGCTCAGTTCTTCATTCAGTGCGGCCGCAGCTGCCAACGTGCCGCCGGTTGATGTCGAAATCACCACGACCTTATCCCCAACCGCCCGTGCGGCAGCCAGCCCTTCGGCAAGATCCTGCATCCAACCCGAGGCCGTCGCCTCACCCATTGCATCCCCCCCGCGACCATGACCCTGCAACCGCGTGTAGACCAGATTGGCGCCCAACGTTTCGGCGAGCAGATCGGGAACCGGTCGGATCTCTTCGGATGATGCAGAAAACCCGTGCAGATACAGAATCGAAACAGGTGTTCGCTGCTCTTTATAGCCCTCTTGCCAAATAACTCGCTTTTCGACCCCCGGAATGATGTCGGCGAATGCAGATTCCACACTTTCGAAATAGACCTGCACCCCTTCACCGAATTTGCGCGCGTCAAATGTTGGGGCCAGATCAACCTTCTCACGCGGGCCAAACCAATAGATCAGGCCAAACGCAACGATCAATGTCAGAAAAACGCGACCCAATATCCGCATTATTGGGCTGCCATCACATCGAGAACGGCTTGTTCGATCAACCCCAGGCATGGGCCATCCGAAAAGCGATGATCGGCGTGCTTGATCAATGACAGGCGCATATCGGGCCCGAACGCATGTTCAATCAGGCGCACTGCTGTTCCGGTTGAAACCGCTGTGTCTTCGGTACCTTGCAAAAACCGCACAGGAAAAGGCAGATGCAGAGGCTTGCGCAGGACCAAATGTTGGCGACCATCTTCGATCATCCGTTTGGTCACGATGTAAGGCTCCATATAGTCCGAAGGCAGCTCTACATGGCCAACAGATTCCAGTGCCTGTTTCTGGTTTTCCGAGAATGAAGCCCAATACCCGTCCTCGGTAAAATCCGGCGCAGCAGCGATGGTCACCATTCCCTGAATCCGATCTGGCAGCGCTTTGGCCAACAGCAGCGCCTGCCACCCCCCCATGGACGAGCCAACAACAATCAGCGGTCCATCCGTCAATTCCGTGATCGCGGCCAGCGTATCCTCATGCCAGTCACCAATGCATCCTTCTTCGAACGTGCCCCCGCTTTCACCGTGACCTGAATAGTCGAACCGCAGAAATGAATGGCCACGCCCCTTCGCCCAAGCCTCCAAATGCACCGCCTTGGTGCCCTCCATATCGGATTTGAGCCCGCCCAGAAACACGATGGTCGGCCCGGTGCCCTCGCTTTTATGATAGGCCAGCCGCCGTCCCTGCGCCGTTTCCAGAAAATTCGTCGCTGCCATGACACCCTCTTTTCTTTTTCCGATATCATGCACGCCCCACCCCCAAGTGCAATTCCCAGATCCCCCTTCATCTGGCCAGAAATACCTCGGGGAGCGCGAGGGGCTGGCCCCTCGCGCCGGCCCTTGACAGGTCCACCACCACCTGACAAATGAAGCGAACACAACATAACCCGCAACCGGGCGTTCAGTGGGCGCCAAACCGACGAGGAGAGCCAGCCATGGCCTTGGACGCACAGTCAATCTCTCTCACTTTTCCTGACGGCAATGCACGATCCTATGACGTGGGTGTAACCCCTGCGCAGGTGGCCGCCGACATCTCGACCTCACTGGCCAAAAAGGCCATCTCAGCCACGGTGAATGGCCAGCATTGGGATCTGCAATGGCCCATTGAATCTGATGCCGAAATCGCCCTGCACACCATGAAAGATGAAGATCAGGCAAACGAACTGATCCGCCACGACCTGGCTCATATCATGGCCCGCGCCGTGCAGGAGATCTGGCCCGATACCAAAGTCACCATCGGCCCCGTCATCGAAAACGGCTGGTACTACGATTTCGACCGGGCCGAGCCATTTACGCCCGAAGACCTCGGCGCGATTGAGAAAAAGATGAAGGAAATCATCAACAAACGCGACACCGTGACCACCGAGGTCTGGGACCGTCAGCGCGCGATTGATTTCTACACCGAAAACAACGAGCCCTATAAGGTCGAACTGATCGACGCCATACCGGGCGACGAGCCATTGCGCATGTACTGGCATGGCGACTGGCAGGACCTGTGCCGTGGCCCGCATCTTCAGCATACCGGCCAGGTTCCGGGCGATGCGTTCAAGCTGATGTCCATCGCCGGCGCCTATTGGCGCGGTGACAGCGACCGTGCGATGCTGCAACGCATCTATGGCGTGGCTTTTACCGGCAAGGAAAAGCTGAAAGCGCACCTGCACATGCTGGAAGAGGCTGCCAAGCGTGACCACCGCAAGCTGGGCCGCGAAATGAACCTGTTCCACATGCAGGAAGAGGCTCCGGGCCAGATCTTCTGGCATCCGAATGGCTGGAAGATCTATACCACCCTGCAGGACTATATGCGCCGCATGCAGGAACGTGACGGCTATGTCGAAGTCAACACACCGCAGGTTGTTGACCGCAAATTGTGGGAAGCCTCGGGCCACTGGGACAAGTATCAGGAAAACATGTTCATCGTCGAAGTCGACGAGGAACATGCCCGTGAAAAGGCCGTGAACGCCCTGAAGCCGATGAATTGTCCCTGCCACGTGCAGGTGTTCAATCAGGGTCTGAAATCCTATCGCGATCTGCCTCTGCGCATGGCCGAGTTCGGGTCTTGCGCACGGTACGAACCCTCTGGCGCGCTGCATGGTATCATGCGGGTGCGCGGCTTTACCCAGGACGATGGGCATATTTTCTGCGCCGAAGATCAGATCGAATCTGAAACCGCAAAATTCATCGCGTTTCTGTCGAAGGTCTATGCCGATCTCGGTTTCCATGATTGGACCATCAAGCTCTCGACGCGCCCGGAAAAACGCATCGGGTCGGATGAAAGCTGGGATCTGGTCGAAAAAGCCCTGGGTGACGCCTGCAAGGCCGCAGGATACGACTATGAGCTTCTCGAAGGCGAAGGCGCCTTCTACGGACCCAAGCTTGAATTCACCCTGACCGACGCGATCGGCCGTACCTGGCAATGCGGCACCCTTCAGGTGGACCCCAACCTGCCCGAGCGGCTGGACGCCAATTTCATTGGCGCGGACGGATCGAAGCACCGCCCCTTCATGCTGCATCGTGCAACGCTGGGTTCGTTCGAACGGTTCATCGGCATCCTGATCGAAGAACACGCGGGCAAATTGCCCTTCTGGCTGGCCCCGCGTCAGGTCGTGGTCGCTTCGATCACCTCCGAGGCTGACGGTTACGTGCAGGAAGTGGTTGAGACACTCAAGGCCGCAGGTGTCCGAGCCGAGGCGGATATCCGCAACGAAAAGATCAACTATAAGGTTCGAGAACACTCGGTCGGCAAAGTTCCGGTCATTCTGGCCGTCGGTCACCGTGAGGTTGAGGACCGCACGGTCAGTGTCCGTCGTCTTGGTGAGAAACAGACACAAGTGCAGCCGCTTGAGGCTGTAACAAATGAACTGTCGCGGGCCGCTACGCCGCCCGACCTGCTGTAACAATCAGCGGCAAATTGCACAAAATCCGGCCCCCCCTGAGGGGCCGGATTGAAACATTTGCGTTTTATCTCTTCTAAAACAAACTATTAGTTTGCAAGATGTCATGACAGTCATTGACGGGCTCGTGAGACACAGGCTCGTGAATTCAACTGTGACCTGCAACCCATTACCTTTGTCATTGTCGAACACAGACATACGCAGTCATCAAAAGGATAACCGAGATGTCGAACACCGCTAAATCCCTTGTCATCGCAAGCGCCGTAGCCGCAGCCGTTTCAGGCATGGCCACAACCGCATCCGCACAAGCCAAAGAAAAGTGCTATGGCGTTTCTCTGGCCGGTCAGAACGATTGTGCCGCCGGTCCTGGCACCACGTGCGCGGGCACCTCGACTGTTGATTATCAGGGCAATGCCTGGACGCTGGTAGATGCCGGCACCTGCGCCGATATCGACCTGCCTCAGTCAGCTGACGGCGCTGCCCGCAAGGGATCGCTCGAGCCGCTGGAGCGCGACCTGCCGGCATAAGCCTGAGTTTTTGCCAAATCTGAGGGGCGGGCAAGAATCGCCCGCCTCTTTTTTCAAGACCGCGAGGTTACCAGATGCTGGACAGCACAATCCGATCGAACAGGCTGCCTGCGGCACCAGGCGTCGGCTATAAGCCTCAGCATTTCCAGCAGATTCTGGATCACCCGCAACCGGTCGCATGGCTGGAAATCCACGCCGAGAATTACATGGGCGATGGTGGCCGCCCGCTGGCACAGCTGCGGCACTTGTCGGAACACTTCCCGATTTCCGTCCACGGCGTTGGCCTGTCCATCGGCAGTGAAGGCCCGCTGGATACCGACCACCTGGCCCGTTTGAAACACCTCGTCGGCTGGCTCAACCCCGCCAGCTTTTCCGAACATCTGGCCTGGTCGACACATGACAGTCACTTCCTGAATGATCTGTTGCCCCTGCCCTATACCGACGCAACCCTTGCACGGATTTGCGATCATATCGACCAAGTTCAGAATGTCGTTGGGCGACAGATGCTACTTGAAAACCCGTCAAGCTATCTAGCATTTGATGAAAGCACGTGGTCCGAACCCGACTTCCTGCGCGAAATTTCGGGCCGCACCGGATGCGGGCTCTTGCTGGATGTGAATAACGTTTTCGTATCGGCGACAAATCTCGACTTCTCACCGCAGAGCTATATCGACGCCTATCCGCTGGACAAGGTCGGTGAGATCCACCTTGGCGGGCATGATGAGGATGAAGACGACCACGGGCTTCCCTTGCTGATCGATAGCCACGGGCGAGAAGTGGTTGATCCGGTTTGGGCGCTTCTGAACTATGTGCTTGAACAATCGGGACCAAAACCTGTTCTTGTGGAATGGGATACAGACGTCCCTGATTGGCCTGTCTTGCGTACCGAAGCCGATCGCGCCCAAGCGGCACTGGACCGCATTCCAGCATGAGCGTGTCGCAAGAAGAGTTTCACCTGGCTTTGCTGGATCCAGCCATGTCGGTGCCTGAGGGCCTTGTGGACGCGTCGGATCAGCCGGCGGGACGGCGTTTCAGTGTTTATCGCAACAATGTTGCCGTTTCGCTGACCGAAGCCATGCATCAGGCCTTCCCGGTGATCGCCAAGTTGCTGGGTTCGCAAAACATGGACGGGTTGGCCGGGCTTTTTCTGCGCAGCCACCCACCAACCTCGCCGTTGATGATGTTCTATGGCGAAGCGTTTCCGGATTTCCTGGCCGAGATGGATCAACTGTCGCATATCGGGTACCTGCCCGATGTGGCGCGACTGGAACTGGCCCTTCGCCGATCTTACCACGCGGCGGACAGCGTGCCAGCGTCGGACGACGCATTAGCCGTGCCACCCGAAGATCTGTTCCGGGCCCGATTGGAATTCGCACCTTCGATGCAGATCTTGCGCTCGGATTGGCCAGTCATTTCCATATGGCGGTTCAATACGGAAGACGGCGTACCGAAACCCCAAGCTGGTGCTGAAGATACCCTGATCACGCGCCGCGAATATGATCCTGTTCCTCAGGCCCTGCCGCAAGGCGGGGCGGGTTGGATCGCCGCGATGAAGGCCGGAAACACAATCGGACAGGCATTTGAAAACACTACCGAAACCACCCCGGATTTTGATCTTGGGGCCACTCTGGCGCTGCTGTTACAGGGCGGCGCTATCACTTCTGTGACTATTGAAAGGCTGGCAACATGACTGCCCTGATCTCTCTTCATAACAACGTCCTGGGACGGATCGACAGCTCGGCCAACTGGCTGACACCAACCCTGGCGCGTCTTGTCTTTGTTGCCGTGTTGCTTGTCTACTACTGGAACTCAGCCACCCTGAAAATCGACGGATCGATTTTCTCTCCGTCAGCGGGGGCGTTTGGGCAGATTTTCCCCAAAGCGGCAGAGGCCGTACTTTATGACGTAACCCAGATGACTTTTTTCCAACGCGCCGTAATCTTTCTGGGAACAGCCGCCGAATTCGTCCTGCCAGCCTTGTTGCTGGTCGGCCTGCTGACCCGGGTGGCAGCCCTTGGGATGATTGGGTTTGTTTGGGTCCAGACCATTGTCGACGTGACCGGTCATGGCGTCAAATTGGGAGGCCTGTTCGACAACGCACTTACTTTGATGGATCAGCGCGTGATGTGGACTTTCCTGTTTCTGGTCATCGCGATAAACGGAGCAGGCCCGATCTCGATCGATCGCATCCTGCGCCTGAAGTAACTCAGAAATGTGCCTTGGGCTCGTCCGGTTTACCCGCGGCCAGCCCAAGGAGACCCGCCACGGCGGCAAAGGCGACCGGGAACATGGTGAACACATTGAACCCGAACGCATAATACATCCCAGCCGCAGAAATCAGCAGCAACACGCCACCAATCAGAGCGCGGGCATGTGCCATCGCCCCGCCCGCAATAGCCAATAAAGGCGCAAGGATCGCCGCGGTTCGGATCAACTGCGCATTGTCCACCTGCTCGGCAATCCCGTCGATTTCGCCAAACCTGTCGATCAACTCGACATATCCATAGCCAACAAACCCGACCAACATGCCGATCAGACCGGCAACTACCCCTAAAATCATCGCTGCGTTACGCATTTAGAACCCTCTAGCTTGCGACCAACCACATAAGTACCCACTCAGCCAACGCCAAGGGCTGCCTGCGTTTCAGCCGTCCAGCCCAGATAAAGTGCACCGTCTTTCTCAACAAGCGGTCGCTTCATTAAGGTTGGGTGTTCCTGCAAGAGTTCCAGCGGCTCTTTTTTGCGCTGCTCTGCATCCAACCCGCGCCATGTTGTCGACCTGGTATTGAGCAAAGCCTCGCCGAAACGTTTTAGGGCCTGCGCCAGTACCGCATCCGGCACACCTTGCGCGCGAACATCGATAAAATCCGAACCCTCAAGCGATTTCAAAGCCTTACGGCAAGTATCGCAAGTCTTCAATCCATATACGCGCATTTTCAGGCTGCTCCTGTTTCGATCTTGATAATGGGCAAATTCGCCAGTGTATTCCGGTATTTCTTGATTTTTTACTTCACCGTGCAATGTTGAAAAAGACGAAACACGTAATTCGGGCCGTGTCGTGTGGACGAGACGGTGATGTGTTGCGGTTACGTCAATCGCTACCCCCACCAATTTTGTGGGACAACGTGCAAGTAGAAGGAGACACGGGAAATGCCAACTGGCACCGTGAAATGGTTCAATACCACCAAAGGCTATGGGTTTATTGCCCCTGATGAAGGCGGCAAGGACGTATTTGTTCACATCTCGGCCGTTGAAAGATCTGGTCTTACCGGACTCGCTGACAATCAGAAGGTCGCTTACGAACTAGAAGACGGACGTGACGGCCGACAAATGGCTTCAGATTTGAAGCCACTGTAAAATCCCGTTACTGCGGGTACGAAAATCAGGACAACGGCCAATTTCAGGCCGTTGGCCATCGAAAGTGATGTGCCTATTCTCGCGCCCCGCTGCTTTCGGGGCGCGTGGTTCAATTTTTCCACTTGGCACGATTCAGGACGTACTGGTCGCACAGGTGACCACCATCGTCCAGTTGCGGGATTATCTAGTCCACACTTCCATCAGTTGTTCAGGATCGCACATCCCGGCTCTTGCCCGCTCAGAGGTGAACTGGAGCGCAAGTTTTTGGTGCATGTAGCCGTGGGTTCGCAAATCACCATCGACGATGGGGGGACTCGGCCTGTGCCACGCGAGGCAGGAACAGGGTCAGACAACCGGTTTTGATCAAAACTGAAAGTGTCGTGAAACGATCGCAACCATTTCATGACGCCCCGTATAGACAGACCGCAAGCGCACTCAACTTTCCTTGATGATCGCCTCGAACTCACGCCATTCCCGCCCGGTCATGCCCGAGTTTTCCTGAGTGACCGTCTCTCCGGCCAACATCCGACGCAGGCTGTCGACCATCTGCGCGGAAAGATTGACCGCACCCAGGCGGTAATCTTCAAACGCCTTATAGGCGGCCGGCACCCAATCAGCGACGATCTTGCACATGGCATCGGCGTAAACACGAATTTCGTATTGGGCATGAGGATCCGCGCGCAGACGCAGGAAGTGGAACAGGTTGTGCAGGTCAACCTTCCAGTACCATTGCGTGTAGATATTCGCCGGAAGGTTCATCCGCGCCAGTTCACGCGCAAGCCCTTGCTGCCCGTCCTGACCCATCATCGCCTCGTAATTGTCATAACAACGCGCGCTGTCAGCTTTCAAAATCTCAAGGACGCGCGCGGCTTCTTCGCCCTGCAACGTATCGCCGCGACCCTGATTGTTGATCTCGGACTGCGCGGACACGTGCTCGGGTGCCGGGATATAGAATTCACGGTCCAAAATCGAATAGCGCGCCGAATATTCATTCACATTCGCTGTCCGGTGCCGAATCCACTGTCGCGCGACAAAAACCGGTAACTTGACGTGCAACTTTATCTCGCACATCTCAAACGGGGTCGAGTGCCAGTGCCGCATCAGATAGCGGATCAACCCTTCGTCATTTTGCACTGATTTGGTGCCCTTGCCATAGGACACGCGTGCGGCCTGACAAATCGCAGCGTCATCACCCATATAGTCGATCACGCGCACAAAACCGTGGTCCAGAACCTGATGCGCCGTGTACAGGTGTTCCTCCATCCCCGCAGCTACAACACGGCGTGTTGGATGCGATTGCGCCCGTTGCGCTTCGATCTCGCCCAGTTGGTCAGAGGACAGCGGCATGAAATTTCCTTTCCAGCAATGAGTCGCCTGCCACTATATATCGCCAATCAAAAGACAGGAACCGCGATATGTGCGCCCACATTTGCATTTTCAGAATTGTGTCCGTGCGGCCTCTCGACACGTGATGTACGCGCGCTAAGGTGCAGGGCATCACCGGAACAGAAAGGAACCCGCAATGGGGCTCACTTACCTCCACACCATGGTTCGCGTGAAGGACCTGGACAAATCCATGGCGTTTTACAAGTTGCTGGGCCTTAAGGAAACGCGCCGCTATGACAGCGAACAGGGGCGGTTTTCCCTGATCTTCATGGCTCCTGCTGGGCAAGAGGATCGACCAATCGAGTTGACCTATAACTGGGATGGGGATGACGATCTGCCCAACGACAGCCGCCATTTCGGCCATCTCGCCTATGGAGTCGACAATATTTATGAAACCTGCCAGCACCTGCAGGACAATGGAGTCGTGATCAACCGGCCACCGCGCGACGGCCGAATGGCGTTTGTCAGGTCACCCGACAATATCTCGGTAGAGTTGCTACAAAACGGTGATGCGCTGGAACCGGCCGAACCCTGGGCCAGCATGGAAAGCACCGGGCACTGGTGATCCGCTGGTTGATCACACTGGGCCTAGCCTTTTTAGCCAGCCCTCTGCGGGCCGAGCCCTGTCGCCTTGCGCTTGCGCTGGCAATGGACATTTCAACATCGGTAAGCGCAGAAGAGGACGCGCTGCAAAGGCAGGGCCTTGCCGCAGCGTTGGTTGCCCCCGAGGTGACCGAGGCCTTCTTTTCCTCGCCGATGCCGGTCGCGCTGGCTGTTTATGAATGGAGCGGCCGGGACGTTCAGCATATCATACTGGGCTGGACGATGATCAACACGCAGACCGATTTGCTGGTGGCAGCGACCACGATACAGCAATCGGTCCGATCAGACAGCGACTCGGCCACGGCGATGGGGTATGCGCTGGCCTTTGGGGCGACGCTGATGCAGCAGGCCCCGACATGTCTTTTTCAAACCATTGATCTGTCAGGTGACGGTTCGAACAACGATGGATATGGCCCGGATTCCGCCTATCGGCATTTTCCCTTTGAGAATACGATTGTGAATGGCCTGGTCATTAATGCCGCCGACTTCGAAGGCGAGCTGTATCTGATTCCCTTTTTTGAAAACAATGTCCTGTACGGCCCCGGCGCGTTCCTGGAAATCGCCGACGGGTTCCAGGATTTCGAACGCGCCATGCGGCGCAAACTTGAACGCGAACTAAAAGGTATGCAGATCGGCGCATTGTCGGGCCCCGGCCAGCGATGATACGTGCGCTTGCAACGATAGTCAGCATATTGGCCACCTCTGCGGCATCAGAATGCCGCCATGCTTTGGCTTTGGGCCTGGATGTGTCGGGATCAGTCGACAGCTCGGAATACCGGTTGCAGCTTGGCGGCTTGGCAGGTGCTTTGCGCAGGCCCGAGATTAAGCAACTCTTTCTTTCAAACACAGCAAACCCGGTACAAATCGCGATTTATGAGTGGAGCGAACCCGGCCACCAACGCCTGTTATTGGGCTGGACCGCAGTACAATCGGACCTCGATCTGGAGCGCATAGCCACCCTGCTCGACCATGTGAAACGCAGCGGCGCTCCGCAAGGAACCGCCGTCGGGTCCGCCATGCTGTTCGGTGCCGAACTTTTGGGCCAGAAACCCGATTGCTGGAAGCGGACATTGGATCTGTCGGGGGACGGAAAGCACAATATCGGCCTGCACCCAAGAAATGCGAAACAGACGCTCTCTGACGACGGTATCACGATCAATGGACTGGTCATCGGTGCCGACGACCCTGACATCGGTAGCACCCGCTATGTTCAGGTCGGAGAGCTGCTGGCCTATTTCAAAGCATGGGTCATCCTTGGCCCCGGCGCCTTTGTTGAGGTTGCCCTGGGCTTTGACGATTACGAAGAAGCAATGACCCGTAAACTGATCCGCGAACTTGAAGGCCTGACCCTATCGGATGCGGGACAGAGGCCGACCAAGCATCAGTAGATATAGCGGATCTGGTCCGTCCAATACCGTTCTACCCGCCGCAATGCTCCGGTAATGTCTTCGATCCCTTCCTGTCCAAGCACGCCGCGCGATTGTAGACCTTCGGCATGTCTCGAAAACAGCTCGGAGACGATATCGCGGATTTCCCGGCCCTGTGGCGTCAACCGGACACGCACCGAACGGCGGTCTATTTCGCAACGCTGGTGGTGCATATACCCCATCTCGACCAATTTTTTGAGGTTGTAGCTGACATTGCTGCCTTGATAGTAGCCGCGGCTTTTCAATTCACCAGCGGTAACCTCATGATCTCCGATATTGAACAAAAGCAACGCTTGAACCGCGTTGATCTCAAGAACACCGACCCGTTCAAACTCATCTTTGATAACGTCCAACAACAAACGATGAAGCCGCTCAACTAGAGCAAGTGCCTCAAGATAGCTGGTCATGAAGCCTTTGACCCCCGGCGCGGAGACCTGCATTTCCAAACTCATACGATCCTCCGATTCATTCGCGCAGTTTCAGGCAGAATGAAGCGAAAAGCCGAAAAATCAGTTAAGCCGGATAATCTTTATTTTTGAAAGGTTTGTGCGATTTCGGAAACAAGGTTCGAGAATTGGGCAGGTGGCAGGACCTGACCGGTGACCCATTGATACAGGTCCTGATCATTCTCGTGCAACAGGGCGTCGTAAACATCCAGCCCTGTTGCATCCATGGAGTCCAGATTGCGGTCTGCATAGGCAGCCAGAATCAGATCCATCTCTTTGATGCCGCGTCGCATGGAACGCATTTTCATCCGTTTGATCCTGACATTGCGCGGTTCGACCACTATTCCGCCTCCAGCATCATGCGCACACGTTTCTCCAGTCTTGCAGCCCGCTCGGCGCTGGCGCGCATCTCGCCTCGGATTGAACGAAGCTCGGATACGATTCCGGCAAGGTCAGGTGCGTTTTCTCCAGCCTCGACAGGGGCGTCCATCCCGTCGCCCTCGCCGGTGAGAAGCCACATGATCGAAACGTTGATCATGCCTGCCATCATCGACAGTCGGTTGGCCCGGGGCTCAGACAGATCATTTTCCCAGGCGGCAATCGTAGACTTCTTGACACCCAGCCTGCGGGCCAGATGTGCCTGCGTCATCCCCGCTGCTTCACGCGCCCCTGCCAGCCGGTCTCCGAATGTCGCCGCGTCGGGTCCGTACCAGTCATTTTCGTCGTTCATCGGGGTCTCCAAATCTCTTGTTTTATATCGCTTGATCGTCGTTCAGGCGCACCCTATGACAGTCAGGCTAAACATACAAACTGAGGCCGACCATGAGTTTCCTGTCTGCGACACTGTCACGCGTAAAACCATCTCCAACAATCGCGATGACAGCCAAGGCGGCCGAATTAAAGGCAGCCGGACGAGACGTAATCGGCCTAAGCGCCGGGGAGCCAGATTTCGACACGCCCCAAAACATCAAGGATGCTGCGGTGGCGGCCATCGCTGCTGGAAAGACCAAATACACCGCGCCCGATGGCATACCAGAGCTGAAGCAGGCGGTTTGCGCCAAGATGAAACGTGATCATGGACTGGACTATTCGCCTGCTCAGATCTCGGTCGGAACCGGTGGCAAGCAGACGCTGTATAACGCGCTGATGGCCACCATGAACGCGGGCGATGAGGTGGTCATACCTGCACCTTATTGGGTCAGCTATCCCGATATGGTTCTTCTGGCCGGGGGAACGCCTGTGACAGTTGAAACGACCCTGGAGAACAGTTTCAAACTAACCGCTGAACAGCTTGAGGCAGCAATTACACCAAGGACCAAATGGTTCATCTTCAACTCTCCGTCCAACCCAACCGGTGCAGGGTATAGCCGTGCGGAATTGAGAGCTTTGACCGATGTCCTGATCAGGCACCCGCATGTTTGGGTAATGACGGATGATATGTACGAGCATCTGGCCTATGACGGGTTTGAGTTCTGCACACCGGCAGAAGTCGAGCCCAGGCTTTATGACCGCACCCTGACCTGCAATGGTGTATCCAAAGCCTATGCTATGACTGGCTGGCGGATTGGCTATGCAGCAGGGCCTGCCGAATTGATTGCGGCAATGCGCAAGGTTCAGTCTCAATCGACCTCGAACCCCTGCTCGATCAGCCAATGGGCGGCGGTAGAGGCGCTGAACGGTACACAGTCCTTTCTGGCCCCGAACAATGAAACGTTCAAACGCCGCCGTGATCTGGTCATCAGCATGCTGAACCAGATCGAAGGAGTGACCTGCCCAACTCCGGAAGGTGCGTTTTACGTCTACCCTTCCATTTCCGGGTTGATCGGAAAGACCACGCCTGCAGGCACTTTGATCGACACAGACGAAGCCTTCGCAACCGCGCTTTTGGAAGAGGCTGACGTTGCAGTCGTCTTCGGCGCTGCGTTTGGGTTGTCCCCCAACTTCCGCGTCAGCTATGCTACGTCAGATGAAGCGCTGACCGAAGCCTGCACGCGCATTCAGAGGTTTTGTGCTTCGCTGACCTGATCGGAGACCTTATGACTGCCGAATTGCCTGAGTACTATTTCCGCATACGCGAAAACGGTGCCGCGGTTTTCCGGATCGACACGGAAAACCGCCAACGTCGGATTGAAATGAACCAGATCGCGGTCATCAACATCCGCAATGGAGAGGTGAAGCCGCAGGGTCAGCGCGCTCTGACTGAGGCGGATCAGGCCGAAATCGAGCGCTGGATGGCAGAACGTAAAGATCTTCTGGCGCAGCGCGATATCGACGATATTCACCGCGCGGTGGACTATCTGAACCTAACCACACAGTGGGCCCAGTCCAAAGCGACTGACCAACAGCTCGAGGACGTTACGGACCGGCTACTACTGGCGATGCATGATCTGCGCAGCGTATTGGTTCGGAAGAAAGCCGACCGGCTGAACAATGGCTAATTTGCCTTCACGCTGCCGGTTCAGCGATTATACGCACTGATCGCAACCAGAAGCGCGCCATCAACAGTACGGCGGCACAGGCAAGACCCAGCACAAGGCCCAACCAGACACCGACGCCCTCCATGCCGCGGATGAACCCAAAATAGTAGGACGCCGGAATTCCGACGACCCAATAGCTTAGCCCCGCCATGACCATTGGCACCTTGGCATCCTGCAATCCGCGCAATAGGCCCAGCGCGATCACCTGTGCACCGTCCACCAGCTGGAACAACGCAGCCATGGCCAGCAACCCGGTACCTATGGCCAGAATCTCGGGGCGTTTCGGATCCTGCGGTTCCACAAATACGGAAATCAGAGGCTCGGCGCAGGTCAGGAACAGGATGATTGTCAGGATAGACACCACAAGGGACATCCCTGTCACGGCGACGGCACCTTTTTCCAGATGCGCGCGGTCCTTGCGGCCAAGCGCATTGCCCGCCCGGATCGTGGCAGCGTTGGACAGGCCCAGATGCACCATGAATGTCGCCGAGGCGAGGTTCAGAGCGATCCCATGCGCCGCCAGCGGCACCTGACCGATCCAGCCCATCATAAAGGCCGACATCGCGAACAGAGACACTTCGGCCAGCAGGGTCAGCCCGATGGGTATGCCTAGCTTCAGAACGCTCAGCAGCATCTCCCAGTCGGGCCGCCAAAACCTTTGGAACAGGCTATGCTCGGGCAGAACTTTTACAGCATAGATGATAACCGCAATTAACGACACGGTCTGCGTCACGACCGAAGCGATAGCGGCGCCCATCACGCCCAGTTCAGGCGCACCCCAGTTGCCAAAGATCAAAGCATAGTTGGTCAGACCGTTCACCACCGCAGCAGCAACAGTGATCCACAAAACAACCTGGGTTCGCTCCAACGCCGCAAGGTAGGACTTCAAGACCATTACCACCAGAGCGGGGAACAGACCCCAGCCTGCAACCCGCAGGTATTCCGATGCAGTTTCCGCCACCTGTGGATCCTGATCTGTGGCGATCAAGATCGGGTATGACCACCACAGCAATGGCATTACCACTGCTGCATATAGCAACGACAACCAGAGCCCCATGCGGGTCGAACGGCGAATGCTGGTTTCATCGTCTTCGGCAGCGGCTGTTGCCACCATTGGCATAACGGCCAGACCGAACCCGCCCCCGAACAGGAACAGGACAAAGTAAAAGCTGCTGGCCAACGTGACCGCCGCCAGAGCTTCGACCCCGTACCAGCCAAGCATGATCGTGTCCGTCAGACCGATTGCGAACTGCGCCAGATGCCCGCCAACCAATGGCAGGCCCAGGACGGCAATGGCACGGAAATGGCCTTGATATGTCATCACCTTATTCATTCCACCAGCCATAGGCCCGGCGAAAGGCCGGGACAAGACCGGAACAGAGAAATTTCAGAGTGAGACATGGATCCGGGACAGGTGCCCTGCCCCGAACCTTAGGCCTAGCAGCGGGCGTCAGGATGCAGCGCGTTGCCCAGAATATGCTCGGATCGGTGGATCACATGATGCGCCTGACCCACGATCAAAGGATCGGGCTCGCCAACAATGCCGTGATCCTTGTCCGGGTATTCAAGTGTCGACAGAAAGTGGCGCATACAGTTCAGGCGAGCGCGTTTTTTGTCATTCGATTTCACGATAGTCCAGGGCGCATCAGCGGTGTCTGTATAAAAGAACATCGCCTCTTTCGCCTCGGTATAGTCATCCCATTTGCCAAGGCTTGCCTTGTCGATCGGAGATAGTTTCCATTGCTTCAACGGATCGGTCTCACGGCTTTGAAACCGCCGCTGTTGTTCGGGTTGCGTGACCGAAAACCAGTATTTGTAAAGCTGAATTCCCGACCTCACCAACATCCGTTCAAGCTCTGGCGTCTGGCGCATAAACTCTAGGTACTCGTTCGGAGAACAAAACCCCATCACCCTCTCGACCCCGGCGCGGTTGTACCAAGAGCGGTCGTAGAACACCATTTCACCAACGGTGGGAAGCTCGTGCACATAGCGCTGATAGTACCATTGGCCCTTTTCTTCCCAGGTGGGTTTGTTAAGGGCGACCACGCGCGCCTGACGGGGGTTCAGGTGTTCCATAAACCGTTTGATTGTACCGCCTTTACCAGCCGCATCGCGCCCTTCAAACAGCAATACGAACCGTTGACCGGTTTCCTGCGCCCACAGCTGAACCTTAAGCAACTCAGCCTGCAGTTTGGCCTTCTCGGCCTCATAGACCCGCCGGGGCATCTTGCGATGATAGGGATATCTTCCGCTTTCGAATGCCTTGCGGATCTTTTCCGGGCTTGGCTCGGAAACAGCACCTGCAACAGGTGTTTCGTCATTCACGCGTGGTAGATTTTGCTCGGGTTGCGCAGCTGCATCCATACATATTCTCCTTTTTTTCACTGTTCGAAAAAACGGCTAGCAGAACCGAAGCTTTCGCGCTTTGATTGGGGTCAAACCAAATTCACTTATACGGCGAAAAGGCCAAGAAACATGGAAACCCGATTTCAGATCCTGAATGGCCAGAGGTTTCATATTCGCCGTTGGGGGTCATCCGACCTGCCACCCTTGCTGATGCTGCACGGCTTTCCGGAATATGGTGGGGCATGGGCCGATCTGGCGCCACATCTGGCATCTCATTTCCATTGCATTGCCCCTGATCAACGCGGTTACGGCCAAAGCTGGGCACCAGAAGGTGTCGGCCAATATGCTACGTCCGAGCTAGTCTCGGATATGATCGCACTTGTCGAAGGTCTGGATACGCCAATCAGCGTTCTGGGCCATGACTGGGGCGCCGCGGTCGCCTATGGCCTGGCCATGTTCCGCCCAGATCTCGTCGGTCGTCTGATTATCGCAAACGGCGTTCACCCGGTGCCCTTCCAACGGGCTATGGCATCGGGCGGCGCACAATCCGCGGCCTCTCAATATATTAACGCGCTACGGGCCCCTGATGCCGCAACACACTTTGCCGCGAACAATTTTACCCGCTTGGAAAGTTTCTTTCGCCACGGGATGGGCTTGGACTGGCTGTCCGATGCCCGAATGGAGGACTATCGAACTGAATGGGCCCGTCCCGGTCGTCTGAATGCCATGCTGAACTGGTATCGGGCCTCTCCGCTGGTTGTGGCGAAACCGGGCGAGCCCTGCACAGACCTGCCCCGGCTTCCGGTCGAGCGGCTGATGGTTCGTTGCCCACATCTTTTGCTATGGGGCTCCGATGACAAAGCGCTGCTGCCCGAGGCGACAGACGGTCTGGAAGATTTCGCGCCCGACCTCACACGAGTCGATATTCCGGGCACGGATCACTGGTTACACCACCAGAAGCCCGAAGCAATGGCACAGGCAATCATTGAGTGGACAGACGGCTGAGGCCTATTTATGCCCCCAATCGGCAGGATCAGCCGAGTTATTGGGGGACAGCCCCAGAATGTCACCATCGGTAGAACATCCCAGCCCCAGAACGGTGCGGTTAGCATAGGCGAAATAGGCGCAGACCTGATTGATCTCGAGGATTTCTCCATCATCCCACCCCGCCTTGCGTAGGGCGGCGATGTCACCTTCCACCAATTCTGCAGGGGCCTGCGTCAGCTTGCGCGCATACAGCATGGCCGCAACCTGAGCAGCCTCCAATGGTGCGCTTTCAGGTGTCCCAGATTCGATCGCGGCACGGATTGCATTACCGCGCACTTCGTCGCCTAACAGCCTTTGCAGCCCGTTGAAATGATGCTCGACACAGTACCCGCAGTGGTTCAGGGAACTGACCCAGACACCCAGAGTTTCGAGAAACCACTTGGGAATCTGATTGGCCGAATGGTGCAGCACATTCTTGTACAACGCCATATGTCCTTCCATCGAATGCGGCCGCAAGGAATGCGCCATCATGATGTTGTCGACATTGTTGTCGGGGCCGGTGACGCGGTCGTAGAGTTTCTTCAACCGACCAGTGGCCGTATTGTAGGGGATGGTTTTTATCCAGCTCATTTTAAGATTCCTGCTGTCGCGGTGATTTGTTATCCGCAGCCTAAGAGGCCTTAGAACAGGTCGCGAAACGAAATCGTCGAACTTCTGCTCTGAGCCCAAGGTGACAGTTTGACTAAACGATTGCTATGTCTCAAATTCTAGTAAGTTCGTTATGAGAGGAAATGGCATTGTCGGACAGGAAATCGGATCAATTGAATGAGAAGATTGATGGTTTAGCCGAGAAGTACAAGTTTTGGCTTGTTATCCCGTTAGTGATTTCCAGCCTGATAGCATTCAAGAACTTGTATGTTGGGTTTGGTTTCCTGTTGTTCTTCGTTTTTATTTGGCTCTTTATTTGGGCAATGGAAAAAATACTGTACACCTTTAGTAGGTTGCTGCCAAAATCGCTAACTCAAGACCAACACAAAGCAATTGGTGAAGCAGGTGCCGCAACTCTGTTTTTGGGTGGATTTGCTATCATCGGGATCGTTCTGCGCAACGACAACTTTGTATCAGAATGGTTGCAGGAAAAGATGCCGGGCGAGATGAGCCTGGGATTCATCGATCCAGCATTTGCTGCAGTCGTTCTTCTATGTATTTGGGCATACACAGGATACCGCGTCAGCCGTTGAATTTAAGTCCGCTTTGTCCGCATCGTTTCCATTAGTGATAGCTGGTGCCGCAACCATATTGATTATCCTCTAA
The DNA here is from genome assembly GCF_059610685.1 of Ruegeria sp. CDSC052. Lineage (NCBI taxonomy): Bacteria > Pseudomonadati > Pseudomonadota > Alphaproteobacteria > Rhodobacterales > Roseobacteraceae > Ruegeria > Ruegeria sp. CDSC052. Next base: position 956,925 of record NZ_JBXWOB010000001.1, read on the forward strand.
TCGGCCAACCAGCCCCAATCCACCCACAACACCTCGCGTCCCTCTTCCCCCGGACCACATCACCTGCCATAATAGGGGGAAACTCAAAAACAAGAGCAGCCCATATGCCCGACGATCTGTTGACGCCCGAAGCGACCAATACCTATGACGCCTCATCCATTGAGGTGCTCGAAGGTCTTGAACCTGTTCGCAAACGCCCCGGCATGTATATCGGCGGCACGGATGAGCGTGCGCTGCACCATATGGTCGCTGAAATCCTCGACAACTCGATGGACGAAGCGGTGGCAGGCCATGCCAACCGGATCGAGGTCGAACTGCACGGCGATTACGCCCTGACCGTGCGCGACAATGGGCGCGGCATTCCGATCGATCCGCACCCGAAATTCCCCGACAAATCCGCGCTTGAGGTCATCCTGTGCACATTGCACGCGGGCGGCAAGTTCTCGGGTAAGGCGTATCAGACCTCGGGCGGTCTGCATGGGGTTGGTGCATCTGTGGTCAATGCTTTGTCGGATTCCATGGTTGTTCAGGTGGCCCGGGACAAACAGCTGTTCGAACAACGCTTCTCGCGCGGAGTACCTCAGGGACCAGTTGAAAAGGTTGGCGCAGCGCCCAACCGGCGCGGCACCACGGTGACCTTCCACGCCGATCCCGACATCTTTGGCCACCACAAGTTCAAACCGGCGCGGCTGTTCAAATCCATCCGCTCCAAGGCCTACCTGTTCTCGGGCGTCGAAATCCGTTGGAAAACCGCCATCGATGACGGCGAAACCCCCACCGAGGCGACGTTCCACTTTCCCGGCGGGTTGTCGGATTACCTGAAGGAAACGATGAACGGCTCGTCCACCTATGCCGATCAGCCCTTTGCCGGCACCGTGGACTTTCGGGAAAAATTCAATGCCGCTGGCAAGGTCGAATGGGCGATCAACTGGACCCCCTCACGCGACGGGTTCATCCAATCCTACTGTAACACCGTCCCCACGCCCGAAGGCGGCACCCATGTGGCAGGCTTCTGGGCCGCTGTCCTCAAGGGCATCAAAGCTTACGGCGAGCTGATCAACAACAAAAAGGCCGCGCAGATCACCCGCGACGACCTGGTCACCGGCGGCTGCGCCCTGGTGTCCTGCTTCATCAGCGAGCCTGAATTCGTTGGCCAAACCAAAGACCGCCTCGCCACGGTCGAAGCACAGCGGCTGGTCGAAAACTCGGTCCGTGACCATTTCGACAACTGGCTGGCCGCAGATAACAAATCCGCCGGAGCGATCCTCGACTTCCTCATTCTAAGGTCCGAGGAGCGCCTGCGCCGACGGGCTGAAAAGGAAACGCAACGCAAGTCCGCCACTAAGAAACTTCGTCTCCCCGGCAAGCTGGTGGACTGTTCCAGTTCAACCCGCGACGGCACCGAATTATTCATCGTCGAGGGCGACTCGGCGGGCGGCTCGGCCAAGATGGGCCGCAACCGCAAAACACAGGCGCTGCTGCCCCTGCGCGGCAAAATCCTGAACGTGTTGGGCGCGGCCAGTTCCAAGCTGGGCACCAATGCCGAGATCAACGATCTGACCCAGGCGCTGGGTGTCGGGCTTGGCACCCGTTTCAACGTCGATGACCTGCGCTATGATAAGATCATCATCATGACCGACGCGGATGTCGACGGCGCGCATATCGCGGCGCTGCTGATGACGTTCTTCTTTACCCAGATGCGGCCCATGATCGACGCGGGCCACCTCTACCTCGCCTGCCCGCCGCTGTATCGCCTGACCCAAGGCGCCAAACGCGTCTATTGTCTGGACGAGGCAGAGCGCGACGCATGGATGGAAAAAGGTCTGGGCGGCAAAGGCAAGATCGACGTCTCACGCTTTAAGGGTCTGGGTGAGATGGACGCCAAGGACCTGAAAGAAACCACCATGGACCCCGCGTCCCGGAAATTGATCCGGGTCACCATCGACGAGGACGAACCTGGCGAGACCGGCGACCTAGTCGAGCGTCTGATGGGCAAAAAACCCGAACTGCGGTTCCAATACATTCAGGAGAACGCGCGGTTTGTGGAGGAGTTGGATGTTTGAAACGAGCTTCAGCCGATAATAGATTTCCCCCACAAAAAAAGATGAACGCCAAGGAAGAAATCCGAGCAATCAATCGCACGATAGCAGTTTTTAGTACGTGTTGGGCATTGACTGTAATCTGGGTCTTGTTCTTTCCTCACCTATTTCCAACTACCGGCATCTCGCAATCCAAAGCGTACATCTTTATCTTTGCTTGGTGGCCAGCGGCGTTGTTGCTGTATCTAATAAAAAAGAGTGTGTACAAACGCCAATGAGGCAAACGCTTTCGCACATCAGAAAGGACTAACGTGGCGAAACCTGCGACCTTGCTGAGCGCCTGATGGGCAAAAAAACCGAACTGCGGTTCCAATACATTCAAGAGAACGCGCGGTTTGTGGAGGAGTTGGATGTTTGAGGAAGAAATCTAGTTCTTTCTCAATGGGTGCTGGGTAACTCTGAGTTCTGAATTTGCTCGCCTATCCAGTCGGGTATACCTGACTAGGTCGTGTTGACAAAAGGGCCAAACAGATCATTTTCTGAAAGCTACAAACCACGATATGAAACTCAATCGGTGCAAGGCCTTTCCGCCAAATGGAGCGGTGCAGAGTTCAAATCCCAATACATGGCGCGCAAAAGCTTACTGTTTCATATTTTTGCAAACACTTACGGAATCGGCGGGTACGCCTTCAATGTCGGTTTGGCAGAAGACGATCGTATCGTGGCCATTGAGGCGAGTTGGACTGGAAATCACTGAAGTAGCTGTATGTTCTCAGCGCTGCCCAAAACGCTTCGCGCCCGCCTTAAGGGGCGGGTCGAGCGCGTGCTTGATGCTTTGCATCAAGCATTGTGTGAATAGTTTAGTACGTCTCCACTATCCGTAGGCCGGGCTTCAGCCCGGCATCACCGACACCCCGTCCAACCACTCCGCAATCTGCCCGACTGGCCCCTCCCACCCGGGCTCTATGAACAGAAAATGCGCGTGGTTCTCGACCGGCAGAAACGTCGCGCGGTCTCCGTAGAGCTTCGCCAACGCGCGGCAGGTGTTGGGGTTCACGGCCCGATCCTCGGTGCCCGAGACGATCAGAACCGGGCAGTCGACCTTGTCGATATCCACCTTCATCGCGTGGTCGTCGTCGAACATCCAAAAGAACATCTCGAACATCACCCGCCCGCTTTCGGCACCCAGCTGGTCGAACACCTCATGCTGCTGCGCCTCGGGCATCTTGTTCAGCGCAAAGGGCGCCATCAGATCGAACTCAACCCGCATGGGCTGTTTCCAGAACGCCCCGCCCTCCATCAGCGCACGCGGAACGGCGCGTTCGTCGTCGGTTTCGGGCAGCGTGCCCCATGGCGCGTTCGGATTGATCAGAACGATGGCGCTGGCCAAGCCGCGCGCTGCCACCTGCTGCGCCACTACGCCTGCGATGGCGTGACCCAGCAGCACCGGTTTGCCGTCCAGCCCCTGCACGAACTCTGCAATGTCGTTGGCATAGTCGGTGACGCTGACGTCGGTCAGGCCCGGATCGGGTTCGGCCTTGGGGTCGCCGCCATGGTACCGCAGAGCAGGCGTGTGCACGGTCCAGCCCCGGTCGCGGAAGAACCCCGCATAATCGGCCATACACCACGGTCCGGCAAAGGCTCCGTGGATCAGAACAATCTCTTTGGTCATGGAAACGCCCCCTCACCTGCCATCACTATGAGAGATGAGGGAGCGGATCGGCAAGAGGCTTACAGCGCCGCTTTGAACAGCGCCGTCAGGTTGTCCTCGGTCAGTTCAACCGGGTTGCCGCCGCAAGAGGGATCGATGATCGCCCCCTTGACCAGTTCGGGGATTGCCGCATCGGTCACTTTCATATCCGAGAGTTTGCGGGGGATACCCAGCGAGTCATTAAACTCCTGCACAAAGGCGCGGAACCCGTCAAAGCCTCCATCGATGCCCAGATAGGCCGCGGCCTGCTGGAACCGGTCGGCGATGGCGGGGGCGTTGAACTCTAGCACCGCGGGCATACAGACCGCGTTGGTCGTCCCGTGATGGGTGTTGAATACCGCGCCAATCGGGTGGCTCATCGCGTGGATCGCACCGAGGCCCTTCTGGAAGGCGGTCGCGCCCATCGCTGCCGCGCTCATCATTTGCGCCCGCGCTTCGATATCGGTGCCGTCGGCATAGGCGCGCGGCAGGTAGTCCTTGACCAGCCGCATCCCCTCCAGCGCGATGCCGTGTGACATAGGGTGGTAATGCGGGCTGGAGAACGCCTCGACACAATGGGCAAATGCGTCCAGACCGGTGCCGGCGGTGATAAATTTCGGCATTCCCACGGTCAGTTCCGGGTCACAGATCACCACAGTTGGCAGTACCTTAGGGTGAAAGATGATCTTTTTCGCGTGGGTTTCCGAATTGGTGATGACGCTGGCGCGCCCGACCTCGGACCCGGTGCCAGCGGTGGTCGGAACCGCAATGATCGGAGCAATGGCATCGGCATCAGCGCGGGTCCACCAGTCGCCAATATCTTCGAAATCCCAGACCGGGCGCGTCTGCCCGGCCATGAAAGCCACCATCTTACCCAGATCCAGCCCCGAGCCACCGCCAAATGCGATTACCCCGTCATGGTCGCCTGCCCGATATGCCGCAACGCCGGCCTCAAGGTTCTTCTCATTGGGGTTCGGATCCACTTCGCTAAACAGGCCACGCTCCAGACCCGCAGCCTCAAGAATATCCAGCGTCGCCGAGGTGATCGGCAGATCAGCCAGCCCCTTGTCCGTGACCAGCAGAGGGCGTTTCATTCCGGCCGCAGCGCAGGCTTCGGGCAGTTCCTTGATGCGGCCAGCGCCGAATTTGATCGCGGTCGGATAAGACCAGTTTCCAGACAGGCTCATGATGTCACCTTCTTCAGATGGTAGGATTTGGGGCGGGTAAGGTTGTGATAGCCGATGACAGAAAGACCACCGCCACGCCCGGTATTCTTGCAACCGGTCCAACACAGGCCCGGATCCAGATAATCGGCGCGGTTCATGAAGACGGTGCCAGTTTCAATCTGGTCACCGACCTGCGCGGCCCGGTCCACGTCGCGGGTCCAGAGGCTGGCGGTCAGGCCAAATTCGCTGTCATTCATCAGCGCGATGGCTTCGTCATCCGACGACACTTTCATGATACCAACTACGGGGCCGAAACTCTCATCCCGCATCACCCGCATGTCGTGTGTGACATTGGTCAGGATTTGCGGGGTCAGATATGCCCCCCCATCATCCTCGGGGAAAGTGTCGATATGGGTAACTGCGCCATCCGCAACTGCCTCGGCAATCTGCGCGCGGACCTCATCGGCAAAGCGTATATTGGCCATCGGTCCAATCGACGTCTCTGCATCCAGCGGATTGCCCAGCTTATAGCCCTGAACAATCTCAACCGCTTTGGCAACGAACGCATCATACAGGCTTTCGTGCACATAAATCCGCTCAATCCCGCAGCAGCACTGGCCCGCGTTGAACATCGCACCGTCGATCAACGTATCAACAGCTGCGTCCAGATCGGCGTCGTCCATGACATAGCCTGGATCCTTGCCGCCCAACTCGGTACCGACCCCGGTGAATGTGCCCGCCGCCGCACGTTCCATCGCCTGACCACCACCGACCGAGCCAGTGAAGTTCACGAAATCAAACGCATTTCCAGCGATCAAATCGTTAGTCACATCATGACTCAGGAACACATTCTGGAACACATCCTCAGGAACACCTGCCGAATGGAAAGCCTGCGCCATCCGCTCACCCACCAACAAGGTCTGGGTCGCGTGTTTCAGCACCACGGTATTGCCCGCAATCAACGCCGGGGCCACCGTATTGATCGCAGTCATGTACGGGTAGTTCCAGGGCGCCACGACAAAGACCACCCCGTGCGGAATGCGTTTGATATAGCGCCTGAAGACCTCATCCTCGCCCACCGCAATATCGGCCAGTGCACCCTGCGCGATCTCGGCCATATGGCCGGCGCGCTCGTTGAACCCGCCGAACTCTCCGCCGTAGCGCACTGGGCGCCCCATCATATGGGCCAACTCGGGCACGATTTCGTCATTCATCGCACCAACAGCGGCGACACCCGCCATCACAAGATCAATTCGCTCTTGTAATGGGCGTGCTGCCCAGGCTGTTTGCGCTTCCCTGGCCCGCGCGGCCACCTCAAACGCTGCTTCGCGCGATAAGGTTTCGCGCTCAGCATAAACCGATCCATCGATCGGCGAGATGCATTTCAACATCTGCCCCATCTCCACTCCATCCTCTAAAAAGCAGAATCTCCTGCTTTATCTGGCCAACACAAACCTCGGGGGCCGTCATTGATGCGCCATTGGCTCAAGCACCAATAGCGGCAGGCAGGGCCCCCAGCTTCGTCCACCCTCAGGCCCTTTCGAACCCGCGGGCAATTTCCCAATCAGTAACCACGCTTTCGAATTCCTCGATTTCCACCTCGGCGGCGCGCGCATAGTGATCAACAACTTCGTCCCCCATAGCGGCCCGCAACATGGTTGAGCCAAGCAGGGCATCCCGCGCAGCGGGCAGGTTCCCGGGGATCATGCCGGACTCGCTCTGATACGCATCGCCTTTGGTTGGTGGATCAAGCTCCAACCCTTCCTCGATGCCCGCGATACCCGCCGCCAACATACCGGCAATCGCCAGATACGGGTTCATATCCGAGCCCGGAATACGGCATTCCACGCGAACCGATTTGGTTCCATCACCACACAGTCGGAAACCGGCGGTGCGGTTGTCGACCGACCAGATGATCCGCGTCGGCGCAAAACTTCCTTTTTGGAAACGCTTGTAGCTGTTGATGTAGGGGGCCATGAAACACGTATAATCGGCAGCGTATTTCAACAACCCGGCCATATAGCTTTTCATTACTGCCGACATGCCGAGCGGATCTTTTTCGTCGAAAAAGATTGGCCTTCCCTCAGACCACAGCGACTGATGCACATGGGATGAACTACCAACCTTGTCATGATGCCATTTCGGCAGGAACGTGGCCGCATGCCCGTGCTGCCAGGCGATTTCCTTCACCGCATTCTTGGCGATCGAGTGATACTCGGCCGTTTCCATGGCGGCGGCGTATTTGATGTTCAACTCTTCTTGACCGGTCTCGGCCTCGCCCTTCGTATTCTCGACCGGGATGCCCGCGTTCCACAAATGATTGCGGATGGGACGCATCACATGCTCTTCCTTGGTGGTCTGCAGGATATGATAATCCTCATTATAGCCCGAGATCGGCGCCAGATCGCGAAAGCCTTCCTTGCGGATCTGGTCAAAGCTCTTCTCAAACAAAAAGAACTCCAACTCGGTGGCGCACATCGCGTCGTAACCCATGGCTTTCAGGCGTTTGACCTGTTTCTTCAGGATCGACCGGGGCGCGTGCGGGATCTCTTCATGCGTGTGGTGATCCAGAACATCGCACATCACCATCACCGTGCCCTCAAGCCACGGCACCGGGCGCAAAGTGCTGAGATCAGGTTTCATGACGTAATCGCCATAGCCCCGCTCCCAGCTGGTCGAGGCATATCCGTCAGGCGTGCCCATTTCCAGATCTGTCGCCAACAGATAATTGCAGCAATGGGTCTCTTGCCAAGCGCCTGCCACAAAGTGACCGGCATGAAACCGTTTGCCCATCAGCCGCCCCTGCATGTCCACCATGCAAACAAGAACGGTGTCTACTTCACCTGCTTCAACCTTGGTTTTGAGGTCCGCCAACACAACATCATGACCCATCATGTTCATCCTTCATCACAATCGGGCCCACCGCGCCCCTGTTCCCATCGACGGCCGTTAGTCTTCGGCCGCTTCTTTCTCCATTTCCATAACCAGCCGCGTTTCCAGAACCTGTCCGCTTTTGTAGAGGATCGGATAGGCGATGGCCGCAATATGGCCGTGCAGATCGCGCATAGCGCGCAGTGCCTCCAGATGCAGATCGCTGGACTGGAAACTTTCCGTTTGACCACGCTCCAGCCGCTTTAGATGCGCCTTGCGGCTGTCGCGGGACATCCTTTTGATCTCGGCCTTGTCCAGAACAAGACGGCGGGCACAGTCGACGTCATCTACTAACAAAACGTGTCGCGCCAGCGAAAAACTTTCCTGAATGGTGGCGTGTAAATCCTTGAGTTCTTTCCACCCCTGGGCGGAAAACTCGGCCCTTTCCATGTGTTTAATCTTTGCTGAACGCGTCATTCTGTTCGACACGACATCTCCAGCGGCCTCGAGCCGAATAGCGTATTCCACCAGACCACGGGCGGCTTTGATCTGAGACTTGCTCATATTCTGCCGCGGCAACCGCGCGACAAAGCGTCGGATTTCCGTCAACTGGGCGTTTACCATTTCATCCTGCTGCGACAGGGCAGCAATGGTATCAATGTCGTCACGCTCATAGATATCCAGCACCGGGCGGAACATGCGTTCGACCTGCGTGACCATCTGCAACAATTCGTGGCGCACCGAGGACATCGCAACATCAGGGCCTGTGGCACTGGGGTCGCCTAGCGGATTAAGAGCACCCGAGAACTGATCTGCCACACCAGATTCAGGGTCGGTCTCGGGCATGAGCAAAGCCATCGGCGCTTCCATCCGGGTGACGAATCCGGTTGCCAGCAGAAACACCACGAGGTTGAAACCGATATGGGCAAAGATCAACGATTGCCCAGGTCCGCTGATCATCAATGCGGCATGGGTACCGGTGACGTTGACAGCAAACAGCATCACAAGCGCCGCGCTGCCGCGCAGCAACAGGTTGGCTATCGGTATCCGGCGGGCCGAGACGATCTGGTCCCGCGTCAGCCAGATCGGAATAAAGGCCGAGCCCAAATTGGCCCCCAATACCAACGACAAACCCGCCGCGAATGGGATTGCCCCGATCTGTACCAGCGTCACGCACATCAGGATTGTCGCAACCGAGCTGTGCATGACAAAGGCAAGCACAGCCCCAACGATGAAGGCACTGAAATAGTCGCTTTCAAGATAGCCCGCGATGGCCGGCAAAAAGGCGCTTTCGCGGATCGGATCAACAGCATCGCGCAAAAATTGCAGTGATACCAAAATGAAGGCCACACCCAGAACAATCCGCCCCATCAGGCGAACATTTGCCCGATCGGATTTGAGGTAGAGCCACCCGCCCAGCGCCAGCAACACTGGCTGCAACCATCCCAAATCATAAGACAGTATCTGAATGACCAGAGCCGATCCCAGATCGGCCCCCAAAACCCCCGCCAGGGCGATGCCAAAACTGACCATTCCGGCCGCCGCAAACCCTGTCAGCAAAACCGCCACGGCGGCTGAACTTTGCAGGATCGTAGCCAGAACCATACCCGCGCCACCGGCGACAAAACTGTTTGAATGTCGGGTCAAAAGCGATTGAAATAGCGCGCCAAATCGCCGCTCAATCCCCGTACGAACCAAGCGAACGGCGAAAAGCAGCAACATGGTTGCGGCAAAAATCTCGATCAGAAAACCAGCGATGGCCATGTGTTCATACCCCGTCCGACCGGTGAGCAGCACTGTGCATCCGGTTTCGCATCTCTGTTATTGGGATTGATATGAACATAAGAGGTGTCGCCAGGTGATGTCCAAACCCGACGCGAGAGGAGTTACCCGCGTCGGGAAGTTGCTTATTATCCGTAACGATAAGGCCGACCGGCCTTGAGCATGTCGGCGTTGTATTGCTTGAATATCTCAACAACCCTCGCCTTGATCTCAGATTCTGCTGCAATCTCATCCCAGAATGCGATTGCCGCGCCTTCGACCTGTGCCCATTCCTCATCCGGGATCGTGGTCAGCTGCATTTTGTCTCCATTGACCCGCAAGCTGGCCTCGCCGCCCCAGTACCACCACTGGCGGTAATAATGCGACTGGTCACAGCATACACGGAACAGGGTTTGCAAATCTTCCGGCAACTCGTTCCAGCGATCCATGTTGGCAAAGAAAGACCCGGCCCAGGCGCCTGAGATGTTGTTGGTCAGGAAGTAGTTGGTCACATCCGCCCAGCCGACAGTGTAATCCTCGGTGATGCCCGACCATGCGATGCCGTCCAACTCGCCGGTCTGTACGGCGACCTCGATATCTTCCCATGGCAGTGTAACTGGTACCACACCGAACTGGCTGAGGAAGCGACCCGCTGTAGGGAAGGTGAAGACACGCTTGCCTTGCAGGTCCGCCAGGCTGTTGATTGGGTCCTTGGTGGCGAAATGGCACGGGTCCCATGCGCCAGCCGAGATGTGCTTGACCCCGACTTTCGAGTATTCTTCGTCCCAGATTTCGTTCAGACCGTACTGATTGAACAGAACCGGTACATCCAGGGAATAGCGAGAGGCAAACGGGAAATAGCCGCCGAACACTGTGACATCGGTGGGCGACGCCATCGAGTCATCATCGGACTGTACTGCATCAATGGTGCCTTTCTGCATGGCACGGAACAGTTCGCCTGTCGGAACAAGCTGGTCAGCATAGAACAGCTCGATCTGCATCCGATCACCGGCGATCTTATTGAACATCTCGATTGCCGGGTCGATCACATGCGCCGCCAGCGCAGGACCGGCATAGGTCTGCATGCGCCACGTGATCGTGCTTTGAGCCAGCGCCGGTGCGGCCAGAGGTGCGGCTGCGACCCCTACCCCGGCGGTTTTCAGAAACTTACGTCTTGTCGTCATGTCAATTTCCTCTCTGTTGAAGTGCTTCGTGCCTCTTCGAAAGGCATTCTTGTTAATTTCCATAGACATATCCGGGCAGCCAAAGAGCCAGTTCCGGGAAGATCATGATAATCGTAAGCGCCAGAACCATCACGGCGACGAACGGAAAGATCGAGCCATAGATATCCCTCAGCGTGATTTCTGGTGGGGCCATCGCGCGCATCAGAAATAAGTTATAGCCGAAAGGCGGTGTCATATAGGCGATCTGTGTGGTGATCGTGTACAGAACCCCGTACCAAATCAAGTCAAAGCCCAGCGCACCAACCAGCGGTACATAAAGCGGGGCGACAATGACCAGCATCGCAGTGTCGTCCAGAAACGTGCCCATGACAATAAAGCTGAGCTGCATCAAGATCAGGATCATCCAGGGTGACAGGCCCAACTGGTCGGTAAACAAGTTGTCGATTGCCTTCACCGCACCAAGCCCGTCGAAAACCGCGCCAAAACCAAGTGCTGCAAGGATGATCCACATGAACATGCACGATATCGCCAGCGTATGCTTGATACAGGTTTCAAAAATCGCCCAGGTCATTCGACGTTTGGCCACCGAAACCACCAATGCCGCCAGCGCTCCGATGGCCGAACTTTCAACCAGTGACGTCCACCCGTTCACAAAGGGCACCATCATCGCAGCGAAGATAATCAGCGGCAACGCACCCGCGCCCAGCAACCGGATTTTCTCGGCCCGCGGAACCTCGTGCGCGTCTTTCATCGCTGGACCAAGCTCGGGCTGAATGCGACAGCGGATCCAGATGTAAAGGATGAACATACCAGCCATCATCAGGCCGGGCACGATCCCCGCCAGCCATAACTGTCCCACAGGTTGACGGGCGATCATCGCATACAGCACCAGAACCACCGAAGGCGGTACAAGGATACCCAGACTGGACCCGGCCTGAATGACACCGGTCACCATGGTTTTGTCGTACCCGCGTCTCAACAGTTCAGGCAAAGCAATCGTGGCTCCAATGGCCATCCCGGCCACGCTGAGGCCATTCATGGCAGAAACCAAGACCATCAAACCAATCGTCCCGATGGCAAGCCCGCCATTCACCGGCCCCATCCAGACATGGAACATGCGATACAGGTCATCCGCCAGCCTGCTTTCGCTGAGCACATAGCCCATGAAAATGAACATTGGCAGGGTCAGCAGCGGATACCACTTCATCAGCTTCATCGCGGCTGAAAACGTGATGTCCTGCCCTCCGGTTCCCCACAATGAAAGCGCCGCGATCGTCGCAACCGCACCGATCGCACCAAAAACGCGCTGACCGGTGAACAGCATCAGCATCATCAACGCGAACATGAAGATGGCGATATATTCCTGGCTCATGCCCGCTGTACCCCGATTTCCTGCCCGTTGATCCGCGCAATGTCCTTGAAAAATTCCGAGACTGCCTGCAGCAACATCAGGAAGAAGCCCAACACCATGATGGATTTGACCGGCCAGATATACGGCCGCCACGCAGTCGACGAACGTTCAAGCCGACCGATCTCTTCACTGCCGGTCAGCAGTCCGGTGAAGTAGGAAACGGGTTCGTCGCCCCAATAACCAAGGCTATACGCCGTCGATCCCAACCCGCCATAGAAAAGCACACCCAGATAGAGGATCAGCAAAAGCACGGTAAATGCATCGAACCACGCTTTTCGTTGGGGGCTCCAGTTGTGGTAAAACAGGTCCATGCGCACATTCGACCCTAGCTGGATCGAATATGGCCCACCCATGATGTAATAGGTCACCATCGCAAACTGTGCCATTTCAAGTGTCCAGAGCGACGGTAGGAAGAAGGTCTTTGATATCGAAGACCACAACAGGATGCCCATCATGACAAACAGGCCCCACATCATGACCCGCCCGATCCGATAGTTGATCGCATCCACGATACGGACATATGCGCTCATCGCTTTGATCACGCTGACGCCCCTTCCTGAAAACCGGACAGAACACGCGCAATCCAGGGCACCAGGCAATCGGCCATCTCTGCCTGCTGCTTAGGCGTGCGGATCAAGTCATTGCGGATCTCGATCATCACGTTCAGCAAGCGGTGGGGCAGCGCCTGGGTATCCAGTGTATGAGCTACTCCATCCGCCGCAGAATAAGGCTCATTCAGCCTGATGATAAAAGGGCTGCCGATAGCTTCGTCAGCCATCATCGCTGTGGCAAACTGGTTGTCCACACCGTGCAGAATACCCAGTTCGACCTGCCGTTTCTGCCCCAGATAGATCGGCGTGAAACTGTGGATTGTCACCATCAGCCTAAGTGAAGCGCTGTGCTGATCGATCAAATCCGACAGAGCGGCGCAAAACGGCTGATACACGTTTTCGATTCTGGCCAGTCGCTGCTCGGGCGACATGTTGATGTTCGCCGGGATTTCGTAATCCTCGCTGCGGATCGGCATTGCACCCGCCGCCTCGGGCGGGCGATTGCAGTCATAGACCAGCCGAGACACCCCGCCATGGACCAAAGGTGCTGACATGCGTTTGGCCATAGCCTGCGCCACGGCCAGGGCGCCTGGATCCCAGGCAATATGACTTTCGCGTGCTTCAGCGCTTAACCCCATATCACCCAGAAGAGCCGGGATACGATTAGACGCATGTTCGCACACCAGTACGACCACAGGCGCATTGCCCGCCAAATCCGTATGAACAACTTTGCCGAAGTCCAATCTACCGTCCTGCGATTCCAAAACGAGACATTGTGGAAAAATTTCCACAGACCACATCATCCTGTCAATATTTTTTCTGTATAAATTTTTCCAAGCTTGATCTTGCTGAAAAATTATTCACATTATGGTCTGGTCGCATAATAGGAGGACACGCCAGTGCGGGTGACAGACAGGCTTCTGGCCCATCGGGACAAGATGACCCCGTCTGAACGGCAACTGGTCAGCGTTCTGCTGGATGATTACCCGATGGTCGGGCTGGGTAGTATCACCGAATTGGCCAGTACCGCCTCAGTCTCGACCACTACGGTTGCACGGATGCTGCAAAAGACCGGTTTTGACGGATATCCTCAATTTCAGGCCGCGCTGCGTGGTGAGGTCAAAGAAATGATCTCGGGGCCAGTAGCCAAACGTGATGTCTGGCAGAATGACCTGCCCGAAGAACATATCCTCAACCGCTATTCCCAGCGTTCTCTGGCCAACCAGAAGCGCACAATCGACGAGATCGACCCCGACGAATTCGATAGCTTCTGCAGCCTGCTGAGCGATCAGAACCGGCGTATTTTCATCACCGGTGGCCGCATTACCGGAACACTGGCGCAATACCTGTATCTGCACCTGCAAATGATCCGACCGGATGTCCGCCTGTTGCCGGTCGCCGCATCCTGGACCCATGATCTGTTGGACGTGCGTCAAGGGGATGTGCTGATCGCGCTGGATGTCCGGCGCTATGAGAATGCGAGCCTGTTGATTGGTCAGCTCTGCCACGAGCGCGGGGCCGAAATCGTGCTGTTGACCGATCAGTGGCGCTCGCCAATCCACCGGCTGGCCAAACACACATTCGCGGCGCGCATCTCGGTGCCTTCTGCCTGGGATTCGATGGCTGCGATACTGACCCTGATGGAATGCGCCATAGCTGAAGTTCAGGAACGGCTTTGGGATTCGGTCAAAGATCGCACGGTCGAACTGGAACAGGCCTTTGATCGCACCAAGCTGTTTAGGAAATTCGGTCAAAGTTCGGGCTCTTAGCTTCGGATTGTTCCAAAACTACAACTGCCCGTGAGGAGTGTTGCCACTTGACCGGCGGTTGGTCACTTTGTTTCCATGACATTTATTACCGAAAACCAGCTGCCGCTGCTGATTCTGTTTTTTCTGATCGGCACAGTTGGCACAGCGTTCCTGTTTCGCAAGCCAGCCGGGCATCGCGCATGGAAACTGGCTGATCTGGTCTGGGTGGTTCTGGGCGGGGTCGGCGCATTGGTTGCGGTGATGGCCGGGCTTTATACAGCGGACAGTTCCCGTCTGGACCGGCAGATTGACGTTGCCTATGCCGCAACGCTTGCCTTTGACCGCGACGCCGCGCGGTTTCGATTGCGGTTCTGCGACCCGGCCTATGACAAGGATATCGGAGCGCTGTGCGAAAAAGTTGAGTTCCTTTCAGCCTCAACCGCAAGCAACGCTGACCTGCCCTTGTTTATTGCCGTAACAAACGAAGTCGCCCCTCTGAGGGGGCTACAATTCCTGTTTGGACGGCAGGCCCAGGAAGAGCGCGATGACATGCGCGCGATGACATCGAAAGTGCACTCATTCGACGTCGACCAGTTTCTGGTGTTCACAACGCTGGATGACCCGACACAGGAAGCTATCGACAATCTGCGCAGGAAAGTTCCCGCAATCGCAGGCGACTATTTGATCTTGGCCCAAAGTTACGATGACCTTGTCACTCAGGTCGGCAAGCTTAAGGATGAATGGGAGTATTTGCGAGAAAACGGGCATATTCTGGTGCTTCAGATCATTGCACTGTGCCTTGTCAGTTTCGCCGCCCCGTTCCGGCTGGGCAAATCCATTGTCGAACTCAGAACGACGCTTACTGCCGGTACGCCCGCGCCAACCGCTCGGGATCAGCGCCCAGAAGATAGCGGGTCAGAGTCCACAGATTCCGACCACCACGACGCAACCACCCCGCCCGTTCATACCGGTCCGCGCTCGTAAAGGCGCGGGCGGACAACAGCGTGATGCGGCGCAACTCTTTGGCAAGCGCCACGTCTTCCATCAAGGGCTGTTCCGGGAAACCGCCTGCATCTTGATATTCAGAACGCCGGACTAGCAAGCCCTGGTCACCATAGGGCAACCCAAAGATCCGGCTACGAAGATTGGCCCATCCGGCAACCCAGGATGGCGCAAACCCCGCGGCCACAAAGGCCAGTCTGAACGCCGCAGGTCGCCCGGAGGGCAGATGATCCCGCACAACATTGCTCCACCCGTCCTGCAAAACCGTATCCGCATGAAGTACCAACAGCCAATCGGCTTTGGCGGCTGCACAGCCACGGCGCAGCTGCCCCCCGCGCGAGGCTTCTCCTGTCACGATCCTGGCCCCGGCATTCTCGGCGAATTCATGGGTTTTGTCGGCAGAGCCTGCATCCGACACAATCAATTCGTGGATCAACCCTGCGCGCAGCCCCTCCATCAGCGCCCCAAGTGTCGCAGGCAAGGTTTCGGCCGCGTTCAGGGTTGGAATTACAATACTGATCGGTGCCGGCACGTCGGATATCCTCTGGTCTTATGAGCGACTTCTCATATATCACGAGCACCATGGAAAAGACGAGGACTCTGCCATGCCCAATCGCCGCATTCTGCGCCTAACCGGTGCCGACGTTGACAGCTTCTTGCAGGGGCTGGTGACCAATGACATTGCCGGGCTTGATCGGGGTCTGGTCTATACGGCGCTGCTGACCCCACAAGGCAAGTATCTGGCCGATTTCTTTCTGAAACGCGAGGGCGACGATATCTTGCTGGACGTCGCCGAGGTTATTGCCGACGGGTTGATCAAACGTCTGAGCATGTACAAGCTGCGCGCCGACCTAACGATCGAAGCCAGCGGCCTGAATCTGCAACGCGGCACTGGCCTGGCACCCGATGGGGCCCTGCCCGATCCGCGCCATTCAGATATGGGCTGGCGCGCATATACCGAAGATGCGGAAAGCGAGGACGGAACCGATTGGAACGCGATCCGCGTGCTCCATTGCATTCCCGAAACCGGAATCGAACTGACCGAAGACAGTTATATTCTGGAATCAGGGTTCGAGTTGCTGAACGGCGTTGATTTCAAAAAAGGGTGTTATGTCGGTCAGGAAGTGACCGCGCGCATGAAACACAAGACCGAGCTGCGTAAAGGGCTGCGCACGGTACTTGTCTCAGCCACCACGCCTGTCGGAACCGAAATAACTGCTGACGGGAAATCCGTGGGGCGCCTGTTTACCCAAGCGGATGGCCAGGGGATCGCATATTTCAGGCTCGACAGGGCCAAGGGTGATATGCAGGCGGGCGACGCGACCGTGCGCCTGAAGGAATGAAAATTCTCGAATACAGCCTGGTCATGGCCCCGCCAGCCCCGGAACCATTTGATCCGCCCAGCACAGGCTGCCAAACTAGGTTTGGTTCAGTGATCCGGGTGAGTTGATGTTTCGTCTGTATAAAGCAATTTGGCGTGCCAGTTCCGCCCGGCAGATCATCCTTATCATCCTGTCTATTGCGGTTGCCGCTCTGGCAGCCGTCCCGCTGGAGTTTCAGCGCGATATCATCAACCACCTGACCTCGGACGATGTATCTGTGGACCGAATGATCCTGCTTGGTGCGGGTATGATGGTGGTTATCTTGCTGAGCCTGGGGCTGAAATGGCTGCTCGGCTATCGGGCGGGAACATTGGGCGAGGATATGATCCGCCTGATCCGGCAAAGGCTGCTGGTCCGGTCCGCCGATCTGGATGAAACCGGCGAGACCATGCGCAAGGGGACCATGACTACCGCCATTTCTGCCGAAGCAGAAGAGCTGGGTAAATTCGCAGGCGGTGCCTTTTCCGACCCGGTGGTCCAAATCGGCACTCTGATCAGCGTGATTGGCTATATCTCGTCTACACAGCCGGGGTTGGGTTTGATCGCTTTTTCGATGGTCGCGCCGCAGATCATCATCGTTCTGGTTTCGCAACGCAAAGTGAACGTCTTTGTCGCCGAACGCGTTCGTATACTGCGCCGCGCCACCGACAGTTTGACAGCAGAAAAGATTGACGCGGCCGCGCACGAGATCGAAGCGGAATTCGACAAAATCTACGAAACTCGCCGAAAGATGTTCATCTGGAAGCTCTCGGCCAAATTCCTTCTAAGCGTGATCAATGGCGCCGGGACGGTTGGGGTTCTGATGCTGGGTGGCTGGCTTGTCCTTCAGGGCAGAACCGATGTCGGCACAGTTGTTGCCGCCACCAGTGGGCTCAGCCGTATTCAAGGCCCCACGGCTTTTCTGATCGCCTATTATCGCCAGGTCAGCGCAAACCGGATCAAATTCGAACTGATGCTCGAACTATTTGGCCCGAACCCCGAAAAATACCGACGCGTCAAAGACTAAAAATAGAAAGAACCGCGCAGCGCGGGCTGTCGCGGTTCTCGGTGTCTTGAAGCAGAAGTGCAGTTACGCGCGTTCCGAATAGTCCATGGTTTCAGTATTCACCACGATCATTTCATCTTGGCCCACAAATGGTGGCACCATGACTTTTACACCATTGTCCAGAACGGCCGGTTTGAACGAGTTCGCAGCGGTCTGACCTTTGACCACAGGCTCGGTCTCGACGATCTTGCACGTCACTTTCTGTGGCAGTTTGGCGTTCAGTGCCTCACTTTCGTAAAATTCTACGACGATAGTCATGCCGTCCTGCAGAAACGGGCGGCGATCACCCAACAGATCAGCGGACAGTTCGATCTGCTCATAGGTCTCGGAATCCATGAACACCAACATGCCGTCGGATTCGTATAGAAACTGCTGGTCTTTCTGTTCCAGGCGAACACGCTCGACCTTGTCAGCTGAGCGGAAACGTTCGTTCAGTTTGGAACCATTGCGCAGATTGCGCAGTTCGACCTGTGCAAAAGCCCCGCCTTTACCGGGCTTTACATGATCAACTTTGACAGCGGCCCATAGCCCATCGTTATGCTCAAGCACATTGCCGGGGCGAATTTCGTTCCCATTTATCTTGGGCATGACTTAAATCCTTCACAAACGGTTGATGCGTCAGTCGCGCACCCTATATCTGGCGTGGCCGCACCTGACAAGACAACGACACCTTGTGCTGCAGCCGCAGCAAGCTATGCGCGTGACGCAACGCAACTATGCACATTAGGTGTATCCGAATCGCACTTAATAGGTCATAAGAACCGTCACGCCGAAAATGCAAGAGCAAGAACAACAAGGAAGACGAGATGAGAGATTTCGTTGACGGCACCGCCTTTAACAATGAGCAAGGCAACCGTGCTCGTAAACTTTTCGCAGCCGTCGTTTTGGCTGCGCTGGATGATGCTATCGCCGACGACAAAAAGTATGGCAATGGCCCAGAACAGATCGCCCGCTGGGCACGCTCGCGCGATGGGCGCGAAGTGCTGTCTTGCGCGGGTATCGACCCAAATGAACGGGTTGTCAGCGGATTGATGGATTTCGTTGGTCGCGGTGTGCGGACTTCGGTCGCTCTTTCGCGCGAAGAAAGCGAGCGCCGCAACGCCGCCCAACAGGCCGAAGCCGCCTGATCACAGACACGAGTCTGTTTGAAAAAACGCGCCTCCTATTGATGGAGGCGTGTTTTTTTGTTGCATAGACCCCGAATATGAATTCCGGTGCGAAACTGCGCCCTCACCCGATGACTGAAAAATGATGACAATGCCGCGTCATCCGGGGCTTTCCCTTCACCGTCAAATCAGGTCATCTGCGCGTTAGCTAACAGGAGACACGGCATGGTTCGCGCCATCATGATTCAGGGCACAGGCAGCAATGTTGGAAAATCGGTTCTGGTGGCCGGATTGGCACGCGCCTATACGCGCCGAGGCCTGCGGGTTGCCCCGTTCAAACCGCAGAACATGTCGAATAACGCCGCAGTAACCGAAAATGGTGGCGAGATCGGGCGCGCGCAAGCCCTACAAGCGTTGGCGGCACGACGCGCCACACATACGGATATGAACCCGATCCTTTTGAAGCCTGAAACAGATACAGGCGCGCAGATCGTCATTCAGGGCAAACGCGCCGGAACGATGCAGGCTGGCGATTACCGCAAGGATAAATCCAAGCTGATGACAGCCGCGCGCCAGAGTTTTGACCGGCTCTGCACCGACGCTGATCTGGTGTTGGTTGAAGGGGCCGGAAGCCCGGCCGAGACCAACCTGCGTCAGGGTGATATTGCCAATATGGGCTTCGCCTGCGCCGCGGGTGTGCCGGTCGTACTTGTCGGCGATATTCACCGAGGTGGGGTAATTGCTCAGATCGTCGGGACTCAGGCCGTGCTGGATGCTGGCGATCTGGCAATGATCCGAGGCTTTGCCATCAATCGCTTTAAGGGCGATGTATCCCTATTCGACGAAGGTCGCGATGACATCGCCGCTCGAACAGGCTGGGCCTGTATCGGTGTTGTGCCTTGGTTCGACGATGCCTGGAAGCTGCCAGCCGAAGATATGATGGATATCCGGTCCCACAGTGGCGGTTCCTGTAAGGTTGCAGTACCTCAGTTGGAACGGATGGCCAATTTTGATGATCTTGATCCGCTATCGGCAGAGCCTGGCATCACGGTCGAGATCGTGCCCGCTGGCCGCGCGCTGCCCGGCGACGCCGATCTGGTCCTGCTGCCCGGAAGCAAGTCAACCATTGGCGATTTGGCCTACTTCCGTGCTCAGGGCTGGGATATCGACCTCTATGCCCATGTCCGACGTGGCGGCCATGTGTTGGGGCTATGTGGCGGCTACCAGATGCTCGGGAACACCATTGCTGATCCCGATGGTGTGGACGGGCGGCCAGGTACAGTCGATGGATTGGGGCTGTTGGATGTGGATACCGTTATGGTCGGCGAGAAAAAGGTGACCCTGCGGACTGCACGCGCCCTGCCGGGGCACCAACCGCTAACCGGATATGAGATCCATATGGGCCGCACCGAAGGCAACGATTGCACCCGCGCTTGGCTGGAGGTCGAGGGCCGCCCGGAGGGCGCAGCTGATCGGACTGGCCGGATACGCGGAAGCTACCTACACGGTATATTCTCATCCGATCAATTTCGGGCCGACTACCTACAGGTTTTGGGAGTCTCTTCCACCCTGCACTATGAGGACGGTGTCGAAGATACGCTTGATCGTCTGGCCGACCATCTGGAACGACATATGGATCTGGACCGCTTGCTGGAACTGGCTGAAACGCCGATTAAAGGCTGACTTTTACTCGGCTTTTTGCTCGGCCAACGCACGGTAGATTTCGCGGCGAACCATTTTTCGAACGTTCCGCGTAATGCGTTCACCCAGTACGCCCTGCAGTTCTTCACGAACAACCTGCGCAATCAAAGAGCGCAAGCCATCGTCATCAAGCCGGGACATGGCAGCATCTGCTTCTGAACCTGTTGTATCCGCGGCAGCCGATACCTCTGGGTCCCGTACAAACACTGCCTTTTCAACAGTCTCAGTCTCTGCATCTGGGGCTTCGTCTTGGGGTTGCCATTCCAACGGTTGATTTGGCGTTCCTGAATAGGCATCTACGCTGTCACCGTCGGGCTCCCACTGATCTTCGGTCCTGGCGATCGCGGCTTCCAGCGCCTCAATTTTGGCACTTAGACTTTTGGCTATGCCCTCTTCCGCAACTGGATCAGGTGAATGCTCTGTAGCCGACTCCGCTTCATCACCCGCAACAACATCGCAGGCGCGCAAAAGCATCGGTTTCACCGATTTTTCAGCGCTGTACTCAGCATCCAGCTTGAAAGGCTGCGTCTCGACACCTGT
Source organism: Ruegeria sp. CDSC052 (assembly GCF_059610685.1). Classification (NCBI taxonomy): domain Bacteria; kingdom Pseudomonadati; phylum Pseudomonadota; class Alphaproteobacteria; order Rhodobacterales; family Roseobacteraceae; genus Ruegeria; species Ruegeria sp. CDSC052. Next base: position 978,122 of record NZ_JBXWOB010000001.1, read on the forward strand.
TTGCTCGCCAACCCTGAGCGCATCAGTCAGAACAAGCCGCCCTGGCTTTCGCTCTGACTTGGAACGCACCAGATCGGGAACTTTTCGACCTTCTTCGCTGACCAGCCGCTTGACCGATGACAGTACGTCTTCGATCCCGGAGTTCACGACATTGTCTGTCATTGTTTTCTACCGCTCTAACCTCAGGTCCAAGTGTAGCCAAACAATGCAGACCTCACAACAGGCAGTATTGGGTGTTTAGTCCCGACGCAGTGCTTTCAGGACCCGATCCAGATCTTTGCTCTGCTTGCTGACCTGCGCGGGGGCTTTCTTCACCAGATTATAGTAAAGGGTCGGATCGTAAATCTGAACCGCCAGGCCCAGACGCTCGGCCGTGAGCAAACCTTGGGCCTGCAGCAACTGATAAGCCGCCAGAGATCGCTCGGTTCTGGAAGCAATTTCGGCAAGCTGCGCGTCCAGCAAATCCTGCTGAGCAGCCAGCACGTCCAGAGTGGTCCGCGCACCCAAAGTTGCCTCTTCGCGGATACCATCAAACGCAACTTCCGAGGCGCGTACACGTTCCGAAGAGGCCCTCAGGCTTGCGCTTGCAGTTTGGAACCGGACATAGGCATCAGACACGCCCTGCGTAATGTTCTTTTGAACATTCAGCAGATTGGCACGCGACGCGTCCCGCGATGCCATTGCGCGGCGCACGCTTGCCGCGAGTCGACCACCCGCATAGATCGGCTGGCTGAAGTTCAGCGAGATACTCGCATCATTCACATAATCGTCGTCATCATAGCTCTCGGTGACGCCCGCATCAGCGTTCAGGCTGACATTCGGACCCAGGCCCGCGCGCTGCTGCTGAACGACCAGATCAAAAGCCCGCACTTGGTGCTGTGCGGACAGAATGGACGGGTGATTGCGTTGGGCCAGGCTGACAGCCTCGGTCTCGGAGCGGGGTAAGTTTGGCAGGCTGGGCTGACCAGCAGTACGGCCCGGCAGTTTGCCAACTGCGTTCACATATTCCGCCTGAGCAGTGCTCAGATCGCCGCGCGCATTCGCCAGATCGGCCTGCGAGCTTGCAAGCTGAGCCTGAGACAATGCGACGTCTGTGCGGGTAACTTCCCCAACTTCGAAACGATCCTGCGAGGCGCGAAGCTCTTCTGCGGACAGTTCAACGTTGTTTTGACGAATCGATACGGTCTCTTCCTGCAGCAGAACACTCAGGTAAGCGGTCGCCGCGCGGAACAGGACCTGCTGTTCGATATCGATCAGCGCCTGCCGGGTCGACAGCACCGTTTCCTGCGCTGATTGCTTGCCTAGAATCGAGGCTCCGCCATCATACAACAGCTGGCTCAGCGTCAGGCCCGAGAAGAAGTTCGAAGGATCTACACTGTTCGTAACACCACTGTTTCTGCTGCGCGTATAGTCTTGGCTAACCGCGACGGTCCAGTTGATAATAGGGCGCAAAGCCGATAGCGCGATCGCCACATCCTCGTCCGCAGCCCGCAGCAACGCCCGGTTCTGTTCCAGCAAACCACTAGTATTATATGCTCCGATGAACGCGTCGGTCAGGTTGTCGGCCCAAACCGCCCGTCCAGGCAACGTGCCCAAAGCAATACCTGCAGTCACTGCCAGAGTCCTGACCAGCTTTCCTCCTGCTGCAAAACGCATGGCGAAATCCTCTCAAATCAAAATAACGCAGCCCTCAGGCCAGTTTGCGTCTTTGTGTTGAACTAATCAAGGCAGCAGATATATCTGCCCGCCGACTATAGCGAAAATGCACTCTCGGCCGAGAAAGCCTTCAGAACTGGTGCACTTGCGTTGAATGCCTGGCGCCAGGTAACGCGATCGCCTGATTTGTGGCCTATACGGACGGTCCCAAGATCACCTTCCATGAACAGGCAGGCGATACGCCCATGATCCTTAAGCTGGTCAATCAATGCAGACGGAACCTCTTCTACACCGCCCTGGATCATGACCACGTCATAAGGCCCATGCTCGGCAGCGCCCTCATCCAGCGGCCCCACGTGAACAACCACATTATCCGCGTCAGCCTCCATCAGCAGCGTTTGCGCTTCGGCAGCTAGCGCTTCATCCGCTTCCACCGCTACGACCAACTGCGCCATACGGGCTGCAACAGCCGTCGAATATCCCAGCGCCGGAGCAATATCCAGAACAACCTCATCATTGGTAATGTTCAGCACATCCAACATCTTGGCCAGTGTTCTCGGTTCCAGAATGCAGCGTCCAGCCTCAAGTTCTATCAAACCCTCGACATAGGCGGCTTCGCGTTGCGCGTCTGGCACAAAATTCTCGCGCTTGACGGACAGCATGGCATCAATGATCGGGAACTTGGTAACGTCCGAAGGCCGGACCTGCGTATCGACCATGGTGCGGCGGCGGGCTGCGAAATCTGTCATTGGATCGCTCATTCATTTCCCAAGGTTGATGGGTTTGTGCCACATCCCGGGCAAACCAGCAACGGCCCGCAAGCGGAAACTTTCGTCTGTCGTGGAGATTTTAGAGTGATCCGAATGGGTGATCCAATTTTCAGTACCTCAAATTTAGACCGAACCCACTGGACGCCCCGGATTAAAGCTGCTAAAACGCCTGTCACACCACGGCAAGTATTTGATATTACTTGAAAAGGCGAGTTGGCGGAGTGGTGACGCAGCGGATTGCAAATCCGTGTACACCGGTTCGATTCCGGTACTCGCCTCCATTTGTTTTCAAACACTTAGATGCAATCCTGAAGCGATGCGTGAGTTTCAAACACGGATATTTGAAACATCTGCTTCAATAGCCCGACACGAACAACCTGGCAATTGGACAGGCACTGAGGATTCGAACTCGAAATCCCTAGCAATTCACGTCGCCGCCGTTATTCTCAAGTCGTTCTGCACCCAGCCGCTAGCTGCGCACGGCAACTAATGTCTGATAATCATCAAGCTGGTTGATCAATCGCAATCCTGTGGGGCACTCATGGCGTGCACAGACTTCGGCCCAGACAGCACCATAATCCAGATCCTTGATCTCTTCGGTGACGACGAACCGCTGTGAGAAATCCAGCCCGTCTTCCGCTTTGCGCAATCGGTCGAGCGGCAAAAGAAGAGCTCGCAACAGCGACTTTTGCATGTTCCGCGTGCCAATCACCCAGGCCGCTGTCCGGCTGATGGTGGCGTCAAAGAAATCAAGCCCGATATAAGTTCGATCGAGCAGATCAGAGGCCACAAGTTCCTGCGCAATCTGCAGCACATCATCGCTTTGCAGGACCACATGGTCGCTGTCCCACCGCATCGGACGAGAGACGTGCAACAGGATTTCATCCACAAAGAGTGATGCTGCACTTAGCTTGTCGGCCACGTTTTCTGTGGGATGGAAATGGCCCATATCGAGGCACAGCACCGTGTCGTTCTTCATGGCATAGCCCATGTAGAATTCGTGGCTCCCGACGGTGCAGGCTTCTACTCCGATGCCAAAGAGTTTGCTTTCGACGGCATCACGCATGTGCGCGCGGTCGTGAGGCGCTGCGATCATCTGGTCGATGGACGTCTCCAACCGGCGACGGGCGGCCATGCGGTCAACAGGCGTGTCTTTGTACCCGTCTGGCACCCAAATGTTGTTGACGCAGGTGGAGCCAAGCTCTGCCCCGATTTGTGCTGCTATCTCGCGGGTCCGGCGCCCATGTTCGATCCAGAAATCGCGGATGCCTTGGTCGGGGTGCGACAGGGTCAGATTGTCGTCCGCCTTGGCATGGGCAAAGAACGTTGGGTTGAAATCAAGACCTAGACCCTGATCCTTGGCCCAGTCCACCCACGGCGTGAAATGTTTGTACTCGATCTCATCCCGGTCGGGGGTCTCATCCGTGTCTAGATACATCGCATGCAGGTTCAGTCGGTGCGACCCGGGGATCATGGAGTAGGCGAGTTCTAAATCGGCCCGCAGCTCATCCGGCGTGCGGGCGCGACCGGGATGGTTCCCAGTCGCCTGAATGCCGCCACCAGACGATCCTGTTTTCTGCTCAAACCCGACCACGTCATCGCCTTGCCAGCAATGCATAGAAATCGGGATGGTTTTCAGGCGCTCAATCGCGGCTTCGGTGTCGATGCCCCAGTCTGCAAACTGGGCTTTTGCGCTGTCATAGCTCATATCTGCCTCTTACCGTGTGAACGCCTGAACGTTGCCAGCGTCCACGTTGATGATGTTGCCAGTGGACTTGGCGGAAGTGTCTGCGGCAAAGAAATAGGCGGCCTCGGCGATATCTTCGGGCAGAACCGATCGTTTAAGCATTGACCGCTGGCGATACATTTCCTCCAGCCCGTCCTTGTCGGTGCCATAGGTGCCTGCACGCTGTTCCAGCCAGTCCCCTTCCCAGATCTTGGACCCGCGCAGCACGGCGTCGGGGTTCACGACATTGACGCGAATGCCCGCCTCTGCACCTTCGAGCGCCAGACAACGGGCCAGATGGATTTCTGAAGCTTTGGCCGTGCAATAGGCCGACGCATTGGGCGATGCCGCAAGGCCGTTTTTGGACGCGACGAAAATGATCGCACCGCCCATGTCCTGCACCCGCATGACCTTGAAAGCCTCGCGACTGACCAGGAAATACCCCGTGCTGAGGATGTCCATGTTCTTGTTCCATAGCTCAAGCGTGGTGTCCTCGACCGGTGCCGAGGATGCGATGCCCGCATTCGATACAAGAATATCAACGCCGCCAAATTCAACGGCCAGCTCCGCGTAGGCGGAGGCGACAGTGGTCTCGTCGGTGACGTTCATGTTGACCTGCCGGACCACATCCGCCCCAAACCGTGATGTGAGATTATCCAGCGTGGTGGCGAGCGCCTCGTCATTGATATCGGCCAACATCACGCAGGCCCCTTCCCGCAGGTAGCGTTCTGCGGTGGCAGACCCGATGCCCCCTGCACCGCCAGTAACCAGCGCCACACGACCCGCAAGCGCCTTGGGCTTGGGCATGCGCTGCAGCTTGGCCTCCTCCAGTAGCCAGTATTCGATGTCAAAGGCCTCCTGTTCGGGCAGGCCCTGATATTCACTGACCGCAGATGCGCCGCGCATCACGTTGATCGCGTTGACATAGAATTCGCCACTGATCCGCGCCGTTGCCTTGTCCTTGGCAAAGGTGATCATGCCCACGCCTGGGACCAAATAGACGACTGCGTTAGGGTCGCGCAGTGCCGGGCTGTTGTCGTGTTTGCAGCGCTCGTAATAGGCGGCGTAATCGTCGCGGTAGTCGGCGATCTGCTGGGGCAGCCCGTCCAGCACAGCATCGATGTTGTTCTTTGCAGGATCAAAATCGACCACGAGGGGGCGGATTTTCGTTCGCAGGAAGTGATCGGGGCAAGAGGTTCCGAGCGCTGCGAGCGGTTCCATGTTCTGAGAGTTCACAAACTCCTGCACCGTATCGCTGTCGTTGAAATGACCAACCATGTGCTGGTTGCCACTGACGAAACCACGGATTGCGGGCATCAAACGGGCGGCGACCGCACGGCGGTCGGCGGCGTCCAGGCTTTCGTGCTTTGCACCACCGAAGGCCGGTTTAACCTCGCTTTCGGCGGCCAGCCATTCGGTCGCCACGTTGATCACTTCAATGGTGGTGTCATAACATTCCTTGGCCGTGTCGCCCCATGTGAACAGCCCGTGACTGGCCAGAACCACGCCGTCGGCATCGGGGTTCTCAAGACAGAATTTCTCAAGCCAAAGACCCAATTCATAGCCCGGCCGTTTCCAAGGCAGCCAGCCGATCCGGTCACCGAACACGCGTTTTGTCAGCTCTTCAGAGTTGGCCGAGGCGGCAATAGCGATAATCGCATCCGCATGGACGTGATCCACATGGGTGCGCGGCACATAGGCGTGCAGGGGGGTATCGATAGAGGCCGCGCGCGGGTTCAGGTTGAACGTGCAATGGGGCAGGTAACCCACCATTTCGTCCTCAAACTCCACCCCGCGATAGAGCCCCTTCAGCGCCCGCAGCTTTTCCATATACAGGGTCGAAAAGCCGTCCATCTTGATCGAGCCGATGTCGCCGCCCGATCCTTTGACCCACAAAACCTCGGCTTGATCACCCGTCAAAGGGTCCGTTTCCATCACTTTGGCCGATGTATTTCCGCCGCCGTAATTGGTCACCCGCTTGTCCGAACCAAGCATGTTGGAGCGGTAGAGCAGCAGTTCCGATTCGCTCATACCTGCCGCATCAGCGTCGGACCAACGGTTTTCAAGCAACTGCTTTTCAGCGGTTTTCAACATCTTTTCCTCCCTGCAGGCGCTCGATCGCGCCCTCTGAACATGCCCCTAGGCTGCGTATACAAAGGCATGCTGTCAATCAAAAATAATCAGCTTCAATCATGCTGCAGTGCAGAGTGATTGTTTGTGATTGAAAATGATTGACAGGTGATGCGAATCTGAACAACCATGAAGGTGGGAGGACGAAATGCACGAAACTGAACGCCACAGAGTTATTCTATCTGCCGTACAGGACAGACCCGTTGTCACCGTCGGTGACCTATGTGGGCTGACCGGCGCGTCAGAAGCCACGATCCGCCGCGACATCGCAAGCCTTCACATGCAAAAGAAGCTACGCCGTATCCGTGGTGGCGCCGAGGCAATAACGCCGCCGCAGTTCGTGGGTCTTGCCGGACGGCCGTTCGCTGTCAACGAAACGCTTCACAGCCCCGAAAAGCGGGCGATTGCCCGCGCTGCGGTCGATCTTTGTGAAGATGGCGACCCGATCATCATCAACGGCGGCACCACGACGTTTCAGATGGTGCACCCGCTGGCGTCACGCCGCTGTCAGGTGTTCACCAACAGCTTTCCCATCGCAGAACACCTGCTGAAGCATTCCAAGAACACGATCATGCTGTCGGGCGGTGCGATCTACCGCGAACAGAACATCATCCTGTCGCCCTTCGACAACGATGTGACTCGCAACTTCTACGCCAAACGCATGTTTATGGGCGCGCAAGGCATTGGGCCGTTGGGGCTGATGGAGGCGGACCCGCTCCTTATCCAGGCCGAACAAAAGCTGATCGGTCAGGCGGACGAGCTAGTGGTTCTCGTAGACAGCTCCAAATTCGAACAACGCTCCAGCCTTTTGTTGTGCCCGCTGTCACGGATCGACACGGTCATCACCGATGACCGGATCACAGACAAAGCAGCGGCAATGCTGGACGCCGCAGAAATTACCCTGATCGTCGCCGAGACCGGTGCCGGACAGGCCGAGGATGAAGCGGCCTCTTAACCGCTCAACGACCAGACGTACTTTCAGGGAGGAACCAATATGAAACGTCGTACTTTCACTTCACTTGTCGCAGGCCTCAGCATGGCTGCTGGCATGATGGGCACAACGGCCATGGCGCAGGACGACATGCGCATCGCACTTGTGGTCAAAGCCCTTGGCATCGGCTTCTTTGAGGCCGCCGCAGAAGGCGCCGAAGAGGCCGCAGCCGAGCTTGGCAATGTAGAGATCATCTACACAGGCCCCACCGACACCACCGCTGAAGGCCAGATCGAAGTGATCAACAGCCTGATCGCACAAGGCGTTGATGCGATTGCGATCTCTGCCAATGACCCTGACGCGGTCGTGCCGGCCCTTAAGCGCGCCATGGACCGTGGCATCACCGTCATCAGCTGGGATTCTGGCGTGGCCGAGGAAGGTCGCATGATGCACCTGAACCCCTCCTCTACCCCGCTGATCGGCAACACAATCATCAAGCTGGCAGCCGACCACATGCCGGATGGTGGCCAGGTCGCGATCTTGTCGGCCACGACCACATCCACCAACCAGAACGCCTGGATCGCGGCCGCCGAAGAAGTGCTGCCGAACTATCCGGGCATCGATCTGGTCTCCACGGTTTACGGCGACGACCTGTCGGACAAGTCCTACCGCGAAGCGCAGGGCCTGATGCAAACCTACCCTGATCTACAGGCGATCATCGCGCCGACGACCGTTGGTATCCTTGCAGCCTGTCAGGCGGTTTCTGACGCGGGCAAGATCGGTGCGATCAACGTCACGGGCCTTGGCCTTCCGTCCGAGATGGCGGGTTGCGTGGAAAGCGGCGCGACCGAGAGTTTTGCCATTTGGAACCCAATTGATCTGGGCTACTCGGCGACAATGATCGCGCACTCGCTGGCCACCGGAACGGACCCGAGCGGTGAAATTCCGATGGGCCGGATGGGCTCTGTCACGTTGGATGAAACGGGCAGCGCCGCTATGGCCGATCCGTTCACCTATGACAGCTCCAACATCGACGGCTTCAAAGACATCTTCTGATGTCACCGGGTCTGGCGCGGTTTACTGCGCCAGACCATCCTTCCCCCTTCTTCGAATTCCTGACTTGCACATGAGGCCCACCGTGTCCCCATCTGACGCCCCCGTTCTGTCCCTTAAGAAAGTGACCAAGACCTTCCCAGGGGTGCGCGCACTGTCCGAGGTGTCCATTGACCTTTATCCGGGCGAGGTCACCGCTCTTGTGGGCGAAAACGGCGCGGGCAAGTCAACGGTCGTGAAGACACTGACCGGCATCTACCAGCCCGACGGCGGCGAGATCCGCGTCGATGGCATAGCCGTTCAATTCCCCACACCGCAATCCGCTGAAAACGCAGGCGTCACCGCGATCCATCAGGAAACCGTGTTGTTTGACGAACTCAGCGTTGCAGAAAACATCTTTTTAGGACATGCGCCAAAGGGGCGCTTCGGCCTGATCGACATCCGCGCCATGCATCAGGGCGCGAAAGAAATCCTCGACGGGCTTGGCGCAAAGATCGACCCCGGTGCAATCCTCAAAGACTTGGGCACTGCCAACAAACACCTTGTCGCCATTTCCCGCGCCTTGTCCGTGGACGCGCGGGTGGTGATCATGGACGAACCCACCGCCGCGCTCAGCCACGCTGAGATCGAAGAGCTGTATGAGCTGGTCGATGGTCTGAAGGCGCAGGGCAAAGCAATCCTGTTCATCAGCCACAAATTCGATGAGATTTTCCGCATCGCCGACAACTACACCGTCTTCCGCGACGGCCAGATGGTTGGCGACGGGGCCATTGCAGACGTCACCGAGGCCGAGCTGGTCAAGATGATGGTCGGCCGCGACGTGAGCCAGATCTTCCCCGAACGCGACCGTAATCTGGGCGAAGAGGTCCTAACCGTCGAAGGCTACGACCACCCGACCGAATTTGCCGACATCGGCTTCACCCTCAGACGAGGCGAAATCCTTGGCTTTTACGGCCTCGTGGGCGCGGGCCGGTCGGAATTCATGCAGGCGCTCTTTGGCACCACGAGACCCTCCGCCGGTTCGGTGCGTGTTGACGAGGCCGAGGCGACCATCCGCTCCCCCGCCGATGCGGTGTCCCATGGCATCGTCTACGTGCCCGAGGACCGCGGCAAACAAGGCGCGATTGTCGATCTGCCGATTTTCCAGAACGTGACCCTGCCGTCGTTGAAGCAAACCTCCCGTAAGGGCTTTCTGAAAATGGCTGAAGAATTCAAATTGGCTCGGATATATACTGAACGTTTGGATCTGCGCGCCGCATCGCTGGACACCCATGTGGGGAGCCTGTCTGGTGGAAATCAGCAAAAGGTCGTCATCGCGAAATGGCTCGCGACCGAACCCAAGGTGATCATCCTCGATGAGCCCACCAAAGGCATCGACATCGGATCAAAGGCGGCGGTGCATGAATTCATGGCCGAACTGGCGGCCCAAGGACTGGCGGTGATCATGGTAAGCTCAGAAATTCCCGAAATCGTCGGCATGTCGGACCGCGTGATCATCATGCGCGAAGGCCGGATTGCAGCTGAATTGAGCCGCGAAGACATCAGCCCCGAAGTGCTGGTCAGCCACGCCGCAGGCATCACGGAGGCCACCGCATGACCAAACTCCTCGCATCTCGCGAAGCGCTATTGATGGTCGCGATTGCGATCCTCCTGGCCATCATCGCATGGCGGTTTCCCGCTTTCGTGGTCCCGTCAAACCTGTTGGCAGTGTTCAACGACACCTCACCACTGATCCTCTTGGCCATTGGTCAGATGATCGTGATCCTGACAAAATGCATTGATCTGTCCGTCGCGGCCAATCTGGCACTAACAGGTATGGTCGTATCCCTGATCAACATCGCCGCCCCCGGCCTGCCGGTGATCTTCATCGTGCTCATCGCCATCGGCTTTGGAACCCTGCTGGGAATGTTCAACGGCATTCTGGTTTGGAAACTGGCGATCCCGCCCATTGTGGTGACACTTGGCACGATGACGATCTTTCGCGGCGTCATCTTCCTTCTGACCGAAGGCAAATGGGTGAACAGCCACGAGATGTCGGACAGCTTCAAATCCGTCCCCCGCACGGACCTACTGGGCCTACCCATCCTCAGCTGGATCGCTATTGCTGCTGTGATCCTGTTCACCATCGTCATGACCCGCACATCGCTGGGTCGCGCGTTCTACGCTGCGGGGGGCAACCCCCATGCGGCGTCCTATGCGGGCATCAACGTGGGCAAGACGCAGTTCTGGGCCTTCACCATCTCGGGCGCCATCGCTGGGCTGACGGGCTACCTTTGGGTGTCTCGCTTTGCCGTGGCCTATGTCGACGTTGCAGGCGGCTTTGAACTGACCGTTGTGGCCGCCTGCGTGATCGGCGGTGTGTCGATCATGGGTGGCATCGGCACCGTGTTCGGGGCGCTGCTAGGCGCGCTGTTTCTGGGCATCATCGCCAACGCCCTGCCGGTCGTGAATATCTCGCCCTTCTCGCAAATGGCCATCTCCGGCGGCGCGATCATCATCGCCGTGATCGTAAATGCGCAAGCCAACCGCACGCGGGGCCGCATCATCCTTAAAAAAGCGGAGCACGCAACATGAATACGCGCAGCATCCCCGACCGCCTGCAATCCCCGCTGGAGCGCAAACTCAAGAGCTGGGAAAGCCTTCTGATGCTGGTGGCGATTGGCATCTTTGTCGCCAATTCCTTCGCGTCGCCCTACTTCCTGAACGCATGGAACCTCAGCGACGCGACGTTCAACTTCACCGAGAAGGCGATGATCGCCTTCGCCATGGCGCTGCTGATCATCTCGGGCGAGATCGATTTGTCAGTGGCGTCGATCATCGCGTTGGCCTCCACCGCAATGGGGGCGACCGCGCAAATGGGCGTGGGCACCGAAGGGTTGGTTCTGATCGGGCTGGCCACAGGGCTGGTGTGTGGTGCTTTCAACGGCATTCTTGTCACCGGTCTGGGCCTGCCGTCCATCGTTGTGACAATCGGCACCATGTCCCTGTTTCGCGGGATCAGTTTCATCATCCTCGGGGATCAGGCCTATCGCGGTTACCCGCCTGAATTTGCCTTCTTCGGACAGGGCTACGTCTGGTGGGTGATCTCGTTTGAATTCGTGCTGTTCGCCATCATTGCCGTGATCTACGGCGTGATCCTGCACATGACCAACTTTGGCCGTGCGGTCTATGCGATCGGCAACAACCCCACCGGCGCGCTGTTTTCTGGCATCCGCGTGGGTCGTGTGAAGTTCATCCTGTTTCTGCTGACAGGCTTGATGTCCGGCATCGCGGCGATCTGCCTGACCTCGCGCCTGGGCTCCACCCGCCCGTCCATCGCTACGGGGTGGGAGTTAGAGATTGTCACGATGGTCGTCCTCGGAGGCGTCAACATCCTCGGCGGATCAGGGTCGATCCCCGGCGTCGTCATCGCCGCTTTCGTCATGGGCCTCGTTACCTTCGGCCTTGGGTTGCTCAACGTACCCGGCATCGTAATGTCCATCGTCATTGGCGCATTGCTCATCGGCGTTATCGCACTGCCGCGCCTGTGGACGATGTGGAGGACCCGCTGATGGAAAAGTACGCCTTCAAAATGCATCTGGCGCCGCGGTGTCGGGACGAATACAAGAAACGACATGATGAGATTTGGCCCGAGCTTGTGACGCTACTGAAAGACGCTGGCGTCTCGGATTATTCTATCCATCTGGACGAGGACACCAACATCCTGTTCGGGGTGCTTTGGCGCAAAGACGAACACACAATGGGCGCGCTGCCCGATCAAGAGATCATGCAAAAGTGGTGGGCCCATATGGCCGACATCATGGACACTAAGCCAGACAATGAACCCGTTGCCGTGCCACTGACGCCCATGTTTCACATGCCATGACCCATGTGGCCGTCATCGACATCGGCAAGACAAACGCCAAGCTTGCACTTGTGGATTTGTCTACGCTTAAGGAGTTGGTGGTCGTCAAACGCCCCAACACGGTTCTGGCCGGGCCGCCCTGGCCCCATTTCGATGTAGATGGCATCTGGAATTTCTTGCTGGATGCGATGGCCAGTTTTCATCAAAGCCACATTATCGACGCGATCACGATCACGACCCACGGCGCCTGCGCTGCATTGATCGGTCACGATGGTGATCTCGCAGCACCTATCCTTGACTACGAACACAATGGGCCTGATGCCACTGCCGCCGCCTATGACGCCATCAGACCGCCGTTTGAAGAAACAGGCGCACCGCGCTTGCCCATGGGCCTCAACCTCGGTGCCCAGCTTCATTGGCAATTCACCGAAGACCCCGACTTGCGGGGCCAAACAGTCGCCATCGTCACATATCCGCAATACTGGGCCTACCGGCTGACGGGGGCCTATGGCTGCGACGTGAGCTCGCTGGGCTGCCACACGGACCTCTGGAACCCGCACACCGGCTCATTTTCCGAGTTGGTCGATCGCCTCGATCTGGCTGATCTGATCGGAGAGCCACACAAATGTTCGGACGTCCTTGGGACGATTTTGCCCGATATTGCCGCACAAACCGGCCTTGATCCGGCAACACCCGTCTATTGTGGCATCCACGATTCTAATGCGTCGCTGCTGCCCCACATCTTGCATAAAACCGCTCCGTTTTCTGTTGTTTCGACAGGCACATGGGTCATCGCCATGAGCATCGGGGGCGGTCAAACGCACCTTGACCCCATGCGCGACACACTGATCAACGTTAACGCCATGGGCGACTCCGTGCCGTCCGCGCGCTTCATGGGCGGGCGGGAATATGATACCATCATTGCGGGTAACGCGGCTGCATACACTGACGACCATATAACCGAAGTCGCGCAGCGCGGGCCAATGCTCTTGCCCTCAATCATTCCAGAGAGCGGACCGTTTCAGAACCGCGGTGCCGAGTGGGTTGGCTCCGAGCCGCCTAAGGGCAGCATCGAACGCACGATCGCAACGGGGTTCTATTTGGCCCTGATGACAGCCGAATGCCTTGCACTCACTGGGCACAACGGGCCCGTCATCATCGAAGGCCCCTTTGCAGGGAACCCATGCTTCTGCAAAATGCTTGCCGCAGCGACGAACTGTACGGTCGAGGCATCAGGTGGGACCACTGGAACCAGCGAAGGTGCGGCCCTACTTGCATTGCCCGTAGGATCTCAGCCCCCGCGATCGGATGCAACACGGATCTATGAACCGCAAGATGGCGCTCTTTTTGATTATGCATCAAACTGGAAATTGGCAATATAGACTAGGGCCGTCACATGCTGAACCTTCCGGATCCGACGTTGTATGATCCACGGATCATAAAATGAAAATATGATCTAGAGACCATAAGGAGCAAACCTGCTCTGCCCCGTGGCTCAAGAAACCGTGCGGTTTCAGAGATAAAGAGATACATACCTCAAGTTCCGCCAATACTCTCACGCTTGCAACCCCGCAGCGCGCACCTGCTCAGGCGTCACCAGCTTTGACGCGATCAAGTCCTCGATCTGCCGATTGGTGATATGGCGGCACAGGGGATGGCGCTCGTAGATCCACTCGGCGAGGCTCGCGCGGCCTTTGGCTTCGGCCTCTCGCGCCTTCTCGCGGTCGGCCAGCACCTGGGCAAGCCCCTTCTCCCACCGGCGCATCTTGAACCAATTGTCCGAGAAACAGACCTTGCTCCGCGTGTAGCCTTCGCTTTCCTTGGCATAGGCTTTGATCGCTTGCTTCAGGTCATCAGGTTCTACCCCTGCCCTCAAAGCCGCTGCGATCAGGCGCAGAGTGGTCCGCCGGTCTCGGATCCTGTCTTCGGGATAGGCCGCCAAGATCTTCTCAGCTTCAAGATCTTCAACCTCCTCCGCCGCTTCGCGCTTGCGCGTAGGTGGTTTATGGATGGTTTTAGGATGGTTTGGGGTCCACCGTGAACCCCGTACCCCGTTCACCGTGGACCCCGTACCGGGTTCAGGCTGGGCGGGGTTCACAGTGACCCCCGTCTCAATATCGGGCTCGGCCGTGGGTTCGAGCGCGGCCACCCGCTCCAGAACAATGCGGTAAATGACGGTGTAGCCATTCTTGCAGTGCCGCCGCCCTGTCTCGATCAAAATGCCTTCGCGCAGGAAGTCGATGATTGTGCGCTTGACCGTGCTTTCGCTGAGCTCTGTGTGGCGCTGGATCGTCCCCTTGGAGCACCAGATGCCTGAGCCGTCATCACTCGCCTTGTCAGCCAGGAACATGATGATCTGCTTGCGTGCAGCGCTGCCAAAGCGGCGCTCGGCGCATTCATTTGCGACCGCCCAACTCATTGCAATGCCTCAAGGTTGCAAGCGTTACTGTGAGCATTCTGGCGCGGAAAATCCGTTGGAACTTTCGCTTTTTGTTCACTTTTTGTCAGGGGGTGCTTTGCACCCTTAAGCCGTTGTTTTCGCTTACGCTCTTTCTGGATTGCAAATCCGTGTACACCGGTTCGATTCCGGTACTCGCCTCCAATACTTTCAAACAGTTGCTTCGCATTCGGCTTTTCGAGCCTGCGACATGCCGTCTCGCTACGGCAGTGCTCTGCTGAGTGAAGCTTGACACCGGATTGATCAGAAGGCGGTGGACTCACTGGCTCGGCCGGTAAATTTGACCGCTCTATCGAATCCACGCGATATGCCCTTTGAAGTAACTGGCCCGCGAATCCTTTCGTCTGGATATCTTCGAGGCGCAAAGCCCAAACTCGCCTGCCGTCATTTTGCATGTGGCTGACCAAACATGCCGCTGACAGGCATTGGCAGGTCGCTTTTCCATTCTCGATGATTTCCGTGCGTCTGCCGCGCTTGACAAGCCCCCTGCCCGTGCCGCATGTCCCATCCGTTGGTGTCTGCACATGCAGATGAAAAGGGAATGCGTCAGCGGTCATCCGTCAAACGCAGCCGCCCCCGCGACCGTGACCGGAGAGGGTGCCCAAAGCCACTGGCCAGACAGGCCGGGAAGGCGGGACATCTGCCAGAGGCCAGCCTCTGACATCCGCAAGCCGGGAGACCTGCCAACATCCGAAGTTGAAACCGGACGGGGTGATCCGGTGTCGGGCCCATGTCGCAATACGTGGCCCGCATGAAACCCCGTCCCCCGCGAAGAGGATTTGGGGGGATGAGAGACATGACCGAGACCACACCTGTTGAACTGCTGGTGTGCACGACCTGCCGCCGCGGCCTGCCCGTCGAGAATGATGCAGATCGTCCTGGGGCGTTGCTGCACAAGGCGTTGGAGCAGGCAGAACTTCCTGATGGCGTCACTTTGAAGGCAGTAGAATGCCTTTCAAATTGCGATCAGGGCTGCTCGATTGTGCTGCGTGGCGGACCCGAACGTTGGACCTTTGTCTATGAGCATCTCGATGAAACCGATCATGTCGAGACCATTGTTGAAGGTGCGACCAAATATCTCGAGACCCAAGATGGCCTCGTTAAATGGCGCGAACGTCCTGAACATTTCCGCAAAAACTGTGCGGCCCGCATTCCCCCGATTGGAGCTTAGATATGAGCAATCTCGAAAAACTGCCCGTCACTGTGATCACCGGCTTTCTGGGCTCGGGAAAGACCACGCTGGTGCGTCATCTGATGCAGAACCCGCAGGGCAAGCGCCTGGCCGTTGTGGTCAACGAGTTTGGAGATGTTGGCGTCGATGGCGATATCCTCAAATCCTGCGCGATCCCCGATTGCCCGGCGGAAAACATTATGGAATTGGCCAATGGATGCATCTGCTGCACCGTGGCAGATGATTTCATCCCGACCATCGAGGCGCTGATGGCGCTAGAGCCGCGCCCCGATCACATTCTGATCGAAACCTCTGGCTTGGCCCTGCCCAAGCCGCTGCTGAAAGCGTTCGACTGGCCGGATATCCGCTCGAAAATCACCGTGGATGGCGTAATTGCTCTGGCCGATGCCGAAGCTGTGGCCGCCGGTCGCTTTGCCCCGAATGTCGCTGCGGTGGATGCCCAGCGCCTGGCCGATGACTCGATTGATCACGAAACGCCGCTATCCGAGGTGTTCGAGGACCAGATCTCCTGCGCCGACATCATTCTGCTGACCAAGCCTGATCTTGCTGGCCCCGAGGGGGTCGCCAAGGCCAAGGAAATCATCGCGGCAGAGGCTCCGCGCCCGCTGCCCGTGGTCGAAGTGGCCGAAGGCGCTGTGGATGTACGTGTTGTGCTGGGGCTTGAGGCCGCTGCTGAAGATGACATGGAGGCACGTCCCAGCCATCACGATGGCCACCACGATCACGAGCATGATGATTTCGAAAGCATCATTGTCGAGCTGCCGGAACAGACCGATCCGGCCCAGCTGGTCGCCAATATCGAACGTCTGGCGAATGAACTGAACATCCTGCGGGTCAAAGGCTATGCCGCTGTTACCGGCAAACCCATGCGCCTTTTGGTGCAGGCAGTCGGGGCCCGTGTGCGTCATCAGTACGACCGCCCGTGGGAGCCAGGTGAAGAGCGTCGCTCGCGTCTGGTGGTCATCGCCGAGCATGACGACATCAAAGAGGCTGAAATCCGCGAAATCCTCGTGGGTGTAACCGAGGCCGCCGAGTAAGCCATGCACGTCGTCTTCCGCGAAAGCCACGGGTTAGAGGAAACGGAGACCCCAACCGATCTGGGCCAGAGCCCGGCGGATCTGGTGGTGCTGTCCTTTTCCGACAGTGATCTTGGCGCTTTCGCGGCAGGCTGGCATCGTGGTGGTGGACCCGAAGGCCGGATGCCGACCCTGCGGCTGGCCAATCTAACGGCGCTGAAGCACCCGCTTTCTGTCGACACCTATGTCGAGCAGACGCTGGAGGGCGCCAAAGGCATTCTGATCCGCCTGATCGGTGGCGTGCCCTACTGGTCCTACGGATTGCAGCAGGTTCTGGCACTGGCCCACGCCAAAGGCATCGCTGTGGCAGTCCTGCCGGCGGATGGACGTGAAGATACGCGCCTGGATGACTATTCTACCCTGCCCGTTTCAACCCTGCGGCGGCTGGCGCATCTTTGCGACACAGGCGGTGAGGTCGCAGCGCAGGCTGCGCTGGCGCAAATGGCACTGGCCGCGGGGCTTTATTCTGGCCCGGTGATGGGGGCCAAGACGATCCCGGAATGTGGCGTATGGTGCCCGGATCGCGGTGTGATCCCGGCGGATACCGCATTCGCCGGTGATGCCAAGCGCATCCTCGTGACCTTCTATCGCGCCTATCTGACCTCGGCAGACACTGCCCCGGTCGCGGCCCTGATCCACCGTCTGCGTGCGCGTGGGTTTCAGGCTGTTGGCCTATTTGCGCCGTCGCTCAAAGCCCCTACCGCCGCTGACTGGCTGCGCGAACAGGTCGTAGCGCTGGCCCCCTCGGCAATCATCAACGCCACCTCCTTTTCGGGCAAAGGCGCCTCGGGAACGTCCCCGCTGGACGCCGCCAATGTGCCGGTATTTCAGGTCGCCTTGTCCACCGCACGCCGCAAGGCTTGGGTCGATGCGGAACGCGGGCTGTCCCCCGCCGACCTCGCAATGCATGTGGTCCTGCCCGAGGTGGATGGCCGCATTTCGGCGGGCATCGCTTCGTTCAAGGAACCGGGCAAGCGCGACCCGTATCTGGAATATTCCCGTTTTGCCCACCGCCCCGAGCCGGAACGGGTTGAGGCGATCATTGATCGGGTGGACGGCTGGCTGCGCCTAAGCGACAAACCCAAGCCAGATCAGGTTCCAGCGTTGGTGCTGTCGACTTATCCCGGCAAGGACTGGCAGATGGCCCATGCGGTTGGCCTGGATGCGTTGGCCTCGGCCGAGGCGATGCTGTCCGATCTGCAGGCTGAAGGCTATGATACAGCACCCGGCGAACCGATAGCCGAGACGCTTTTGGATGCGCGACTGGCTTGGCCGCTCGCGGCCTATCAGACCGCGCTGGCAGACTTGCCGGAACAGTTGCAAACGGATCTGCAATCCATTTGGGGCAAGCCTGAGGACGACCCGGTTTTTGCCGATGGTGCGTTCCACTTTACCGCCTTGAACCGGGGCAAGACACTGATCGCGCTGCAACCGGAACGCGGCACACCCGAGCTGCGCGATGACGACTATCACGATCTTTCGCGCACCCCGCGCCACAGCTATGTTGCCTTCTATCTCTGGCTGCGTAAGGGGCATGGCGCGGACGCGCTGATCCATATCGGCGCGCATGGCACGTTGGAATGGCTGCCAGGCAAATCGGTCGCCCTGTCCCAAAACTGCTGGCCTGAGGCGTTGGTCCGAGATCTGCCGGTGATCTACCCCTTTATCGTGAATGACCCCGGCGAGGCCGCGCAGGCCAAGCGCCGGATCGGGGCGGTTACACTGGGCCATATCCCGCCCCCGATGCGAACAAGTGACACGCCGGACCGTATGGTGCGGCTGGAATCCCTGCTTGACGAATTCTCGAACGCCGACGGGCTGGACCCCAAACGCCGCGACCGACTACAAGAAGACATACGGGATGAGGCGCAGGCCATTGGTCTGGAAAGCGATCTGGGTCTGAATCAGGCAACCTGTACCGCCGAAGCGATCACCCGTATCGACCGATTTGTCTGCGACATCAAAGAAAGCCAGTTCGGTGACGGCTTGCACGTCTTTGGCCGCGTCCCCGAAGTGACCGGCAATTTTGATGCCACGCCTTCGGCGCATGCGGAACGTCAATCACTTTTGGACGCACTGGCCGGGAAACGGATCGAGGCTGGCCCGTCTGGCTCACCCTATCGCGGGCGCTCGGACGTGCTGCCGACAGGGCGAAATCTTTACACCACCGATCCGCGTTCGGTTCCAACACGCGCGGCCTATACCCAAGGTGTCAAACTGGCCGAGGAACTAGTGCGACGGCATCTGCAGGAAGAAGGCGATTACCCCAAGGGGCTGATTGTCGACCTCTGGGGCTCGGCCACGATGCGCACTGCGGGTGAAGAATTCGCCATGGCGCTTCACCTACTGGGTGTGAAACCGGTTTGGGACAAGGGGTCGGAGCGGGTTTCCGGTATCGAGGTGCTGCCAATCACTGATCTCAGCCGTCCACGGCTAGACGTGACCTTGCGTGTCTCGGGCCTGTTCCGCGATGTATTCCCGACGCTTTCTGCGCTGTATGGCCAGGCAGTGCGAGCATTGTGTGAACGGGACGAGGCAGCAGACTGGAACCCATATGCCGGGCAGGCACCGGCCGCCCGTGTCTATGGCCCCGCCCCCGGCAGCTATGGCCTGAACATGACGCAGCTATCCGAAATCTATACGGACGAAGCGCGCGCACAGGCCGGTCAGGCTTGGCTGGATGCCAGTTCCTTTGCGCTTGAGGGCGAGCAAATTGCACGGGATGTCGATGGTATTACCCAACGCGTTGCCCACGCCGATAGCTTTGTTCACCTTCAGGACCTGACCGAAACCGATCTGCTGTTGGCCAATGACTATGCCACGCATGAGGCCGGTTTTGCCGCCGCCAAGAAAGTCACTGGCGGTACTGCGCAGCTGTACCATCTGGACAATACCAACCCAGACACCCCCCGCGCCCGAACCCTCTCTGAGGAAATCAGCCGCGTTGTCCACGCGCGCGCGGCTAATCCTGACTGGATCGCAGGAATGCAACGGCACGGATTCCGCGGCGCCGCCGAGATCGCGGCAACGCTGGATCATATGGCAAGCTTTGCCCATCTGTCGGGAACCGTTGCACCGCATCTGTTTGACATCTACCACGATGCCACACTGGGTAACGCCGAGGTTGATGCCTTTCTGCAAGAGAAGAACCCACAGGCGCATCAGGCCATGCAGGACCGGTTCCGTGCTCTGCTCGAGGCTGGCCTGTGGAACACGCGCCGAAACTCGATCCGAGCCGATCTGGAGGGGTTGGGATGAGTGCACCGATCGTTCAGGGCTGGTGCCCCGGCGCCCATCGCCCGATGATGTCGGGGGACGGGTTGGTCGTGCGGGTTCGGCCGCGGCTGGCGCGCCTTGAGGCAGCGCAGATGTTAGGCCTGTGCGAACTTGCCGACCGGTTCGGCAATGGCACCATTGACCTGACCAACCGCGCCAATCTGCAACTGCGCGGTGTGGCCGAGGCCGATCACCAACCTTTGCTGGAAGAACTCGCTGCGCTGAACCTTTTGGATGCGGAACCGGGTATCGAGGTGCGGCGCAATATTCTGGTGACACCGCTCTACCAATCCGGCGATCTTACCGCACGACTGACGCAGGAACTGATCGACCGGTTGGGCGAATTGCCGTCGCTACCAGCCAAGTTTGGGTTTGCCATCGACACCGGACCAAATCGCCTGTTGGTCGGGGATTCCGCGGATATCCGGCTGGAGACAGGCCCCGAGGGGCTGATCCTACGCGCTGATGGGGCCGAAACAGGGCGTCGCGTGACCGAAAAAATCGCCATCGACCACCTGATCGCGCTGGCCGAATGGTTCGCGGATCACCACACGCCCGAGGCCCGGCGCATGGCCCGCGTGGTTGCGACACAGGATTTGCCGTCAGAATGCCAAGGCAGCGCACCGGGTGATGTTGGCGCTCTGCCTGAGCCGGGCATCGTGGAACTGGGTGCGTTTTACGGAGCCGCGTTCGGTCAGTTGCCAGCGCGCGGGCTTGCGGGGCTGATTGAGACCTGCGGTGCCTCTGCGCTGCGGGTCACCCCTTGGCGGCTGTTCCTGATGGAAGGCGGGGCGGCGATACCCGCCCCAGCGTTCGTCACCGATGGCACCGACCCGCTGATGACCACTGACGCCTGCCCCGGCGCCCCGCTCTGCCCGCAGGCGCAGGTGGAGACCCGCGATATCGCCCGCGCGCTTGCCTCGCGTATTCCCGGCCACTTGCATGTCTCGGGCTGTGCCAAAGGATGCGCGCGCATGGGACCAGCTGATGTCACCCTGGTCGGCCACGATGGTCGATTTGATCTTGTCAAACAAGGCCGCGCGGGAGATGAGCCAAACCTGCGCGGGTTAAGCCCCGAAACACTTATGACCATGGACTTCACCTGATGCCCTATGAATACGAAACCGACGGCGCCGCGATCTACAAACAAAGCTTTGCCACCATCCGGTCCGAGGCCGATCTGGCACGGTTCGACGCCGATGAGGAACAGGTCGCCGTCCGGATGATCCACGCGGCAGGTATGGTGGGGCTGGAAGAGTTCGTGCATTTCTCAACCGGTTTTGTGACCTCGGCCCGTGCCGCGGTGGAAGACGGCGCACCGATCCTGTGCGACGCCCGCATGGTCAGCGAGGGTGTCACCCGGTTCCGCCTGCCCGCCGATAACGAGGTGATCTGCACCCTGCACGACGAACGTGTGCGTCCGCTGGCTGCCGAGATGAGCAACACCCGGTCCGCCGCTGCGCTGGAGTTGTGGCGCCCGCATCTGCAAGGCGCCGTGGTGGCCATCGGTAATGCGCCCACCGCGCTGTTCCACCTGCTGAACATGCTGGAAGACCCCGACTGCCCGCGCCCTGCGGCCATCATCGGCTGCCCGGTGGGCTTTGTCGGTGCGGTCGAATCTAAAGACGCTCTGTGGGAGGCGCAGCCTGTGCCGTCCTGCATCGTCAAGGGCCGCCTCGGCGGCAGTGCCATCACAGTCGCAGCCATCAACGCCATCGCGAGCCGCGCCGAATGAACGCGGGCAAGATATACGGCGTGGGCCTCGGCCCAGGCGATCCGGACCTTATGAGCGTCCGGGCCGACCGCCTACTGCGCACTGCCCGCCACGTGGCCTTTTTCCGCAAACCGGGTCGCAGTGGTCAGGCCCGCAAGATCGTCAATGGCATGATCCCAGAAGGCGCGGTGGAATTCCCGATGGAATACCCCGTGACCACAGAAATTCCATTGAGTGATCCGCGGTACAATGAGCTGCTCTCGGCGTTTTATGAAGATTGTGCCGCGCATCTGAAGACACTGTCGGATCAGGGCGAAGACGTGGTGGTCCTGTGCGAGGGTGATCCGTTCTTCTACGGATCATTCATGCATCTTTACAATCGATTACGTAGCGAGGCTAAAGTTGAAGTCGTGCCTGCGATCACCGGTATGTCCGGCGCGTGGACCGCAACCGGCGACCCCATCACCTGGGGAGACGACGTATTGACCGTGCTGGTCGGCACATTGCCCGAAGACGATCTGGCCCACCGAATGGCCCAAACCGACGCGCTGGTGGTGATGAAGATCGGGCGCAATATCGACAAAGTGAAGCGGGCCCTGAAGACGGCCGGTTTGTATGACCGTGCTTGGATCGTGGAATACGCTCAGATGCCCAATCAACGCGTGTGCAAATTGTCGGAAAATTGCGAGGGGATCACTCCGTATTTCTCGATCATCATCGTTCACGGACAAGGGCGGCGGCCATGAGCGGTTGGGTCAAGATCGCAGGACTCGGGCCAGGAAACGAGGCTTTGGTGACGCCCGAAGTGACCGCTGCGCTGGCTGGGGCGACGGATGTCGTCGGCTACATTCCTTACGTCGCGCGCATCGCCGAACGCCCCGGCCTGACGCTGCATGCCAGCGACAACCGGGTTGAGATCGACCGCTCTCAGCATGCGTTGCAAATGGCGGCCGAAGGGAAGCGCGTAGTGGTCGTATCCTCGGGCGATCCGGGCGTATTTGCCATGGCAGCAGCGGTGTTCGAAGCGCTGGAGAACGGCCCCCGTGAATGGCGCGACCTATCGGTTGAGGTGCTGCCCGGGATCACCGCGATGCTTGCGGCCTCCGCCCGCGCTGGCGCCCCGCTTGGGCATGATTTCTGCACCATCAACCTGAGTGACAACCTCAAACCTTGGCCTCTGATTGAGAAGCGCCTGCGTCTGGCCGCGCAAGCGGATTTCGCGATGGCGTTTTACAACCCCCGCTCGAAATCCCGCCCCGAAGGCTTTGTCAAAACGCTGGAAATCCTGCGCGAAGAATGTGAACCCGAGCGGCTGATCCTGTTCGCCCGCGCTGTCAGCCGGGCGGATGAGGCAATCCGGATTTCAACCTTGGTCGAGGCCACGCCTGATATGGCCGATATGCAGACCGTTGTCATCGTCGGCTCATCGCTGACCCGCGTGATAGAACGCGCCGGTGACCCGATCGTCTATACGCCGAGGTTCACCCCGGAATGAGCCAGCCAGTCCAGAACCTGCGGAACGCTCGACAGTTCCAGCCGCTGCGGCAGGGCTGGACGGTCGATCATCAACACCGGTATGTCCAGCGCCCGCGCGGCGTCCAGCTTGGCGCGCGCGCCGGCGCCGCCCGCGTTCTTGGATACCACCAGTTGCGTGCCGTGGCGCTGCATCAACGCCCGGTCATCAGCCTCGGCAAAGGGTCCGCGCGCCACGACAACCTCGCAATTCGGCAAGGGCAGGACATCGGGTTCATCCACCAGCCGCAACAGGTAATGGTTCTGGGGCTGGCTGACGAAATCTTCGAGATGCATGCGCCCGACCGCAAGAAACACGCGCTGCGGATTACCGGACAAAGCGGCCACCGCTGCGGCGATATCCGGGACGCGCAGCCAGGTGTCACCGGGCTGCGGTGCCCATTCGGGCCGTGTCAGCGCAACAAGTGGAATCTGCGCCGCATGGCAGGCCTCAATCGCGTTACGGCTCATCCCGGCAGCAAACGGGTGGGTCGCGTCGATAACGTGGCTTATGCTGTGGTCATGGATATATTTCACCAGCCCTTCGGCCCCACCGAACCCACCAACACGCACCGGCAGGGCTTGCGGGCGCGGGTTGTCCACGCGTCCTGCATAGGAGTAGGTCGCGGGAATACCCCGGTCGGCAATGGCTTTTGCCAGCGCGTTGGCCTCGGTCGTGCCGCCCAATATCAGGAGGTTGGACATGTCTGAAGCTCCGTGGCTGACCGTTTTGGGTTTGGGCGAAGATGGACTGGATGGCTTGCCCCCCGCAAGCCGTCAAGTGCTGGAACGCGCTGAAATCATCATGGGGCCACCGCGACACCTGTCCTTGGTTCCCGATTTCGGAGCCCAGCAGGTGGAATGGCCTGTGCCCTTTGCCGATGGTCTGCCGATCCTGACCGGTTTTCGCGGGCGATCAACCGTGGTTCTGGCCTCGGGCGATCCGTTCTGGTTCGGCGCCGGATCCGTGATCGCGCGGAATTTCGAAGCCGGGGAATGGGCCGCCCTACCCGGCCAATCCACTTTTTCGCTGGCCGCTGCGCGGTTGGGCTGGCCGCTGGAAAGCACGCAGACATTTGGTCTGCACGCGGCCCCGCTGACCCGGCTGCGCCCGCATCTGGCCCCCGGCCTGCGCGCAATTCTGCTGTTGCGCGATGGTAAGGCCGTGACGGAACTTGCCACCTATCTGACTGACACCGGCTTTGCCGACACACACCTACATGTGATGGAGGCCCTGGGTGGCCCGCGCGAACGGGCGCGCAGTGTCTCGCTGACCGAGGCGCTGCTGGGTGGGTTCGATCACCCGGTCTGCGTCGGGCTCGAGGTTGCTGGCGGCGGGCAGGCCTTTCCACGCGCCTCTGGCAAACCGGATGAGATTTTTGAGACCGACGGCCAGATCACCAAACGCCCTATCCGTGCGCTGACCCTTTCGGCGCTGGCCCCGCAGCGGGACGAGCATCTGTGGGACATTGGCGGCGGCACCGGGTCAATCAGCATCGAATGGCTGATGTGTGATCCAACGCTCAGCGCCACAACGATCGAACCCCGCGAAGACCGCGCCGAGCGCATTCGCCGAAATGCCGACGCGCTGGGTCAAGACCGGCTGCAGGTGGTGCACGGCACCGCCCCGGATGCGCTGAACGGCCTGCCCCTACCCGATGTCGTGTTCATTGGCGGCGGGCTGAGCAGTGAGCTGTTGCAATGGCTGCATACAACCCTGCCCTCCGGCACGCGGCTGGTGGCCAACGCGGTGACGCTGGAGAGCGAAGCGCTGCTGGCGCAATGGCAGGATAAGCTGGGCGGTGAGCTGCTGCGGATCGAATTGGCACAGGCTTCGGCCCTGGGGCCACGGCGCGGTTGGAAATCGGCCTATCCGGTTGTGCAATGGAGCGTCACGTTATGATCGTCGCAGGCATCGGATTTTCCTCGACCGCTACGCTGGACAGCCTGCGCGCCGCCTATGATCAGGCGAGTGCCGGCCACGCTGTGGACGCGCTGGCCACAGTTGCCGACAAGGAAGGTCACGCCGCGCTGACAGATTTTGCCTCGACCATTGCCCTGCCGCTGCATTTCATTGCCCCCGCCGATCTGGCCGGGCAGCGCACCCTCACCTGCTCGACCCGCAGCCGCGCCACCTATGGCACCGGCAGCGTTGCCGAAGCGACCGCCCTTGCCGCCGCCGGACCTGGTGCGCGGCTGATCTCACCCCGACAGATTTCAGACGACCGGCTGGCCACCTGCGCCATCGCCATCGGAGGACAGACATGACCGTTCATTTCATTGGCGCCGGACCGGGCGCCGCCGACCTGCTGACCCTGCGCGGGCGCGATATCATCGCCGCTTGCCCGGTCTGCCTGTATGCGGGTTCGCTGGTGCCAGAGGAAATTCTGGACCATTGCCCCGACGACGCCAAGATCGTGAACACGGCGGCGATGGATCTGGACCAGATCATGGCCGAAATCGCAACCGCACATCAGGCCGGTCTGGATGTTGCGCGACTGCATTCCGGCGACCTGTCGGTCTGGTCCGCGATGGGCGAGCAGATCCGCCGCCTGAAAGAGCTGGGCATCCCGGTCAGCGTGACCCCTGGCGTGCCGTCTTTTGCCGCTGCGGCCGCATCACTGGGCACGGAACTGACCCTGCCCGGACTTGCGCAATCAGTGGTCCTGACCCGGACACCGGGACGCGCATCGTCGATGCCCGAGGGCGAGACGTTGGCGAATTTTGCCCGTACCGGGGCGACGCTGGCCATCCACCTGTCGATCGGCAATCTGGGTACGGTGATCGCCGATCTGACACCTGCCTATGGGGCCGACTGCCCAGTGGCCGTTGTCTATCGTGCCAGCTGGCCCGATGAGCGGATCATCCGTGCGACGCTGGCAACCCTAAAAGACGCGTTGGACGAGAGCATCTCGCGCACTGCGCTGATCATGGTTGGCCCGGCACTGGCTGGCGAAGGATTCGACGAAAGCTGCCTGTATTCAAAGGATTACGACCGCCGGTATCGCCCGCAAAGCGCGGACAGCCCTTGGTCAAGCTGGAGCCATGGTGATGACTAACCCTCCGGGTATTCTGATTTCGGCACCGTCTTCGGGGACTGGCAAGACCACCGTGATGCTGGGCCTGCTGCGTGCGCTGGCCGAGGATGGCCTGACCGTCCAACCATTCAAAAGCGGCCCTGACTATATCGACCCGGCCTTTCACCGGGCGGCGGCTGGGCGCGCCTCGTTCAATCTGGACAGCTGGGCGATGGGCGATCCTCTGCTGAACGCAATATCGGCACAGGCTGACGGCGCGGATATCGTCGTAGCCGAAGGATCGATGGGTCTGTTCGACGGTGTCGCCAAACCCGGTGAGATTGGCCATGGATCTAGCGCGGAAACTGCGCAGCGTATGGGCTGGCCTGTGGTGTTGGTTCTGGATGTCGGCGGTCAGGCGCAATCAGCTGCAGCCACGGCGCTGGGGTTTCGGATGTACAACCCCGGCCTGCCCTTTGCCGGGGTAATTTTGAACCGCTGCGCCAGCCCGCGTCACGAGCGTCTGACCCGGTTGGGTATGGAACGTGCAGGCCTGCCGGTTCTGGGCGTTCTGCCACGACGCGGAGACCTGACACTTCCCGAGCGGCACTTAGGTTTGATCCAGGCGGTGGAACATCCCGATCTGGAAAGCGCCATTGTCGGCTATGCTGCGTTCCTGCGTGAACATGTCGATCTGGAGGCGATCAAGCGGGCGGCTTCCTCAAGCCCAAATAGGCCATCGTCAGCCGTGCTACCCCGCCCTCCGGCGCAGCGGATCGCACTGGCGCGGGATGCTGCGTTTTCGTTCACCTATCCGCATTTGCTGGAAGGCTGGCGCACGGCGGGTGCAGAAATCCTACCGTTTTCACCGCTGGCGAATGAAGCCCCTGCCCCGGATGCCGATCTGGTCTGGCTGCCGGGTGGGTATCCCGAGTTGCACGCAGCCACATTGGCCGCCGCCAACACCTTCCAGACTGGGCTGCGCAAACATGCCGAGACAAGACCTGTGCATGGCGAATGCGGGGGCTACATGGCGCTGGGTCAGGCGTTGATCGACAAAGAGGGTGCCCGGCACGAAATGGCGGGCCTTCTGGGCCTTGTGACCTCCTATGAAAAGCGCAAGTTCAACCTGGGTTATCGCAAGGCGGAATTATTGGCCCCAATGGCCGGATTTGCCGAAGGCACAGCGCTACGCGGGCATGAGTTCCACTATTCCTCGATCATCGAACAGCCTGACGCCCCGCTGGCGCGCGTGTTCGACGCCGAAGGCGCGGAAGGCCCGCAAACCGGATCGGTGCGAAACAATGTCACCGGGACATTCTTTCATCTGATCGCCGAGGCCTCGGCATGAGTGGTTTTGTGTCCTTCATCGGTTCAGGCCCCGGCGACCCGGAATTGCTGACACTGAAGGCGGTAGACAGGATGCAGAAAGCCGATGCGGTGCTGTTTGATGACCTCAGCAGTGGCCCGATCCTGAGCCACGCGCGTGAGGATGCTGATCTGGTTGGTGTCGGCAAACGCGCCGGGCGCCCCTCGCCCAAGCAGGATCACGTCAGCCGCTTGTTGGTCGAATATGCACAAACCGGTCAGCATGTTGTGCGGTTGAAATCCGGTGATGGCGGCATGTTCGGCCGGCTTGAAGAAGAACTGGTGGCCCTGCAAGAGGCCGGGATCGACTATGAAATCATCCCCGGCATCCCCTCGGCGGTAGCGGCGGCGGCAGCGGCGGGCATTCCGCTGACCCGGCGACTGACCGCGCGGCGCGTGCAATTCGTCACCGGCCACGATGTCAGTGGCAAACTGCCCGAAGATCTGAACCTGGCAGCACTGGCTGATCCACAGGCTACGACCGTCGTGTTTATGGGCAAGCGCACCTTTCCCCTTTTGGTCAGGGCCTTACATTCCCACGGCCTTTCGCTGGATACACCTGCTTTGATGGCCGAATCCGTCTCGACCCCCGACCAAAAGCTGCAACGCTCGACCATCGGTGCCTTGTCGCAGCAGTTGGAAACCGAGATCGGCACCGCCCCGGCCCTGATCCTGTATGGACCTCTGGCAGAGTTCGAAAATGATTGACCTGACGCTGATCGGTATTGGCACCGGCAACCCGGATCATGTGACATTTCAAGGGGCGCAGGCGATCCGTTCGGCGGACCTGATCCTGATCCCCCGCAAGGGCGAAAACAAGGCCGATCTGGCAGGGCTGCGCGAGCAGATCATCGCTCAGGTCGCGGATACTCTTCCGCAAATCGCGTATTTCGACATTCCCAAACGCCGTGCCGATGATGGCTATTTACGCGGAGTGGACGAATGGCACGATGCGATTGCATTGCGCTGGCAGGAGGCCATCGCAGCCCACCCGAAGGCCCGCCATGTGGCGCTGCTGATCTGGGGGGATCCGTCGCTGTATGACAGTTCGCTGCGAATCGCGGCACGTTTGACCCCTCAGCCAGAAACACGGGTGATTCCCGGCATCACCGCGCTGCAAGCGCTGACGGCGGCCCATGCGATTCCGATCAACGAACTGGGCGCGCCCTATATCGTAACAACTGGTCGTCGCATCCGGGAAGAAGGATGGCCGGAAACCGCAGAAAACGTGGCGGTGATGCTGGATGGCGAATGTTCATTCCAAAACCTGGACATGGAAGACTTGGACATTTGGTGGGGCGCATATGTCGGCATGAAAGAGGAAATCCTGATCAAAGGCCCTTTGGCCGAGGTTGCGCAGCAGATTCTGGACCGCCGCGCCCATGCCCGTGCCGACCATGGTTGGATCATGGATATTTATTTGCTGAAAAAGCGCATAATCTGACACAATACGTCGCAAATGATGATTGCACCGCCACAGCTATAGCGGCTAAATGGGGGTGTCTGGTCCTGCCGGAGAAATCCGGATGCTAAGAGGGAATTTGGTGCGACTGCCTCGGTGGTCAACTCCAAAGCCGCCCCCGCGACTGTAAGCGGAGAGCCCCTGTTCAACCAGCCACTCCCGGTTATCCGGGGGGAAGGCGAACAGAGGCATCGACCCGCAAGCCAGGAGACCTGCCAGGCGCAAAAACGAAACACCGGCCGTCGGGTGCGGCGGCAGAGGAGAATACAAAATGGCAACACAAACGAAAACAGCATCCGCCGCGCGTACAGGCTTTGTTCCGGTCATGTTTGCAGTGGTTCTGGGTCTGGGCCTCATCACGCTGACCGGTCACGTTCAGGCAGCGGCCCTACATGATGCAGCGCATGACGTGCGTCACGCGACCGGCTTCCCCTGCCACTAAGACCGTGTTCAGTCGTATATTGACCAGCGCGTTGTTCGCTGGTGCTGCAGCGGGGCTGATTGCCGCCTTGCTGCAGTTGGTATTTGTGCAACCAGTATTGTTGCATGCCGAGCTTTATGAATCCGGAGAGCTGGTGCATTTCGGGGGCGAGACCGTATCGGCTCATCCCGAGCTGCCGCGCATGTTCTCTGAACTGACGCGTGATGCGCTGAGTGTCATCTTTACCATGCTGACCTATACCGGCTATGCGCTGGTGATGGTTGCGCTGATGTCGGTAGCCGAAGGTCAAGGGCATCAGATTGATGGCCGGACCGGCGTTCTTTGGGGGTTGGCCGGATTTATCGCCTTCCACCTTGCACCAGGTTTCACCCTGGCGCCCGAAGTGCCGGGTGTCGCAGCAGCCGATGTCTATGCACGTCAGGTCTGGTGGTTCGCAACGGTTGCAGCAGCCCTTGTCGCCATGTGGTTGATCGCCTTTGGAGGTAACCTGATCAGCTATGTGATCGCCGCAGTACTTCTGTTGGTGCCACATCTTATCGGTGCACCCGAGCCCGATGTTTTCACCGGCCCTGTGCCGACTGAAATTGGCGCATTGTTCGCGGCACGAGCTTTTGGAATCGGTCTGGTTGCATGGGTTCTGGTTGGCGCGTTCGCTGGCTATTTCTGGCAGAAAGAAGCGCAACCTTCCGAAGCAACGGCCTGATCGCACTTCGAATGAACGCGCCGGGTGTAAACTTGGCGCGTTTCCCTATGTTTTCAAGGAAATACAATGACCCGTTCACTTGCTCTATTCGTGATCGGTCTGGTCTTTGGCGGCGGTGCAGGATTTGTAATTGCTGCTGCAAATGGCGTCACATTTGATGGCCACGACCATTCTGATCCGTCTCTTCACGGAGCCTCACACACTGAGACCATGGCCCACGATCATTCCACGGCCCTGAACCTACCGGCAGGCACAGATGCACCTACACTGGACATCGCTCTGACACAGGATCCTATGTCTGGCTGGAACCTGCATGTCATGCCAAAAAACTTTACCTTCGCACCGCAGAACGCATCGACCGCAGACATGGTGGGCGAAGGGCACGCGCATGTTTACATCAACGGAGAAAAGCTCGCCCGGCTTTACGGCAGTTGGATGCACATTGATCAGTTGCCCAAAGGCGAGGTCGAGGTTTCGGTTTCGCTGAATTCCAACAGCCATAGCCCGCTTTCGGTCGATAACGTGCCGGTTCGTGCTGCGGCTACGGTTCAGGTCGATTAAAGCGCCGGAATACGCGCACGCAAACACATCCGAAGCCGCCCGCAGGGTCGGGCGTCTTCAATCCAGCCCTGCGGGCTGTTCAGGTA
The DNA here is from genome assembly GCF_059610685.1 of Ruegeria sp. CDSC052. Taxonomy (NCBI): domain Bacteria; kingdom Pseudomonadati; phylum Pseudomonadota; class Alphaproteobacteria; order Rhodobacterales; family Roseobacteraceae; genus Ruegeria; species Ruegeria sp. CDSC052. The sequence goes on from NZ_JBXWOB010000001.1 coordinate 1,009,099, forward strand.
AGTACGGCAAGTTTCAGCGATATCCGCAGCATCCGCCGCCACATCGACTCCCGAAAACACATAAGATGCGCGCCCCTGCGCCTGTATAGCCAGCGCCGTGGGTTCCGCGCAGCTGCTGAAACAGGCGTGTTCGCTCAATTCGACCTGATCCGTCAATCCAGCCCTTTTCAGTGCGTCCTTCACAGCCTGCACCTCGGCCGCCCGATCGCGTGCGGTGCCACAGGTTTTGCAGATCATCAGGCGCATCCGATCCAGACCTTTCCCTTCGTCCTGCGCCCGTTTCTGCGGCTTTAAGCGGCGCGGCGCAATCCCGAATGCGCACAAGATTGTGAGTGCGACGTTCTCACATTTCTGGCAAGATTCCTGCAGACACCTTAAAAGGAGGCCTCTGGATGAAACTGCTTTGGACTGTCTTCGCCCTGCTGGCTCTGCCCGCCTGGGCCGACGAACCGCTCTCGGGATGGGCCGTGTATCCAACGGGCAAAAGCTATAGTGAATTAGTCTCGGACACCAAATCGGCGGTTAAGGCAAACGGTCTGATCGTGGTCACGCAGGCCGGCCCCACCAAAGCCGCCGCCGCGCGGGGGATTACAATCCCAGGCAATCTGGTGATCGGCGCCTTCAACAATGACTATGCGGTGCGCGTGCTGGAAACCTCGGTGCGCGCAATGATCGAAGCACCGATCCGGTTTTACGTGACTGAAAACGAGGACGGCACCGCCACCCTGTCCTATAAAACGCCCAGCTTTGTATTCGCGCCCTATATCTATGAGGGAGGAGACCCCCTGAGGGACATTGCCCAGGAATTGGATGACACCTTTCAGATCGTGGCCGAAGCCGCTGTCAAATAGTCACACTGGCGTGATGCGCCTTGCGTCCGGGTCTGTCCTCCGCAATCTGCGTTGAAACAGTTTTCGGAGCTTTACTGATGCAGGACTCGTCGCCCCGCGCTGCGGACATTCTGGCCCAACGGCTTTATGAGGCTGGCTGCCGCCACGCTTTTGGCATGCCAGGTGGCGAGGTGCTGACCCTAGTGGATGCGTTGGAAAAGGCGGGAATAACCTTTCACCTGACCAAACACGAGAACGCGGCTGGCTTTATGGCCGAGGCGGTGCATCACCGCGACGGTGCCCCGGCCATTCTGGTGGCCACACTCGGTCCAGGCGCGATGAACGGGATCAATGTGGTCGCCAATGCGTTGCAGGACCGGGTGCCAATGATCGTGCTGACCGGCTGTGTCGACGCAGATGAGGCGCTGACATACACCCATCAGGTCATGGATCACGCACGGGTCTATCGCTCGATCACCAAAGGGACATTCATGCTGACCGCCAAAGGCGCGGATGTTATCGCAGACAAAGCGGTGTCGCTCGCCAGTCAGCCGCGCCCAGGGCCGGTGCATATCGACGTGCCGATTTCGGTTGCGGATGCGCCTGTGACCGATGTCAAACGCCGCCGTCTTGTCAAACCTGCCGCCGTCGCGCCCGAGGGGGATTGCGTTGAAAAAGCCCGCCGCTGGGTGGCACAGGCCGAACGGCCCATCGCGATTATCGGCCTGGATGTTCTATACGACGACTCACGCAATGTGGTGCAGGCGTTCCTTGAACATTTTGGCATTCCTTTTGTGACAACCTACAAGGCCAAGGGCGTGGTTCCCGAGGATCATCCACTGTGCCTTGGCGGCGCGGGCCTGTCGCCGCTTGCTGACACCCATCTGGTGCCGCTGGTTGAACAGGCCGATCTGGTGTTGTGTCTGGGCTATGACCCGATCGAAATGCGCCCTGGCTGGCGCGAGATATGGGACCCCGAAGAAAAGCGCGTCATCGACATTTCGGCGGTTCCGAACGATCACTACATGCATCAGGCCGGGTTGAACCTGGTGGCTGATACCGGCGCGACCCTCGAGGCCGTTGCAAAGGGCAACCCTGCCCGCGCCACCTGGCCCGGCGGTGAGCCCGAACAGGTTCGGGCCGCCCTGGCGCGAGCCTTCCCTACTGATGACGTATGGGGTCCCGCCGCGGTAATTGCGGAAACCCGCGCGGTTCTTCCTGCCGAGACATTGGCCACCGCTGACAGTGGCGCACATCGCATCCTTCTCAGCCAGATGTGGGGATGTTCCGAAGAACGCGGGCTGATCCAATCTTCAGCGCTCTGCACCATGGGCTGCGCTCTGCCAATGGCCATCGGGCTGAAACTGGCCGAACCCACGCGCCCGGTCATCAGCTTTTCCGGCGATGCCGGGTTCCTGATGGTCGCCGGAGAACTGTCGACCGTTGCCGAGATGGGTGGTAACCCGATTTTCCTGGTGTTCGTCGACGCCAGCCTTGCCCTGATCGAATTGAAACAGCGTCAGCGGCAAATGGGGAACGTAGGCGTCGATTTCGACCGCCACGACTTTGCAGCTATGGGCCGGGCCTTCGGTGGGAATGGTCACACGGTGCGCACCCGCGCCGAACTGAGGGATGCTCTGGAAGCGGCAACCAAGTCTGATAGGTTCACCGTAATCGCTGCTGAGATTGACCGCGGAGGATATGATGGCCGGATCTGAAGGACCGCTGAAGGGCGTCAAGGTTCTGGACCTGTCCCGCATTCTGGCCGGACCGACCTGCACACAGTTGCTGGGCGATTTGGGTGCCAGCGTTATCAAGATCGAAAACCCTGCCACTAAAGGGGACGACACGCGCCAGTGGGGCCCACCCTATGTCGCTGATGCCGACGGGGTTCCATCGGATCTTAGTGCCTATTTCATGTCAGCCAACCGCAACAAGAAATCGGTCGCCATCGACATCACCACACCCGAAGGTCAGGCGGAAATTCGGCGGCTGGCCTCGTTTGCGGACATCCTGATCGAGAATTTCAAACCCGGCGGGCTTGCGAAATACGGGCTGGATTACAAATCGCTCTCGCAGGAATTCCCTAGCCTCGTCTATTGTTCGATCTCAGGCTACGGGCAGGATGGGCCTAACGCATCAAAGCCCGGATATGATCTGATGGCGCAGGGCTATGGCGGTGTCATGTCTCTGACCGGCGATCCCCAAGGGGCGCCGATGAAAGTTGGAGTTGGTATCGCTGATGTCATGTGCGGTATGTATGCCTGCGTTGGCATTTTGGCAGCATTGCGCCATCGGGACCAGACCGGAGAGGGACAGCAAATTGATCTGGCTCTGGTCGATTCCCAGATTGCGTGGCTGATCAATGAAGGCGTGAATTATCTGACATCCGGCAATGTGCCACAACGCCGTGGGAATGGTCATCCAAATATCGTTCCATATGACGTTTACGAAACCGCTGATGGCCATGTGATCCTTGCTGTAGGTAATGACAGTCAGTTCCGCCGGTTCTGCGAATTCATCGACCAACCTGATCTGGCGGATGACGTCCGCTTTGCGACGAATCCGGCGCGGCTGGAAAACCGGGATGCGTTGAACGCCCTATTGCGCCCTGCGGTTCAGTCATATGACACAACAACCGTCATCGCAGAACTTGAGGCACGCAAAGTACCAGTTGGGCCGGTCCAGACCCTGGATCAGGTTTTTGACACCGAGCAGGTCGCGGCGCGGCAAATGCAGATCGCGATGCAGGCTGCCCCGGCCGAGGTAAAACTGATCGGAAACCCGCTGAAATTGTCGCGGACACCGGTTACCTACCGGACGGCTCCGCCACAGTTCGGAGCGGACACTGCAGCAGTCTTGAACGCGAAGAACCCATTTGAAGATTGAAACACAATGCCTTACTAGGCGGCATATTGCTGAAACATGCCGTTGAATCGGCGGATTTTTTCACGTTTTCCACACACAGCTTTTCACCAATTCGAGAGCAGGGCCGATACTGATACGACCCCGCCTGACTCTCTGCTAAATCGAATAAAGTAATAAATCGCAAATGGATTGGATCCCGCGCATGAAACAAGATGTTTTCGGACAGATGAACACTCTTTGCCATTCGGCCAGTGTCGAGGCGTGGAATGGTGTTCTGCTTGGTTTCATGGCGCATTCAGCTGTCACACCCCAGCATCTGGGCAAAGTGCTAGAGCTTGAGCCCGAATTCGCGCTTGGTCACGCCATCAAAGGCCTGTTCCTGGTCTTGCTGGGTCGGCGCGAGATGATGCCAGTTGCAGCGGAAGCGTTGAATGCTGCCAACACCGCTATGGATCGCCAACCGGTAACTGAGCGCGAGCGGCTTTATGTCGACGCGTTGGCCCTTTACCTGTCCGACCTGCCCTCACATGCAATCCAGAAGTTTGAAGAAATTTTGCGCCTACACCCACAGGACTCGCTGGCGATGAAACTCAGCCACGCAACACGGTTTGTCTTGGGAGATGCCGCTGGTATGCGACGGTCGATCGAACGTGTCCTGCCCGCTTATGAACCCGACCACGCCGGTCGCGGATATCTTCTGGGGTGCCATTCCTTCGCGCTTGAGGAAACCGGGGCCTATGAAAAAGCCGAAATCGCCGGACGTCAGGCACTGTGGATGGTGTCGGATGATGCCTGGGGTCTGCACGCAGTGGCCCATGTGCACGAGATGACCGGCAATGCGCAGCAAGGTCTTGATTGGCTGGCCGGACGCGAGGATGCCTGGGCGCATTGCAACAACTTTCGCTATCATGTCTGGTGGCACAAGGCGCTGATGCATCTGGACCTGGGTCAGGTCGATCAGGTTATGGAACTGTATGACCAGTATGTCCGGCAGGACAAAACCGACGATTACCGTGACATATCGAATGCCACGTCGCTTTTGTCCCGGCTCGAGCTTGAGGGCGTCAAAGTTGGAAACCGCTGGGAGGAACTGGCCGACCTCAGCGCCGCCCGGACCGAAGATGGCTGCCTGATCTTCGCCGATCTTCACTATCTGCTGGCCCTGACCGGCGACAACCGGACCGAAGCGACCGGCAAAATGCTGCAGCGCATCCAGAAAGATGCCCAGCGCAATCAGGGCGACACTCCGATCCGGATGTCGGATCCCGGTATTGCCGCAGCCAAAGGGCTTGAGGCTTTTGGCGACGGCCTTTACGGCGAAGCATTTGATTTCCTGTCGAATGCACGGGACGGAATGCAACTGGCCGGTGGTAGCCACGCCCAACGTGATGTATTCGAGCGCATCACTATTGATTCCGGCCTGCGTGCCGGCCGTTTGGATGCTGTCGAGCGCATTCTAGACGACCGCCGTGCCAAGCGGGCCGGGGGTGAGGACAATTATGCTATGGCGCGCCGCGCATTGATCGATGCGGCCCGCGATAACCAAGACGCACAAAGCGTTCCGGCAGAATAACAAAACAAAAAGACTGAAGAAGGACAGAACTCGTATGGCGACTCTATCGCCCGCTTCTGATTTTGCACCTGTGGCAGCCACCTCGGCCGCCCCTGTTAGTACGCGCGACCCGCGTCTGGATTTCTATCGCGGAATTGCGATGTTCATCATCCTGATTGCGCATATTCCCAACGACCCTTGGGCCAAGTGGATCCCTGCCCGGTTTGGTTTTTCGGATGCAACCGAGATTTTTGTTTTTTGTTCGGGCATGGCCTCGGCCATCGCCTTTGGCGGCGCGTTCCTGCGCAAGGGCTGGTGGATGGGCACTGCGCGGGTATCATACCGGATCTGGCAGGTTTACTGGGCGCATATCGGCCTGTTCTTCTTTGTCGCGATGACGATGGCTGCGCTGAATCAAACAGGCCTGTTTGAGAAGAACTACATCTCGTCCCTGAACCTGCAGCATTTCTTCAATGATCCTGCGCCGCAGATCGTCGGCCTGTTCACCCTGACCTACGTGCCGAATTATTTCGACATTCTACCCATGTATCTGGTGGTTCTTGCAATGATGCCGCTGTTTATGGGCCTGTCCCGCATCGGATTCTGGGCGGTTGCAGCCACATCCGTTGCTATCTGGCTCGTGGCGCAGACCGACGTTCTGGACCTGCCCGCCGAGCCCTGGTCGGATCGTCAGTGGTTCTTTAACCCTTTTGGCTGGCAGTTGCTTTTCTTTACTGGCTTTGCATTCATGCGCGGCTGGATCCCGGCCCCTCCGGTGTCAAAAACGTTGATTTGGGCAGCGGCGCTGTTCCTGATCTTTTCAATGCCTTTCGGGTCGTGGAAAGTGTTCACATGGGTGAATGCCGCAGCCCCGGATTTGGCCGATGAAATCCGCAAAGTCTGGCCCATCACGAAGGAATTCCGCGACAAGACCGATTTCGGTCTGTTTCGCTACATGCATTTCCTGTCGCTGGCCTATCTGGGCTGGGTCGCTGCTGGCGAGCATGGACACCGCCTGATCGCAACCGGTCAGAGCGCAGGCGCCAAAGCTTGGCAAATCGTGCTGACCCTGGTCACCAAAGTGGGTCAGCAATCACTTGCCGTATTCGTATTTTCCATGGCAGCAGCACGACTTATCGGCGTTGGGCTCGATTTGTTTGGGCGGGATTTTGCCACTGTCTTTGTCGCTAATATGATTGGCTTTGCCATGATCATCAGCGTGGCCTATTTGGCCGCGTGGTTTAAGTCACAACCCTGGAAATCAAAGAAATGAAATTCACACGTCGCGCATTTCTGGCCACGACTTCGGCGCTTGCCTTCGCCCCGGCCACCTTTGCCGTGGGCGGAGAGGTCCCGTTTGACCGCAGTGACGTGATCTCGCTGGCCCGCGAGTTGGCCGCAAAGCCCTTTGCCGAGCGCGAGATGGTCCCGCAGGAATGGCAGGACCTGACCTATGAGCAATACCGCTCGATCCGGTTCCGCCTGGATCGTGCGCTTTGGTTCGAATCTGAGACGCCTTTCAACGTAGATTTCTTTACGCCCGGGCTTTATTTTCCGCGTACGGTTCAGGTCTCGACCGTCGAAAACGGCATGGCAAAACCCGTAGCCTTCGATCTGTCGATGTTTGACAAGTCGACCGAGGTCCCTCAGTTGCCCGTTGACGACACGCTGGGTTTTTCGGGCCTGCGCCTGCGGACTGAAATGCACCGCCCCGGAAAAACCGATGAGTTCTGTGTGTTTCAAGGCGCCAGCTATTTCCGCGCCATCGGCCTGCACGAGGTCTATGGCCTGTCGGCCCGCGGTTTGGCCCTGAAAACCGGCGACCCGGACGGTGAGGAATTCCCTGAATTCATCCGTTTCTGGCTGGAACGTCCCAAGCCCGGTCAGCGCAACATGGTGGTTCATGCCCTGATGGACAGCCTCAGCGTGACCGGTGCCTATCGGTTCAACGTCACGGCCGGCGCGGATTGCGTGATGGAGGTCGAGGCGACGCTGTTCCCACGCACCGAGTTGACCCATGTCGGCATTGCACCCGGCACGTCGATGTTCCTGTTCGATCAGACCAATCACAGCCGTTTCGACGATTTCCGCCCTGCGGTGCATGACAGCGACGGGCTGTTGATCCGCAACGGCGCTGGCGAGGTCCTGTGGCGGCCCTTGGCAAACCCGACCCGCCTGCAGTTCTCGTCCTTTGTTGACATGAACCCGCGCGGGTTTGGCCTGATGCAGCGGAAACGCGCGTTCTCGGATTATGCCGATCTTGAGGCGAGTTACCACAAACGCCCCGGCCTCTGGGTCGAGCCAACCGGCGATTGGGGCAAAGGCGCGGTCACTCTGGTCGAAATCCCGGCTGATCAGGAAATCTACGACAATATCGTCGCCTATTGGCGCCCGATGGAGCCCTATGCGGCCGGAAGCCAGGTGGACCTGTCCTACCGCCTTATCTGGGGTGAGGAACCAGAGCGCACCCCGATGCCACGCGTGATCAACACCGCGATGGGTGACAATACATTTGGCGAGGGCCGTCTGGCGGTGATCGACTTTGAGGCCAGCGAGCTATTCGACGAACCTGAGGCGATGACGATCTTTGTGGACTCGCCCCATGCAGAGACCTCGGAAGGCGTCCTACAGCGCAACCCCGATACTGGCGGCCTGCGGTTGGCCTTTTCCTTCGAGCCGGGAGACCGGAACCATGTGGAACTGCGCGCACAGTTGCTGAAAGACAAGCAGCCTGCCTCCGAAGTCTGGCTGTATCGTTGGACATCATGAGCAACGATCTGCATATCATGCCGCCTGAGGCACCCCTGGCGATGCCGGAGCAGAATTTCAGCGCTGGGTTCCGTGACGCTCAGGCGCCCCGCAGCAGGCAGGCATCTGCGGGATTCTGGCGTGCGCTGGCGTTCTCGCCTGCGATGGCGGCTACGCTGGGCTTGCTTTGGGTCATGACCGACTGGTTCGGAGCCGAAGGGATCAACCTGATCGAAGCGATTCTGTTGGCTCTGATCTCATTCAACTTTTTCTGGATCTCTTTCACGGTCTGCACCGTTTTGTTGGGTATGATTTCCCTGTCGCGGCAGGAACAGCCCAAACGTCAGGGCCGCCCACAGGCGCTGCGCGTCGCGCTTCTTATGCCGGTCTATAATGAAGTACCCTGGAACGTGCTGGGCAACGCCCGAACCATGCTGGAAGACCTGCGCGCGCGGGATGGTCAGCACCACTATGCGATGTTCATCCTCTCTGACACCCGCGACCCCGAGACCGCGGCACAGGAACAAGCCAGCGTCGAAGCGTTGCGCACCACCCTCGCGCCGGGACTGGAACTGTATTATCGTCGGCGAGAACAGAACACAGACCGCAAGGTCGGAAATATCGCAGATTGGGTCAGCCGTTGGGGTGCGGATTGGGATGCGATGCTCGTGCTGGATGCCGACAGCCTGATGACCGGCCGCGCCATCCTGCGCCTGACGGATTCTCTGGCGCGCGACCCCGGTGCGGGCCTGATCCAGAGTTACCCTCAGTTAATTGGCGCTCAGTCGGTTTTTGCTCGGATGCAGCAATTTGCCAATGGTGTTTATGGTATCGCCTTCGCCGAAGGTCTGGCCCGCTGGTGCGGTCAGGAAGGCAACTATTGGGGCCATAACGCGATTATCCGCACCAAAGCGTTTGCCAACTGCGCCGGGCTGCCGAAACTGCGCGCGATGAATGGTCAGGAAAAGCTGATCATGAGCCATGATTTCGTCGAGGCCGGCCTCATGCGGCGCGCCGGATGGGGCGTGCGGTTCCTGCCGCGTATCCGGGGCTCTTACGAGGAAACCCCGCCCACGCTGATCGACCATGCGCTGCGCGACCGGCGCTGGTGTCAGGGCAATTTGCAGCACCTGAAGCTGCTGGGCTCAACCGGTTTCCGCGCTGTATCGCGGTTCCATATGTTCCACGGCGCAGTCGGGTATCTGATGTCGCCGCTGTGGTTTGCCTTGCTGGTGATGTGGGCGCTGATCGGTCAGGGCGAGGATGCCTCGGTCCTTCATTATTTCAGCCCCGACAATCCGCTGTTCCCGCAATGGCCCGAGATGTCGGAAACCCGCCACGTGCTGATCATTCTGGTCATGTATGCCATGTTGCTGGCCCCCAAGGTACTTGGCGTGCTTGCCCTGCCACTTAGCGGTGTGCGCTATGCGGATTTCGGTGGCGCAGGTAAGTTCATGACCTCATTCATCTCGGAAGTCATCCTGTCGATCCTCTATGCGCCGATCCTTATGGTGCAACAGATGATCGCCGTCTTCCGGACAATTCTTGGTATTCAAAAAGGCTGGTCTCCTCAGGCGCGGGATGGTGGCAGCTATGGACTGCGGACGCTGATCTTATGTCACACGCTGGAAACTATCAGCGGTATAGCCTTGGGCGCCGGCATCCTATCGGGTCTGGTGTCAATCTGGCTGGCTCCGATTGCCATAAGCCTGGCCTTTGCCATCCCGCTTTCCGCACTCAGCGGCGTTTCAACCTCACCGGCGCGGCGCATGGTCGGAATGAAAGAAGATGTTCAGGAACCGGCAATCACCCGGTCCGCACGTCTCCACAGGGATGAATTGAAGCGCCTGGTCGAAGGCAAAACCGTCATGACCCCTGCCGAGTGATCAACCACCCGGCAGGCCTTCGTACCACTCTACCATCATATCCGACCATCCCTGCGGCACGTTGTGACCACCTGGGAAAAGTGCGAATTCCAACATCGCGCCATCGGCGCATCCGGTCCATCTGCGGCGCATGAATTGCCCGGTCGTGGAAAATCCGCTGGGTTTGGTATCGGCGCATTCGTTTGCGACCCGCCAGATTTCCAGACCGGCAAAGATATCGCCCTGATGGAATCGACCACCGCCCAAAAGACGCCCTTCCAGCGGGACTACATTGTCGGTCCAGCCATGGGTGTGAAACATGCGCACCGGGCCATCGCAGGCCTCGGGATGCGGTCGCCAAAACCCACCTGAAACCGGAGCATAGGCCGAAAACGTATCCGGCGCCGCGCAGGCGAGGTAGTAGACCATGAAGGCCCCCGCAGAAAACCCGCCCAACACGACGCGGTCATCATCGACCCCGAACCGGTCCGACGCATCCTGAACCACCTCGCGCAGAAAAGCCGTTTCGTCACGCCCTTCCCAACCCGGGAAGAAATTCCAGCTTTGGCGGCCGTTACGCTCGGACCCCTCCGGTGCCATAACCGCATATCCGCGCGCAAGCAGAGGATCAACCAAGCTGCGGTTCTTCAGCGTTCCGGTCGCAGTCCCGCCATAACCGTGCAGAAACACCACCAGCGGTGGGTTTTCGGTTTCGGGAAGTTCGATATGGTACCCACCCGACGGCGTTTCGCACATGTCTTCCTGATCGACACAGGCGGCCATTCCTGCATTCGCGATCACGGCCATCCCGACCGACAGAAACAAGCTTCGGATCATTCTGCTTTCCCATCATAGTGTTGAACCGGCAGGCCTGCCCGGACCCAGCCCGGCCCTGCTGCTGAGCCTAACATACCCTCGGGCACGTCGATGATATTTGCGAACCCCGCCTCGGACAGCTGGTTGCTCAGCCGGGCCGAGCGCACACCGCGCGCGCAGATCAGGGCGATTGGGGCGTCGAGGTCTCCGCCGACAATCTGCAGCAGCGCCTCATCAAAATCATCGCGACGCATGTCTAGGGGATGCGCGCCTTCGCCCACGCCTGAGGCATCCCATTCGCGTGGGGTACGGATGTCCACCAAAAATATATCTCCAAGCTTAGCTTGCTGATGCGCATCCCCGACACTGATCCGACCGCCCGCATAGCTCTGCGGGATCAGGCGGTATTCACGGATTGCAAAACCGCCCAGAACAGCAGCCGCACCAAACAGCAAAACAATTCGCCGTGTCCGGTTTGCCCCAGCAGCCACTGTAATCCCTCCTGATCCGATGCAGTCCTATGTATCACAGCAGCTTATCCAGTTCCGCGTCGAAATTAACCTGCCTGTTCAAGTTCGTGTCATCGCCGCTTTACCTGTACCATCCTCTGCCTTGGGGCCCCTGAACAGGCAGAATGGCTTGCAATCGCTGGACACTCCGCGAATTATCCTTACAAAATCAATAGCACTTTTGACCGCCCAGACCGGAGTATCGCAGTTGTCCCTATTCCTCATCGCGGCCCTTCCCTTCCTCGGAGCTGTATTCCCAGCCCTTTTGATCCGGGCTGGACGAAACGCAGCAGCCTCGGCCGCTGGGTTGACCACTTTTCTGGCGCTGATGGGGCTGTTGATTCACATCCCAACCGTGATGCGCGGCGAGGTCGTTACCGCCCGGTTCGACTGGATTCCGGCACTGGGCCTAAACGCCAATTTCATGTTGGACGGCCTTGGGTTTCTGTTCGCGCTGCTGATCCTTGGCATCGGTTTGCTGATCATCCTCTACGCCCGGTTCTACCTGTCGCGCGAAGACCCGATGGGGCAGTTTTACACCTATTTGCTGCTGTTTCAGGGCGCGATGGTGGGAATCGTTCTGTCGGACAATATCCTACTTTTGCTGATATTCTGGGAACTTACCTCGCTTAGTTCATTCCTTTTGATCGGATATTGGAAACACCTCCCCGAGGGACGACAGGGCGCACGTATGGCGCTGGCTGTGACCGGCTCTGGCGGCTTGGCGATGATTGCGGGGATGCTGATCCTGGGCAATATCGTTGGCTCTTATGACCTAAGCGTCATTCTCCAGAACAAAGAGCTGATCCAGTCTTCACCCTATTACATGCCAGCGCTGGTCCTGATTTTGCTGGGGTGTTTCACCAAATCGGCACAGTTCCCCTTCCATTTCTGGCTGCCACACGCGATGGCCGCCCCTACGCCAGTATCAGCCTATCTGCACTCGGCCACGATGGTAAAGGCAGGGTTGTTCCTGATGGCCCGCATGTGGCCCGTTCTGGCGGGTACTGATGCGTGGTTCTACATTGTGGCCACAACCGGCCTGGTAACCATGCTGATCGGGGCCTGCATCGCCCTGTTCAAAGACGATCTCAAGGCGCTGCTGGCGTTTTCGACCGTGTCGCATCTGGGCCTGATAACCATGCTGCTGGGGTTTGGAACCAAGATCGCCGCCGTTGCTGCCATCTTCCACATCATCAACCATGCGACGTTCAAAGCAGCCCTGTTCATGACCGCCGGTATCGTGGATCACGAGGCCGGGACCCGCGACATCAAGCGACTGGGCGGATTGCGCCATTTGATGCCCATCACCTTCACCATCGGGACGATTGCCGCACTTTCCATGGCCGGTCTACCTCCGCTGAACGGGTTTCTGTCCAAGGAGATGATGCTGGAGGAAACGGTCCACACAACCTGGCTGCATTCGCATTATCTTGTGCCCGGACTGGCGCTGCTGGCGGCCTTGTTCTCTGCAGCCTATTCGTTCCGCTTTGTTGGTCACGTGTTCCTTGGTCCAGTACGCGACGATTACCCAACCCATCCACATGACCCACCGGCCGGGCTTTGGCTTGCACCCGCTTTCCTGGTCGTGCTTGTCGTCCTGATCGGTCTTTATTCCAACGCCATCGTAGGTCCGCTGGTGGCGGTTGTTTCAAGTGCGGTAATCGGGGGCGAGAAGCTGCCCTATTATTCGCTGAAACTCTGGCACGGGTTTACGCCTGCCTTGTATATGTCCGCGTTCGCCACACTGGGTGGCCTGGCCTTGCTGGCACAGCATCGGCGTGGTGAGTTCATCTGGAATGCCCTGCCCAGACCCGAGGCGAAAACCATTTTTGACGCAGTGATCGCTGCGCTTACGGCGACCAGCCGCTGGGTCACAGATACTCTGCATAACGGGGTCCTCAGCCGGTATGCGGCCATCCTGATCGTCTTTACGGTTGGGCTGGGATATTATGCATTCGCCACCGGATCTATTGGCGTTGAAACACGCACGCCCCTACCCGTTCAGATCATTCCGTTCATTGGCTGGATCTGCCTGATCGCCGCGACGCTGGCCATCATGTGGTTCCACCGCAACCGGCTGCTGTCCTTGGTGCTGATCGGAGTCGTTGGCCTGATCGTCTCGATGGCGTTCAACTATCTGTCCGCCCCTGATTTGGCCCTGACGCAGATCTCGGTCGAGGTGGTGACGATGATCCTGCTGTTGCTGTCGCTGAACTTCCTGCCCACGGACACCCCCTGGGACAGCAGCGCGGCACGGCGCTGGCGGGATGCCGCGATCTCGGTCGTGGCAGGCATCGGATCAGGTGCATTGATCTATGCGCTGATGCTGCGGGATTTCGGCTTTCCCAGCATTTCCGAATTCCATCTGGCCAATTCGTATAAGGGCGGCGGAGGCACCAATGTCGTCAACGTGATCCTGGTGGATTTCCGGGGCTTTGATACCTTCGGCGAGATTATCGTTCTGGGCATTGCCGCCCTGATCATCTTTGCCCTGACCGAGGCGGTGCTGGAAACCAATGTCCGGGCCTATCTGCTGAACCGCAAACCGCATTGGCCACAATCGGGCGACTCGCATCCGCTGATGATGGTTGTGGCAACCCGTGTGATGATGCCCATCGCGCTGATGGTCGGGGCCTATATCTTTTTCCGCGGCCATAACCAGCCAGGTGGAGGGTTCATCGCCGGTCTGGTCGTCGCCATCGCCTATCTGATGCAATATATGGCCAGCGGTTATACCTGGGCCATCGAACGGCAACGGTTCTATTACCACGGCACAATCGGTTGGGGCGTTCTGATCGCCGCAGCAACTGGAATTGGCGCATGGTTCAATGAACGTCCCTTCCTGACCAGCGATTTCGGATATCTGAATTGGCCGCCGCTGGAAGAGTTCGAATGGGCAACCGCCATGCTGTTCGATACCGGTGTGTTCCTTGCGGTTTTAGGCGCGGTGATGCTGGCACTGGATAGCCTGTCCCGCTTGGCCTGGCAGCCCGGCATGGCGCAGGAATTCCCGATGGATATCAACCCGCTGCGGGACGATCCGCCTGAAGAAGAACAAGAAGAAAAGGAGCAGGTCTGATGGAAGCGCTCGTAGCCTCTGCGGTTGGCGTGATGACCGCCGCCGGGATTTTCCTGATCCTGCGTCGCCGGACTTTTCCGGTCATTCTGGGACTGTCTCTACTGACCTATGCGGTGAACGTCTTTTTGTTTGCCACCGGGCGGCTGGCTTTGGACGCGCCGCCGGTTCTGAACAAATATGAAGAGGTCGCCTATACCGATCCCTTGCCGCAGGCCCTGGTGCTGACCGCCATCGTGATTTCATTCGGGATGACTGCGGTGATCGTGATGATCTCGCTTTCGGCTTACCTGTCGGCCAAGGATGACCACATCGACATGGCCGCTCATGACAATACGGACGCGCCGGGAGAAGACGCATGAACCATTGGATCGTTGCGCCAGTCGTCCTGCCCGCGATTCTGGCTCCGTTCATCATCATGGTCCTGCGGTACCACCTTGATTTGCAGCGCATATTCTCGGTCGCCGGTGTCGTGGCACTGCTTGGCATCGCCCTGACAATCACCGCACAGGCCGCAGGTGGAGACATTCTGGTCTATGAGTTGGGCAACTGGCCAGCGCCCTTTGGAATCGTGCTGGTGCTGGATCGGTTATCTGCCATGATGGTCTTGCTGACCGCGCTTTTAGCCCTTCCGATAGTGCTTTATTCAATTGCCTCCGGATGGGATGCACGCGGCAAGCACTTTCATCCCTTATTCCACTTTCAGCTTATGGGCGTATGCGGTGCCTTTCTGACAGGTGACGCCTTTAACCTGTTCGTGTTCTTCGAGGTATTGCTGATCGCGTCCTACGGTTTGATGACGCACGGCGGTGGAGCCGTTCGGCTCAAGGCAGGCGTACAATATGTCGCCTACAACCTTTTGGGCTCAACGCTGTTTTTGTTTGCCCTTGGCACACTCTATTCAGTGACCGGCACGCTGAACATGGCGGATATGGCTGTACGGATTGCCGAGCTTCCGCTCGAAGACACCGCTCTGATAAGAGTGGGTGCTGCCCTGTTGCTGCTGGTATTCTGCATTAAGGCTGCAGTTCTACCGCTGCATTTCTGGCTACCGGCCAGCTATGCGAATGCTCCTATGCCAGTTGCAGCGCTGTTTGCGATCATGACAAAGGTCGGGGCCTACTCGATCTTGCGCATGTACACGCTTGGCTTTGGCCCCGAGGTATTGGTTGCGCATGATCTTGTGATCAACTGGCTGCAACCTGCCGCTTTGGTAACTCTGGCCGTTGGTACAATCGGCATATTGGGCTCACGACACATCGCGCGCCTAGTGGCTTTTTGCGCCATCGCGTCAATGGGTACCCTGCTGATTGCAATTTCCCTGTTCACCGAAACAGCAACCGCCGCCGCTTTGTTCTATATCTACCATTCGACGCTTGCGACGGCGCTGTTGTTCCTGATTGCTGATCTGGTGATCGAGCGGCGCGGAGGCGCGATTGCCCCAAAGCACCCTATGGCACAGACCGGACTGATTTCCGCACTGTTCTTTATTGGTGCGATTGCTTTGGCCGGGATGCCGCCCCTGTCCGGGTTCATTGGCAAACTGCTGGTCCTGGACGCCGCGCGAGATGCACCAGACGCAAATACGGTCTGGGCTGTGGTATTGATCGGCTCATTCGTAACCATAGTAGGGCTAGCCCGCGCCGGAACTTTGATCTTTTGGAAAAGCCATGACGCCAGCTTGGCCACCGACCAAGCCGATACAGCTGACGGCGAGACCGCCTTTCAGGCAGCCCCGGAACCTTCGCCCGGGTTGGCCTTTACGTCGGTATTTGCTTTGATCATCGGTCTGGTCATGCTGACATTGTTTGCCGGGCCTGCAATGAACTACGCTACCAGCACAGCGGAACAGTTGTTTGCACCCGAAAACTACATCTCGGCCGTGTTAGGGGTGGAAGAATGAAAAAACTGCTTCACCGGATATTCCCGCACCCGCATCTGACTTTCCTGCTGACGGTCGTGTGGATTTTGCTGGCAAACACACCATCGCTGAATTCACTGGTGTTTGGCCTTGTGCTGGGGATTATCATCCCCTTCGTCACACAGCCGTATTGGCCAGACCGGCCCATTCTTCGGAATTGGCCGATGATCGCCGAATACATATTGGTGGTTCTATGGGACATTGTTGTCGCCAACATGACAGTTGCTAGGATCATCCTCTTCAAACGGGATTCCGACCGTGAACCGAACTGGGTCTGCATTCCGCTGGAACTGCGCACACCAGAGGCGATTACGGTTCTGGCCGGGACAATCACCATGACCCCCGGCACCGTCAGTTGCGATCTGTCCGCGCAGGGTCACAACCTGCTGGTCCACTGCCTCGATGCGCCAAACCCGGACGAAGTACGCGATCAAATCAAGCAACGATACGAGCGCAGGCTAAAGGAGATTTTCGAATGATCGAGCTAGCAATCTACTTTGCCTTTGCCTGTTTCGGCGCAGCCATCATGATGTGCCTGTGGCGGATCATTACGGCCGATGGAGTGGGCACCCGGGTTCTGGCGCTGGACACGATGGTGATCAACACAATTGCCCTTATGGTGCTTTACGGGCTGTTTCTGGGGACCGAAATCTTCTTCGAGGCTGCCATGATCATCGCCATGCTCGGCTTTGTCTCAACCGTTGCCTACGCGCGCTTTATGCTGCGCGGCAATATCATCGAGTGAGGGCGACATGTCGGTAATCTTTGAATTTCTGGTCGCCTTCTTCCTGGTTGTTTCAGGCATATTTGGTTTTGTCGGATCGTACGGGATGATCAAGCTAAAGGACCCGATGTCCAGGCTTCACGCCCCCACCAAAGCGACAACGCTTGGGGTGGGTGGCGTTCTGATCGCCTCAATCATCCATTCCGTATTGATCGAACATCACCTGTCTCTGCACGAGCTGCTGATCACGCTGTTTCTATTCCTGACTGCTCCGATCACGGCCCTGTTTATTGCCAAATGGCATATTCACCGCCATGAAAAGCCCCAGGATCTGCCGGACGCGGGTGAGGACAAAATCTGGGCTACACATGCGGTCGAACAGGTCGAAGACGTTCCTGATCACAGAAACACCTGATACCTATGCATAGACCTCCGCTACCCCTGACCCGCGATCTGGTTCTTATCGGCGGCGGTCATACGCACGCGCTGGTGTTGCGAAAATGGGGAATGAACCCCCTGCCTGGCGCGCGCCTGACGGTCATCAACCCCACGCCTTCAGCCCCCTATTCAGGGATGCTGCCCGGTTTCGTTGCCGGTCATTACCGCCGGGGTGACCTGGATATTGATCTGGTGCGTCTGGCTCGCTTTGCCGGGGCACGGGTGATATTGGGTGCCGTCGAAGGGTTAGACCCTGACCGGCAAGAGGTACATGTGCCCGGCCGACCGCCCGTCGCCTATGATGTAGCCTCGATTAATGTTGGCATTACATCCGACATGCCGGCCCTGCCTGGATTTTCCGACCATGCGGTCCCCGCAAAACCGTTAGGGTCTTTTGCCGCCAGGTGGGCCGAGTACCAATCTGGCGCAGGCGCCGCCTCGGTTGCCGTGATCGGTGGTGGTGTTGCCGGTGTCGAGTTGATCATGGCGATGGCGCACGCTCTGCGTTCCGCAAACCGCAGCGCCCGATTGACCCTGATCGACAATGCTCGGGCCCTGACCGCGATTGGCGCTAAGGCGGCCTCGATCATTCGCAATGCGATGGCTGACCTTGGCATCGACGTGATCGAACAGGCCGCCATCGTCGAAATTCATGCGGATCACATCCGGTTGGAGGACGGGCGCCAGATTGCGGCTGGATTCGTGACGGGGGCGGCGGGGGCCAAACCCTATGGTTGGATGGCGCAGTCCGGGCTGGATCTTCACGATGGATATATCACGGTGAATAGCAGGCTGCAGTCCAGCAATCCTTTTGTGTTCGCAGCCGGCGATTGTGCCCATCTGTCAGAAAACCCCAGACCAAAAGCAGGTGTCTATGCCGTCCGAGAAGCCCCGATTCTTTATGACAATCTTCGGGCCTCGCTGGGTGTCGGAAAGATGCGCCCCTATCATCCGCAAAAAGATTACCTCAAGCTGATATCGCTGGGTGGGAAATCCGCATTGGCCGAGCGATTGGGAACCTCGCTCAGTGGTCCGTTGATGTGGAAATGGAAGAACCATATCGACCAGAATTTCATGAATAAGTTCCGGAATCTGCCGCAGATGAAAGCAGCAGAGTTGCCCCGCGACCACGCTTTGGGCGTGCCCGAAGTCCTGGGTGAAAAGCCCATGTGCGGTGGGTGCGGCGCAAAGATTGGGCGTCGCGCTTTGCGCAGTGTTCTGTCTGATTTGCCGCCCCCCGATCGGCAAGACGTTATACCGCTTTCAGGTGACGATGCGGCTTTGCTTCTCACCGGCGGCGCGCGACAGGTGATGACCTCGGACCATTTGCGCAGCTTTACCAATGATCCGGTTTTGATGACACGGATCACGGCCATTCACGCATTGGGTGATATCTGGGCGATGGGTGCGGCACCGCAGGCCGCCACCGCGACGATTATTCTGCCTCGGATGTCACCCGCACTGCAACAACGTACAATGTCAGAAATCATGGCCACCGCCAGTGACGTCATCCGCGCAACCGGGGCCGAAATCGTCGGAGGCCACAGTTCGATGGGGGATGAGATGACCATCGGGTTCACTCTGACCGGCCTGTGCGAAAACGACCCGATCATCTTGTCCGGAGCCCGCAAGGGCGACGCTTTGATCCTGACCAAGCCGATTGGCAGCGGCGTGATCATGGCCGCCGAAATGGCCGGTTTGGCCAATGGCATCTGGGTCGCAGAGGCGTTCCGCCACATGGTTCAGCCGCAAGGCGAAGCTGCGCGCATTCTGTTCAGCGCCCATGCGATGACCGATGTGACCGGGTTTGGTCTGGTAGGGCATCTGCAAGGTATTTGCGGTGCCTCGGGTTGCGGTGCGGTAGTTGCTCTGGATGCGGTTCCCGTGATGACCGGGGCCGTAGAACTCAGCGCAAGCGGCGTTCGGTCCACGATCTTCGAGGACAACCGCGCCATCGCGCCTGAACTCATCAATGGACCCAAGGCTGATCTTCTTTTCGATCCTCAAACCGCCGGAGGGCTATTGGCCGCTGTCCAAGCCGATGACGCGCCAGGCCTGTGTGCAGACCTACGTGCGGCTGGATATCCGGCAGCAATCATCGGCATGATCGACGATACGCCGGGTTTAAAACTTCAGAACTGATCCAGGACCTGTTCGACCCGCAAAGCGACCTCTTTCAGACCGGTACTTGCCAGCGAGGGCACCTGGATCGAGGCTACAATTTCGGCGCTGTGTACGCGCGCCGACTTGGCATAAGCCGGGTCGTAATGCTGTTCCATAAGTGACCGTGTAAGGGCCAACTTGTTACCGCCGTCAATCAGCGCAAACCACCCATCCACCACCTCATGCCCACGGTGAGACCTCAGCGGCGACAGGAGATCTTTCAACCGCTCGGCATCGCTGAGGACATCGTCATATGCCGAGACCAGATATTCCGCGCGCGCTTCTATCGGGGCATCAATCTGAATGCGCACGGCCGCACACATGGCGGACCAAAGCCTCGGCGGCAGGATCAAAGAGCCGATTTTGGACGATTCCGCTTCGACTACGACGGGACGGGTGGGGTCAAAACCACAAAGTTCTGCGGCCAGCGCGGATTCGAATGCCTTTTGACTGGGTTGTCCGCCCGGCATTGCCCCCAGCAACGACCCCCGGTGATTGGCAAGCCCTTCGAGATCCAGAACCTGGACACCACGTTCCTGAAGGTGTGTAAGCAGCTCGGTCTTTGCTGTGCCCGTATACCCATCCAGAAGGACGAATTGAAACGACAACGGATCGTCATACAGATACCGGCTCACCAAGCGGCGATAAGCCCGATAGCCGCCCTCGACAACCTCGGCCCTCCAGCCAATCTGTTGTAGCATCCAGGTAAACGAACCAGATCTCTGCCCACCGCGCCAGCAATATACAAGGGGTTTCCACCCCCCTTCGTGATGGGAAAGGCTGTGTTCAATGTGGTTGGCCGCATTCCTGAAAACCAGAGCCGCCCCCAGCTTGCGGGCCAGAAACGGGCTTTCCTGGACATAAATCGTCCCGACGCGCGCCCGTTCGTCGTTATCCAGAACTGGCAGGTTGATGGACCCGGGCAAATGATCCTCGGCAAATTCAGCCGGGCTGCGCACGTCTATGGTTGTGTCGAACTCATGCGCGTATAACTGCTGAAGGCTGGTGATTTTCAGAACCATGTCAACGATCTAACCCGCGTTGAACCGGATGGAAAGGCACGGTGTCAACCTGCGATGGGATCGACAAGCGTCGGTCCACTGGCCCGATTGGAATTGACGCTCGGATCGACACGATGAAAGCCAAGAATATCTTCCTGCCCCGGAGACAGCAGCCGCGCAGCCCCTTTGCCCACTTCACCCAACCATAAAGGCCAGTTTTCGGGTTCAACAATCAGGGGCATGCGGTGATGAATTCTGCCCAGATTGCGGTTTGCTGGTGTCGTAACGATAGCGCATGTTCCCTTCTGGTCGCCCTCGGGGCCCCAATCTTGCCATACCCCGCCAAAAGCAATCGGGGCCCCGTCTTTTCTGACAATATACCAGGGCAGCCGGTCTCCGCTCTCGGTTTTGGTCCATTCATAAAACCCGCTGGCAACTATCAGACATCTGCGTTCTCTGCAGGCCGCCCTGAAAGCCGGTTTTTCAGCTAGCGTTTCGGCGCGGGCATTGATCAACAATGGCCCATCGGTTTTTGACTTGTACCAGTGTGGTAAAAACCCCCAACGCAAGGCATCCAGCTGACGCCCGGTTTCGCCTGCCCTGACCACATGCACCTGACATGTCGGACAAACGTTGAAATTCGGGACAACAGGCAGAGCATTGGCCGGGCGCGCAGAAAACAACTGGGCCATGGCATCATTTGGAAGGGTTATTGCAAACCGTCCGCACATAGGTAATGAACTTTCAACAATCGTTTTCTACAGGCACAGGTTCTCACGGGGTCATATGCAAAATCAAACGGCGAAAACCTTAAAAGTCAAAGCTGTCGCAGCGCTGGAAGAAGGCAAATTCCAGGCTGCGCTGAAAAAGGCTCAACTTGGTGTAAAAAAGTTTCCGACCGACTCGGATTTTCATGCCATTTCCGGTTTTGTTCTGACCGAGATGAAACAGTATAAAAGGTCGATCCCGCATTTTGTCGAAGCCGCGCGGATGAAACCCGATGACCCACAGTTCGCCGAGAACCTGGCGAATGCCCTTATGCAGACCGGTCAGATTGCCAAAGCCTTGGAGTACGCCGAACTCAAGGTCGAAAAGTTCCCAGCCAGCAAGGAACTGAACCGGGTCATCGATGAGATCACCCTGAAAGGTAAGAACTGGCGTCTGATCATCGAACACGTGACCAAAAAGCTTCAAAGCGACCCTGAGAGTGTCAACCTATTGTCCACCCGCGCACGCGCGTATGGCCGTATTGGTTATGTCGAGCACAACTCGCGCGATATTTCCAAAGCGTATGAACTGGATCCGGAAAACGAAAAGATAGCCTTTCAAAAAGCCGTAAATCTGCACCAGAGCGGCGACAAAAAGGGATGCGCCAATATTCTGCAGGGCATCTACGCCAAAGAACCTTTCCATGTTGCCACCCTTCTTCAGCTTTCGACAATGTCCAGCAAAGAGGACGCCCCGAAACTGATGGAGGCGGTAGAAGCAGCGATATCCGAAAGCGTACACGAGCTGTCGGAACTGGAATTTGCCAAGGCCCACCTGATCCAAAAAGCCGATAGCCTTGGCGCAGCACTGCCGCAATTTGCACGTGCCAATGCTATCCAACACAACGTCAAACCCTATGATTTAGAGGCGGAAGAACAGAAGTTCGAACGTATCACTGGCCTGTTCCCTGTAGGAGGAAGAGTTCCTTGGTCCGAACAAACCGATCAGCCGGTTCCGATCTTCGTTCTGGGCCAGCCGCGCTCTGGCACGACGCTCATGGAAATGATGCTGAGCTCCGCGCCAGACATTGCTGGCTGCGGCGAACTGACGGTTGGGGCCGATCTTTCCCGCGACTACGCACAACATCGCAAGACCTTCGATTCCACTGCCGCAGCGATATATGCCAAAGAGTTCCGAGAGTTGATGCCGCCGATCCCCGATGGCTCGACCGCTTTTGTTGACAAGATGCCCCACAATTTTCAGCGGGTCGGCTTCCTGTTGTCGGCATTCCCAAACGCCAAGATAATAAACATGCTGCGTGATCCGCGCGATGTCGGTCTTTCGAAATGGATCCGCCGGTTCCCTGCGGGGGGCATGAACTATGCCTCGAATCTTGAGACCATTGCCCACTCTGCCAACCTGTATCGTCGCTATATGGCGCATTGGGATGCTGTTTTTGGCGACAAGATCCTGACCGTTCCATATGAAAAGCTGGTCGCGGACCCCGAAACCTATAGCAAGCAGGTCGCCGCTTTCTGCGACCTCGAATGGACCGAGACGATGATGCATCCGGAAGAGAATACCAAACAGGTCCGGACTGCCAGTATCGACCAGGTTCGCAACAAAATCTCAACCAAATCCATTGGGGGATGGCGATCTGTGTCGGAACATATCCAGCCCATGCTTGCGGGTTTTGATACAGGGCTTTGGCCGGAATACGACATTGATCAAGGCTGAAGGTTAGCTGAATGAAATAGGGCCGCATCCCAAGGTGCGGCCCTTTTCGTTTCGCTCTGGTCGCCTTACTTTTGCTTGATGCGACCGTCCAGATAAGGCTGGTAAGGCGCGTTTTCGGCTAGGTATTCCGCCGTGACATCTGCAAGATCCGGGCCAAAGTCATAGGCATTTTTATCGTCACCTTCGAACATACTGTACCCGTCACCGCCATTTCTGACGTAGTTATTGGTAACGACAAGATAAGTCGCCGCCGGATCAATCGGGGTAAGCCCATCGCCGTTGGATACCATGACCTCTGATACGCGCCCTTCGTTTGGTGCCACCGATGCGTCCCAAACAAAGGTCAGACCGGCAACCTGCGGAAAGCGGCCCTTGACCTCTTCTACCTGGCTCACGCCGTTTTCAAGCGCGTCAACGATGCCTTGTCCGCTGATCTCAAAGGTTGAAAGCGTATTCTGGAACGGCAGCACGGTCAGAACTTCACCCATGGTCACGTCGCCAGGGTCAATCGAAGCACGCAAGCCGCCAGAGTTCGCAATCGCGATATGAACGCCCTGATCAGCAACCCGCGCAAGCATAGCATCAGCGACCAAATTGCCCATCTGACATTCCTGAACACGACAGATCGAACGGTCACCCTCAATCGCCTCAGACGTGCTGGCCACGACCTTATTGCGGATTTCGTCCAAAGGAGCGGCCAGTTCCGCGATACGGTCCAGCGAGGCCTGATCTTCGGCCACGTTGTTGTCCATGATCAGCGGCTCACCAGCCGCCGCGACAACATTTCCGTCGTCATCAAAAGTGACATTCAGCTCGCCCAGGAATTTGCCGTAGGCATAGGCCTGAATGATCTGCACGCCATCGACCACTGTCGGATAGGGACCAACAGCCTTGTCGGAAACGTTGGACAAATATGTATTGGAATGCCCACCTACGATTACGTCAACGCCGGTCGTTTCCTGTGCAACACGCTGGTCGACAGCATATCCCGAATGGCTGAGAACGATGATCTTGTTCACGCCTTCCGCGGTTAGCTTGTCCACTTCGGCCTGAACCGCGGGAACCGGGTCCGAGAATGTGATGTTCGGGCCAGGAGAGGCCAGTTCATGCGTGTCTTCCGGCGTCAGACCAACAAGGCCGACTTTTTCTCCGCCGACTTCAATCACTGTAGACTTTTTGATCTTGCCGTTCAGCAATTCTTCGCCGGAAAAATCCGCGTTCGACATCAGCACCGGGAAATCAACCGTGTCAATAAAGCCGCGCAGGACTTCCGGGCCATCATCGAATTCGTGGTTGCCCACGGTCATAGCGTTATAGCCCAATTTGTTCATGAACTCGGCCGCGACCTTGCCCTTGTAATAGGTATAGAACAACGAGCCCTGAAACTGATCGCCGCCATCTACCAGGATCGAGTTTTCGGCACGTCCGCGGGCTTCTTCCACTGCTGTTACGAGACGGGCAGATCCGCCAAAACACTTGCCTTCGGCGTTGTCATCTGAACTACAGCCACTGTCATATTTGTTGATCGGCTCGATACGCGAATGAAAGTCGTTGGTGTGCAGAATGGTCAGTTTATATTCGGCGGCGGCCATTCCTGCAGTCAAACCCAGCACAGCAGCCGAGGCTAGGAAACGGGTGAACATATTTTAACTCCCTTTGTTAATTGCCAAGATGTTGCGCCGCCTTCAGCAAAGAGTCAAAGGGGGAAATCCGGCTTGAATCTAGCCGCAGCGCGGGGCATGACCGTTCTATGCTGATTTACAAGATTTTCCGCGCCAACGAATGGACGGCGCTGCAGACCGATGGCGCCACGGATGGTGCTCCGATTGATGTTTCGGACGGTTTTGTCCACTTTTCGACAGCTGAACAAGCTGCGGAAACCGCTGCCAAGCATTTTGCCGGCGCCGAAGGTTTGACGCTGTTGGCCTGCGATGCTGACGCGATGGGCGAGGAACTGAAGTGGGAGGTTTCGCGGGGGGAGGCTCTGTTTCCGCATCTCTACCGTCAAATCCGTATGACCGACATTATCTGGTCTTGCCCCCTGCCCTTTGACGGCAACGCGCATCGCTTCCCGGACGACATGAAATGACGGAATATATCGACCCGGATCGCGCCCAGTTCGAAGCCTTCAAGGTGCTGGATCGTGACCACCCGATCGAGATGCTGAACCTGGTGAGGTTCCGCAGCCGGGCCGAATATCCATCGGGGCACGAACTGGCCAAAAGCGGTCTGTCGGGCGCTCAGGCTTATCGAAATTATGGGATCGAAACCGCGCCGATCATTACCCGCCTTGGGGCAAAGATCATTTGGCGCGGCGCGTTTCAGAATACGTTGATTGGCCCGAAGGATGAGGCATGGGACGCGGTATTTATCGCGCGTTACCCATCGGCGCATGCCTTTCTGGAAATGATATCCGACCCTGATTACAAACAGGCGATCGTGCATCGTCAGGCTGCGGTGAAGACCTCTCGCCTGATCCGGTGCGCGCCGACCGAAGGCGGAGAAATGTTTGGATGAAACTGACTGAAAAGCTGGGGCTGGCTGCCCTGCACCGCTTGGACCCGGAAACTGCACATGCCCTGTCGATCAAAGCCCTGAAGGCAGGGCTTGCGCCTGCACCAGGGCCGGTCACGTCACAGCGTTTGCAGACCAAAATCGCCGGGCTGGATCTGCCCAATCCGGTTGGTCTGGCCGCAGGGTTCGACAAGAACGGAGAGGTTCTTGGCCCCCTGTCTCGCGCCGGGTTTGGGTTCATCGAAGTCGGTGCCGTTACTCCACGCCCGCAGCCCGGCAATCCCAGGCCGCGCCTATTCCGCCTGACCGAAGACCAGGCTGCCATCAACCGCTTTGGCTTTAACAACGAAGGGATGGAGGCCATGGCCCGTCGTCTGGCGGCGCGCCCCAGGGATGCGGTGATCGGACTGAACCTTGGTGCGAACAAAGACAGCGATGATCGACCCGGCGACTTTGCCAAGGTACTGGCCCATTGTGGGGCGCATCTGGATTTCGCTACGGTCAACGTGTCATCTCCGAACACTGAAAAGCTGCGGGATTTGCAAGGCAAAGCGGCGCTGAGCGCTCTGTTGAGCGGCGTGATCGAAACCCGAAACACCCTAATGCGCCCTCTACCAGTATTCCTCAAGATCGCCCCCGATCTGACCGAGGATGAGCTGCGGGATATCGCCGAAGTGGCCCATGAATCGGGCGTTGATGCGGTCATCGCCTCGAACACCACTTTGTCGCGCGATGGGTTGCGCAGCGCACACAGAGACGAAGCAGGCGGCCTGTCCGGCGCACCTTTGTTCGAAAAATCCACCCGCGTTCTTGCCCGGTTTAGCCATTTGACCGACGGTCAGATTCCGTTGATCGGTGTTGGTGGCATCAGCACAGCAGAACAGGCCTATGCCAAGATATGCGCCGGTGCTTCGGCCGTGCAATTCTACACAGCGATGGTTTTCGGTGGTATCTCACTTGCGGCGGAAATCGCGCGAGGTTTGGATGACTTGCTGGCGCGCGACGGGTTTGAAACCGTTGCGCAGGCCGTTGGAAGCAAAAGACAGGACTGGATATGATCGAATACTGGCACAATCCCAGATGCTCTAAGTCTCGCGCAGGGCTCGCTTTGCTTGAGGAAAACGGAGCGCAGGTCGAAATTCGCAAATACCTTGAGGATACGCCCTCGGCAGACGAAATCCGGGCCGTACTTACACGCCTTGATATCCCCGCCATCGACCTGATGCGGACTAGCGAAAAGCTGTTCAAGGAACTGGGCCTAACCAAGAATACCGCTCAGGATGACCTGATCACAGCAATGGCGGCCCATCCGATTTTGATCGAGCGTCCGCTTGCAATCAAAGGGGACAACGCAGCCATTGGTCGCCCTACGGAATCCCTTCTGGACCTTCTTTAGGCGACCAAAGCCTCAAGCTTGGGGTATCGCCATCCCAGCGTGCAGGCACGCGCGATGTTCAAGATCATCAGCGCGGCCCAAAGGCCGTGATTGCCGAGCGCAGGCACCAATATGAACAGGGCCAAAACATAAATCGCAACCGAATGGATCATCGCATTGCGCATTGCGCGCGTCCAGGTCGCACCTATGTAGATGCCGTCAAACATCCAGCTTGCCACACCGATCACCGGTGCCAGCGCCGCCCAGACCAGATACTCGCGTGCGGCTAGTCGCACCTCAGGTGCAGTTGACATCAGGTCGATCAACGCTGGCCCGGCCAGATAGAAAACCGCACCAAGTACAAATGCACCCCCTACCCCCCATTGCGAAGCCATGGCCGCGGCTCGGCGCACCTGATGCCGATCCCGCGCGCCAATGGCGCCGCCGACCAGTGCTTCGGCGGAAAAGGCGAACCCATCCAGTGCAAAGGCGGTAATTTCGAGAAACTGCAGCAAGACCTGATTGGCTGCCAGATTAACATCCCCCAGATCCGACCCGACGAAGAGGAATGTGGTAAAGGCGCCGGTCAGCAATACCGAACGGACCATGATGTCACCATTCACCTGCATCATCCGACGCAGACGCGTGGGATCAAAAATTCGCGGCCAGTCACGCAATTGATTCCCGGTAAAAGCACTGCGGCACAGCCAGAGACCCAGTGCCAGCCCGCTCCACTCGGCGATGAGCGTCGCGATGGCCACCCCCTCGACGCCCCAACCCAGACCAAGCACAAACCACAGATCCAGCAGAATATTCAGTCCGTTCATCCAGACCTGCAGGACAAAGACCCCACGCGTACGTTCAATCGCAATCAACCAGCCAGTGATGGCGAACAGCGCAATCGTTGCCGGCGCACCCCAGATGCGTATCCGCAGATAGTCGCGGGTCAGCGCCTCAACCTCGGGGCTGGCGGGGGAAAGGGCAAAAGCCCCTTTGAACAAAAGGACCTGGGCCAATATGAAAACCATACCTGCCGCACTGCCCAGCAATATGCCCCGCATCAGCAGCGCACCGGTTTCTGCAGTGTCACCTGCCCCGCGCGCCTGCGCCGCCAGGCCGGTGGTCCCCATCCTCAGAAAGCCGAATATCCAGTAGATCGAGGCCAGAATCACGGCCCCCATCCCAACAGCCCCAATCGGCGCAGCCAGACCCATCTGCCCGACTACGCCAGTATCCACGGCCCCAAGGATCGGAACCGTGGCATTCGACAGCACGATGGGCGCTGCAATTTTAAGCACGCGCCTGTGCGTGATGGGTGCCGAGGCGTCTTGCATGGAAATCTACTAAGCTTTCGATTTGGACTGCGGCATCAGAAAATGCCCGCTGGCCTGTGCGAAAGGACGCTGATGATTGTCCTGCCACGCTTCGACACGAACCGACGCATACCGGCGCCCTAATCGGCGAACAAAGGCACGCGCATAGGCATCCCGTGGCAAGCCCGATCGCAGGTAATCAACGGTAAAATCTACTGTTTTTGGAAACATGATGGTTTCATCTTGAAAGACCGTGCTGGCATCCAATTCGCCGTTTTCGATCCGGGGAAAGAAATACTCCCAACTCAGGGTGATAACCGCGGTTACTTCCAGAAAGGCAGCCGTCACACCACCATGAAGCGCCGGAAGCATCGGGTTTCCGATCAGCTTTTGGTCAAAGTTCAGTACCCCGGTCAACTCATTTCCCCGCCGGTCAAATTCGATTCCGAGAAACTGAATATATGGAACACCATCCACGATTGCCTTCAGTGCTGCATCGCGACGCTGTTCGATGAGCTGCATGGCTTCGGGCCGAGGTCGTGACATCATCGGCTCTCCACTGTGAATGAACCGGTGGCGGTTGCCACGGGCAGGTCCTTGTCCTCATCCATCGCAGTTGCGCGGACAAAGGCCACGTTTCTGGTGACGTGATAACAGACAGCATGTGTCGTAATGCTCTGTCCTGGCGTCGCCGGGCGCATGTAGTCTATCCGCAGATCTATTGTCGCGGTGGCGCCGGGCGAAGAAGGATGGCACATGACCGCG
This sequence comes from Ruegeria sp. CDSC052, assembly GCF_059610685.1. Taxonomy (NCBI): domain Bacteria; kingdom Pseudomonadati; phylum Pseudomonadota; class Alphaproteobacteria; order Rhodobacterales; family Roseobacteraceae; genus Ruegeria; species Ruegeria sp. CDSC052. Next base: position 1,038,025 of record NZ_JBXWOB010000001.1, read on the forward strand.
GAACCGCAGCAGGTGTCAAGCAGGGCAAAAACCGCCCCGCCATGTATCACACCCGTGCGTGGATCACCGATCAGTTCGGCCTTGTAGGGCATCGAAATCTCGGCCTCGCCATTACCCATTTTGGTGAGTGTCAAACCCAAAGCTTTGGCATGCGGAATGGCCTCAATAAACTGTCGTGCTATAGCAGCTTTGTCGACCATCTACTTGTGTCCTCTCTGTTTCTCCCTTTATGAGCGTCAGGCTAGCAAAAGAGCAAGCCCGCCTGTTGCGCTTGAAGTCGCCACGTCCTACGCTGTTTCGAAGGAGACCAGGAATGCCCGACAACCGTTTGTCATTCAAAGAGATGTGCGCCGAGTTTGACGTGACTCCACGTACCCTGCGCTACTATGAATATATCGAACTTCTGCAGCCTGACCGCGAAGGCCGAACTCGCTTTTACGGGCCTAGGGAATGCGCTCGGATGACGCTGATCATGCGGGGACGGAAATACGGATTTCCTCTGGAAGATATCCGCCAGTGGCTGCTGATCTACGAAGATCAGGGGAATCAGGCACAGATGAAGGCCTTCATCGAAATGGCCGAACATCAGCTTGTCGAACTGAACAATCAGAAAAAACAGTTGGATGAAGCCATAGATGCCTTGGAACAAATGCGTGACCAGACCGCGAAATTGTTAGACTAGGCATTGCTGCCCGGCTGACCGCGTTTACAATCGGATTTGCCAAAGCCAAAAACAGACCCTTCCTCGGCTCTTTTACACTTTCAGCATGCTTTTCCGTGTTTGGGAAATTGCATCTGGAAGGTGATCTGACGTGACGTCCTGAAATTCCCTGCAGTAGAAACCTTGACGCGAACGGAAGTTACGTCAACTTATTTGTGACGCAGCGTTCGCGTTACGTGAACGGCATCTACGTGCTGTAAGACGCGCATCGACTGCGCAAATCAGCTTAACGAAGGCCAGTTACAAGAGTGCAGAAACCATGACCGAAGATCTGATGACCATTCGTGAAATGTGCGAGACCTATGATGTCACGCCGCGCACATTACGTTTTTACGAGGCAAAGGAACTTTTGTTTCCGATCCGCGAAGGGCAGAAACGACTGTTCACCAAAAGCGACCGGGCGCGTCTCAAGCTGATCCTGCGAGGCAAACGCTTTGGCTTCAGCCTGGAAGAAATTCGCCAGCTTCTTGATTTGTATCACGTAGGTGATCAGCAGGTTACGCAGATGACCCGCACCTATGAGATCGCGTGCGAGCGGCTTGCCGATATGGAATCCCGGCGTGAAGAGCTGACCCAGGCCATTGACGATCTAAAAGAACAGTTGAGATGGGGCGAGAAAGTGATCGCCTCGATCAAGAGCGACAAAAAGGCCGCAGAATAACCCCGGCGGCACCCACCCACCGGACAAGCGAAACTAAGGAAGTTCCCAATGCCCGTATACAATGCACCAACCAAAGACATGCAGTTCGTATTGCACGAAGTGCTCAATGTATCGGGATCGGACATCCCGGGTTATAGCGAGCTTGAACCTGATTTTACCGGCGCTGTCCTAGAAGAAGCCGGTAAGGTGGCGACAAATGTTCTGCACCCGCTGAATACAATCGGTGATACCGAAGGATGTCGTCTGGAAAACGGTGTGGTATATACCCCTACTGGCTTTAAAGACGCATTCGCTCAGATGAAGGAAGGCGGCTGGACCGGCCTGGACATGCCCGAAGAGTTCGGCGGCCAGAACATGCCTTATGTCATTGGCTCTGCCGTGGCCGAGATGTTTTCCGCCTCGAACCAGGCGTTCACCATGTATCAAGGTCTGACCCACGGCGCAGCCTCGGCCATTCTGGCGCACGGCACCCAAGAGCAGAAAGAAACCTATCTGCCGAACATGGTTAGCTGCGATTGGACCGGCACCATGAACCTGACCGAACCGCATTGCGGCACCGACCTGGGTCTGATGCGCACCAAGGCTGAACCGCAGGCGGATGGCTCCTACAAGATTTCCGGTCAGAAGATCTTTATCTCGGCTGGTGAACACGACATGGCCGACAACATCATTCACCTGGTGCTGGCCAAGATCGTGGGCGGCCCCGAAGGCATCAAGGGTGTATCCCTGTTCATCGTTCCTAAATTCATGGTGAACGAAGATGGCAGCCTGGGTGAACGCAACGGCGTATCGGTCGGCAACATCGAAGAAAAGATGGGCATCCACGGCAACTCGACCTGCGTCATGAACTATGACGAGGCAACCGGCTATCTTTTGGGCGAAGAGCATAAAGGCATGCGCGCGATGTTCACCATGATGAACGAAGCTCGTATGGGTGTAGCCATGCAGGGTCTGTCCCAGGCCGACGCGGCCTATCAGAACGCGGTGGAATACGCCAAGGACCGCCTGCAGGGCCGCGATGTGACCGGCGCGAAAAATCCGGACGGTCCAGCCGATCCGCTGATCGTGCATCCCGACATCCGCCGCAGCCTGATGGATCAGAAGAGCTTTACCGAGGGTGCCCGTGCCTTTGTTCTGTGGGGAGCGACCATGATCGACAAGGCCCACCGCTCTGGTGACGATGCCGCCGATGGCCTGATCTCACTGCTGACGCCGGTCCTCAAAGGGTTCCTGACCGACGAAGGCTATGACATGACGGTCAAGGCGCAGCAAGTCTATGGTGGCCACGGCTACATCGAAGAATGGGGCATGTCGCAATATACCCGCGACGCCCGGATCGCGATGATCTACGAAGGCGCAAACGGCGTTCAGGCGCTTGACCTTGTGGGCCGTAAACTTGCCCAAGATGGCGGCAAACACGTCATGGCGTTTTTCGAAATGGTCAAAAACTTCTGCAAGGAAAACGCAGGTCAGAACGAAGCCTATGATACGGCGTTTATCGAACCGCTGAAAGCGGCCTCCAAGGATCTGCAGGCCGCTGCCATGTACTTTATGCAAAGCGGCACCAAGAACCCCAACCATGCGCTGGCTGGGTCGAATGACTTCATGCACATGTTCGGTCATGTCTGCCTGGGCCTGATGTGGGCACAGATGGCAAAAGCCTCTTATGCCGCACTTGAAGCCGGGACTTCGGACACCGAGTTCTACGAGACAAAGATTACCACCGGCCAGTTCTATATGGCGCGTCGCTTGCCAGCCACCGGCCTTCATCTGACACGCATCCAGAGCGGTGCGGATACTGTCATGGGCCTGGACGCGGCAAGCTTCTGATCTCTGACCGGCCCCAAACCATCTTGGGGCCGGCCATTCGAAAGGCTCGATATGCCAAAACGATTTCGCCTGACTCGCCGTTTCCCGGTCGCCATGACCGAAGACGGCTATCGCAAACTCAGAGGGTTCGCGCGCGAAGCTGGTCTGGACGAAGGTGAGGCACTGTCATTCCTGTTCGAGAACTTCAACAGCGTCATCGACGAAGAGAGCCTGACGCACCGTTTGCGTATCTTCAATTCCGAACTTGAAGAGCGCAAACGATAAGAAACCAGACCCGCCCGAAAAAGGGCGGGCTACATGATACAGCACATCGCACTGACTCATGTGCCAAGGGAGGCAAATGATGACCATCAAACTGCATTGTTTCGGCGTCAGCGGGAACTCGTACAAGGCGGCGCTGGCTCTGGAGTTATCAGGGTTAGAATGGGAAGCCGTCGAAGTCGACTTCTTCAAAGGAGTGACACGCACTCCCGAATTTCGTGCCACTGTCAACGAAATGGGTGAAGCGCCCGTCATGATTGATGGCGACTTTCGCACCAGTCAGTCCGGGGCCATTCAGACTTATATAGCTGAAAAGACAGGCATGTTCGGAGGAAAGACGCAGGAAGAGAAATACGAGGTACTGCGCTGGGTGCTGTGGGACAATCACAAACTCAGCTCGATGGCAGGCCTGACCCGTTTTTTGATCAACTTTCTGCCCGAAGAACATCGCAACCCAGATGTGATCGCATTCAACCAGGGTCGCCTGAAGGCTGCGTATCAAGTCCTGGATGCACATCTGAACGGTCGCGACTGGATCGTTGGGGACGGTGTAACCAATGCTGATCTCAGCTGCTGTGGCTATCTCTACTATCCTGAACCCTTCGGCTTTGACCGCACCGAATGGCCAAATATCGACGCCTGGCTGACACGCTTGTCCCAGCAGCCTGGCTGGAAACACCCCTACGACCTGATGCCCGGCTCTGTGCCGGATCGAGCTTAAGGAGAAAACTATGACCGACGCATATATCTATGACGCCCTGCGTACTCCGCGCGGCAAAGGCCGCAAGGATGGTAGCCTGCACGAGCTGACTTCGGCGCGCCTGTCCTCGCTGACATTGAACGCCGTAAAAGAGCGGAACAATCTAGAGGGCCACGCCGTAGAGGACGTCATCTGGGGCAACGTAACCCAGGTTATGGAACAGGGCGGCTGTCTGGCACGAACCGCAGTGCTGGGTTCTGATCTGGATGAATCGATCCCCGGGCTGGCGATCAACCGGTTCTGCGCCTCGGGCATGGAAGCTGTGAACCTGGCGGCCAACCAGGTCAAAGGCGGCGCAGGCGACGCCTATATCGCAGGTGGGGTCGAGATGATGGGCCGTGTTCCGATGGGCAGCGATGGCGCTGCGATTGCTGCTGACCCTTCACTGGCGATGAACACCTATTTCGTTCCGCAGGGTATCTCGGCTGATATCATTGCGACCGAATACGGGTTCACACGCGATCAGGCTGATGCGCTGGCGATGGAATCGCAGCGCCGTGCAAAAGCTGCGTGGGACGACAACCGGTTCTCTAAATCGGTCATCACCGTTAAGGATCAGAACGGCCTGACCATTCTGGACCATGATGAATACATGCGCCCCGGCACGGACATGCAAAGCCTGGGTGGCTTGAACCCCGCCTTCCAGATGATGGGTGAGCAGATGCCCGGCTTCGACAACGTCGCAAAGCTGAAGTACCCGCATCTGGAAAAGATCAATCATATCCACCACGCGGGTAACAGCTCGGGCATCGTGGATGGTGCGGCGGCAGTTCTGATCGGCAACAAGGAATTCGGCGAGAAATACGGCCTGAAGCCGCGCGCACGCATCAAGGCCACGGCCAAGATCGGCACCGACCCCACCATTATGCTGACCGGTCCGGTTCCGGTGACCGAGAAAATCCTCGCCGACAACGGCATGAAAATCAGCGATCTCGACCTGTTCGAAGTGAACGAAGCCTTTGCCTCGGTTGTTCTGCGCTTCCAGCAGGCATTCGATGTCGATCCGGCTTTGGTCAACGTCAATGGCGGCTCGATCGCAATGGGCCACCCGCTGGGCGCGACCGGCGCGATGATCATCGGCACCCTGCTGGATGAGCTTGAACGTCAGGACAAGGAAACCGGGCTGGCCACGCTTTGCATCGCATCCGGCATGGGTGCAGCAACGATCATCGAGCGCGTCTGATGCCAAAGCTGGATCTCTCTCAGATTCCGTTTCAGGGCGGCTCGGCCTATCCCGGCAAGCTGGCCGAGGCGACCGCAGGCCGTTTTGTTCAGCGCCTCGGGGATGCGGGCGGGCTAACCCAGTACGGTGTGAACATCGTGCGGCTGGAACCGCAGGGCATGTCCTCGCTGCGCCATTACCATATGGAGCAGGACGAGTTTGCAATCGTGCTAAGCGGCACCTGTACGCTGATCGACGACGATGGCGAGCATGAAATGCAGCCCGGCGATTGCGCCGCATGGCCCGCAGGTGAAGCCAACGGCCATCACCTTGTGAACAACACCGATGCGCCTGCAACCTTTCTGGTGGTGGGCACACGGACCCCGAACGAGACCGGCTATTACAGCGACTTAGACATGATGGTGAAGGATGATGAGAACGGATTCTCCTTCACCCGGAAAGATGGCAGCCCGCTAACGGCTGACCAGATTGGAGATGACAATGACTGATTTCACTCTGAGCAAAGACGCGGACGGCGTCGCCATTATCACCTGGGACGTTCCAGGAAAATCCATGAACGTGATGTCTTTTGACGGCTTCGCACAGTTGAGCGATTGCATCGATCAGGCACTTGCCGATGACGAGATCAAAGGCATCGTTATCACCAGCGGGAAAGAAGGATCGTTCGCCGGTGGCATGGACCTGAACCTGCTTGCGGTGATGAAAGAACAGGCGGGCGACAACCCAGCCAAGGGCCTGTTCGAAGGCACCATGAATATGCACGGCGTGCTGCGCAAGATCGAGCTGGCGGGCATGGACCCCAAGACCAAGAAAGGCGGCAAGCCGATTGCAACCGCCCTGCCCGGTACAGCCGCAGGCATTGGCATGGAACTACCGCTGTCGACGCATCGCATCTTTGCAGCTGAGAACCCAAAGGCGAAATACGGCCTGCCTGAAATCATGGTTGGCATCTTCCCCGGCGCTGGTGGCACCACCCGTATGGTCCGCAAGGTCGGTGCGATTGCAGCCGCTCCGCTGTTGCTGGAAGGCAAGATGCTGGACGTCAAAAAGGCGAAAAGTGCAGGCTACATCGATGAGATCGCAGAGGATCCAGTTGCCGCGGCAAAAGATTGGGTGCTGAACGCCAAAGATGCGGACATTGTGAAGCCTTGGGATGCCAAGGGTTACAAAATGCCCGGTGGCGCGCCTTACCACCCTGCCGGTTTCATGAACTTCGTCGGCGCCTCGGCAATGGTGAATAGCAAAACTCAGGGTGCGTTCCCTGCCGCCAAGGCGTTGCTAAGCGCTGTTTACGAAGGTGCGCTGGTTGATTTCGACACCGCGCTGAAGATCGAAGCCCGTTGGTTCACCTCCGTTCTGATGAACCCGTCTTCGGGTGCCATGATCCGATCACTGTTCCTGAACAAGGAAGCCTTGGAAAAAGGCGCCGTGCGTCCTGCGGGCGTACCGGATCAGTCAGTCAAGAAGATCGGTGTTCTGGGCGCTGGCATGATGGGTGCGGGTATCGCACTTGTGTCGGCGCAGGCCGGTATGGAAGTTGTTCTGGTCGACCGCGATCAGGAAGCAGCAGACAAAGGCAAAGCCTATACCGAGACGTACCTGGACAAAGGTATGAAGCGCGGCAAGGTTACGGCTGAAAAGAAAGAGGCCATGCTGGGCCGCATCACCGCGACCCCTGACCTTGATCATCTGAAGGGCTGTGACCTGATCATCGAAGCCGTCTTCGAAGACATGGGCGTCAAGGCCGAGATGACCAAAAAGGTCGAGGCAATCATTCCCGAGGACTGCATCTTTGCCTCGAACACCTCGACCCTGCCGATCAGCGACCTGGCCAAAGCTTCGGTGCGTGCGGATCAGTTCATCGGCATCCACTTCTTCTCGCCCGTCGAGAAGATGTTCTTGGTCGAGATCATCAAAGGCAAGGAAACCGGTGATCGCGCAGTGGCCAAGGCGCTGGACTATGTGCGCCAGATCCGCAAGACGCCGATCGTGGTCAACGATGCCCGCTTCTTCTACGCCAACCGCTGCATCATTCCCTACATCAATGAAGGTGCCCGGATGGTGACCGAAGGCGTCAGCCCGGTTCTGATCGACAACGCGGCACGCCAGTTGGGCTTCCCTGTCGGGCCGATCCAGTTGACTGATGAGACCTCGATTGATCTGGGTGCCAAGATCGCACGCGCGACCAAGGCCGCGATGGGCAACGAATATCCTGAAAGCCCGTCCGATGATCTGATCTTCTGGATGGAAGAACAGGGCCGTCTGGGCCGCAAGGCAAACGCGGGCTTCTTCGACTATGACGAAAAAGGTAAGCGCGTCGAATATTGGAAGGGTCTGCAGGACAAGTATCCGCTGGCAGAGGATCAGCCCGACCTGATCGAAGTGCAGGAACGCCTGATGTTCGCTCAGGTTCTGGAGGCCGTCCGCGCATTGGAAGAAGGCGTTCTGGAAGACATCCGCGAGGGTGACGTCGGCGCAATCTTGGGCTGGGGCTTTGCACCTTGGTCAGGTGGCCCACTGAGCTGGCTGGACATCATCGGCACCCCTTATGCGGCCGAGCGCTGCGATCAGTTGACCGCACAATATGGGGAACGGTTTACCTGCCCGCCGCTGCTGCGTGAGATGGCAGATAAAGGCCAAAGCTTCTACGGGCGTTTCAACCCCGAAGCCAAGGCTGCCTAAACAGTTGGTGCTGGCGTAAGAGACCTTACGCCAGCACCCTGCTTGTCGTGTTTGGTTGGTCTGCCGTTCAGATCACTGGGAGAGGTCGGCCCGGACGACCCGGGCGACGCGCGCCCCTGCTGGGTCTCAAAGGGACAACTTGTTCCAGCGAGATGGGTGCAGGCAGCGCACCCAACGGGTTGGCAAGGGCTGCCACGCGGCCCTCAGTTCGTATATCTTCGACCAATTCCGCCGCTGTTTCGCTTTCGGCAATTTGATAGCCCGCACTTGTGCCGCTGTGGCCGCCGAAACGCCCTGACGGGCAGAAGGCGCGCATGCCGCCTTCCATATAGACCACTTCATCCTCGTCAAAGAACAGTGCGCTGACATCGAATGATGATGCCGGGACGTCCGACTTGATGCGGAACAAACCGCTCAACTTTCGTGCTGCCACAACAGTCAGATCTGCGGTGCCATGCTCCAATGCTATACCCTGTTCAGGCATGATCCAAATCGTACCTGGGCTGTCGACGGCACTTGGGGGTACGCGGACTGGCAAATACTCGATCCGACTTTCTTCGGTAGGAACCGAAATCGTATCGACAGAAATGCGCCTTACTGCCTTAAAGCCGTTCTCGACTGTCCGGATCAGATCACCAGGCTGAATGTCTTCAATCGGCGTCCAGCCGTCGACAGTTGCAACCCTGGTCCCGTGGATCAAGCCGCCACGGCGCGCGTTCAGTTCTACTCTGGTTTCGAATTGTGTCCGGCTTTCCGGAACATCTGAAATACCCATGTCACTCACTACTTCAAACACGTGCCTCCCCCCCTGCTGGCACCAAAAACAATAGATATTCATTAGCATCCAAACCGATCACGCGTCCAAATTTTGACACATTTGAGCCTGATTTGGGTCCCAAACCCCGTTGGATAACGCTAAAAACGGAACAACGATCTGTAATCGCCCGGTATTAAGTCCGGCAGGGAAACTATATTTCTGTCATCTAATCAAAAGAGTATCCGAATCTGTCTATATCTTCAGCGCATGCCTCGGCGACGGCCTCTTGTGATGCGGCTGAATAATAGCTTCGGTAATCTTTCGCCCGCTCTGAACGATTCAGATGCGGCAGCGTGATCCGGAACCCCAGGTGGTCAAACAGAGGCTCTGCGTCCTGATCAAACGCTTCGAGTCTGATGAAATACTGGCACTGCTCGATACCATCGGCTCGCGTCACGTAGTGCCGCGCCGGATGCTGACGGAGCGATTGTTGCGTCGCAGGGTGGCAGACAAATCCTTCAAACGAATGGGCGCGGGCCAGCGCGATTGCGGGGTGATCAAAGCCTTGCACCTTGAGCCAGTGATAATAGCTGACAAGCCGATCCCAGGGATTTCGGACCAGGGTAAAGACTGTCATCCCCGACAACTCATCCGGTGAAAGAACACCTTCGATATCGGCGAGGGTTGAATGTTTCCAAAGGCGGCCACGTGCCGATAGCTGTTTGATCCGCCTATTGCGTTTCTTTGCCTTGGGCGTATCTCCCAGCAAAATATCATCCTTCATCGCGCGCTGTTCCAAAGCCAGCGACAAAGATGTCCCTCCAGTTTTGGGAATGTGGACGAAGATATAAGAGCGACCGCGCGAAATGATCACGATGCGGACTCTGTAGCGGCGGAACGCGTGGACCGCCAGGCCAGCAGAACTCCGGCCGTTGCGATCAGGCATATGCCGAGGATCTGCAGAACACCGATATTCTGCCCAAAGACCCTCCAGGCGAACAAGGGTCCAAATATCATCACCGAGTATTCAAACACCGCCACATAAGAGGTCTCACCGATCTGATAGGATTTGATCAGCATGAATACCGCAATCGTCGACCCTATTGCCTGAACTATAATCCAAGGAATTGCCGGTCCCATTTGCCAGACCCAGCCACGGGTGACGAAGCCCTCCGGCCCAGCGACCGGAACCCCCGGAAACAAGGATAACACGATCAGCCCTACCGCTCCGGCCACTCCCAAGGTTGTCACCATAGCCGCCAGCAATGCCGTTGTGCTTTCCTGCGCGCAGTGGCTTCGGGTGATGACTGAACTGAACGCGTAGAACAGCCCTCCGGCGACCGGCAACAGCGTTTTTGCATCAAACTCGCCGGGATTCGGCTGCAACACGCACAAAATCCCAGCAAACCCTACTGCAACGGCCAGAATACGCCATGGGCCTATCCGTTGCTTCATGGCGACGGTTGTAATCAACAGCACAAAGATCGGCGACGTGAACAAACCCGCCAACGCCTGAGCAATCGGCATCAGCGCAAGCGAGGCAAAATAGAACAACATGGCCAATGTGATGAGAACACTACGCAGGATCACGGGGCCAAGCCTAATCGGGCGCAAGCGGCCCAGCCCAAGCAGTGACAGGCCCATTATCAGCGGTAGCATGAGCAGTGCCCGGCTGAAATGGAACTGCCACAGACCGATCGTTTCGGCCACCAAGATGACCACATTATCAATCACGCCGATGATTGCCATAGCACTGACCATCAGCACCGAGGCCAAAACCGGTGAAGTCTGGGTGTCCGCCTGCATCATTTTCCCCGCGGCATGATGGAGAGCGGTAACAGAATATTCCGCTCGTCTAGGTATCCAGCACATTTCCTGAACATCGCGCAACAGGTTTGCGCCGGTTGAATTTAGCGTGTTAAGCTGGCTCCAATTAAGAACGAGCAGACATCACCCCGATGACGGCACTGAAACAGTTCCAGCGGATCGAAGCCACCGGTCTGTGGCGCCCCTCGCCCGATGTTCAGCGGCGCGAGGTTGTTGTGTCGATTGGCGAAGCGACGCTGACGATATCGGATTTCAACGACCGGGCACTGACGCATTGGTCGCTGGCCGCGTTAGAGCGCCAGAACCCCGGTGTTTTCCCTGCAATTTACCACCCGGATGGCGACCCGCAAGAGACGTTGGAACTGGCCCAATCCGAAACCACGATGATCGAAGCCATTGACCGTCTGCAGCGTGCCATCGACCGGTCACGCCCCCACCCCGGGCGTTTGCGGTGGTTCAGCGTGGCCGGGGTTGTGGCTGCTGTGGCCGCGCTCATGCTGTTGTGGTTACCGTCAGCGTTACAAAACCATGTCGTATCCGTCGTTCCCGAAATCAAACGTATCGACATCGGCGACACGATCCTGAGGCGCATCGAAAGAGTGTCAGGCCGCGCCTGCGTGTCCGAGGGCACTCAGGAAGCACTGGATCATCTGGCTGCAAGAACGGGCGTGCGCGCAATCGTTATCCTACCAGCCGGAGTACAGACCAGCCTGACCCTGCCGGGTGGAGTTGTCCTGTTGAACCGATCTCTGGTCGAAGATCACGAGGACCCCTCGGTCGTGGCCGGGTACATCCTTGCGGAACGTGCACGTGTGCAGGCACAGGACCCACTGGATGATCTGCTGGACCGGACCGGCATCAGATCTGCGTTCCGCCTGCTGACAACCGGTGAGCTGACACCTCAGATTGTCGACAGTTATACCGAAGAAGTTCTATCAGAACCCCGTCCGGCTGTACCAGACGAGAACCTGCTGGAAATTTTTGCCGAGGCAGCTTTGCCCTCGGTCCCCTTTGCCTATGCGACGGACGTCACAGGTGAAACCGTGCTGGGCCTGATCGAGGCCGACCCGATGGCGGGCCAGCCTCTGCAACAGATACTGCCAGATCGCGAATGGGTCCGGCTGCAGAATATCTGCGGCGGATAAGCCCGCTTACTTGGTCCCGAACATCCTGTCACCCGCATCGCCCAGACCTGGCATGATATAGCCTTTTGAGTTCAGCTCACGGTCCAGTGCGGCGGTGACGATGTGAACATCCGGGTGCGCCTCTTTCATGCGGGCAACACCTTCGGGGGCGGCCAACAGGCAGAGGAAACGGATATCCGTCGCGCCAGCCTCTTTCAGCAAATCAATCGCAGCGGCCGAGCTGTTGCCGGTTGCCAGCATCGGGTCGACAGCAATGACCAAACGGTCCTTCAGCCCCTCGGGCGCTTTGAAGTAATATTGGACGGGCTTCAAAGTCTCTTCATCGCGGTACAGGCCAACAAAGCCAACACGGGCCGAGGGGATCAGTTCCAAAACGCCGTCCAGCATTCCGTTACCGGCGCGCAAGATAGAGACCAACGCCAGTTTCTTACCTGCCAGGATGGGGGCGTCCATCTCTTCCATCGGGGTTTCGATATGGCGCGTGGTCAATGGCATTTCCCGCGTGATTTCATAGGCCAGAAGCAAGGTGATCTCACGCAGCAACTGACGGAATTCGGCGGTCGAAGTGACCTTGTCCCGCATGAGCGTCAATTTATGCTGCACCAACGGGTGGTCGACGACGGTCAGGTGTTCGCTCATGATATCTCCAGTCTTTTCTTGACCCGCGCACGGGTCGCTTCATCGCAAAAAGCCGCATTCAGGGCGGTTTCATTCAGGGCGGCAAAATCCTCGGCCTCCCAACCGAAAGCTTTGGCCAACATCTCATATTCACGCCGCATTGTGGTGTGGAAAAACGGCGGATCGTCGGTGGACACGGTGACCTTGACACCTGCCTCGCGCAACTTGGAAATCGGATGGCTGGCAAAGTCGGGAAACAGGCCCAGAACCACGTTCGAGCCCGGGCAAACCTCGAGCGTCACACCACGATCAACGATCTCATGCACAAGGTCGGGATCTTCGATCGCACGCACGCCATGGCCTATGCGTTCAACTCCCAGATCACGGATCGCATCGCGGACACTATCCGGCCCGCCGAACTCTCCGGCATGGGTGGTCAGGCACAGTCCGGCCTCGCGCGCGCAGTCAAACGCCCACTTATAGTCGCCCTGAACCCCCATGGATTCATTGCCCCCCATACCGAACCCAGTAATCCAGTCGCCCGCAGTTTCAGCAGCACAATATGCACTGAGCTTGGCCTGTTGGGGTCCGAAATGCCGGACACAGGTCACCACGCCGCGCAGAGTGATATCGTACTTCCGCTCGGCTTCATCAGCGGCATCCTGAATGGCACTTAGATAGTCGCGCCAGGCCACCAAATCGCCACCGCCACAGAAATCGGGGCTCAGAAAGCTTTCCGAATACACCACCCCGTTCGCCGCGCTTTCTTCAAGAATAGCCAACGTCAGACGGCGGAAATCCTCAGGCGATTTCAGCACTTCACAGGCGGCCTCATATACGCTGAGGAAATGGGCGAAATCCCGGAAATCATATGACCCATCAGGTTTGAAAATCCCGCTGAGGTCGATGCGCTTTTCATGCGCCAGCTGACGGATGAAGGCAGGCGGCGCGGCACCTTCGTGATGCAAGTGCAGTTCAATCTTGGGTAGGTCAACGACAGTCATAGAAAGCTCCGCCCCGGCCCTTGTGCCGGGATATTCAGGTGATGCGCGATACTGGCGGCAATGTCGGCGAATTTGACCTGACCGATCTGCCCCGCACCCTGCCCTGCAATCAGGACAGGTACTTGCTCACGCGTGTGGTCGGTGCCGATCCAGCTTGGGTCGTTGCCGTGATCAGCGGTCAACAACATCAGGTCATCGGGGCGCAACCGGGTCAGAATTGCACCTATCTCTTGGTCAAACCATTCCAGCGCGCGGGCATAGCCGCTGATGTCGCGCCGATGGCCATAGAGACTGTCGAACTCGACAAAATTGGCGAAGGTCAGGCTGCCCTCTTCAGCCTCATCGACCAAATCGGACAGATGACCGATCAAGTCAGCATCCGACCCTTTGCGCAGTGTGTCGATTCCCTGCATGGAAAAGATATCGCCGATCTTGCCCACTGCATGAACACGGCGGCCCGCATCCTGACACCAGTTCGTCAGCACCGGAGCGGGCGGCACGATGGCAAAATCCTTGCGGTTGGTCGTGCGGGTGAACCCTTGTTCGGGCGAGCCGACAAAGGGCCGTGCGATCACACGCCCCACTTTCATCTGGTGCAAACGTGGGGCCAGCGCGCGGCAGAGGTCAAGCAGACGGTCTAGGCCGAAACTTTCTTCATGCGCGGCGATCTGAAAGACACTGTCGGCCGAGGTATAGCAGATCGGCCAACCGGTTCGCATATGCTCGGCCCCCAATTCGGCGATGATCGTGGTGCCCGAGGCGTGGCAATCCCCCAAAATCCCTTCGGTTCCGGCGGCCTCGGCTGCGGCCTTGCTCAGATCAGCCGGAAATGATGGTGTTGTATTTGGAAAGTAATGCCAGTGCCACGGCACAGGCAGCCCTGCTAGCTCCCAATGCCCCGATGGCGTGTCCTTGCCCGGTGAATCCTCACAGGCGCAACCCCACAGACCTGTCGGCTGGGCCAGCAAACCCGGCGTTTCCGCACCCGAGGCCAGCCGTGCCGCAGCACCCAACCCCAGCGCATCCAAATGCGGTAGATGCAAAGGCCCGGATCGCCCCTCTTCCGTCTGACCTTGTGCACAAGCCTGCGCGATATGGGCCAGAGTGTTTGCCCCAGTATCCGGCATGTCGCCATTAAAGAACTGATCAGCATCGGGCGCGCCGCCGATACCCACAGAATCCATCACCACAAGGAAGGCGCGGCTCATGGCGTGATCCTCTCGTGGACAAGGGATGGCACCACTGGTTTACCCGTTCCAAGCGTGATCGCCTTTTGAACAGCATCAGCCGCACGTCGCGCGGCATCCTCGCGGGCGGCATGGACGACAGCCAATGGAACGCCTTTTTCGACCCGGTCGCCCAGTCGCACCAGATCTGACAGCCCGACCGCAGGGTCGATCACATCGCTTTCAACCTGACGTCCGCCACCCAATTCGACAACCGCAAGGCCCAGCGCCTCTCCGTCTATCGTGGTTACATAGCCCGCAGCGGGAGCGGGCACTTCCAGGATCACGCTGGCTTCGGGTAAATAGCGCGACCAATCGTCGACAAAGTGAATGGGTGCCCCAACTGCGGCCATCATGCGGCCAAACCGTTCTGCGGCACGGCCATCGCGGATGACCTTGGCGATTTTGTCCCGGCCTTCTTCTGAAGTGGCAAACATACCGGCGTCAGCCAACAGAACCCCACCCAGTTCGGCAGAGATCACAGCCAACGGCGCGTCAGGCGCTTGGGTCAATACCTTCATGACCTCATCCACCTCAAGTGCATTGCCCAGCGCAGAGGCAAGCGGCTGGTTCATATCGGTTATGACTGCTGAGGTCCGACACCCTGCAGCGTTGGCGGTTTCAGTCAGCGCCTGTGCCAGATTGTGCGCGTCATCAAGGGTTTTCATAAAGGCCCCACTGCCAACCTTAACGTCCAGCACCAGTGCATCCGGGCTGGCTGCAAGCTTTTTCGACAGGATCGACGCGGTGATCAGGTCGAGGCTTTCTACTGTCGCCGTGACATCCCGAATGGCGTAAAGCCGTTTGTCCGCTGGCGCGATTTGCCCGGTGGTGCCGACAATGGCTGCCCCCGTTTCGTTCAGCACCTGCACCAGCCGGTCCTGGCTGATCTGGGTGGTCACACCGGGGATGGATTCAAGTTTGTCCAACGTGCCGCCCGTATGTCCCAGTCCCCGGCCAGAAATCATTGGCACATAGGCCCCAAGCTCGGCCAGTGCGGGGGCCAGTACCAGGCTGACGCTGTCGCCCACACCCCCGGTCGAGTGTTTATCGATTACCGGACCTTCCACATCCCAGTTCAGGACATCGCCGCTGTCGCGCATCGCAATGGTCAGATCGGCACGGCCCTGCGCACCCAACCCACCCATGCAAACCGCCATCGCAAAGGCCCCTGCCTGCGCGTCACTGACCCCACCATCGGCAAGCCCCTGGGCAAACCAGTGCAGTTCCTCGGCGGAGGGTATATCCTTGCGGCGCAACTTTGCGATGATCGAGCGGGCGTCCATGGGGTCAGACAACCTCCATATGCGAGGCGTCAAATGCGCCTGGCAGCAGATCCCCGATAGTGGTTTTCAACTCCGCCCCGTCCAAGCTGGCCAATACCACCTTGACGTCACGCTTGCCGAACTCGGCCAGTTTCTGGCGGCACCCCCCGCACGGCGGTACTGGCTGAGGAGACGACGCGACCACGTAAACCTCGGTCAGTTCCTGCTCGCCAGCAGCGACCATGGCGGCAATGGCTCCGGCCTCGGCGCAAGTGCCTTCGGGATAGGCCACGTTTTCCACATTGCAACCGGAGTAGATCTGCCCCGACAGGGACCGGATCGCCGCGCCGACCTTGAAATTGGAATAAGGCGCATAGGCGTTTTCCCGCACGGACAAGGCTGCGTCTTTCAAGCTCATGGCGATTCCCCATTTTTTGATCATCTGGTCAGAAAGTCATACCCTAAATGAAAGCCCCCGGGGAATTGAAGCCCCGAGCGCAGAATTCCTGAGCCAAAATGCTTAATCCAGAACCGTATTGAACACGCCAGGCAGCGTGACCTCAAGCAGTTCAACATCATCGGTCGGATCAGACAGGCGTGTCCGCATGCCCGGTGGAATGACAAAGGCATCACCTTGTTCCAGCCGATACGGGTCGCGCCCCTCGCCTTCAAGCGTAAGCTCACCGTTCATAACGAAGGTGAAATGAATATCGGTATCATGTTTAGCCCAGGCGGTGTCACCCTGCCCCCGACGCACCACCTGAACGCCTGCGACACCCATCGTGTTCTGGGCAATCGTGGTGTCGCGACAGATGTAGCCCGGCAAACGGAACGGCCCCCATTCTGCCCCCTCGGCCCGGTTGTAGACAAAGCGCTGGCCCTGCCATTCGCGATCCGGGCGGAATTGCGGGGTTGGCAACTGCATTTCGTGGTCGATTTCGGTGACATGTTCGGCGGGAACACCAATTTCGATCACCTGCACATTGTCCGATGCTTCCAACACACGATGGCGGATTTCGGGCGGCTGAATAAAGCAATCGCCGGCGGTCAGGCGCATCTTGTCGCCCTGATCCTCGTAAACCACATCGACCCAGCCATGGATGCAGAAAATCAACTGAAACCCGACCTTGTGGAAATGCACCATGTCCGGAACCGGACCGCCATCGGGAATGCGGATATGGCTGGCAATGATCGACCCGCCCAAGCGATCGGGTACCAGATCGCGATAATGCATTCCGGCGCGCCCGATGACCCACGGGGCCTGATCCTTGAGTCTGCGCACGACAAAGGAATGCACGGTATCCGGCATCACCATCGGCGGGTTCAGTTCATCAATTTCGACACGCGTCCCGTTCGGCGCGACCAAACTGCGCTGGCCAGCCGCAAACTGATCCGGATTTTCGGTCAGAATGCGCAACATTCCGGGCGCCTCGGGTGCATCCTGTTCGATCCGTAATCGCAATCCATGCCCCGAGAACACGGCGACCCGAGGGTCATCAGCCGGATAGATCATATCCATCCGCATCCCCAGTACCTTGGTAAAAAACGGGATGTCGTCACGTAATTCCTGCGTCGGCAGACGAATCTCAGCTTTGGTCTGATTGCTGGTCATTCAAGTTCTCTTCGGTCGTGGCTTTGGGCCATCCGATCAGAACAGAAGCCAAAATGCCAATCGAAAAGAACATCTCAAGCGTTTCTTCCAACACAAACAAACGCATGATCATCTGGTCCGACAGGTCGTCTTTCAGTGCGCCACTGACTTCTTCCAACCCCTGCGCAACCACCGCACACATACCGGCCAGAAAGAACACCATTAGAAACGGGACCCGATGCTTGAACGCACGCCACCCGTTTGGCACCCCGTGCCAGAGCAAGCCGCCCAGAACCAAAACAGCCAGGATGACGCGAACCGCGTTCATATCGAGCAGCGTGTCCAGCCCATTCAGAATCTCATATGGCAAGCTATCTACGGCATAGATATCCGCAGCAAGTTCGCGCTCTGCCAGCAGCAAACAGACGAGACCGATATAGAGACGGGAAATCCCGCGATACCGGAAAAGCGCAATGCCCCCGGCCAGAACAAGCGCCGCGGCCGAAATGGATTCGAACGGGCCACCCTCATGGCTGAGGGACATCGCCTGCACCGGCCAGATACAGAGGACCACCAAGATCAGCAACGCAACTCCAATCGCTGCACGAAACAGCGGCTGGTCCAGCCCAAAGGACCGCTTGGTATCGGTTGTGACGGGTATCGACTGAGATTGTTTTTCCGGGGTCATCTTGGGCCTTCGATCTCCTGTGGAAGCGGTGCCGAATATGAAGATGCGCGACCGTAACCATATTAGAACATAATTCAACCTACGGCCGTGTTTGGCAAAAATCCATTTATGAAGTGACGTCACGTAGCCAAGGCGCCAGAAATAGTTTAACCCTTCAACCAAATTCGGAACGGAGATGAATTGCCTATGTCTGACACTCCCAACCTGCGACAGGCCGCGCTTGATTATCACGCTCACCCAAAGCCTGGAAAGCTCGAAATCAGGGCTACGAAACCCATGGCCAACGGTCGGGATCTGGCGCGCGCCTACTCGCCCGGCGTCGCCGAGGCCAGCCTGGAAATCAAGGCCGACCCATCCAACGCCGAGCTTTACACTGCGCGGGGCAATCTTGTTGGCGTGGTCTCGAACGGAACAGCAGTGCTGGGCCTGGGCAATATAGGCGCTCTGGCTTCTAAGCCGGTGATGGAAGGCAAAGCGGTTCTGTTCAAGAAATTCGCAGGGATCGACTGTTTCGACATCGAGGTTGACCAATCCGACCCCGAAAAGCTGGCCGATATCGTTTGCGCGCTGGAACCCACGTTCGGGGCAATCAATCTTGAGGACATCAAAGCCCCCGATTGTTTTATTGTCGAAAAACTGTGCCGCGAGCGGATGAACATCCCCGTTTTTCACGATGACCAGCACGGCACCGCAATCGTCGTGGGCGCCGCTGCCAAGAACGCGCTGTACGTTGCCGGGAAAAAGTTCGAGGATATCAAAATCGTCTCGACCGGCGGAGGCGCGGCTGGGATCGCCTGCCTGAACATGCTGGTGAAGCTGGGTGTGAAACGCGAAAACATCTGGCTGTGTGACATTCACGGGCTTGTCTATGAAGGGCGAGCCGAGGACATGAACCCGCACAAGAGCCAATTTGCGCAAAAGACTGATCTGCGCACGCTGGATGACGTGATCGGGGATGCCGATCTGTTTCTGGGGCTTAGCGGACCGAATGTCCTGAAACCCGAAATGGTCGCGAAAATGGCCAACAGACCAATCATCTTCGCGCTGGCTAACCCGACGCCCGAGATTCTGCCGGACGCAGCTCGCGAAGTGGCCCCCGATGCGATCATCGCAACCGGTCGCAGTGATTTTCCCAATCAGGTGAACAACGTTCTGTGCTTTCCTTTCATCTTCCGGGGCGCCCTGGATGTTGGTGCGACCGAAATTAACGACGCTATGCAGATCGCCTGCGTAGACGGTATCGCTGATATGGCCCGGGCAACGACCAGTGCAGAAGCCGCCGCCGCCTATAAGGGCGAGCAACTGACCTTCGGACCTGACTATCTGATCCCAAAACCTTTTGACCCGCGCCTCGTCGCTGTTGTGTCCTCGTCAGTGGCCCGGGCGGCTATGGACAGTGGCGTTGCCAGGCGTCCGATTCCAGATATGGAGGCCTATAAAGAGCGCCTGAACCAGACGGTTTTCAAATCCGCCCTGATCATGCGCCCGGTTTTCGAGGCCGCAGCAGCTGCGTCGCGCCGAATAGTATTTGCCGAGGGCGAGGACGAACGTGTGCTGCGCGCCGCTCAGGCCATTCTGGAAGAAACCACGGAAACACCGATCCTGATCGGACGTCCCGAAGTCATCGAAGCGCGATGCGAGCGCCTGGGCCTGACCGTGCGTCCCGGCGAGGATTTTCAGATCGTGAACCCGGAACATGACAATCGCTACTATGATTACTGGACCTCATATCACCAGATCATGCAGCGCCGCGGTGTCACCCCTGATCTGGCCAAGGCCATCATGCGCACCAACAGCACAGCCATTGGGGCGATCATGGTCCAGCGTGGCGAGGCCGACAGCCTGATCTGCGGAACCTTTGGCGAATACCGCTGGCACCTAAGCTATGTCGAACAGGTGTTGGCCAATGGCGACCTGCGCGCACATGGCGCTTTGTCTCTGATGGTTCTTGAAGACGGCCCCTTGTTCATCGCCGATACACATGTGAGGCAATTACCAACGCCTGCAGAGCTTGCCGAAACCACCCTGGGCGCGGCCCGTCATGTCCGGCGTTTCGGGTTGGAGCCAAAAATCGCGTTCTGTTCGCAATCTCAATTCGGCAATCAGGCCGAAGGCTCGGGCAAGCGCCTGCGGGCCGCTTTGGAGATTCTGGACTCGGAGCCGCGCGATTTCACATATGAGGGTGAGATGAATCTGGACGTAGCGCTTGACCCTGAACTGCGGTCGCGCATCTTCCCGCATTCACGTCTAGAAGGTGTCGCCAACGTCCTGATATTTGCCCACGCAGATGCCGCCAGCGGTGTGCGCAACATCCTGAAGATGAAGGCCAACGCGCTGGAAGTTGGCCCGATCCTGATGGGTATGGGCAACAAGGCACATATCGTGACCCCCTCGATCACCGCACGCGGGTTACTGAACATGGCGGCGATCGCAGGAACGCCTGTCGCTCATTACGGGTAAAGGGTCACGGATCCCCTCCGGGCACCGAAACAGGTGCCCGGACTGATTCCTTCATATTTGCACCAATACATTTGCAGTTTTGCAAAACTGTGAATTCGGCGCGCAAAATCCATAAATTGCCGACAGGTTTGCAAAAATTAGCAGGGAAATTCTTATACATCTGCAAATATTTTGCGATAAAGTGACGCCCCGTCACTTCGACCGCTTGTCTGCCCCCTATACCCCGCCCTAGACACGGTGCAGGGATTTTTCGGAGGAGACCAAAGTGGCATATCAGGACGTTTACCAGAGCTGGAAATCCGATCCAGAGGCATTCTGGATGGAAGCTGCAAAAGGAATTGATTGGGTTCGGCCACCCAGCAAGGCTTTGTTTGACGACAATGCTCCTCTTTATGAATGGTTCTGTGATGCCAGGGTCAACACCTGCTGGAATGCAGTTGATCGCCATGTCGAGAATGGTCGCGGTGAACAGACGGCCATCATCTATGACAGCCCAATCACCCACACCAAGCGCGAGATCTCATATGTCGAACTGCGCAATCGGGTCGCTACTTTGGCCGGGGCATTGCGGGCAAAAGGTGTCGAAAAGGGCGACAGGGTTATCATCTATATGCCGATGATCCCCGAAGCGCTTGAGGCGATGTTGGCCTGTGCCCGGCTGGGTGCGGTGCACTCGGTTGTGTTTGGTGGCTTTGCAAGCAACGAATTGGCGGTCCGTATTGATGACGCCAAACCAAAAGCAATCATCGCCGCTTCTTGCGGGATGGAGCCGGGCCGTGTGGTGCATTATAAACCGCTGCTTGACGGTGCCATCGAACTTGCCAGCCACAAGCCCGATTTCTGCGTGATATTCCAGCGCGAACAAGAGGTTGCGCATTTGATCGAGGGGCGTGATTTCAACTGGCACGGGTTCCAGTACGGTGTTGAGCCTGCGGAATGTGTTCCTGTCGATGGCAATGATCCAGCTTATATCCTGTATACATCGGGCACGACCGGAGCGCCCAAAGGGGTTGTGCGGCCAACTGCCGGTCATCTGGTCGCGCTGAACTGGACGATGAAGAACATCTATAACGTAGACCCCGGCGATGTGTTCTGGGCGGCCTCGGATGTCGGCTGGGTCGTTGGCCACTCATACATCTGCTACGCGCCGCTGATCCACGGCAACACCACGATAGTGTTCGAGGGCAAGCCGGTTGGAACCCCAGACGCAGGAACCTTCTGGCGGGTGATATCCGAGCATAATGTTCGCAGTTTCTTCACTGCTCCCACCGCAATCCGCGCGGTCAAACGTGAAGATCCCAAGGGGGAATTAATCCCTGAATACGACCTCTCCTGCCTGCGAGCCCTGTTTCTGGCCGGAGAGCGGGCGGATCCCGACACGATCGAATGGGCCAAAGACGCGCTGAACGTTCCGGTCATCGACCATTGGTGGCAAACCGAAACCGGTTGGACCATCGCGGGCAATCCGCTGGGGATTGAAGAACTGCCAACCAAGCTAGGGTCACCTGCCAAGCCGATGCCCGGTTACGATGTGCAGATCCTGGACGAAGGTGGCCACCCGATGAAACCCGGAGAGCTGGGCGCGATTGCGGTAAAGCTGCCCCTGCCCCCCGGCACTCTGCCAACGCTGTGGAACGCCGAAGACCGGTTCAAAAGCTCGTACCTGAATCACTTTCCCGGATATTATGAAACCGGCGATGCGGGCATGGTTGATGAGGACGGGTACCTCTACATCATGGCGCGCACCGATGACGTGATCAACGTCGCGGGCCATCGTCTGTCCACCGGCGGCATGGAAGAGGTTCTGGCCGCGCACCCTGACGTTGCCGAATGCGCCGTGATCGGTGTGTCGGATCAGCTGAAGGGCCAGATGCCGGTTGGCTTCTTGTGCCTAAATGCGGGCTGTGATCGGGACCACGGTGACGTCGTTCAGGATGTCGTCAAGTTGGTTCGCGAAAAGATCGGACCGGTCGCTGCCTTCAAGCTGGCCGTGGTTGTCGACCGGCTGCCCAAGACGCGGTCGGGCAAGATATTGCGCGGAACCATGGTCTCGATTGCGGATGGCAAGGACTACAAGATGCCCGCCACCATCGACGATCCGGCGATTCTGGACGAGATCACCGAGGCCCTCAAATCCATCGGCTACGCCCAGTAGAAAATCGGCGCGCCTGCCGCCTCTTGCAACCTGACACCGGGCCTCTACTGTCTGACCAAGACAGTGAGGCCCCATGACAGAAACCGACATCTGGCGTCTGAACGCCACCGATCTGACCGCGTTGACGCGCAACAGGGAAATCAGCGCGGAAGAGGCCGTCAAAGCCTCCATCGACCGGATGCAACAGGTCAATCCTGCGCTGAATGCGGTTGTTGAAGATCTGAGTTCACAAGCGCTGGACCGTGCGCGAAATCTGGATAAGGCGGTCAGTGGCGGAGAGCAGCCTGGCCCCCTGCATGGTGTGCCGGTCACCATCAAGATCAACGTCGATCAAAAAGGACATGCGACCTCGAATGGGGTCGTTGCCCTGAAAGACGTGATCGCCCCGGATGATGCGCCGGTTGTTTCCAACCTGCAAAAGGCGGGCGCCATCGTCATCGGTCGCACAAACACGCCCGAATTTTCATTCCGTGCTGACACAGACAACGAACTGCATGGCCGCACGTATAACCCCTGGGGGCGTCATATCTCGCCCGGGGGATCTTCTGGTGGCGCGGGCGCGGCTGTGATGGCTGGGATCGGTGCGCTGGCCCATGGCAACGATATAGGGGGCAGCCTGCGATTTCCTGCCGCCGCCAATGGGGCGGTCACCGTCAAACCGGGTCTGGGTCGTGTTCCGGCGTGGAATCCCAGCCAATCGGCAGAACGGGGCATACTGGCACAATCGATGTCGGTGCAGGGTCTGATCACGCGCTCCGCAGCGGACCTGCACCTGTCCATGCCCAGCTTGATCGCGCCCGATCCGCGCGATCCGTTTCACGTGCCGATGCCGTGGCGGGGTGAGGACCAAACCGGCCCGATCAAGGTCGCCTTCACCAAGCAGACCTTTGGATACGATTTGCATCCCGAAGTCGGCAAGGCTCTGGATACGGCACGCGATGCATTGATCGAAGCAGGCTATGTAGTGGAAGAGGTCGCACCACCCGATATCTTTGAAGCTGGTCGTGGTGGGTACCGCGCCCTGATGGGTGAAGTTCTGACCTTGTTGAAAGCCGATATCGAGGCTGCGGGATCAAAAACAATCCGCGACATATTCGAGGTCTACTTTCAGGAATTCCCACCCATAGTTGGCACAGACCTTATCGAAATGCTGGCCAAACGCAGCCACTATGCGCGCGAGTGGTCTCTGTTCATGCAAAACTATCCTCTGGTCCTGTCACCATTCCTGCCACAGCCGTTCTTCAAACCGGACCGAGACACCGAGGGCGCCGAGGGCGTGCATGAAGTTCTGGGCTGTGCGGTCTATTCCTATGCGATGAACTTCATCGGCCTGCCCGCGGCATGTGTTCCGGCGCGGCTGGCCGAGCTGCCGCATGGGCCGCAGCCGATCAACATCCAGATCGCAGCCCGCAGATGGCGCGAGGATATGGCCGTAGACGCCGCCGCGGCAATAGAAGACCGGGTGGGGCAAATGTGCCTGCCATTGTGGAAGAAAATGGGGACGTCCTTCTAAATAAACGTTGTCCAAAAAAATTGACCCCGGGGTTTTGTACCCGGGGTCCGCTTTCTAAAATATGCCTAGAAATCCGATAACGAGCGTAGCACCACCTACCCTCGCCCGCACATAAACTGCACGTTCATTTCGAAACCGCCGTTGATGGCCACTCACTTCCACCATGGCGTGTTCTCCAGGCAAGTTCACAGTACCTTAATGTTAATCGGATTCATGTGAACTGGTTCACACAAGCGCGATTAATTCGTACCTGACCTTCCATTTAGGTGAACTGTTCCGAAATCAGACGCTCTTCCAGGCCGTGGCCCGGGTCGAACAGGATACGGTGCCGAATCGCCGGTTCAGATCGAATTTCGACCCAATCAATATCCGGAAATGAATTTGAATCCGCATCCGCCATGACCGGCCGCTTGTCCGCGTCCAACACATCGAACCGAACCTGGGCGATTTTGGGCAGCAGCGCGCCCCGCCAGCGTCGCGGACGAAAGGCTGCAATCGCTGTCAGGGCTAGAACATCCGATCCAATCGGCAGGATTGGCCCATGCGCGGAATAGTTATAAGCCGTCGATCCTGCTGGCGTTGACAGCAAAGCGCCATCGCAAACCAATTCATCCATGCGCACGCGACCGTCCACACTGATCCTCAGCCGCGCCGCCTGAGGGCCTGCCCTTAGCAAAGAGACCTCATTGATGGCTAGCGCCTCATGGATCTTTCCGGACTGATCCATCGCGCGCATCGCCAGCGGGTTGATGACCTCTTCTTCAGCGGCGGAAAGACGGTCCATCAGATCTTCTTCGTGGAACTCGTTCATCAGGAACCCGATTGTTCCACGATTCATGCCATATACGGGCGTATCGAGGTGCTGCATGTTGTGCAAAGTGTGCAGCATAAAGCCGTCCCCACCCAGCGCGACAATTACACCTGCATCACGCGGCGCCGCATTGCCATAGCGCCTGACCAGTTTGTCGCGTGCGGTTTGAGCCACCTTGGCGTCGCTGGCAAGAAAAGCGATTCTTTGAATCATCTATTGTGGTTTCCAGTGCTGCACATTTGGTTCCGAAACAATCATACCTTTCCCCTATAGACCAGACTTGACGCCACCGTTGGCCAAATCGTCGCTTTAAGCCTTTTGCCGATGCCCCGTTTCCGATAGGAAATCCGCAAGAAATCCCAGCATTGTGGAGCCCCCATGAACGCCAATCTACGTGATACCGGTTTTTTCACCCAGTCTCTCTCAGCGCGCGACCCAGAGCTGTTCGGCTCGATCACGTCCGAGCTGGGCCGTCAGCG